>JBMTKF010000014.1:0-52353 GCA_049439205.1 Flavobacteriaceae bacterium | reverse complement strand
GTGGAGTCGGCGGGAATCGAACCCGCGTCCAAACAAGTCACAACTGAGCTTTCTTCAGGCTTAGTTTTCGTTTGTTTTTCGAGAGATCAGTGACCGAAAACTGCCCAAGACCTCCTTATCATCTTTATTGAAAAATACTATCGATGCCATAATATTTCGATGTTGACATTTATGGTGCCTCAAAACCGATCGCCGTCAACAAGGGCTATCGAGAGACATCCGGCTTCCCGACCTTGTCAGGACTAGGCAAAGACTTACTATAATTCAGTCAATTATGCAGCTAGAGCGTAGTTATTCTCGCCATTTAAAAGGTTGAAACATAAGATTTACGAGCTCTGTCTCAGCGCTCGACCTGCTTACTCCGTTATGAGAACCTGCTGTCAAAACCAGTCGACCCCATTTTTCAATGAACTTTTATCATTTAATTCCAAATATACAAATTCCATGCCGTAGAAAATTTTTGACTTTATAATCAAACATTATTCAGATAATTAAATAATGTTTATCATTAGTGTTGATTTATTTCTCTGAATTCCATATTAGCTTTCAGCATAATTCTTGTAATTTTATTTTTTGTAAAAACTAAATTACTCCTCACTTTTAGTTCAGATATTTAGTACAAATAACTTATATCATATATAAAAATTCATTTTTCCAAAATCTGCATACTCAATTAAATCACCTTTTTTGAATTTCTAGGTCCCATCTGTTTTATACAATATCTATTCAAGTATTTGTTTTAGTGGATGGAACTTTATTTTTGGACTATGATTTGCGATTGGATATATATCATGAATGGGATTTCAGCCTAATTGTTTATCACATATTTACAATGGTGAAAAAAAGCAAACGATTTTTTGAACGTGATAAAGAATCACAATGGAGTAAAAAAAAGCTTTCTTATGAGCTTTACCGCAGACTTTCAGTAACAAAAACCCATAGTTGGGACAAACGGGTCAAAAGTCCATCTAAATGTTGTAGATCCAACATATTAGCTCCGTCACTTTTTGCGGAAGTAGGGTCATAATGGGTTTCTAGAAAAAGGCCGTCAACTCCAGTAACGATTCCTGCACGGGCAATAATTTCAATACTTTCAGGCCTTCCTCCTGTCACCCCACTGCTTTGGTTGGGTAGTTGAAGTGAATGGGTAACATCCAATATTGTAGTTGCAAATTTTTTCATAACGGGAATACCTCTAAAATCTACGATCAGATCTTGATAACCAAACTGGGTTCCACGATCTGTGATCCAGACATTTTCATTACCGCTATCTTTTACTTTTTGAACTGCAAACTCCATACTTTCTGGACTCATGAATTGCCCTTTTTTAAGATTGACAAATTTTTTGGTTTTTGCAGCTGCCACTAATAGATCGGTTTGTCTGGCCAAAAAAGCAGGGATTTGTAATACATCAACATAACTGGCAGCTCTCGCAGCATCATCTTCGTTGTGAATATCAGTGATTGTAGGGACCTCAAAAGCCTTACCTACTTTTTCCAAAATCTTTAGGGCTTTTTCATCTCCGATTCCCGTAAAACTATCTATTCGACTTCGGTTAGCTTTTTTAAAACTTCCCTTAAAAATGAAAGGTATGGAGAGGGCATCTGTAATGGATTTTATTTTTTCGGCAATTCTCATTGCCATTTCCTCACCTTCAATGGCACATGGTCCAGCCATTAAAAAAAACTTACTACTTTGGTTATTTGCTATTTTAGGTAGGTCTGTTATGGGCATAATATTTTTTTACAAAATTACTAAAAGGAATTGCTATGAGAGGAATATAAGTCAAAACCTATGTTTTGGCTATGACTTCGAACACTTTTCCATCCTCGCATTTGAAAATTTTTCCTGGAAATTTGACAATCATTTGATAATCATGAGTAGCCATTAGTAGGGTCATTCCTTTTTCATGTAAAGATTTGAAAAGCTGCATAATTTCTTGACTGGTTTGTGGATCAAGGTTACCAGTTGGTTCATCTGCAATGATAAGTTTTGGATCATTTAGCAAAGCTCTAGCAATGGCGACTCTTTGTTGCTCTCCACCAGACAGCTCAAAAGGAAATTTTTTTATATTGACATCAATGCCTACCATATCCAATACCAGATTAATTCTTTGGTTAATTTCTTTTTTATCTCTCCATCCGGTTGCTTTTAGTACAAACTTTAAGTTGTCCTCGATACTTCGATCGGGCAATAATTTAAAGTCTTGAAAAACCACTCCAAGGGATCGTCTCAATAATGGGATTTGTTTGCTTTTTAGTCGTGTTAAATCAAATTTTCCAACACTGCCCAATCCACCTGTCAGTTCCAAATCACCGTAAATGGTTTTAATCAAACTACTCTTTCCGCTTCCTGTCCTGCCAATCAAAAAAACAAAACTCCCCTCTGGAACATCAATGGAAACATTTGTCAAAATAGTTTTTCCGTTTTGCATAATGTTAGCATCACTAAAAGAAACAATATTTTGTGCCATTTGTAAAGATTATATTTTCAAATTTAAAAAGGTTTTGATTTGCTAATAAAATTTGTTGATAAAATATACTCAAGCAAAAATTATTCCGTTCAAATAAAAAAGGTTTCTGTTTAACTTTGAATATGAATGACTTAAAAAAAAATAGCTTACTGCCGATTTTGTTGTTTTTTTTTACTGCCCTAAGTTGGTCACAACTCTTCGACAAGGCTGCGCTAAAAATTAAGGCTACTAATTTATACTACCAGGGCATGTTTCCCAATGTGGAGCCTGCCCTCACATTTTATGAGGATTATAACTTTACTGTCGCAGAATTGGAGGAGATCAATTATTTTAAATTGGTTACTGCTTTAAGGCTCAATGATCCTGCTGCGGTCAAATTGATTGAAACCTATAGTTTGGACTATCCTAATACCGTAATTTTAAAAACAGTCTATTTTGATCTTGCCAACTATTATTTTAACAACGAAAAATATTCTTATGCTCACAAATGGTTTGCCAAAGTAAATGTGGCTGATGTACCAAAAACTGAACTTCCTGAGTTATATTTCAACAAGGGATACACCCTTTTTACTAAAAAACAATACCAACAAGCTAAAGATTTGCTGGAAAAAGTAAAATTTAATCCTAAATATGAATCCGATGCCCACTACTTCCTTGGACATATTGCCTATCAGTTAGAAGATTATGCCGCAGCATCGAATTCCTTTACTCGGGTATCTAATAAAGATCAACAGGAAAATATAGGTTACTTTCAAGTAGAAATGAATTTCAAGCTAGGCAGATTTGAAAAAGCCATTTACTTGGGAGAAAAAGAAATTCAAAATGCTCACGGAGATAACTTTTCCGAACTTTCGAAAATCATCGGAGAAAGCTACTTCAATACCCAACAGTATGATAAGGCGTTAAAACATTTAAATAATTACAATGGAAAAAACGGTAAATGGACCCACGAGGATTTTTATCAGTTGGGTTATGCCTATTACGAAACAGAGAACTACAGCGAAGCAATTGATCAGTTCAATAAAATCATAGGGAAAAAAGATAAATTGGCACAGAATGCTTATTATTATTTGGCAGAGTGCTATTTAAAAAAAGAACGTAAACCCTCTGCGCTTAATGCCTATAGAAGCGCTTCTTCGATGAGATTTAATCCAGATATAACGCAAACCGCTTTGCTCAACTATGCCCGTTTGAGCTATGAGATTGGAAACCCATATGAAAAAGTACCACAAGTCATCATCAGATATCTCGAAACCTATCCCAAAACAATTAATGAACAAGAACTTACTGCTCTATTATTGAGTTCTTACACTAATAGTGGTGATTACGATGGCGTACTGTCAATCCTTTCATCACAAAGTGAGTATAGAGACGACCGACTTTTACAAAAAGTAACCTTTCTAAAAGCCATTCAACTTTTTAATGCTGGAGATTATCAAAATGCAGGAGATTTTTTTGAAACAGCCGTCAAAAATGACGAAGTCAAAGCCATAACAGCACAATCTCTTTTTTGGCTGGCCCAAACCCTATACGAACGCAATCGATTTGAGGAAGCCGTCGATCAATTTTTTGTTTTTGAAAAAAATATACCCAAAAAATCTGTGCTCAACGAATTTGAATATCACTATCATTTGGGATACACCTATTTCAAGATGGCCAATTATGAATTGGCACTTAATTCATTCCAGGAGGTCGTCGATCAGCAAAAATATTATTCTCGAAGTAAAGTCCGTGATGCCTACATCCGCATGGGGGATGCAGAGTTTGCTATGAGTCGTTTTTGGCCTGCAATTGAGCAATACAATAAAGGTATTGCGATGTCCCCGGCTCAATCTGATTATGCCTTATATCAAAAGTCCATAAGCTATGGTTTTGTTAATCGCAATAAACAAAAAATCAGTACCCTCAAAGAGCTAATTAATAAACACCCTCGATCTGCCTATGTTGACGATGCCTATTTTGAGTTGAGTAGCGCTTATGCTTTAGCTGGTTCTTTTGATACTGCTATCAACAACTATAATGAGATGATCACTCGTTACCCCAAAAGCCCTTACCTACCTAAAGCCATTCTGAACACAGGTTTGATCCTTTACAATCAGGAAAAGTTAAACCGCGCAGAAGATGTTTTAAAAAACTTGGTAGTGCGCTTCAAAAAAGACGTTACAGCTCAGCAAGCTTTGGGAACCCTCAAAGAAATTGCGGTTGATAGAGATCAAGTTCCCCAATTTACCCTTTGGCTTAAAGAATTAGATATTGATTCCTTTTCTGACCACGAACTGGAACAAACCGCCTTTTCGGCTGCTGAAAAACAGTTTTTAAATAACCGAAAAAAACAAGCTGAAAAATCATTTATTTCATATTTGCAAAGCTATCCACAAGGGCGTAATGCCCTCAAGGCACACTTTACATTAGCAGAAATTTATTACGAAGGATCTGATTTTGATAATGCAATTGAAAATTACCAAAAATTGATCGATGAGAAACCTAATGAGTATTATGAACAAGCATTGGTAAGGGCAACACAGATTTTGATCAAAAAAGATATGCAACAGGAAGCGATACCCCTTTGGAAGGAATTGGAAATCCAGGCGGTTTATTCCGATAACAAACGCTATGCCATGTTTAATTTGATGCGTTCCTATTATCAATCTGAAGAATTAAAAGAGGCACAGCAAAAAGCAGAAGCCGTTTTGGCTTTAAAAAATTTAGAAGTAAAAGTAAAGTGGGATGCCTACGAAATTTTGGCTCAAACCTCAATTAATTTGGGAGATTCACTAAAAGCTCAAGAAGCTTTTAAAGTGTTGGAAAAATCCCCTATCGATAAGCTTGCTGCAGAGGCATATTATTTCAGAGCACACCAAAATTACCTTAACAAAGCGTATGAAAAGTCCAATGAAGTGATTGCCCAATTGTCACAAAAATTTAGTAGTCAGCCCTATTTTGCTGCCAAAAGTTTACTCCTTATGGCCAAGAATTTTCATGCCGTCAAAGATGCTTTTCAAGCCACTTATATTTTAGAATCCTTATTAAACAACTACGATCAGTTTCCCGAAATTTCCCAGGAGGGAAAGACTCTACTTAATCAAATAAAACAAGAACAGGCTCAGAAGAATGCCAGTCTGTCCCAAACCGACACAAACCATGAAGTACAATAAGATTTTTTTCTTTTTATGGTTGCTAATAAACCTATCCTTAATGGCTGAAGCACAAGAGGTGGAGACCGATGATTTGGGTATACAAGAAGTTACTGTAGTAAAATCCTATAGCCCCAGCCTAAAAAGTGTTTTTAAAATTCGAACCAACCCCAGCATTGAAGATTCTCTTGTTCAAAATAAAATAAAAGTCGAATATACATTTGAACCCATTCCCGTGATGTCCACTTTTGTTCCCAATAAAGCCTCTCCGCTAAAACTTCAGCGTCAAGAAAGCTCTTTTTTTCACAATTCCCATGTAATGGGTGGGGTTGGAAATCATTCCTATCTTGGACTCAACTTTTCCACAATGGTTCCATTAGATCGGGTGCAATCCATTGGTTTTAATTTCCTTTACAATAGGATAGGAGACATTGATCAAACCCTCCTTAATAGCGACCAAAATAGAACAATCTTAGGGTTTATATATCAATACAAACAAAACAATATGCGAGTAGATTCGGATTTGCGTTTTGACCGTCAAGGACACAATTTTTTTGGACTTTATAATACAAATTGGGAAAATATACCCTCTTTTAGACCCAATCTGCTAGACCCTTCCCAAAATCTTAATTATTTGTCTATTAGATCCCGTTGGCAATGGTATGACAGTATTTTAAATAAAGTCAATTTCAATACACATATAACCACCGATTCATTTGACACTACAGAACACATTATCAATATTAATACTCATATGAGAATTCCTCTTTTCAGTCAGTATTTGGAATTGACCCCCAAGGTAGAAATGGTCAATACCAATTTTTTTAGGGGCTATCTGAGTGAGGAAGGATTGAATTATAAAAAGGGATTGGGTCAACTTGAGCTCCAGTTTTTAAACGTCGGAAGAAAATTAAAACTTAGATTGGGTGCCAAAGGAATTTATCCTTTTGGAGATACAGAGGAGGAAGATCATTCATTTTTTGTTTACCCTAAAGTAGATATTTCCTTCAAGTCTGACAACGGAAAATTGGTTCCTTTTCTAAATTATTATGGAAGCTACGACCTTAATAATTTTACTTCTTTCTCTCTTCAAAACCCTTATGTCTCCCCTACATTGGTCATCAAACCCACCCAAGTAAATCATTTCGGAGACATAGGGTTAAATGCCTACCCAGGATCGGGATTCTCATTCAAATTAAATGCCCATTACAGTCAATCCGACAACTTCCCCATTTTCAAACGTTTGCCTTACGACCATAAAAATGATGATATGGCCTATCGTTTGGCAAATGCTTATGAAATTGTTTATGACAGTGTTGAAAAAATAGGAATCTTCACCCGTATCGAAATGCGATTCAGTGAATACAATAAGATTAATCTGGAAACCGGATATTTCGAATACAAAAGAAATAAAGATGAAAAAGTTTGGAACTTACCCTCGCTCAGTATTGACCTGAATGCCAACTTTAGATTGGGTCAAAAAATATTTTTTCAATTCATCGGACATTATATTGGGGATAGAGATTCTATTAAAAATTTGATTGTAGCTCCATCAGAAAATAGCGATGGAAAAATCCAAATCACAGAATCTTTAGGATCGGTCTTTGGAATATCAACTTCCCTAACATGGAAAATCAATGCTCAATGGGATTTATTCTATGAGGGCAAAATGATTCTCAGTGAAAATACATCTCGTTGGGCTTATTATAAGAATCAAAGTCAGCTTCATTTTGTTGGGATAAGACACAAGTTTGATATAAATCTTTAATGAAAGCCGAATCTAATCGCTAAATATTTTAACAGTATCTTTTTTAGTTTAATTTTGTGGTCATATTTATCAGATGAATAAAAACCCCCTTTTTTTTCTGATCATTTTTTACCTTGCTGTTGGATGTACGCAGCGTGTTGATCTATTGGTTCACAATGCAAAAATCTACACCGTAAATGCCAATTTTGATATAGTATCGGCTTTTGTTGTAGATAAAGGAAAATTTGTCGCTGTAGGAGGGGAAGAATTGCTGAAAGAATACAGTCCTGCCAATACCGTTGACGCTAGAGGTTTGTCCATCTTACCAGGGTTTATTGATGCACATGGCCATCTTATGTCATTGGGTTTAAATCATTTTAAGGCCGATTTGAGAGACGTGAAGAGTATGGATCAACTCATTGAAAAAGTCAAAAAGCACCAGGCTAAAAACGATCAGAAGGTAATTATAGGAGTGGGTTGGGACCAAAATCAATGGGAAGACCCCTCTCTTCCCGATAATCAAAAGCTTAATGCAGCTTTTCCCAATGTTCCAGTAGTTTTGGAGCGTATCGATGGGCATGCTTTTTTGGTTAACCAAAAAGCGATTGAAATGGCTCGTATTAATAAAGACACTGAGGTAGAAGGTGGGCAAATAATAAAACGAAACGGAAAACTTAGCGGCATGTTGGTAGACCATGCAAAACAGTTGATTAATAAAATCATCCCTGAATTTTCTACCAATAATAAAATTAAATCATTGATCAAAGCTCAGGAAATTTGTTTTGAAAATGGTTTAACCACTGTTGATCAGGCGGGAATATCTAAAAAGGATATTTATTTGATAGACAGCTTACAAAGAAAAAAAGTACTCAAACTGAGGGTATATGCAATGATTGAAAATAAGCCCGATGCCATTAATCATTTTATTGAGAGAGGTAAACTCAAAACGGAACTTTTGAATGTCAGCTCTGTAAAGGTATATGCAGATGGTGCATTGGGTTCTAGAGGCGCAGCATTAATCGAAGACTATAGTGACCAAAAGGGATATAAAAGCAGTTTGTTAATCTCAAGAGATTCCCTGACGCGTTTGGCAAAACTTTTGGCAGAAAAATCTTTTCAAATGAATACTCATGCCATTGGTGATGCCGCAAATCAATTGGTATTAGAGGTTTACAACCAAGTACTACTTCAGAAAAAAGATCCCCGTTGGAGAATAGAACACGCACAATTTGTTGACCCCAAAGACTTCCAAAGATTTAACGTTAAAATCATTCCTTCGATTCAGCCTACCCATGCTACGAGTGATTTTGATTGGGCCTTGGACCGACTGGGAAAAGAGCGATTAAAAAGCTCTTATGCATATAAGGAAATGCTTGACTGGTCGGGTGTTTTGGCCTTAGGTACTGATTTTCCCGTTGAAGACATCAACCCTTTTGGAACTTTTTATGCTGCAGTTGCCAGAAAAAAACCCGGTGATTCATTGTCAATACCTTTTCAGCCCAAAAACGCCCTATCTAGATATGAAGCTCTTCTTGGTATGACACGATGGGCTGCATATGCCAACTTTGAGGAAGAAGAAAAAGGTAGTATTGAGGTTGGAAAATTCGCTGATTTTATAATTCTGGATCAAGACATTATGGAGGTCAATATTGAAAGTGTTCTGAAAACCAGAATTGTGGCCACCATCCTCAATGGAAAAATTGTATTTAGTAATCGCCTTTAGCCTTTCTTTGGCTGAAGAGTTTAACTAATATTGATAATTCTTCTTTTTTTATTTATAAAATAAACAAATATTGATAAAAATGTTTAAAATATATATAGTATTACTATTTTTTACATATATATTGAAATATTTACATAGTTTTGTTTAAAATATTTAATCATGTGCGGAATTGTTTGTGCCTTTGAACTGAAGCAAGATTCAGAAACTCTTAGACCTCAAATATTAGAAATGTCAAAACGCATTAGACACAGAGGTCCGGATTGGAGTGGTATTTACAATAGCAAAAATGCCATTTTGGGTCATGAAAGACTAGCTATCGTTGACCCGGCATCGGGAAAGCAACCACTATATAGTGAAGATGGTACCATCGTTTTGGCAGCTAACGGAGAAATATATAACCACCTTGAGTTAAGGAAACAATTTAAAGGTAAATATCAATTTATGACCGAATCTGATTGTGAAGTCATTTTGCCGCTTTATAACGAAAAAGGAGCTGATTTTGTAGACGATCTCAATGGTATATTTGCCTTTGCCATTTATGACAAAAAAAACGACAGTTTTTTTATTGCGCGTGATCACATGGGAATCATTCCATTGTACATGGGCTGGGACAAACACGGCACTTTTTATGTGGCCTCGGAGTTGAAAGCTTTGGAGGGAGTTTGTAGCCAAATAGAACTTTTTCCTCCCGGTCATTATTTGAAAAGTGGTGACCAAGCCCCAACCCGATGGTACAAAAGAGACTGGGTTGATTTTGAAAAAGTAAAAAGCAACCCCACCAGCATAGAAGATTTACACGATGCACTTTCTGATGCAGTTCACAGACAACTAATGAGTGATGTGCCATACGGAGTTCTATTATCCGGAGGGTTGGATTCATCTATTACCTCCGCATTAGCCAAAAAGTTTTCTTCTAAACGTATAGAATCTGAAGACACTCAAGATGCCTGGTGGCCACAATTACATTCCTTTTCGGTAGGACTGGATGGTTCCCCTGACTTGGCTGCTGCCAAAAAAGTTTCTGAACACATCGGTTCGATTCATCACGAAGTTATTTTTACCATTCAAGAAGGTCTGGATGCCATTAGAGACGTCATTTACCACTTGGAAACCTATGACATAACTACCGTTAGGGCTTCTACCCCTATGTTTTTAATGGCGCGAAGCATCAAATCTCACGGCATCAAAATGGTACTTTCCGGAGAAGGCGCCGATGAGCTTTTTGGAGGCTATTTGTATTTTCATAAAGCCCCTTCGGCCGAGGAATTCCACAAAGAAACCGTCAGAAAACTTGAAAAACTGCATCAGTACGACTGCCTCAGAGCCAATAAATCGTTAGCTGCATGGGGAATAGAAGGTCGAGTACCTTTTTTGGACAAGGAATTTATAGATGTTGCTATGCGCATCAATCCACAAGACAAAATGATTAATAAGCAACGCATGGAAAAATGGGTAGTTCGCAAAGCATTTGAGGACTACCTGCCTAAAAGTGTAGCTTGGCGACAAAAAGAACAGTTTTCAGATGGGGTCGGCTATAGTTGGATCGATACCCTCAAAGAAGTAGTCGAAGCAGAAGTGAGCGATGAACAAATCAAAAATGCTCACTTTAGATTTCCATTACAAACTCCACAAAATAAGGAGGAATTTTACTACCGCACTATTTTCGAAGAACACTTCCCCAGTGATGCAGCCGCATTGAGTGTACCCTCCGTGCCATCGGTAGCTTGTAGCACCCCAATTGCGCTGGAGTGGGACGAGGCGTTCAAGAATCAAAATGATCCAAGTGGTAGGGCAGTAGCCAAGGTTCATGACGATGCCTATTAACACTAATTTTGTCGTTAATATACGGTAGATTTTTCGCTAATTTTTTTTCACATTTTGTGTTGATAACTTAGTGGGTATAATATTCTTTTATCCTGCATATTTACTGGTATTTTAAGTAAATTTGTTATTGCGAAAAAACATAAAAAAACAAGCTTTTATTTCATGAGTGAAGCTAACCAAAATCTGCAATATTCCGCAGACAGTATACAGGCCCTAGAGGGTATGGAGCATGTAAGAATGCGACCCTCAATGTACATTGGAGATGTGGGAGTCAGAGGACTCCATCATCTCGTTTACGAGGTGGTGGACAACTCCATAGACGAAGCCTTGGCAGGTCATTGTGACACCATTACCGTCATCATTAATGAAGACAATTCCATTACTACCGAGGACAATGGAAGGGGAATCCCTGTGGGCATCCACAAAAAAGAAGGGGTATCTGCTTTGGAAGTGGTCATGACTAAGATTGGTGCAGGAGGGAAATTTGACAAGGACTCCTACAAGGTTTCCGGAGGACTCCATGGAGTAGGTGTCTCTTGTGTCAATGCCTTGTCCGAACATCTAAAAGCGACAGTTTATCGCGATGGTAAAGTTTGGGAACAGACATACGAAAGAGGAAAGCCTATAGCTCCTGTTCAAGCCATAGGGAACTCTGATAAAAAAGGCACTTTAGTTACTTTTAAACCTGACCCACAAATTTTTCAGCAGGTATTGGAATATAACTACGATACCTTAGCGCAACGTATGCGCGAACTTTCTTTCCTCAATAAAGGCATCACCATCAAGCTCAACGACAAAAGAAGAAAAGATGAGCAAGGGAATTTTATACAAGAAATATTTCACTCTGATGAAGGTTTGAAAGAATATATTCGTTTTTTGGATAGTAACAGAGAGGCTATCATTCAGGAAGTTATTTCTATGGAGGGGGAAAAAAATGAAATACCTGTAGAGGTGGCTATGATTTACAACACCTCCTTTAACGAAAACTTACACTCCTACGTCAACAACATCAATACCCACGAGGGTGGGACCCACTTATCGGGTTTCCGGCGGGGACTGACTACTACCTTAAAAAAATACGCCGACGCCTCTGGGCTCCTCGACAAACTCAAGTTTGAGATTGCCGGAGACGATTTTAGAGAGGGATTGACCGCCATAGTTTCCGTAAAGGTTGCCGAACCACAATTTGAGGGGCAAACCAAAACCAAGTTGGGGAATCGCGAGGTGAGTGCCGCTGTTTCTCAAGCGGTTTCTGAGATGTTGGAAAACTATTTGGAAGAGCATCCCAACGATGCCAAAACCATCGTTCAAAAGGTTATCCTTGCCGCTCAGGCGCGTCATGCGGCCCGCAAAGCAAGAGAGATGGTTCAGCGAAAAACCGTAATGACCGGTGGGGGTCTGCCCGGTAAGCTATCCGACTGTTCCGAACAAGATCCCTCTTTATGTGAAGTGTTTCTAGTTGAGGGAGACTCTGCAGGGGGAACTGCTAAGCAAGGCAGGGACCGGAATTTTCAGGCCATACTCCCTTTGAGAGGAAAAATCCTCAATGTAGAGAAGGCCATGCAACACAAGGTTTTTGAAAATGAAGAAATCCGAAACATATACACCGCCTTAGGTGTAACCATCGGAACAGAAGAGGACAGTAAAGCCCTAAACCTGGAAAAACTGCGCTACCACAAAATTGTAATCATGTGTGATGCCGACGTTGACGGAAGTCATATCTCTACCTTGATCCTTACCTTTTTCTTCCGATATATGAGGGAATTGATAGAGTCCGGTTATGTTTATATCGCCACTCCACCCTTGTATTTAGTCAAAAAAGGTGCAAAGAAAAGCTATGCTTGGGACGACGACCAGCGGGATCGATTGCAACAAGAATTCGGATCGGGATCCAGCGTACAACGCTATAAAGGATTGGGAGAGATGAATGCAGAACAACTTTGGGATACCACCATGAACCCCGAAATGCGTACACTCCGGAGGGTAACCATCGACAATGGTGGAGAAGCAGATCGTATTTTTTCTATGCTGATGGGAGACGAAGTTCCTCCTCGAAGAGAATTCATCGAAAACAATGCCATCTACGCCAATATTGATGCGTAAATTTCAGGATTTCTATGGCTCCACTCCCTCAAAATCTATTAATTTTGAAGGATTTTAGAATTTAAACCCTCATAGAGGGATTTAAACAACAAAGATAAATTTCTCAATAGAAGTAAATAATTTAATATCAGCTAGTTAAAATAGACTTAAACGCATGAAAGTAACCATTGTTGGCGCCGGAAATGTAGGGGCCTCTTGTGCAGAATATATCGCCATCAAGTCGATTGCCAGTGAAGTAGTATTGTTAGACATCAAAGAAGGTTTTGCCGAAGGTAAGGCACTGGATTTGATGCAAACCGCCACCACCTTAGGGTTTAATTCCCGCATCACAGGGGTGACCAACGATTATTCCGCTACCAAAGACAGCGATGTGGTCGTAATCACTTCTGGAGTACCGAGAAAACCTGGAATGACCCGTGAAGAATTGATTGGTATCAATGCCGGGATCGTGCAATCGGTTGCCAGCAGCATCTTGGAACATTCTCCCAATACCGTTATCGTAGTGGTCTCCAACCCTATGGATACCATGACCTATTTGACACTCAAGGCGACTGTATTGCCGAAAAATCGTGTCATTGGTATGGGAGGAGCTTTGGACAGCTCCAGGTTTAAAACCTATCTTTCCTTGGCTTTAGACAAACCCGCCAACGACATCCAAGGGATGGTCATTGGTGGTCATGGGGACACCACCATGATCCCTTTAACCCGATTGGCCAGTTATAACGGCATACCGGTTTCTCAGCATCTTACTGATGAGGATTTGGAGCAAGTAGCCGCTTCTACTATGGTAGGAGGTGCCACCCTTACCAAATTATTGGGGACTTCTGCTTGGTATGCACCTGGTGCTTCCGTAGCCTATTTGGTGGACAGTATTGTCAATGATCAAAAGAGAATGATCCCCTGTTCGGTTTTCCTCGATGGAGAATACCAACAGGAAGATCTCTGTATTGGAGTACCTTGTATCATTGGAAAAAACGGTTTGGAATCCATCGTAGATGTTCAACTCAATGAGGCGGAACAAGAAAAATTCAACCAAAGCGCTTCGGCGGTCAAAACCATGAATGAAGCACTAAAGGACGTATTGAAATAAGGCATTTGCCTTGACCGCTGTTTGATTAGGGGTTTAATACGCTTTAAAGTTGCTAAATCATTCCCTAAACTTTATATTTGCACGCTTATTTAGAGTAAACAAAAACCAAAATGCAAAATAACGGACTCATAAGACTCTTTGCGATCCTTTTTGGATTGGTGAGTATCTACCAACTTTCGTTTACATTCATTACCAGTCAGAAAGAATCTCAAGCCAAGGCCTTCGCTACCGATCAGTATGCAGAAGATTTAGAGGATTACATCGAATTGAGGGATCGCGCTGTGGTCGATTACCTTGATTCTATCGGTAATGCACCCATTTTTGGATTCACCTCCTACAACGATGCCAAAGGCAAAGAACTCAACAAAGGATTGGACCTTAAAGGAGGGATCAACGTCATCCTCCAAATATCGGTCAAAGACATTCTCAAGGGATTGGCAGAAAACTCAAAAAACCCGGCATTCAACAAGGCGTTGGATCAAGCCGATGTTTTGCAGGTCAGTAGCAACGATCCCTACATAGAATCTTTTTTCATTGCATTCGAATCCGTAAAAGGAGACTTGCAATTGGCTACACCCGATATTTTTGCTAACCGCACGCTGAGTGATGAAATTACTTTTCAGATGTCAGATACCGAGGTACAGCCCATTTTAAGGCGTAAGGTGGACGAGTCCATCATTTCTGCTTTTGAAGTTTTGAGAAAGCGTATTGATAAGTTTGGAGTTACGCAACCCAACATCCAAAGACTGGGAACTTCCGGGAGAATTTTGGTAGAATTGCCTGGAGCCAAAGATGTGGATCGGGTCAAAAATCTATTACAAAGTACTGCCCAACTCGAATTTTGGGAAACTTATAAAAACGATCAATTGTTTGGCTTTTTGTCCGCCGCCAACGAATACCTTAAAACCACTGTTCAAACTTCTGCTCCCGAAGTGAAGCCTGCCACCGATGATTCTTCTATAGACGATCTGTTGGCCGATGTAGAGGCTCAAGATTCCATCAGTGTTTCCCCCGCCAATCCATTGTTAGATTTGATAGTTGGGTCTGGTTCTCAGGGAGGACCGGTTTTGGCTCAGTTTGCGGCTAAGGATGCCGAAGCAGTTATTGGGTATTTAGACAGGCCTGAGGTTAGAAAGTTATTACCTAGAGATCTGCGATATATTCGTTTTGCCTGGGGCAAGCCTGCTCCTGACAGTGAGGTGATCGATCTTTATGCCCTTAAGTCCAATCGAGATGACATGGCACCGCTTAGCGGTGGTGTAGTAGTCGATGCCATGCAAACCTATGACATGATGGGCAACCCCGCTGTGTCCATGCAAATGAATACCCAGGGTGCAAGAACATGGGAAAACATGACCGGGAAAGCTTTTCGCGAATCAACCAACATTGCCATCGTATTGGATGATATTGTCTATTCTGCACCTGGTGTATCCAATGGTGCGATTTCTGGAGGACGATCTGAGATTACCGGAAATTTTTCCCTCAATGAAGCCATTGACTTGGCTAATGTTCTGCGAGCAGGTAAACTTCCTGCTGCCGCAGAGATCATTCAATCCGAAATCGTAGGACCTTCTCTAGGTAGAGAGGCCATTCAAAGTGGGGTGTACTCCTTTATCATAGCTTTAATATTGGTGTTGGTCTGGATGGTTTTCTATTACGGAACCGCTGGTATATTTGCCGATGTCGCTTTGGTACTTAACATACTCCTTATTTTTGGTATACTTGCAGGATTGGGTGCTGTATTGACATTACCCGGTATTGCTGGTATTGTATTAACCATTGGTATATCGGTTGATGCCAATGTATTGATTTTTGAAAGGGTGAGAGAGGAACTCAAAAAAGGCAAAGGGCTTAGAAAATCCGTTGCCGACGGATTCAACAATGCGTTATCCTCTATTTTGGATGCCAATATCACTACTGGACTAACGGCATTAATCCTTTTTGTATTTGGAACTGGACCCATCAAAGGATTTGCAACGACCTTATTGATTGGAATCGGAACTTCGCTCTTCACAGCCATTTTTATTACTCGTTTTTTTATCGACGCACGAAACGAAAAAGGAAAATCCGTTGCTTTTGGTACACGATTGACACAATCCTTATTTACCAACATCAACATAAGTTTTTTACAAAAAAGAAAATTCGCCTATATAGTCTCAGGTATTTTCGTTACCGTTAGTCTGCTATCACTTTCCTTTCAAGGCTTGAATCAAGGGGTCGATTTTGTTGGAGGACGTTCCTACACGGTTCGGTTTGATAAGATCATCAGCCCGTCTGTGATACAATCCAGTTTGATCCCTTCCTTAGGAAGTGCAGAAGTCAAAACCTTTGGAGAAGAAAACCAATTGAAAATCACCACCAATTACAAAGTGGATGTTGAAGGCCTGGCCGTAGATAATGAAATTCAAAATATTTTGTTTGAGTCACTTCAGTCTTTTCTTCCCGATGGAATGACCTATGACAATTTTGTTAATGGAGCAGAAGATAAGCAGGTTGGGATCATGTCGTCCATGAAAGTAGGACCTACCATCGCCGACGACATCAAGAAAAACTCCTTTTTGGCCGTTATCGGATCACTGATTGTTGTTTTTCTATACATCCTTTTGCGATTCAGAAAATGGCAGTTTTCTTTGGGAGCCGTAGTCGCCGTATTCCATGATGTCTTGATTGTTTTGGGGATATTTTCCTTGACCTATAAGATTATGCCATTTAATATGGAAATCAATCAGGCCTTTATTGCTGCGGTACTAACCGTTATCGGTTATTCTCTTAACGATACGGTTGTTGTCTTTGACCGCATTCGAGAATATATAGGAGAACACACCAAATGGAAGTTTACCGATACGGTCAATGCTGCCCTAAACAGTACCCTAAGCCGAACGCTTAACACTTCATTGACCACTTTAATTGTACTTTTAGCCATTTTTATTTTTGGAGGGGAGTCCATCAGAGGGTTTATGTTTGCCCTGATTATTGGGGTGATCGTTGGGACCTATTCTTCAGTTTTTATAGCAACCCCAGTCATGTTTGATACCCAAATAGGGAAAGGACTCGAAGAAGAGAGATAAATGTAGGGTAAAGCTACTGTTTACTTCACGTTTTTTTATTCTTACCCTTGTTTCTTTTTCCAGTCAGAAATGTCAATATTATCATTTTTATCAAGTCTTTAATAATTGCTGTAAAGAGTAATTTATATAGAAAATGCTTTTCGGTAAGAAGGGTTAATGTTTTCATACCATCAGGGCTTTAGATACTCAAATATAATTAATAATGGTAAAAAAAAGCACTTAAAATCAATTCAAACCGTTGATTATAAGACACTTATTTTCTTTTGAGGAGGAAACCTCAAGTTTAGGGTGTATTTTTGATATGGGCAAGGTGATGCTTTCCATGCCAAGCATAAAGGGCTAAAACGGTTGCTAGTGGGTAAAATTTATCTCTTGCAGGGTGGTAGTATTGTTTTTCCCATTGATGGGAATCGAGGGTTTCGATCAACGCGGCCCATCGGTAGTGTATCCCCTCAAGGATCATTAAACTACTTTTGACATTGGTATCCAAGGCGTCAGACATCTCGGCCCATTGGTCGTGGTCGTAATCCAGTACGGTTGGGGTATCTTGGGTCAAGGCGAGTTTAAATCTCGTATAGACATGGATATGGCTGTCGGCCAGATGGTGAATCAATTGTCCGATTTGCCAAGCTCCTGGTCGGTAAGTTTTTTGAAAATCCTCTGGCTTATAGTCTTGGATCTCGGCTTTTAACTCAGCGGGAAAAGACCTTATTTCTTCAGTAAGCGACTTAATTTCCTCGTGACTCAGTCTCTCTACCCAAAGGAAACGTCCTACTGGATACTTTAATTTTTCAAGTACTACATCCGTCATAAGTGTTAAATTATGCTGTTTTTTTTCGAAACGACAAGGCCAAAGTGATGAGGCCAAAAGCGATAAAAGGCATGCTCAACCACTGTCCAGTGGAGAAGGCAGGTAAAGCTTCCTCAAAACCTCCTTGACTCTCTTTGACATACTCTACCAAGAAGCGGATACTGAAAAGTCCGGCAAAAAAAAGACCTAAAAGGAATCCTCCTTGATCTCTGTAACTGCTGTTGTAGATTTTGCGGAGTAGAAAAAATAAGATAAGATAGCCAAAAGCCTCAAACATCTGTGCGGGGTAACGGGGTAAGATTTCGCCCCTGTTTTGGAATACCACCCCAAAGTTTGAACCAGTGTATTTTCCCACAATTTCAGAATTAAAAAAGTTTCCTGTGCGGACAAAAAATCCACCGATAGCAACAGGTATGGTCAATCGGTCTAGGATCCAAATTAACGGTTTAAAGGGGTTTAGGTGTTGGAAAACAAAGATCCCGGTCAATATACCGATGGCGGCTCCATGGCTGGCCAGACCTCTAAATCCAATAAAGGAGTAACCACCGTCTGCATTTTCCTTGATGGGAAGTAGTATTTCGAGCAGGTGGTCTTGAAAATAATCCCAATTGTAAAAAAAGACTTCCCCCAGTCGTGCACCCAATAAGGTGGAGATCACCATATAAATAAAAAGGGGTTCCAAATATTTTTGATCGATATTTTCTTTGATGAATATTTTTTTATAGAGGCGTAAACCCAGTAAAAAAGCGATGATGAACATCAAGCTGTAGATGTGAATGCCAAAGCCACCTATTTCGAATAATTTTTCGTTAGGCGCCCAATTGAATTTAAGAAAGGTCATTTTTTTAAAATTGTGAGTTAAATGTAATAATTCTGGAACAGTTGAGGATATAAAAACTTAAGGAACGGGATCATAACCACTTTTGCCCCAGGGGTGACATTTAGCAATCCTTTTAAGTGTTAAAGAAAACCCCATGATGAGTCCGTGTCGCCGAAAGGCTTCCAGTCCGTAGTGCGAACAAGTAGGAGAAAATCGACAAGTGGGGGGCAAAAGGGGGGAGATAAAAACTTGATAGCTCTTAATGAGGAGGATAAAAGGGAAAATCAAAACTTTTCTCAACATCTCTTTCAATTGAGGTTAAATTGAGTTCCTTCTTTACCGTCTTTGAGTTGAATGCCAAAATCTAATAGTTGATCTCTAATCCGGTCTGAGGTTGTAAAATCTTTATTGGTTCGGGCATTGTTTCTCAGTTCGATCAACAAGGCTATGGTTTTGTGTAGTGTATCTTCTTTAGAAGTGTTGAATTTTTTCTCAGGGGTAATGCCCAATACTTCGTGAATAAAAGTAGACAACATTTTGGTAAGGGTTTCCCATTGGGATTGGTCAATGGAGTGGTCTTTGTGGACGACCAAGTTGATGAACTTAACAGCCTCAAAGAGTTGAGCAATCAGCAGTGGACTGTTGAAATCATCGTCCATGGCGGCATAGCAATTTTTGAGCCATTGGTCGGTATCAAATGCTGCGGATTTTTTACTTGGATTGATTTTGGAGAGTTGGTTGACCGCTTCCATCAATCTCTGGTAGCCCTTTTCGGAGGCATCTAGGGCTTCCTGGCTGATATCCAGAATACTGGTATAATGTGCCTGAAGCATAAAGAAACGGATTACCTCTGGGCTGTAGGGTTTACTGAATTTATCATTTTTGCCGGTAAAAATATCCATGGGAAGGATATTGTTTCCGGTTGATTTGGCCATTTTTTTACCGTTAAGGGTTAACATATTGGCATGGAGCCAGTATTTTACTGGGGGGTGATTGTTAATGGCCTGTGACTGCGCAATTTCACATTCGTGGTGGGGAAATTTTAGGTCCATACCACCGCCGTGGATGTCGAAGGAGGCTCCCAGGTATTTGGTACTCATGGCCGTACACTCTAGGTGCCAGCCAGGAAATCCATCGCTCCAGGGAGACGGCCACCGCATAATGTGCTGGGGTTCGGCCTTTTTCCAAAGGGCAAAATCCTGGGGATTTCTTTTATCGCTTTGTCCCTCCAGAGTACGGGTGTTGTGAATCAATTCCTCTATCTTTCTGCCGCTGAGTTTGCCGTAATGATGACTTTGGTTATATTTTAAAACATCAAAATATACCGATCCATTAACCTCATAGCCAAAACCGGCTTCTAGTATTTCTTTGATGAGTTCTATTTGCTCAATTATGTGTCCTGTGGCCGTGGGTTCAATGGATGGCGGTAGAGTATTGAATTTTTCAAGAATTCGATGAAAATCTACGGTATAGAATTGCACCACTTCCATGGGTTCAATTTTTTCGATTCTGGCTTTTTTGGCAATACGATCTTCGCCGGTATCTTGGTCATTTTCGAGGTGTCCCGCATCGGTAATGTTCCGGACATAACGGACCTTGTAACCCAGGTGCTTTAGATAGCGGTAGATCAGATCAAAGGAAATAAATGTCCTGCAATTGCCTAAATGGACATTGCTGTAGACCGTGGGACCACAGACATACATGCCAACATGGCCAGGATTTAGAGGCTCAAATGCTTCTTTTTTACCGCTGAGGGAATTTAAAACGACCAAAGAATTGTCGATCAAAACTCGGTTTCTAGTTTAATATAATCCAAAAATTCTCTCCTTACTTCAATATCTTTAAAACGACCACCAAATTCGGAGGTTACGGTGCTGCTGGAGATGTCGCTGATGCCTCTGGAATTAACACAGAGGTGCTTGGCGTCAATTACACAAGCTACATCGTCGGTGTTCAATATTTTTTGAAGTTCCTCTACGATTTGTAGCGTAAGTCGTTCTTGAACCTGTGGACGTTTTGCAAAATAATCAACAATTCTGTTCATCTTGGAAAGTCCTACTACTGTTCCATTTGAAATATATGCCAAGTGCGCTTTACCTACTATGGGGAGCAGGTGGTGTTCGCAAGTGGAGTAGAGGGTTATGTTTTTTTCGACTAACATCTCACCGTATTGGTACTTGTTGTTAAAGGAAGAGGCTTTGGGTTTATTTTCAGGATTCAGACCACTAAATGTTTCGTTAACATACATTTTGGCGACCCGCCTTGCGGTGCCGCATAGGCTGTCGTCGGTAAGGTCCATACCCAAAATATGAAGCACTTCCTGAATTTTTTCTTCAATGAGTAAGATTTTTTCGGTATTACTTATTTCAAAAGCATCGGGACGCATCGGGGTTTCCTTGGAGTTACTGTGGTGCTGATCCCCTATTTCGTCAATTTGCTTTAATAATATCTTATCTAATTTCATAGCATTAAAAGAGGAACAAAGATAATCATTTATCCCCATTAATGGAATTTGATTTTTGTTGACTAAAAAAGGTTTGTGGAAGGACTATAGCTTTAGGGAGAATGAAACCAGAAATTGAAATTGGTCTTTGTTGAGTATTATTGGGTCTGTCAAACCATTTTGATACATTGATTCTGATCGCTCGAATACCAGATTGCTGAGGGCAAAGTTAAGCACACTACCACCAAAATCATATCCTAGTCCAAAACTTGTCCCTTTGCTGAGATCAACGGAGGTATTGTTTATATCCTCCTGGTTAAAATATCCCCCTCTTAAGCTCAAGCGACCTAAACGGTATTCGCCTCCTATTTTGAGTGTCCCTGCCGATTTTAGTTTAGTGTTGATTATTTCATTTTGGTTGATGAAGTTGATATCTCCGCCTCCCACGTCAAATGAAGCTTTTTGATAACTAACAAGGTCGTATTGAACGCTTATTAAACCTTTTGATCCAAAAATATAGGCCAACCCCCCGGAATACCGTGATGGGGTGGATATATTGTATTCGTAAATATTAATTATTCCAGGATCAATCGTATCTCTACCATTTGTCTTGTTGGTTATGACTTTTTGTAACAATTCGTCAGTCATCTGGTACCAAATGGGACTATGATAGCTGAGTCCGAATCTCAGGTTTTTGGTCTTATAAATGGCCCCAAACTGAAAAGAAAAGCCTTCCCCAATTGTTAAAAGATCGTTTTCAAACTCTATATAATCGAAGGAAGAGGTTCCACCATAGTCGTTTTCGATCAAATTGTCAATTCTTGTGAAGCGTGATTGATGAGAATTGAGGTTGAATCCCAAATATAGATTTTTCTTGTACTGGGCACCAAATGAAAAGGTGTGTCTTCTGTTTTTTCCGCTCTGAGTGACAAAAAAATCGTGATTGACCGGTCTTTCATCTGGGTTGCTATTGGAGACATATTGGGTGTTACTATCATCTATTGTGACTGGATCGATGACATAACTTTGATATCCCAAAAAAGCTTGTTGACTAAAAAAGCCATTATTCTCGCCCAAATACCTGTAAGATTGAGGTATATCCTCATCCTCATAAGTTTTTATTTCTCGGAAGGGAACTCCATTGGCAAAAGATAAAAAATAATCATCTATGCCTCTATTTTGGTTGATTCCCCTTGCATTGAACTTGGAATTAAAGTTGTGGTCATTTTGATAATTATAAGCAAATGTTAGTTTAACGAAATCAATGGCATCGGTGTCATTTAGTACCAAATTAAATCCGAATTGATCGAAATCTGAAGACCTGGAGTCAATAGTGTTGCTGTTGCCAAAATAATTGGCGCCAACCCTGTTGTCGATGGTGTTAAGGGTAAACCCTATTTCGGAGTTAAAGAATACGGCTGATGCTGCTGGGTTGTCTTTAATTGCAGAAAAATCCCCACCCAAGGCATTGAATGCTCCACCCATAGCCACGTATCTTGCCGTGCCTTTTAATTCAGTTCTTGTATAGCGCAAAATGTCATCCATGGACTGAGCATAAGTTTCCAATGGGTATATAAGTAATACAAGAACATGAGGGATGTACTTTTTCATAGTCGTTAAATTTTAATTAGATATTATCTTCCTATAGAGCTACTTCTGCCTCCACTGCTGGAGCCTCTGGATCCTGAACTGTAACTGGAGGAACGTCCACCACTCGAATACGATGATCGAGATGAACCATAACTTCTTCCTAAGTTGTAATTGCTCCTGCTCCTTGAAGAGTAATTAGAATTAGATTGTGATCTGTTGTTGTAGCGATAATTCTGGTTAGATCGTGGGTTGGTGTTACGAGTCACATTTGAATTTGATCCATTGCTGGTCTCTGAAGTTTTTCTGCCTAGGTTGTATCGTTTGGTGTTCGATAAATTGCTATTGCCGGTTATAGTATTGTATTTATTGTTCCTTGAATTGTTTGAACTATAATAGCCTTGATCAGAATGTCTCCCTTTTGAAAGATTGGAGTTAGCATAGCGACCAGAACCCCTGGAAAAGTGTGAATAGGCATAATTCCTGTCGTATTGATTGCCGTAAAAACCTATGTATCCATTTCTAGGAGCAAAGAAGGGGTTTCCAAATCCGTATCCAAACCTAATAAAGGGATTGTAAAAACTCAGTCCCCAATATGGTCTATAAAAACCACTGTAGAAGAAAGGGCTGTAACCCCAAAAGGGGTCATAAAAGGAATTGTAGAAGCCCCAATTGAAATTAAAATATCCCCAAGGGTTGTTGTTGATAAAATAAATTTCTGTTTTACCAGTACGATCTCCCCATGGGGCTTGGGAATTGACTTGAAAACTGCCATTACTGTTATTACTGCTGTAGTTGTCAGTGTCAGTGAAGGCATATTTTTGGGGATTATCCAAGGAAGAGTAATCATCGGCGACGTTGGAGAAATAATTTTTATAGTAGACCCCGTTGTCGTTGGTTTTGGGCTTTTCAGCTTTTCTATCACTCCCTTCGTCTCCATAAATCCCATCAGAAGCATAATAAGACAACGTTTGGTAGCTTCCACAAGATAAAACTGTGGAGATGAGAAAAAGACTGCTTAATAGATGGCTCAAAATTAAATTTAGTTTCGTTCTCATTGTTGGTGCTTTTAGGAATGAAATACAAACAAAAAAATAGTAGTTTTGTGCTTCATCATATTATATTACATTAAAAAACAAAATCTGTGCCAAACTTTACGTGGGAAAAAAATTAACAAGTAGATCAGAGGATTATTCGAAGTGGTATAACGAATTGGTAGTTTTAGCTGATTTGGCCGAAAATTCAGCGGTTCGAGGCTGTATGGTAATCAAACCTTATGGTTATGCCATTTGGGAAAAAATCCAATTGGAATTGGACAAAATGTTTAAGGCCACAGGCCATCAAAACGCTTATTTTCCATTATTTGTACCGAAGAGTCTGTTTGAGGCTGAGGAAAAAAATGCTGAGGGTTTCGCCAAGGAATGCGCAGTTGTTACTCATTATCGATTGAAAACAGATCCTGATGATGATTCAAAATTGTTAATTGACCCCGAAGCGAAATTGGAGGAGGAGTTGGTGGTCAGACCCACCAGCGAAGCCATTATATGGAGTACCTACAAGAATTGGATTCAATCTTACAGAGATTTACCAATACTCCTCAATCAATGGGCGAATGTGGTACGTTGGGAAATGCGTCCACGATTGTTTTTGCGTACTGCTGAGTTTTTATGGCAAGAGGGTCACACCGCCCATGCAACCAAGGATGAGGCTTTGGAAGAAGCCAAATTAATTAATGGATTGTATGCTGATTTTGTTGAGAATTTTATGGCTATACCTGTGGTTCAGGGACTTAAGTCAGAGAGTGAGCGTTTTGCAGGGGCAGAGAATACCTATTGTATTGAAGCACTTATGCAGGACGGCAAGGCGCTGCAAGCGGGCACATCTCATTTTTTAGGTCAAAATTTTGCCAAGGCATTTGATGTGAAGTTTGCCAATCAATCCGGAGGCCTGGAATACGTTTGGGCTTCGTCATGGGGCGTTTCTACTCGTTTGATGGGCGCCCTTATCATGACCCATAGTGATGACAGCGGCTTGGTTTTGCCACCCAATTTGGCTCCAATTCAAGTAGTGATTGTTCCTATTTACAAGGGACATGAACAACTGCAAGCTGTTTCGCTTGTGGCCGATAGGATTAAGAAGGAACTTACAACAGTTGGGATTTCGGTAAAATATGACGATAGAGACAACTTTAAGCCAGGCTATAAGTTCAATAATTACGAACTCAAAGGTGTACCAATTAGGCTTACCATCGGCCCAAAGGATATAGAAAATAGAGTTGTGGAGCTGGCACGAAGAGATACTTTAGAGAAAAAAATCGTTCCATTAGAGGGAATAGCGGACAACATTCAATTTGTCCTAAATGAAATCCAAAAAAATCTTTTTAGTAAGGCACTTAACTTCAGAGAGGAACACATAACAGAGGTAGAAAGTTTTGATGAATTTAAATCTGTATTGTCGAGAAAAGGAGGATTTATTTCTGCTCATTGGGATGGAACTCCGGAAACCGAAGAGGCAATCAAAAAACAAACCAAGGCTACGATTAGGTGTATTCCGCTCGCTAAAAGTCAAAGTGAGGGAAAATGTGTTTATTCAGGAAAACCCTCTACTCAAAGGGTTTTATTTGCAAAAGCATACTAGCGGATTGTTTTGTTATTGTTGAATTCAGCTCTTTTTTTAGGTTGTTTAATAATTTTTTTAGTGTAAATTTGCGCACTGAAAATAATGGCCCGTTCGTCTATCGGTTAGGACGCCAGGTTTTCATCCTGGAAAGAGGGGTTCGATTCCCCTACGGGCTACAAGGTTTTAAAATAGTTATATGGCAAATCATAAGTCTGCATTAAAGAGAATTCGTTCAAACGATAAAAAGCGATTGCGCAATAGATTTCAACACAAAACAACTCGAAATGCTATTCGTAAGTTAAGGGGTGTAACCTCAAAAAAAGAAGGTGCAAAACTATTTCCGGGGGTGGTTTCCTTGGTTGATAAATTGGCTAAAAAGAATATCATTCACTCTAATAAGGCAGCAAATATAAAGTCTAAGTTAGCTAAGTTTGTTGCCTCTCTCTAAACTAATTGCTTTATAAAATAAAGAAAACCTTCTCATCACATATGGGAAAGCTTTTTTAGGAGTTCATTGAGATTAAGAATTCCTCGTTGTTTTTGGTTTTTATGAATCGGTCATTAATAAACTCCATGGCTTCAACTGGGTTCATGTCCGCCAAATACTTTCTCATTATCCACATACGCTGAATGGTATTTTCGTCGAGTAACATATCGTCGCGTCTTGTACTGGAGGAAATCAAATCGATGGCAGGGAATATTCTGCGGTTAGCAATTCTTCGATCGAGTTGTAATTCCATATTTCCGGTTCCTTTAAATTCTTCAAAAATTACCTCATCCATTTTTGAGCCGGTTTCTGTCAAAGCCGTAGCAATGATTGACAAGGAACCCCCTCTTTCAATATTACGGGCAGCTCCAAAGAACCTTTTTGGTTTGTGGAGTGCGTTGGCATCGACCCCTCCACTCAGTATCTTCCCAGATGCGGGTTGTACGGTATTATAAGCCCTTGCCAAACGGGTAATGGAATCCAGCAAAATGACCACATCATGACCACATTCTACCATTCTCTTAGCTTTTTCAAGTACGATATTAGCAACTTTAACATGCCTTTCAGCTGGTTCGTCAAATGTAGAGGCAACTACTTCACCATCTACATTTCGTTGCATATCGGTTACTTCTTCCGGTCTTTCGTCGATTAAAAGGATTAACTGATAAACTTCAGGATGATTAGCAGCAATAGCATTGGCAATATCTTTGAGAAGCATTGTCTTACCTGTTTTGGGCTGTGAGACGATCATTCCTCTCTGGCCTTTTCCAATAGGGGAAAACAGATCAATGATCCTTGTTGATATAGTGCTTTGCTTTTCAGCAATGTAAAATTTTTCTTCAGGGAAAAGAGGGGTTAGATGCTCGAATGACACTCTGTCTCTGACCACTTTAGGGTCAAGACCGTTAATTTTATCAACCTTAATTAGCGGGAAATATTTTTCGCCTTCTTTTGGGGGACGAACAGTTCCAAGTACAGTATCTCCAGTTTTAAGTCCAAATAATCGGATTTGGGACTGGGAGACATAAACATCGTCTGGTGAAGATAGATAGTTAAAGTCAGAGGATCTCAAAAAACCATAACCTTCTTGCATCATTTCCAAAACTCCCTCGGTACTAATAATACCTTCAAATTCAAAATCGGGTTCGCGGTAACGATTTCGGTTGTCTCGGTTGTGATTGACATCGAAGTGATCCTTCTTTCTTTTTGGGTTATTGTGTTTTCCGTTTTGGAGGTTTTGTTTGTGGTAATGATCTTTTTTAACAACTTTATACTGTTCATTTTTGGATTCCTCTTTACCATTGGACAGGTCATTAGAAGATTTATTGGACTTTATCTGCCCTTGACTAACTTCATACGGTTCTAGTCTATCATTTTTTGGCTCTTTAGAAATATTTTCATCACTTGATGAAACAGGTAATTCATCAATGATTTTATCAATAAGTTCTAGTTTTTTTAGACCAGTGATCCTTTTAAGACCAATTGTTTTTGCAATTTCCTGTAGCTCAGGAAGTTTTTTACTTTTTAGAGCTGATATCTCGTTCATTTAATGAGATTATGTAAGTGTGTGGAATAAAAAAAGATGTTAGAAGGTATGGGGATGTTGGTAATATTATACAATATTACAAATTTTATTTCTAAATTGAAATTTTATATTAAAAACTTAACTTTTTTAATTTTAATACATGATCCAACGCATTCAAACGGTTTTTTTATTATTTATATCAATTGTTACTTTTATTGGATTTTTTTTATTGCCCCCTATAGATTTTTCGAGTCAGGGTTTGCCAACCTCTATTGTATTGGAAACTTATTTATTCTTAACCTCAGGTATATCATTTTTGACCATGATACTGTTTAAAAGAAGAAAAATACAATTATTTATTAATCGTTTTCATTATTTTTTTCAAATTGTTTCTGCGATTGGATTAGTCTATGGGATTTCCCATACCAATGATTTAAAAACTTATTTACCTTGGTTGGCAATTCCCATATTGGTTTTGATTTTGCTGTTATTAAGTAACAATGCCATAAAAAAGGATGAAGAATTGATCAGATCTATTGATCGCTTGCGATAATTGCTACGCGTTTACCCAATTCTATGGCCTCTAGATTTTCTATTTTTCCTTTATTGAGTTTAAATCTTAACAATGTCTTTAATTTATGAAACCCTTGAATCCCACAAGCACCAGGATTCATGTGTAAAAGTTTATTTTTGCGATCCTTCATTACTTTGAGAATGTGAGAATGTCCACAAATATAAAGTTGTGGTTTTTCCTCATCAATGAGTTTTTTTACCCTCGAATTATATCTTCCAGGGTAGCCTCCGATATGTGTTATCAAAACTTTTACTCCTTGGCAGCTAAAAATTTGATTTTCGGGAAATTGACATCTCAGTTCATGACCATCGACATTTCCATAAACCCCTTTTAGTGTTTTTAATTTAGAAATTTCATTTGCAACAGCAGTTGAACCAATGTCTCCTGCATGCCATACCTCATCTACACCATTTATGTATTTGTGGATTTTTGGATCCAAATGGCCGTGGGTATCCGAAAGTAGCAGGATTTTTCTCAAAATTATTTTTTAATTGAATCAAAGATATTTTAATTTTCTTCACATTAAACGCCTAATGTTTTCTTTTCTAAAACGATATCTTTGTTCCATATATGGAATCTAATAGATATTTTGTTGAGTTTGCTTATATGGGATCTAGGTATCACGGGTGGCAGCGGCAACCAAACTCCATTACTGTTCAGCAGGCTTTAGAGGAATCAATGAGTAAGGTTACAAGAGAAAAAATAAGTTTGTTGGGTGCAGGTAGAACTGATACCGGTGTTCATGCTCGACAGATGTTTGCACATTTTGATATAGAAAATGAGATCAAAAACCCTGGAGAACTAGTTTTTCTTTTAAATGGTTTTTTGAAGGATGATATTGCAATTAAAGAAATTAGAAGGGTTAGACCAACCGCACATGCACGTTTTGATGCAACAGAACGTGCTTACAAATATTATATTAGTTTATCTAAAGATCCATTTCATTCTACCCTACATTATTACCTCAAAAAGAGACCAGATATTGAACTGATGAATCAAGCTACAAAAATTCTTCTTCAGCATGAAGATTTTCAGTGTTTTTCAAGGTCAAATACCGATGTGAAAACTTTTCTTTGTAATATTAAAAAAGCAGAGTGGAGAGAAGAGGGTTGTTCTCTGATTTTTTATATCTGTGCTAATCGATTTTTAAGAAATATGGTTCGATCCATTGTCGGTACACTTTTAGAAGTAGGTTTAAAAAAAAGAAAAGTTGAAGACATAGACAGCTTGATCAAAAGTAAAGATAGATGTCAGGCTGGTTTTTCTGCTCCTGCACATGGACTATACCTTGATCATATTGATTATCCCAAAAATATCTTCATGGACTGATGACAAAAGAAAAAGGCAGTATTTTTGATCTTGAATTGTTTTCAAAGTTGATGGTCTTTGTAAAACCATACAACAAGATTTACTATTCTGTAATGATTTGCGCCATATTGTTGGCGGGGTTTTCTGTGTTCACCCCTTATTTATTGAAAATTACTGTCGATGATTACATACGTTTAAAGGATTATAATGGAATGGTTTTCCTTATAGGAATGATGCTCATCACACTTTTGTTGGAGGTTATTTTTCAATTTTTGTTTGTTTATTTTGCCAATTGGCTGGGGCAGAGTGTGATTCGTGACTTGAGGGTGGTTTTGTTCCAAAAGATCGTTGGCTTTAAAATGGCTTATTTTGACCAATCCTCCGTGGGGAGACTAGTTACTAGAGCCGTAAACGACATAGAGACCATTGCGAGTATTTTTTCAGAGGGTTTGTTTATGATCATTGCTGATTTGCTTAAAATGGCAGTGGTTATTGTTATCATGCTGATTATTGACTGGGAACTTTCTTTGATTGTTTTCTCAATCCTTCCAATCATTTTATACGCCACAAGAGTCTTTCAGAAATCAATGAAGCATGCTTTTGAAGAGGTGAGGTCTCAGGTTGCCAATTTAAATTCATTTGTTCAAGAGAGAATTACGGGTATGCAAATCGTTCAATTATTTCATCGAGAAAAAATTGAATATAACCAATTTGTATCAATCAATGAAAAACACAAAAAAGCTTGGTTGAAAACAGTATGGTACAATTCAATTTTCTTTCCGGTTGCTGAAATTTCCTCCTCTATCACACTTGGCTTATTGGTGTGGTATGGAGGATTGAATTTAGCGGAAGGAGGCTATATTTCTATGGGTACCATTTTTTTGTTTATACAGATGTCTCAAATGCTCTTTCGTCCTTTACGCCATATTGCAGATAAGTTCAATACCCTTCAAATGGGAATGGTTGCTACAGATCGCATCTTTAAAATCATTAACACAAAAAGTCAAATTACCAATCATGGTAAATTTAATCCTCAAAAAATTGAAGGTAAAATTTCGATTAAGGATTTGAAGTTTTCCTATTTACCTGGGGAGGAAGTCATTAAGGGGATTGATTTAGAAATTCAACCCGGAGAAAAAATTGCTATTGTTGGTGCAACTGGTGCCGGTAAATCTACCTTGATCAACCTGCTCTCTAGATTCTATGAATTTGAAAATGGGCAGATTCGTTTGGATGATAGATCAATTAAAGACTTTTCACTCCAATCATTACGAAAACATGTAGGTATCGTTCTGCAGGATGTATTTTTGTTCGCGGATACTATATTCAATAACATTACCCTATATAATCCGGATGTTACCAGAGCAGCGGTTTATGAGGCGGCGCATAAGATAGGTGTACATAATTTTATTCAATCACTTCCAGGAGGATATGACTATAATGTTAAGGAGCGAGGGGTGGTGCTCTCCTCGGGTCAGCGACAGTTGATTGCCTTTTTGAGGGTTTATATTGCTAACCCCAGTGTGTTGATTTTGGATGAGGCTACTTCTTCTATCGATTCTCATTCGGAGGAATTGATCAAAAATGCTACATTTAAAATCACTTCAAGTAAGACATCCGTTTTTATTGCACACCGCTTGTCAACCATTGAAAATGCTGATCGAATAGTGGTAATGGATTCAGGTAGTATTGTAGAGCAGGGCACACACCAAGAACTTTTGAAAATCAAAGATGGTTTTTACGCTCAATTATATAAAATTCAATTCTTGGAAGTGGCAGTTTGATTTAAAGTGAAAGATCATCGGTCAGTATTCGACGAAGTTCTTCGATATTTTTAAACTTACAAAATGCGCCATCCTTTACGTAGGATAATTTACCGGTTTGTTCAGAAATCACTAGTACCACAGCATCTGTTTTTTCACTTACCCCTATGGCCGCCCTGTGGCGAAGTCCAAATCTAGTGGGAATAGAAGCAGATTCCGAGACGGGGAGAACAACACGTGTTGCTTTGATGAAATTATTTTTGACAATAATGGCTCCATCGTGAAGGGGACTATTTTTAAAAAAAATAGTTTCCAAAATTTGTGCACTGATTTCGATATTGGCTTCGTCTCCTGTATTCTTTAAAAATTCCAGACTGTTTTCTCTTTCAAAAACGATAATTGCACCGGTTTTTTCATTGGCCATTTTATTGCAAGCGCTCAATAAGGATGTTAGATCTAACTTTAATAATCCTTGGTCTTGATTAACAAAATTGAAATAACGAATGACATTTCGACGAGAGCCAAAATTAGTTGATCCGATCAAGAGTAAAAATTTTCTAATTTCTTGTTGAAAGACTACGATAAGGGCAAAAAATCCTACGCTGATGAATTTACCCAAAATGTTACTCAATACATCCAAGTTGAGGATGTCTGTCAACTTCCAAATGACGTAAAATATGACAATTCCAATAAAAATATTAATAGCAACCGTACCTTTGACCAGTCGATAGGCATAAAATAGAAGCAAAGCTACCAGAAGTATATCAATGATGTCGATGAAGGTGATATTTAGAAAATCGAACTTATCCAATTTGCTTTTTTTGTAAAATTATAAAACTATTGTAGTGCTTGCAATAAATCGATGGATTCTTTGGTTTGTTTTACATCGTGAACCCTGAGAATATTTGCTCCCTTGCACAAGGCAAAAGAATTTAGGACTGTACTTCCATTAAGGGCTTCATCGGGTGAAATGCCCAGTTTCTTGTAAATCATAGATTTTCTCGATATCCCAACTAAAAGAGGAAGCTCGAGGCTTTGGAACAAATCCAAGTTTTTTAGTAATTCATAGTTGTGTTCCAAGGTCTTACCGAATCCAAAACCTGGATCGACGATTACATCATTGATACCGTTGCTGTATGCATGCTGTACTCTTTCAGAAAAGTAAAATAATACTTCCTGAACAATATTTTTGTATTTAGGATTTTTTTGCATGTCCTTTGGAGTACCTAAAATATGCATAAGCACATAAGGCACGTTGTGTTTTCCAACAGTTTCCATCATCAAGGGATCAAACCGTCCACCAGAAATGTCGTTGATCATTACAGCACCTCGATCAAGGCTTCCAGATGCAACAGATGATCGATAGGTATCTATAGAATAATGGCATTTGGGAAATTTCTCAATAAGTTTTTCCAATATTGGGTAGAGTCTTTTTTTCTCTTCATTTTCACTTACCTCTTTTGCACCTGGTTTGGTGCTACAAGCTCCTAAATCAATAAAAAAAGCTCCTTCACTAATCATTTTTTCTGTTTGCTTCAATGCTCGATCTAAAACATTGAATTGCCCTCCATCATAAAATGAGTCGGGAGTCAAATTGAGTATACCCATGATTTTGGGTTTTGTCAGATCTATTAATTCTCCTTTTAGATTTATGGTCATACTATGGCCTAAAATGTTATCAAACTTTTAATAATGCTCTTCATAGAGTTAAAAAAAATATCGAAATTTATGCCAAATATAAATAAACCAATGACATCTACCTCTGAACAGTATCTCAGTGTAATGAAGAATTGTCAGTCTCTTTTTTCAAAGAAAATGGTTGACTATGGCAGTGCTTGGCGGATTCTTCGCTTGCCCTCGTTGACAGATCAAATTTTCATAAAGGCACAAAGAATAAGGGGTTTGCAAACCAATCCTAACCGAAAAGTTGATGAGGGTGAAATTTCTGAGTTTATAGGTATTATCAATTACTCTCTGATAGCATTGATTCAAACTGAATTAGGAGTTTCAGATACTCCTGATTTGGATAGTAGAGATGCAATGCATTATTACAAAAAACAAGCAGCGATAGCTTTTGAGTTGATGATGGCAAAAAATCATGACTATGGCGAAGCTTGGCGTGATATGAGAGTAAGTTCTCTTACCGATCTGATTTTACAAAAATTGATGCGTGTCAAGCAAATTGAAGGCAATGGTGGTAAAACACTTGTCAGTGAGGGGATTGAGGCCAACTACCAAGACATCATAAATTATGCTGTTTTTGCTTTAATTCACCTCAAGGCTTTTTAAGAATAGATGTTAAGAAAATTACTATCAAAATTTTTTTATGCTTTTTTAACTCTTTTGGGTGTAGTAAGCCTGGTTTTTTTTCTTTTTAATGTTTTGCCAGGTGATCCTGCTCAAATGATGTTGGGTCAAAATGAAAGTAGTGAACAGTTGGAACTAGTTAACAAAAAATATGGGTTTGATCTCCCAGTTTCAAGACAATATATACTCTATATAAATGACTTATCACCTCTATCATTACACTCAACTAATGATGGTGATTTATCCTATTTTTCTGAAGAAAAATACAGTGCATTTCCACTGATCCAAAACAAGCGCTATGTTTTGACCCTGAAATGGCCCTATCTGAGAACTTCTTATCAAAAAAGAGGTAAAAAAGTATCTACTGTGATAGCAGAAACCTTTTCCAATACTTTTGTCTTGGCAGTGTCATCCATTTTAATTGCCATAATATTAGGTGTTGTATTGGGAATTGTAGCGACTCTACTTCACAATACATGGGCTGATAGGTGGTTGCAATTTGTCAGTACCATAGGTATGAGTGTCCCTTCTTTTTTTAGTGCAATACTTTTTTCTTGGTTCTTTGGATTTTTATACCACCGTTATACAGGGCTTGAAATGAGTGGAAGTCTCTACGAAATGGATGATTTTGGAGAAGGACGTGTATTAAAGATTAAAAATCTTATTCTTCCCTCTGTGGTTTTGGGGATTCGTCCTATAGCCGTAATCATTCAATTGATGCGCAGCAGTTTACTTGAGGTTTTGTCTCAAGATTACATTAAGACTGCCTACTCTAAGGGATTGTCAACCTATAAGGTAATCTATAAGCATGGAATCAAAAATGCCTTAAACCCAGTTGTCACAATCATTTCCAGTTGGTTTGCCTCATTACTTGCTGGTGCAGTTTTTGTTGAATATATTTTTGGATGGAAGGGTATGGGTAAGGAAATTGTAACGGCACTTAACACCCTTGATATCCCAGTCATCACTGGAATTGTGCTAACATTATCTAGTCTTTTTATTTTGATCAATTTGTTGGTAGATTTTATCTACACCAAACTTGATCCACAAGTTAAATTAAAATAACTAATTATATTATGAGAAAAAAAATTGTAGCGGGAAATTGGAAAATGAACAATAACAAATATGAAACTGCTGAGATGATCGAATCCCTCAAAATCTTAAGTTTTTCAACTGATGTAAGGGTAATGATCGCTCCTGCACATACCCATTTGGTTCAGGCAAAGAAGTTGACGAAAGGAGGGCGTATTGAGGTCTTAGCACAAAACATGAATGGTGCTGAGTCAGGGGCTTACACAGGTGAGATCTCTGCTGGGATGTTGCAAAGTATCGGGATCAATAAAGTTATTTTGGGACACTCAGAGCGCAGGGCCTACTACAATGAAACTGATTCTGATCTTAAGCAAAAAGTTGAGACGGCAGTTAACCATGATATGGAAGTTATTTTTTGCTTTGGCGAAGAGCTCCAGGAGCGGAAAACGGAAAGTCACCTTCAAGTGGTCAGATCCCAATTGGAAATAGCCCTTTTTGGTTTGACACCTTCACAGTGGTCCAAGATCATTTTGGCTTATGAGCCGGTTTGGGCTATAGGGACAGGTGAGACTGCATCACCAGAACAGGCACAGGAAATGCACGCTTTTATTAGAGATCTGATCTCTTTAAAATACGATCATAATCTCGCAGATATAGTTCCCATTCTCTACGGAGGAAGTGTAAAACCAGCAAATGCATCGGCTATTTTTTCCAAGCCTGATGTAGATGGAGGACTAATCGGTGGCGCCTCACTTAATGTAGAGGATTTTAGGGTCATCATTCAATCTGCATAAATGGCGGTAGCCTATTTGGAAATCGATATTAGGCTTACCCCAAAAGACCCTTGGCGAGATGTTATGGTTGCTCAAATGGGCTTGATAGGTTTTGAAAGCTTTGTCAATGTTCCATATGGTTTTAAGGCTTATATCCCTGAAAAGGATTTTCGGAAAAAAGATTTTTCACAAATTGATATTTTTGACGTCAAAGGGATTAAGATTGATTGGGAAACGAAAATAATCGCTCCTCAAAATTGGAACCTTCAGTGGGAAAAAAATTATTTACCCATAAGAGTAGGGGACCGTTGCTCTGTCAGAGCTGATTTTCATCCCCCTGAAAATGCTGAGTTCGAAATAGTGATTACCCCCAAAATGAGTTTTGGTACCGGACATCATGAAACTACTCAGATGATGATTTCAATTTTATTGGATCTGAACTGCAAAAACAAAAGTGTCTTGGATATGGGGTCAGGTACTGGAGTTTTGGGGATTTTAGCAGAAAAAAAGGGGGCGAAGGCTGTCCTTGCAGTTGACAATGATCCTTGGTGTGTAGAGAATACTCATGAGAATTTGAGATTAAACCATTGTCATAAGACCAAAACAGAATTGAAAAATATCGTTCCACTCAAAAATACTTTCGATATGGTTTTGGCCAATATAAATAGCAATGTGCTTCTAGAACAAATCGGTGATTACGGGCATATTTTATTTCCGGGTGGGGATTTATTGTTGAGTGGTTTTTATGTTGAAGATTTGGGGATGATTAAAAATACTTGTGAAGGAGAGGGATTTAGATTTATTAGTAATTTAGAAAAAAAAAATTGGGTAGCTGCCTATTTTACAAAAAAATGAGTAATAATAAATCACAAATAGAAAAAGAAAGTGAAGTAGAAGTTCTTACTAAGGTTAAAAGGGAGCATGAGATCATTTTGTACAATGATGATGTCAATACTTTTGATCATGTCATTAATACACTAGTAGCTTATTGTAACCATACTTATGAACAAGCTGAACAATGCGCCTATATTGTTCACTATTCCGGAAAATGTGCCGTTAAATCTGGTTCTTATGATGAGTTGCAACCGATCTGTCTAAAACTTTTAGAGTCACAATTGTCGGCTGAAATTCACTAATTTTCTGTTTAACCTTTTTTGATTTTTTTTTAACAAAATAAAAGTCGAAATTTGTAAAATGAAAAAGCTAAGCCTTTTTATTTCATTTTTTTTAATTAATAATCTTGTTGTTTGCCAAAACTATAATGCTATGGATCAAACTATTTATCAATTTAAAGTCAAGGACATTAAAGGAAATATTTTTGATTTTGAAAATTTAAGAGGAAAGAAAATCATGATTGTCAATACTGCTTCAAAATGTGGTTTGACTGGACAATACAAAGGATTACAGAAGCTTTATGACCGTTATAAAGACTGTGGTTTTGTCGTTATTGGTTTTCCGGCAAATGATTTCTTATGGCAAGAACCTGGAAGTGACAAAGAGATTGCTTCGTTTTGTGAGAAAAATTATGGAGTTACTTTCCCAATTATGAGTAAAATTAAGGTTGTTGGGAGTAATATGCATCCTATATATCAATTTCTTACACAGGCACTTAAAAATGGTTACAAAAGTTCTAAGGTATCTTGGAATTTTCAAAAATACTTAATCGGTGAGGACGGTAAACTTCAAAAAATTATCACTCCGCGAACTGCCCCTATGAGTGAGGAGGTGATCAATTGGATAGAAAATCGTGTGATGGCTCTAAATTAACATTTATGAAGTTAGATATTTTAGCTTTCGGTGCTCACCCCGATGATGTTGAGTTAGGATGTGGCGGAACTTTAGCCAAAGCCGTTGTGCAAGGCAAGAAAGTTGGTATTATTGACCTTACTAGAGGTGAAATGGCCACACGTGGGACCCCTAAAACCCGTTCTGAGGAGTCCAAAGCTGCTTCTAAAATTTTGGGGGTCAATTTCAGACATAATTTGAATTTCGAAGATGCTTTTATCATTAATGACAAAAACCATCAATTGGCTGTCATTGAAGTGTTAAGAAAACTCAAGCCTGTTGTAGTTTTATGTAATGCAGTTAAAGATAGACATACTGATCATGCCAAGGCCTCAGACTTGGTAAGTCATGCTTGTTTTCTTAGTGGATTGGATCGTATTGAAACCTTTGACGGAATGGGTAAGAAGCAGGCTGCATATAGACCCCATCATGTTTTTCACTACATACAGTGGGATGAACTAGCACCAGATTTTGTTGTAAATATATCAGGTTTTCTGGATCAAAAAATGAGGGCCATTAAGGAGTATAAAACTCAATTTTATATTGAAAATGATAAAGGACCGCAAACCCCTATCAGTACTCTTAATTTTTTAGAGAGTGTTGAATCACGTGCTAAAAATATGGGAAGGTTAATTTTTAAGGATTCGGGAGAGGGTTATACTTCTAGTCGATTGATTGCTGTGGAAAATTTTGATAGCTTACTATAAATTAAATTAAAAAGTGATTAAATTTGCTCCCGTTAATGGTGGTTGTAGCTCAGCTGGTTAGAGCGCTAGATTGTGGTTCTAGAGGTCGCCGGTTCGAAACCGGTCTTCCACCCCCATAAAAAAGGTTGCTTTATGCAACCTTTTTTATTTTAAAGAGTCTTTCATAAGTGACAAACCGAAACCAATAATTCCTATGATCTTTTAAGTTTACGATTTTAAGATACTATTTATTGAAAATATTAGAAATTATACCTAAATGTATTTAGGTGAATAAGTATATAAGAAGTTTCTGATTTTTACGTTATGGACTTAAGTAGGCATTTCATGAAAAAAACCATATCCTTTTTAATGATTTTTTTTGGAACATTAACAATTAATGCGCAATCTTTATTATTTGATGACTTTACATACAAAATGTCAAAAAAAGAAGCATTTTCATTGCTTAAGAAAAACAAAAAGAAATTCAATGCAATTAATTTGGGTAATGCCAATACTTTCATTCTCAGGAGAGGATCTCTAGTTTTTGAAGAAGATGAATTGATTCATATTACTATTTGGAGTAAATCCAATCTCAATCTCAAGAAATCTAAAAATTTACTTAAAATTTCAAAAAATTTTCTTGAGTCTCAGGGATTTGAGTTGGTTTATGCCCAGCCCGATTGGGAAAATCCTCTAACAAAAAAAATAAACAAACCCTACATGAGATTTGCTCATAAAGAGAAAAATATTTTAACTGAATTGGAACCAAGAGGTCAGGGGGAGACTTATAATATATTTCTTAGCTATTACCAATTGAATTGGTTTTATGACATGGTCATGGAATTACAGGTCAATACTCAGTCCAGCTCCAAATAATTCTCTAATTTGTAACCTTCCCATCAAGTCGTCGTCATAAAGGAAATGAGTTATCAGATTCGAAGAAATTCTTCTGTTTACTTTCATTCTGAGGATGGTATTGAATTCAAAATCAATATTTTGAATTTTTTCAATATAATTAGCGTAAACATTGAATTTATTTTCAATGGTGATATTATTCATGATAGATAACTTAAAAAAACCATTGATAGATCCTCCAAGATTTAGAAGAGTTGTTTTTCCTTTTTCAACACCAAAATATTTTTGACCCTCTGTCAGATTTCGAGTAAATGCAGCACCCACAAGAATTCCTCTAGCTGATAAAGGAGATAGGTTGACCCAAGAATTAACATTTTTTTTATAATACCATCCAACACCAAACTGCATAATGGTAGGAGAAAATAGGCGTGTTGATTTTTCTTTATTTTCTACCCCGTTCTCTGTGAAGTATCTGAAACCGGGTAATAATTGAGATTTAAAATTTAAATAAACTGCGTAATTCCAAAATTGGTTGATTTGTTTTCCAAGTTGAGAATTGATCTCAAATCTGTCATCAGCTTTTTTTAGGATTTTGCTACTTGATGTTTTGTTTCCCCCTAAAGAAATCATCATATTGTTGTCCCAAACCCATCCTTTTCTATTAGAATAATTGAAATTATAATCAAGGTGCAGGACTCCATTGAATGCGTTTTCCCCTCCTGAGACCCAATTTTCAAAATAGGCTTGACTTAAGGTAAAGTCTAGTTTGCCAAAATATTTCATTCTTTTGCCTCCTAGTGTCGAATTAATAATCGCATCATAAGGAAGTGAATCAATTTGAAAACGCTCTTCCTGAGCGTTAGAGTGAAGTACTAACAAAAATAAAATAGTAAAAAATATATTTTTAGGCATGATATTTCAAAATTACAATCCCAAAATTATAATTATCTTGCAATTCTCTTCTTGATCGTAACGAAATAACTGAAACGTTCTGTTTACCCACAACAGATTTTAATGGCTACTGGAGCGAACTAAGATTAATCAGGTTACCTGCCGTTTTTATCAATGTTTAGGTATTTCTTGTTTGAGTTAAGTCTAATACGATCTTCTCTATTAGCTAGTTCCCACAACGTATGAAAAATAAAGCGGGCTCTTTTGGTTAGTAGTGGGTAATTAATTTTTTCAACTGTATCAGTTGGGAGGTGATAATCTTCGTGAGTACCGCTAAAATAGAATATTACAGGGATATCTTTTCTAGCAAAATTGTAGTGGTCAGAACGGTAATAATAACGATTGGCGTAATGCCTGCCTCTTTCATAAACTTTTAACAGTGGATCATTATAACGAAAATCCAGGTCTAAGTTGGAATATTTCTTGTTAATAGATATAGAAATATCATGAAGGTCCTGAGAGAGAATATCAGATCCAATAAGATATAAATAGTCTTCATCACTTTCGTGAAGTGAATCATTTCGACCAATCATGTCAATATTCAAGTTAACAATGGTTTGTTCTAGAGGGTAAAGTGGGTTTTCTGAGTAATATGCCGAACCTAAAAGGCCTTCTTCTTCACCTGTAACATGTAAAAAAACTATCGATCTCTTGGGTTTATAACCGTTTTCTGATGCAATTTGTAATGCCTCTGCTATTTCAAGCATGGTTACAGTTCCGGACCCATCATCATCTGCACCATTGTTAATTTGTCCGCCCTCAATTCCAATATGATCTAGGTGAGAGGTTAAAACGATGTATTCATCCGGAAATTCGCTTCCCTTGATTATAGCGGCTACATTTTCTGTTGAGACCATTTTACCATCAACTTTCAAAATCATCTCTTGAAAATAGTTTTTAGTCCCCTCAGCCGCTTGTATATTTAAGTCTATATAGTGGTCTCTTAAGAAATCTACCGCAATTTTTTGACCTTTGCTACCTGTTCTTCTCCCCTCAAAGTAATCGGAGGCATAGACGTAGAGGAGTTCCTTTAGCTCCTGCTCAGTAATAGATTGAGCAAAATCAGTAACCTTTGAATATTGTCCATTAAGTAAAGTGTTAATGCAAGTGACAAAAATTAATATGTATCGAATCATGTTAAGGCATTTTCTTTTTGGGTGATTTGCAGATTGATACCATCCCAAAGATTAATTCGCATTTGGAGAGCAGACTTGGAGGCGGAAATAGCTTCTTCCCATTTAAGGGGGTCTTTACCGCAAAGGTTTTTAATCATATCGAGTGCCATAGGGCCGTGGGAATCACCGTCTACCTCTATGTGTCTTTCAAAATAATAGATGATCTGATCAAATCTATGCTCGTTTTCTCTATTCATTCTTTTGATCATAGAGATAAACATGTTTGGGATTAAATCTTCTCTACCAAAAGTAAAAACTGAAGCGATTTTGTGGGTTTTTCCTTCTTCGATACTACGAAAGGTGAAATACAAAAAATCAGCAACATGTGCAGGTAGTTCTGCTTGATCTATAGCATCAAAAATATCATTTCCTTTTCTTAGAATAGATATAAGTTTTTCAATGCCCCGAGTGTCGGCATCAATCTGTTTCATAGCATTTAGGTACATTTCGAAATGACTGACCGAATTTCCATGCTTATCCAAATCAGTCTCCTCCCCCCAAACGATTTCATTGATAAGCCTGGCAGCAGAATTGTTGGTAGGCGGTTGCCAAGGAAGGGAAGTGGTGGTCAAATCCAATTGTAACTTTTTGACCAATGACATGAAATCCCATACGGCATAAACATGAGATTCCATAAATTGTTTCAAATTGTAAATCGAGTTTATGTTCCCGTAGATGGGATGTGTCATAAGTTGATCTCTGTACTCTGAGATTTCTGTTTTTAAATTTTCAATCATTTATCAGCTTCATTTTCATTTGCTAAATTAATTATAAATCGTTACAATCATTCCATTAAGTACCATTATATTAGTATGTAGTAAAATGCATTAAAAATTTATGATCAGCAATTTAAATGATAAATCTAACATCATTTTTTTTGATGGAGTTTGTAATTTTTGCAACTTTTGGGTAAAGTATGTCGTTATTAATGATCGGGATGCTGTTTTTTATTTTTCAAGTCTACAATCTGAGTTTTCCACAAATTTCCTAACGAAAAACAAAATCAAGTATGATTTTGAAACAATTATTTTTCTCACTGAGGGAAGATTTCTTAAAGAATCAAATGCAATTGTATCAATTTTATTTAAGATTGGTGGGTTTAACAGATTACTGTCAAGAATCATCAAGCACCTACCTGTAAAACTTAGAGATGGCATTTATAAGTTTATTTCGAGAAATAGATATCGACTTTTTGGAAAAAAAGAATACTGCATGATCCCTGATCAAAATCTAAATAAAAGGTTTCTCTAAACCTCTTCTATTTTTTCTAAATTTTCAAATTTAATTAGCCTAATTTATTTAGAATTCTTCTAAATAAATTTTATTTAATGTGATTCATTTGTAAATTTGAATTAACTATGGATTACAATAAAATCAAAAATAGATTTCACAGTTTAAAGTTTGTCATTTTATATACTCTGGTATTCTTTTTGCTTGGAAGTTTAATGGAATTGTATTTGATAAAACACTATGAAGATACTATTCAAATAATTCCAATTTTTTGCATAGGTATTTCATTAACTAGTTTAATTATGCTCTATTTCAGGGTTTCTAAACTTACAATTATCCTTTTTAAATTATCATTATTTGTAATTTCTCTAGCTGGTATATCTGGAGTTTTTCTGCATCTTAATTCCAATTATGAATTTGAAAAAGAAATGAACCCTACATACAATAGCTTGGATCTGTTTATTGAAAGTCTTTCAGGAGCACTTCCCGCCCTGGCTCCACTAAATCTGGTTTTACTGGCTATGGTTGGATATTCATATGTATTAACATTAATTAAAAAAAAATGAAAAAAAACATCAGTGTAATAATAAATTTATTAATAATAAACATAACATTATTTTCTTGTTATAATAAATCATCCTCAAAAGACAAAACAAATAATACCATTCAGTATCAGCAAGATAATGTTGAGTCCGTTTTAAATTTTAACCTTGTATCTGAGTCAGATTTACTTGACTTAGGCATATCATCAGATTTAGTAAATAAAATTTTAGCAAATCAGCCATTTTTAAATTTTTCGAAACTTATATTGTTATTAGATTCGCATAATAAAGAAGAACTTTTTAAAAAAGTTTTTTTACCGTTAAACCTAAATACAGCAAATGAAAGTGATTTTCAAATGATTCCAGGAGTTGGAAAAAAAATAGCTCATGAATTCATTGAGTATAGACCTTATTCAAGCATTGAGGAATTTAAACGAGAGATTGGAAAATACGTTGATGATAGTGAAGTAGTTCGATATCTAAATTATGTATTTGTTCCAATAGAACTTAATACTTCTAAAGAATCAGATATTAAAATTTTACCTGGAATTGGTGACAAAATAGCTCATGAATTCATTGAATACAGACCTTACAAAAATATTAAACAATTTAGGCGTGAGCTAAGCAAGTATGTAGATAAAAAAGAGTTAAAGAGACTTGAACGTTTTATTTATCTAAAATAAATAGGTAGTTACTAAATTCAATTTTTTTACTCTTTCATAAAATCTGAATCTATAGTTATGTAATAAAATAAATATTCTTATTTAGATTAATTAAAAATAATATATATTTGCATTTTATTAGTTTAAATAAAAATATAAAATGAATTATAGAATTTTTCTTCTACTGCTTTTTATTCTTTTTAAAGTTAATTCGCAAAATCAAAAAATTGAAATTATAAATGACTCAATAACAAAGTTGGATGAAGTTGTTTTAGATGGTAATACAATCCTGGGAAATAAATTTGCCTCAAAAAATAGAACTGGTTCGTCTTTTTATCTATCGAAAGCTGAATTAAACAAATTTGGTGATATTGATATTAACAGGGTACTCGATAAGATACCGGGTGTAACGGTTTATGAGGAAGACGGTTTTGGGTTGAGACCAAATATTAGTCTAAGAGGAACTTCTCCTGAAAGGAGTTCCAAAATTACAATAATGGAAGATGGTATACTGGCCGCTCCTGCACCTTATAGCGCTTCCTCTGCTTACTATTTTCCATCTGTGGCGAGAATGTCTGCTGTAGAGGTGTTAAAAGGAAGTAGTCAAATTCAATACGGTCCAAATACTACGGGTGGTGTAATAAATTTTGTCTCTTCTGAAATATCAGATTCTTTAAATATTGGTATAGAAAATAGTTACGGTAGTTTTAAGTCAGGTAAGCTTGTATCCAGGATTTCAAATACTAATGAGACCTTTGGGTATTTGTTGGAATATCTAAATTTTAATTCAGATGGTTTTAAAACAATTAAAGAGGGAGGAAATACCGGTTTTGATATTAACGAGTTTCTATTAAAATTTAAAATAGATTTATTTAAAAAATACAATACGAAACATACACTAGAATTTAAATTTCAAAACTATGACGAGATTTCAAATGAAACATATTTAGGATTGACCAAGACTGATTATAATTCTAAACCTTTTAGTAGGTATCCATCTACACAAAAAGATAATATGATTGCATATAAAAATCAATATTTGATTTCATATGTAATTGATTTTTCGAATAATTTTAAAGTAACAACAAGTGCATACAACAATTTTTTTCGTAGAAATTGGTATAAACTCGATGATATAGTTTTTAATGGTGAATCTCAAAAGATTTCTAAGGTTATTGGAGATCCAGCTTTATACGAAAACCATTACTTATTTTCAAAAGGGATAATTGCTGGTGAAGATAATTATTTAAAAGTTAAAGCAAATAATAGGAGATATTTATCACAAGGTATTCAGACAAAAATTGATTATCACTGGTATGGAAAAGGTGACTCATTTAATGATTTGGAAATTGGAATCAGAATACATTATGATGAAGAGGATCGTTTTCAGTGGGAGGATAGTTACTTCATATTTGGGGGAATTATGGGGCTAAAATCATTAGGTTCTAAGGGTGATCAAGGAAATAGAATTTCATCTGCTAATGCTATGTCCTCTTATATTATGTATAAATATAAATATAGAGGATTTACTTTTACACCTGGATTAAGATTCGAATCAATTAATCTTCAAAGACATGATTACGGTAAATCAAATCCTAAAAGGGATGAATCTAATTTATCAACGAGAGAAAACAATGTTTCAACTTTAATTCCAGGGGTTGGTATGAATTATACACTAAATATGAATTTTTCAGTTTTCGGAGGCATTCATAGAGGCTTTTCTCCCCCAGGTAATTCTTCTGGACAGAGGCCTGAGAATAGTACAAATATGGAATTGGGAACTCGATTTTCTTTAAATAAAATCAGAGGAGAATTTATACTATATCAGAACAATTATAAAAATCTTTTAGGAAGTGATCTTGCAGCATCCGGAGGGACAGGAGAATTAGATCCTTTTAACGCAGGTAAAGCATTAGTGAATGGATTTGAATTTTTCATAGATGGTAATTTTTATAGGAATCAAAAGCTAGATTTACCTTTTTCCCTATCCTACACATATACTAACGCAAAGTTTTTGTCAAACTTTGAAAGTAATGTTGGAATTTGGGGTAATGTCTCAAATGGAGATTTTATACCATTTATTCCCCAGCATCAGATTAATTCAAACTTATCAATTAAATACAGTAAATCGGAAGTTAACTTAAGTGTAAATTATAATGGAAGCTTCTATACAAATAGTCAACATGAAGACAAAATCCAATCAAATTTAGTTTTTGACTTATCTATTATTCATAAAATTAACAAGAACATTAGCTTAAATTTGAAAATTATTAATTTATTAAATCATAAATATATTGTTTCAAATGTTCCGGCAGGTATTAGACCCGGTCATCCTTTTGGAATATATTCAGGTTTAGTATTTTCATTATAGATTAAAGTTTTCTATCAGATTTAAAACCAAAATTAACCTAATAAATCGTTTAATTTAAACTATTATTAGTTTTAAGTGAATTGTTTGGATATTAAAATTTCGTATATTTGTATGCAATTAATTTATAATTAATTGCACATGATTTCCTCCGATAAATTTCTTGGTAATGGCCTCACATACGATGATGTGTTATTAGTCCCCTCTTTTTCAGAGATTCTTCCACGAGAGGTTTCCATAAGCTCTCGTTTTTCAAGAAATATTACTTTAAATGTCCCCATTGTATCAGCGGCTATGGATACAGTTACAGAGAGTCGAATGGCTATAGCAATGGCTCAAGAGGGCGGGATTGGCGTGTTACACAAAAACATGACTATTGAGGAGCAGGCAAACAAAGTAAGAACGGTAAAAAGAGCGGAATCAGGAATGATAATTGATCCTGTTGTTTTGACCATTGATTCTCTTGTCAAAGATGCCAAAGAGAATATGGCTAAATACAAAATCGGTGGAATTCCTATTGTTGACGAACAAAATCGATTGTTGGGAATCGTTACTAATCGCGATTTGCGTTTTGAAAAGAATCACGCTCGCCCCATATCAGAAGTAATGACATCCGAAAACCTTATTACTGTTAATGAGGGAACCTCTCTGGAAGAAGCAGAGGTAATCCTACAAAACCACAAAATAGAAAAACTGCCGGTAGTCGATATCCATAATATTTTGGTTGGCTTAATCACTTTTAGGGATATAACCAAACACATGGCCAAGCCTAATGCAAATAAGGACCAATTGGGCAGGTTGCGTGTAGCAGCTGCTGTTGGTGTGACTGCTGATTTGTTAGAACGAACATCAGCCTTGGTCAAATCTAATGTGGATGCAATAGTCATTGATACTGCTCACGGACATTCAAAAGGAGTTGCTGCAGCTCTAAAAAGAGTAAAGGAAACCTATCCAGATTTGGATATTGTAGTAGGTAATATTGCTACTGCAGATGCAGCCAAATATCTTGCTGATATTGGGGCAGACGCAGTGAAAGTGGGAATAGGTCCCGGATCTATTTGTACTACCAGGGTAATAGCTGGGGTGGGTTACCCGCAACTTTCTGCTATAACTGAGGTTTATAATGCCCTAGGAGGATCTGATATCCCTATTATTGCCGATGGAGGAATTCGATATACCGGAGATATACCCAAGGCTATTGCTGCGGGAGCAGATTCAGTTATGTTGGGATCTCTTTTGGCCGGAACTCAAGAATCCCCTGGGGAAACAGTAATTTTTGAGGGTAGAAAATTCAAGACCTACCGAGGTATGGGTTCAGTAGAGGCGATGAAAAAAGGTAGTAAAGACAGATATTTCCAGGATGTTGAGGATGACATCAAAAAACTAGTTCCTGAAGGAATTGTAGGTAGAGTTCCATACAAGGGAGATTTGAACGAAAGTATTCACCAATTTATTGGAGGACTTAAAGCAGGGATGGGTTATTGTGGCACAAAAGATATTAAAACTCTACAAGAAAAAGGAAAGTTTGTTACCATAACGGCGTCTGGAATAAAAGAAAGTCATCCACACAACATAAGTATTACAAAAGAAGCTCCTAATTACAGCCCTTAATCAATGCGCAACAATTTTGTGTGTAAATACTCTGTTATCTGTGGTTTCAATTCTTATGATATAGAGATTTTGACGTTCTAAATTTATTGGAACTACTACCTTAGAAAAATCTTGTACGTTCATTTCCATGATCATGTTGCCAATAATTGAATAGATCTTGAGGTTTCCATTGACACGAATACCCTTAATTAGAATGGTATTATTTTGATAAATTATATTAAGTTCGTCATTGAAATGATCTGTCTGTTGAATAGATAGAGTAGAGGAGGAATTTGATTCAGTTATGGGAAGAACTGAAGAAAGTAATAAAAAGTATAAAGAGAATAAACTGTTTTTCACTTCCCTTAATTTTAGTGCAATTTACAAAAAATATTAATAATATCAAAAAAATATTAACATGTTAAATAATTGTAAATCATCTATTTATAAACTTTATTAAGAATAATAAATTTAATTGTTAATAAATAATGAAATATTTCTTTTTAATACTTTCACATCGCTATGAAATCGATTAATTCAATATTTTTTTTGAGTTCGGTATTTTTAGGTTGCTTTTTGATGCTTTTAAAATCTTGCGACTCCATCACTACATCTGCTCAAGATCGCCTGATAGCTCGTGCAGAAAATCACTATCTCTATCTTTCTGATATCGAGCGTAACTTTAAGACATTCACTTCTGAGCAGGACAGTATAATTATGGTTTCTGATTTTATTAACAACTGGGCTCGGAAAAAATTACTATACGAAAAGTCTTTGGTCAACCTTCCGGAGGAAAAAATTTCTGAACTAATCGATTTGATTAATGCATACAAATACCGACTATTCATAAATGCCTACAGAGAGTTTGTTCTTAAATCAACTATGGATACGTTAATGACAAAATCTTTGATTGACTCTTTTTACAAAAAAAACAAGCAGAATTTTTTACTTAAAGAGCCTATTTACAGGATAAGACATATTTCCCTTCCATTGGATAATGTTGATCGTAAAGAAATAAGTATTCGATTTAAAAGATTCCAGATTGAAGATGTTCGATTTCTGGATTCTCTTTCTTTTCAGTTTTCCAATTATTTTTTATCAGATTCTATTTGGCTTAATCAAGTTGAAATTAGAAAAAAATTAAGCAGTTTAAGTGATCATAAACTAGAACGGCTATTAAAAAAAACTGACTATTACGAAGTGAAAGATAGTTTAGCTTTATATTTGTTTAAGTTGGTTGAACGATTGGAGCGGGGAAGTGTTGCTCCTGTTTCCTATGTGGAAAATACCATCAGAGATATAGTATTTAACCAAAGAAAACTTAAATTTTTGAGATCATTTGATAATGAAATTTTACAAGACGCTATTAAAACTAAAAAATTTGAAAAATACTAAGATATTATCAGCCAATATATTATACATATTTTTATCAACAATTACTTTTAATTTATGTGCTCAAGCGAATCTTTCTATAAAACCCCAAAGAATAAAAGTAGATGGGGTTTCGGCAGTTGTGTGTGATTATGTTATTCTCGAATCAGATATAGACAAAGCAATTGTCGAAATGGAGTCACAGGGAATTTCTTCCAAAAATATAACTCGCTGTGAGTTGTTGGGTAAACTTATGGAGGATAAGCTCTATGCACACAATGCCGTGCAAGATAGTTTGGAAGTAAGTGACCAGGAAATCTATGATTATGTTGATCAAAGTATTGATTATTTCACTGATCAATTAGGAAGTATCGAAAAAGTTTTAGAGTTTTATAAAAAGCCTGATGAATTGTCCTTCAGAGATGAGTTGTTCCAAATCAATAAAATTCAAAAACTTTCATCGATGATGCAGTCTAAAATTGTTGATGAAATTGAGATCACTCCTGAGGAAGTTAGAAGTTTTTTTAAGCAAATTCCATTCAACGAACTCCCTACCTTTGGGACAGAGTTGGAAATTTCCCAAATAGTCATGGAACCCAAAGTATCTGAATCAGAAAAAGAGAGGATTATAAATCAACTTAAATCTTTTAAGGTTGATGTGGAAGAGCGAGGTATGAGTTTTTCTTCCAAAGCAGTTCTATATTCCCAAGATCCAGGCTCTCGATCTAGCGGGGGAAAATATACATTGCACAGAAAAAAACCTAGGATGGTCAAAGAATTTAGAGATATTGCTTTTAGTATGCAAGAAGGACAAATCTCAGATCCTTTCAAAACAGACTTTGGGTGGCATATACTTTTTGTTGAAAAAATCCGAGGTCAAGAGGTCGACATTAGACACATTCTTTTAACCCCCAAGGTTGATGAAGAACAATTGGAAGTAGCTAGAAAACTTCTTGATACCCTAAGGATTAGGATCATTAATAAGGAAATTACTTTTGAAAACGCCGCTTTTCAATTTTCAAGTGAAAAAGAAACTCGTCTAAATGGAGGGGCCATTATCAACCCTACGACAGGTGATAAAAGATTTGAATTGACAAAAATGGATGCTTTACTATATAATCAAATCAGAGATCTAAAAGATGAAGAGTTATCTGTCCCATTTTTGGAGGAAGACCGTTCTGGACTAAAAAAATATAAAATTCTAAAGGTTACAAATCGATATGATGAGCACGTTGCTGATTACTCTAAGGATTATGTTAAAATAAAGGAATTAGCCCTCAAAGAAAAGAAGCTTCAAGCCATCAAAAAATGGATGGAAGAAAAAATTGAATCGACATATATTAGCCTGAACAGTGACTTCTATGATTGTGAATTCAACAATAATTGGAGGAAAATTAACTAGTTTTTAAAGTATTTCATTGGTACCCAAAGCATTCCAAAACATTCTCCCCCTTCTTTTTCTATATGTTTGTGGTGAATTTTATGGGCTCTTCTAACTGCTTTGGCATATCGACTGTTGGTATTTCTGAACCATTTGAAACGTTGATGAATAAAGATATCGTGTACCAAAAAATAAGTAAGGCCATATATAAATATACCAATGCCTATGGGTAACCCTGCCCAAAAATTGTATTCCCCCCATATGATTACACAAGAAGTGCTGACAACAGCATAAAAAATAAAGAATAGGTCGTTGCGCTCAAACCAAGATTTGTGATCTTTTTTGTGGTGATCTTTATGAAGTACCCATAAAAAACCGTGCATTATGTATTTGTGAGAGAACCAGGCCATAAATTCCATTATCAAAAATGTAATACATAAAATTGCTACCCACAGAAGTATATCCATTTAAAGAAGGTTTAAGTGAAATTTGAGATAAGATTGTGCTAATACAGTCAATTTTTGATAATTGGGTATACGTATTCGCGCAGTCTGGATTTTACTTGAAGGAGTATTTTTAAGTTTGTATAGTAACTTCCTATAGTATTTATAAGCGGTATAAACTCCCAAACGAGCACTTTCTGGGAGCATAAAAATACCCTCTAGTGCATGATCAAAATCTTTTTCAATATCAGTAATGATAGAGACTTTACTTTTTTCATCAAAATCAGAGAGATCTAGATTTGGAAAATAGGTGCGGTCCAAAAGTTCAAAATCTGAATTTAGATCTCTAAGGAAATTGACCTTTTGAAAAGCACTTCCCAAAGCCATTGCTCTAGGCTTTAAAAGATGAAACTTCTCTTCATCTCCCTCTACAAAAACATTCAAACACATCAGACCAACTACATCTGCAGATCCGTATATGTATTCTTGATACTCCTCCTTAGTACTGTATTTTTGTTTGTCTAAGTCCATTTTCATACTTTTTAAAAATGCCTCGATCAATTCTTGTTGAATGTTGTTATTGTGAACGGTGTATTGAAATGAGTTGAGAATGGGATTCAAGCTGATTTTATTATTCAATGCATGTTTTAGATCATTTTCAAACCTTGTTAGCAGTTCCTTTTTATCATAATTGTGAAAACTATCAACAATCTCGTCTGCAAATCTTACAAACCCATATATGTTATAAATATGTTTCCTATACTTGCTTGCAAGCATTCTGGTTCCTAAGGTAAAAGATGTGCTATAGCGCTGGGTAACCAATTTGCTACATTCATAAGAAACGGCGTCAAAATGATTTTTCACGTCAACAGGCTTTTGAACAAATTAATTGTTTAGTAAATCTAAGAAAAAACACTAAATAACCGAAGAATCAAACAAAAATGGATGTTTCCAAAAATTCTTGTTTGAAAGCATCTAAAGTTTTAAAAAGATGAATATTTTTTGGTAACCTCATCAAGTCAATATTGACTTGTTGGGGTCCCATAATAGCCAAACAAGCTTGACTATCTTTCAAAATTCTACTGTAAAAATCATCAAAATATTGGTCAATTATGTCTTTGTTAGGCTCGACTGTCAAATAAGTTACGAAACATAGATCAGCATTAAAACTTAATAAAGTTTGTAAACTTTCTATTTGAAGAGACTGGCCTAAAAATATAGTCCTGTATCCTAATTTAATAATGTAATAGTTTAAAAATAAAATACCTAATTCATGTATTTCATCTTCTGGCAGATATAATACAAATATTTTGTTGTTATGCTGCGGGATATATTCCTTTTGGATTAATTCCGTCTGAATATGAATCTTTTGCTTGATGAGGTTGGTGATAAAATGTTCATGGGAGGGACTGATAGCATTGGTTTGCCACAAAATTCCCAATTCATTCATCAGGGGCATAAAAATGTTGATGAAAACAAATTCAAAGTCATTATGTAAGATGATTTCCTCGAAAGTTGCATCAAATAAAACTGTATCAAAATTAACCATAGACAATTTCAAGGCGTTTATGGATACTTGTTCAGAATTTGATTTTAATGCAATTTCTCTAACCATGATTGGAATTTCCTCTTGGTCAAGGCTTGCAATTTTGGAAATCTTAAATCCGTGATTGTAAAGCAGGGTTATATTTAAGAGTTTTTGAAGATTGGAAAGACTGTATCTTCTAATATTGGTATCAGTTCTTTCTGGACTTAATAATTCGTATCTTTTTTCCCAAATACGAATAGTGTGGGCCTTAATCCCTGAAATATTTTCAAGATCTTTAATGGAGAAGTTACTTTTTACCCTACTCATATTGTTCAAACTTCATAAGCAAAAGCTTAAACAAATCTAGTGATATTATTTTAATTAACAACAAAAAATTATTAAAAAAGGGTATTGTGCGCACAAGAAGACTCGAACTTCCACGGGATATAACTCCCACCAGGCCCTCAACCTGGCGCGTCTACCAATTCCGCCATGTGCGCAAAAAGTGACCTGGCTGGGGCTCGAACCCAGGACCCTCTCCTTAAAAGGGAGATGCTCTACCAGCTGAGCTACCA
>JBMTKF010000013.1:0-53477 GCA_049439205.1 Flavobacteriaceae bacterium | reverse complement strand
CGGTGGCTACATTTGCATCTGCTATGGTATATGTAAAGGCCCCTGTGCTGCTTGAAGTTGCTGTTAAATTAAAGTCTGATTCACCAAATGTTTTTACAATGTCACTTACCTGAATCAATGGAGTTTCTTTAATATCATTTACGTTAATTAACATTGCTCTTTGATAAATATTTTCTCCATCGGATACTTGAACGTAGATGTTTAGTGTTGAGTTGGTCTCATAATCAATATTTCCGCCTACTAATAGCTGGGTGCCAGAAACAGTAAATAGTGAGTTATGCAGATCATTAGTCCCATTTCCTGATACGAGGCTGTAAGTTAGATTGGTCGTATCTAAATCGACTGCTGTCAGGGTAGCCGCAAGAGTTCCGATTGGTAGCTCCTCGTCAACAGAGGTTTGAGAAACAGTAACGGTCGTTTGATTTCCACTTAATCTTGGAGATAAAGTTTGATATATATCTTGAACCTCTTGATTGGTTAATTTTCTGTTATATGCTAATATCAGATTGATTTTTCCTCTGTAAGATCTTGCTCCCCCACCATGACCTTTTGAAATCTCATATCTAAAACTATTTCCAAAACCTACATTATTTGAACGATAGGTTCTAACAAATACCCATTGGTTAAGCAAATTGGTGTTTTGTGTTATAAATGATCCATTTACAAAGACATCTGAGGTAGATCCATATTGCCAATCATTAGTGTCAAAAGAATCTTCTACTTTAACTTCACCTTGGTTAATTCTAAAAGAATCATCTTGAAAATCGTAATGACCGAAAACGGTTTTTACACTTCCTCCAGTCTCTAATTTTTTAATAACTATCAGGTCTCTATATTCTTGGCTTAAATCCACACTATTAAAACCATGACCATTGGCACTAAAATCAAAGTTATTGATTTGAGCTCCATTAAGACCAAATGGGGGAAGGGTGGTTGCCTCAGCATGAGCATTTTGTCCACTTAAATCGAACCAAGTATTTCCGTTACCGGGGTATGAATCTGAATTTGAGGCATCCAAATATAAAATCAAACCATTGTTTGGAATTGCAAGACCATTACTTAAAAATCCAAGATCGCTAGGAGACTCATTAATATTTGTAACACTCACGGTAAAGGCCTTAGCAAAATCATTTACCCCATCATTGACATTGATATACAGATTATAACTTGTTTTCGTTTCATAATCTGCAGTGGAGTTTATTATTAAACTAGTTCCGCTGATGGTAAAACTTGAATTATCAGCATCATTGGATCCATCTCCACTAATTAGAGTAAAAATATGAGTATCACTTGTGTCTGAGTCAACAGCAGATAGCGTGGCAATGGTTGAGCTAGCTGACACACTCTCTGAAATTGTAGTTGATGAAAGCCCAATGTCTGTAGGTACTCTGTTTAAATCATTAACCACTATCTGAAAGGCTCTTGTAAAATTATTATCTTGATCTGATACTTGAAGGTTTACATTTAACAATGTATCAGTATCATAAGATATATCTGAACTTGCAACTAAAAGTTGAGTCCCTGATACGGTAAAAAATGAATTATGTAGATCATTAGTACCATCACCTGCTACTAGACTAAAGGTTAGATTGATACTGTCAGAATCTGTAGCAGTAAGTATGGCAACTTCAGTTCCAATAGCAGAGCCCTCGTCTATACTTGCTGTTGTTGTGACTGTCCCCCCTCCTGTGATTGTAAAATTATTGGTTCCTACATCAGTAAAGGAATGTATTGTATACCCACCACTTTGTGTGATCGTACCACCTGTGGCGTTAGGAGTACCCAAATACCTTAGCACAACTATTCCAGAACCTCCAGCTCCTCCGCTTGAACTTCCACTGTCAGTAGTTGATGCGCCTCCACCACCTCCACCAGTATTTGGAGTTCCTGACACACCAGGACTCCTCTGTCCAGCTGTTCCACCAGCACCACCGCCACCTAGGCCTCCAGCACCTCCTCCAGAACTTGGTACAGGGTTGTGACTCCCGCCTCCACCACCACCGGCGTAATATGTTGCTGTTCCAGTAATTGAGGACTCAATCCCAATACCTCCGTCTCCTCTTCTTGTTGATGTTCCGTCTCCACCGACACCTCCAGCACCTCCTCCACCAGCATGATTATAATAACCAGAACTACTAATGATATTACCTCCGTTGTGGCCTTGACCTGGAGTTGCTGAGCCACCACTTATATTAGAATTATTTCTATAAGATGCGCCACCACCAGACCCACCATCTAAACCAGTTCCTTGTCCTCCACCCAAACCTCCTGAGTCATAAGAAATTCCTCCACCTCCACCAATTGCCGTAAGAGTAGTAATTCCATCTGCAAATAATTCAGAGTTAACTCCATTACTTCCAGATTTGGTTGATCCATTTCCTCCTGCACCTCCCTGACCAACTGTTACGTCAAAGGTTTTGTTTGCAGATACTGAAAAAGTACCTGTTAATAATCCACCAGCACCTCCACCAGCTCCATGACGATATCCACCACCACCACCACCTGCAACAATTAAATATTCAAGGTTTAAATTTGAAAACCCAAGGTCGAATGGTGCTTCATTAACATTAATGACACTAACAGTAAGGGCCTTAGCAAAATCATTTACCCCGTCATTGACATTGATATATAGATTATAGCTCGTTTTCGTTTCATAATCAGCAGTGGAGTTAATTATTAAACTAGTTCCGCTAATGGTAAAACTTGAATTATCAGCGTCATTAGATCCATCACCATTAATAAGGGAAAAAACATGTGAATCATTTGTATCAGAGTCAACAGCAGATAGTGTTGCAATAGTTGAACTAGCAGAAACACTCTCTAAAAATGTAGTTGATGAAATACCAATATCAGTAGGTGCTCTGTTTAAGTCATTTACATAGATAACAAATGATTGAGTTAGACTATTATTTGATTCATCTGTAACCTTCAGGTTAATATTCATCAAGGGGGTATTATCAAATGATATTATTTGATCTACAATAATCTGAGTTCCTGAAATTGTAAAAGATGAATTGTGTTGATCATTTACTCCATCACCACTAACAAGTTCATAAATAAATTGTGTTGAATCCGGATCAGTCGCACTAAGGTCCGCTAATATTGAATTAATTGGAACTCCTTCATCTATGGTAAGAGAGGAAGTATTAGAACGAGACAATCCATACCTCGAGGCAAAGTGGTTACTTAGGCTATTTACCTCAAGATTTGAAAGTTTTCTGTCATAAATAATGGCGACAGGGATATATCCTGTGAAGTAATCGCTATTGTTATATCTAGCAATATTAACTCTTGGTGATGTCTGATCAGGAACACCGGTAGCTGAAGAGTCAGAATCAACAAGATTTCCACCATAGTATAAATCCATTCCTGAATCAGTATTAAAAGTAACTGTTCCAATATTCCAAATATTCAATATTGATGCTCCTCCATTTGATTCATATTTCACCGGCCACACCCAACTACCATTAACAGTGTGTCCAACAAGGAACTGATCTGTTAGACCAGCCATATAAAAAGCATGTCTTGAATCGTCACCTCCTGATATAATGTTGTTTGAAGTAGCTGCAAGTGGATTAAATACAGCAAATTTTGTGTAAGAATTTATATTTAAAATTGGATCAGAATTGTTTGTCGCATAATCACCTCCTGCTTGAAAATTGATAACTCCTCCGTTTATAGATGAATCAAATGGGGGGTTTCCTGAGACTGTGAAATCATAATCGTTTCCACTTAAGTCAAACCATGTATTACTTCCAGATTGATAGGAATCAGATTTAGTTGAATCAAGATAGAGTTGCAGTCCTCTAGTTGGAATTGGTTGGGTAATATCAATAGATGTAGGGGATACTGGGGTAGATGTTAGACCAAATCTTGCTGCGTTAGCATTATAGTTTTGCAAAACATCAGCACTGTATAGGGTTTGATTATAAAACCTGACAATTCCAATTTCTGCCTTCAGATGATAGTCGGGTGAGGTGTGACTTCTTGCACCAATTCTTGCATTTGTAGTAGTATTTATAAATTTATTAATACTGTTAGATTGCTCAACTTTTTGTCCGTTAATAAAAATCCTTGACTTTTCGCCATTGTAGGATGCGACAACTTGTACCCACTGATTTAAGTGAGATTGGGAATTTTCTATGACTTCATTGTTAATATGGTATTTGTAACCTGAGTTATAGTGTAAAACATATCCATCATCATTATCATCTCTTGCGTCCCATAAAAAATCATTTCCATTATCTTTCATTTTTATCCACATTTCAATAGAGTGATCTTGGAGTGAAAAAGGGTCATTTAATTGTATATAATCATCGGTACCATCAAGATCTATCTCTCCTCCATGATTATTTACCATACTAGGATTACCGTTTAGTTCTCCATGAAAGTAATTATTTGATAGATCATAAACTTGGTTGCCGAAGCCAGAATATGATGTTGAATTTGCAAAATCAAAGTGTAATAGAAGATTTGATTCAATAATTCCAGGGTTATAAAATATATCTTCTAGGTTTATACTCTGCTGCGGTATCCATCCCTGAACTCCTGGAGTCCAAAGCGAATTTCCATCAATAGCACCAATATCAGTTCCAGATCCAACTGGGGTATGAGGAACAATAGAATTTAATTGGTCACTTTCAGTTAGAGATGTAGAAACAGTGTTTGTTAATGAAACACCTTGATCGATGATTTCGTTACTAATAGGTTGGTAATCAGAAATTGTTTTACCATCCCCAGGGTTATAATCAATTAAATTCTCAACATTTGAATTATATCCAATGCCAGGCCTAGAAACATTAATTGAATCCATATTCCCAGTAGAGCTTCCAGTTCCAGTTCCAGAATATAGAGCACCATCATTAGAATCACAAACCTCCCAATCATCTCCATTTTCTATATAACCTTCTGTTCCAATTGGCATTGGTCCATTTAATGGAGCTGAGAATAAGACATCACTTCTATGGGAACCAATTCTTTCAGCTAAATTATTGTAGAGCCAAGTGTTTGTATTGGAGCAGTCCTCTGCTAAAATAATTATGTCATTTCTGTTACTGATAGTGTTTATAACCGTATTATGAGCAATAATTTGATTATTACCCTTAATCATTAGACCTAGGGTATTGTCTGCAATATTGTGGTGCATAACCCCAAAGCTTCCCGCTTGTGCAGCATCTCCTCCAGGGGCATCATACCTAAAAGCATATTTTTCCGTATCATAAACAAAATTGTGGTGTACCTCAGAGCCAAAAACATAATTTTTCGTACCCTGAAAAACCGATCCATCAGATTGAGCATGACCGGTACTTGATACTATATTATATGAAAAAATTGACTGCTCTCCTGGCCAAACGGTTGCTGAGGCTCCTGTGTGATATATTTCATTACCAGTAAAAGTATTTCCCGTCCCGTCAATGAATACTGATACCATCAGTCCATTTAATTCAGTGGCCGACCAATCTATGTTCCTGAAATATGAATTTTTAATTGTATTATTATCTCCCCTGATTATAAGTGCTTCTCCCTCGGTATCAATAAACAAACAGCCACTTACTGTTGATGAATCCACCCTGGCCGTATTTCCAGATCCTGTTCCAAATGTTGTCGCATTGGCTCCCGACAAATCTCCGAGCATTCTTTTGGAGTGAGAGGGATAGTAAAAATTACACTCAGAAATTTCCAGATTATTACTCCCTCTTGCATGAATTGTTGTGGCAAAAAACGTTAAGCCATTAATTTTTAAATATTCACTCCCAGCTATTGTTAAGGAGTAATCCCTGATTTTTCCTCTAATTGGGGTTTGAAATAAATCAACTCCATTTGGAGGATATAAATAAAGCTCATCATTGGTTGTATCCAAATACCACTCGTTTTCTACATCAATAAATTCTTTTTTACCCTCGAAGAAGAAGTAATGATGTTTGTCTTTTAATTCCCCATTATCTGATAATCCAGCACCTATTCCATTTTCACCAATTGGGGTGGTATAGGTAATAATGTCATCTCCAACTTGCTGAGTGTGTGTTGCTATTTCTCTATTAAATGTTCTAAATGACCCAACATTTAAAATACCAATGGAATTAGCCAGACTCAGTGAACCCGGGTCATCATACGATTCATCAATTAGAAAAGATCCGTCTGTACTTCCCGTTTCTTCTCCATGAGCCCAATTATCATGGTCATAAATTGATAAATCATCAAATTGAGCATTAGGCCATCTTGCCATTACCATCTGGTTATTCCCAACAAAAAGTTGGGAAATGGATTCTGAAAAGTTTTCAATTTTTTTAACTGCTACACCTCCAATAGTGTCATCACTCCAGGAACCATTTACAGATATTGTTCCGTCAATTATGACTTGTTCATTGTTATAGTTTGAAATTAAAGTTTCATTTCCGCTAGTTGAGTCAATATTATCAATGATAATCTCCTCATGATAAGTACCTCTTCTGATGTATACCTTATCTCCAGGATTAATTTGAGAAACTGCATGAGAAATAGTTAGAAAAGGACTAGATATGGATGTACCAGAATTTGAGTTTGAGCCATTTTTTGCGACGTAATAGTTTGTTTGGGACAGTAAAAAAGTGGACGTAAATAAAAAAACAAGAGGCAATAAAATAGCTCTTATTGGGATCAGATCAAGAAATTTTATGTTTAAAAATTTATTTTTCAAAACAAAAACTAAAACTTAGCAAAACTAAAATAAATAAGAATAAAATATCTAATCGCAACAAATGACATAAAATACCAGTCAAAAGTAAATTTTATACTTGTTTATTTTAATTAATGAAACTTTTGATCATTATTAATGTTAAATTGGAGATATTACCTTTAAATAATCACAAAATAATCCTTTACCTTACCCCTAATTTTCTTCTTTAAATTTTTTATAACGGCAATATGAAAAAGTGTTTTTTAATACTCTTTATTTTTTTCCTCCTTTTAAAATCTTGTTCACTCCAGTACGAAGACCCCATTGCAGAATTTTCAACTTCCGGTTTTAGTCTCCAGCTCAGCAATAGGGGTAACCTCATGGCCCTTACGGACCTTGGTTCGGGAAAAAATTACCTAGCTCAAGACTCACTGGCTCCGTTTATGTCTCTTAGGGTTGAAGGGGTCTATCAAAAACCGCGTGCTGCCAAAATAAATAAAGACACCCTGTACTTGGAATTTGGACAGCACAGAGAAGCTCAAATCAAAGTCACTAAAAAAACATCTCATATCACTTTCGAACTTATTGCTCTAAGCCAAGCCGATGAGGTTGATCTTATTGTTTGGGGACCTTATCCAACCACAATTGATAAAATTATTGGCGAAACGGTAGGGGTAGTCCGCGGGGAGAATTTTGCCATTGGGATACAATCTCTTAACCTTAAAACCTTGGGGGGTTACCCCTGGCATGAAAGCGACCGTATGCCACAGCTTGACATTTTCCGTGCCGGGGACCATAGCGATATTTCTGCCCAAGCTGATGATGGGGTTTTGTATCGTGTCGAAGCTGCAATGCCCACTCCTTCAGGTAGCAGTATTCAAGCCTACAGTCGAAACCGCCAAAAAGCCAGAATCGTAGAAGAGTTTTCACACGACAAAATAGTGGCACCCCCTTATCATGATGGAGGTGTAATAGGTTCCAAGATAGCACTTTTTGGCTGTCCAGTTGAGCATGCTCTCCAAACTCTTGGAGTTATCGAATTAGGGGAGGGACTACCTCATCCTATGATTGACGGCGAATGGGTCAAAACTTCTCCCAATGCTAGTGCAGCATACTTAATTACAAGTTTTACCGAGGAAAATGTAGACCAGGCCATCGCACTGACCTTAAAAGCCGGACTTAAACATTTATATCATTATGGTAAGACTTTCGAAAACTGGGGGCATTTCGACCTTTACAAAGGTGAATTCCCCAGTGGAGTGAAGGGTTTAAAAAAGTGTGTGGAAAAAGCTGCTGCACAAGGTGTCAAAATGGGAACCCATTGCCTTTCTAATTTTATAACCACCAACGACCCATATGTTACCCCCATTCCTGATCCAAGACTGGCCAAGGTTGGAAGCACACAACTTTCTAGAGGAGTGGAACCCTCCACTAGTGAAATTGAGATCGAGTCTCCCGATTTTTTCAATCAAATGAAAAATAACTCACTAAAAACGGTTGTGGTAGGTAAAGAATTGATCCGTTATGAGAAAGTTTCGGATTCCGAACCCTGGCGATTATTGGACTGTAAACGTGGGGCTTTTGGAACTAATGCTCAGGACCATCCCTCTGGAGCTAAAATCTCAAAATTGCTTGATCACTCGTATAAAGTTTTTTTGACGGATGCTGATCTGACTGTAGAAATGTCTAAAACACTAGCCGAATTATATAATAAAACTGGACTCAGACAGATCTCCTTTGACGGATTAGAAGGTAATAGATCTACTGGATTGGGAACCTATGGGGAGTCGCTCATGCCATACACATGGTATAATGCCCTGGACCCACAAATTAAAGATCACCTCATCATCGACGCTAGTCGCACCACCCATTTTTTTTGGCACATATATTCCCGAATGAACTGGGGGGAGCCTTGGTATGCTGGTTTTCGTGAAAGCCAAACCCAATATCGTTTTAACAACCAAGCTTATTTTCAACGAAATTTTATGCCCGGCATGTTAGGCTGGTTTAAAATGACTGCCCAGACCTCTTTGGAAGATATTGAGTGGATGTTGGCTAAATCTGCCGGATATGCTGCTGGGTACGCCTTAGTGGCCGATGGTGAAAGTGTTGCCCAGAATGGAAATTCCAATCGTATCCTCCAAAAGATCGGCGACTGGGAGCAACTTCGACTATCCAAAGCATTTAACGAAGATCAAAAAGCAGCCATGCGCGATAACAAAAGAGAGTTTACAATTAAAAGAATCGACGGTAAAGATTGGCATTTACAGGAGGTACACACCGCTATTTTTTATCACCCAAAGAAAGTTCGTCAACCAGGCGAACCCTTGCAATCCTCTTTTATGTTTCACAACCCTGCCAAGGAACAGACTTTACATTTTCTACTCAGCGCAAAAAATACAGCGGTCAACGAAATTAGCTTGGAGATCAATCAATATAAAAAAATCCAACTTCCAGTGAGTTTAAGGAAAGGAGAGCGAATTCAGTATAGTGGTGAGGATAAATTGTGGGTGCTGGATGCCCAATGGAACCGACTTAAATCCTATAAAGTTTCTCCCTCAGATTTTAATATCAAAACCGGAGACAACAGCTTAGAGGTCGATTGTCATTTTACAAAATCTGAGGCGGAGGCCCAATTAAAGCTAGAGATTAAAACCTTAGGCAAAACCGAAAAGATTAACCAAATATCTAGTTAATCATTGTTCTGTAGCTTAATCTACCTTGAAGGGAATAATACCTAATATTTTATAATTTGTAGCTCCGACAGGAATCGAACCTGTATCTAAAGTTTAGGAAACTCTTGTTCTATCCGTTGAACTACGGAGCCATTTCTGGAATTTAAATTTAAATAATTATTATATATTTAATAGAAAGTATGAACAAACCCGATTAAACTTGAAGAAAATTATTCTTTATCCAATGATTACAGTGCTTTTCGGATGTTCTCCCCTTAAGAAATTTGAAAAGACAAAGTTTGTTTTCGAAAGTGAAGTGCAAGCACTGGAGGCACTGACAGATTATAAAAAACTCGATAACTACCTTCTCTTTTTAGGCAGCTCTAGTATTCGAAGATGGAATAATATAACCAAACAAATGGCTCCATACAAGGTGGTTAAAAGAGGATATGGAGGGGCACATTTTTATGATCTAATTCATTTTACAGATCGTTTGGTCTCTCCCCACCAAAAAGCCAGGGCATTGATTTGCTTTGTTGCTAATGATATTTCTGGAAAAGACAGCGATTTGTCTCCTGGAGAAGTTTTTAGACTTTTTAAGTATTTTACTCGACAGGTTCATCGTCTTCATCCAGGACTCCCTATCTATTTTATCGAAATAACTCCTACCCCCTCCCGATGGAAATTTTGGGATCAAATTTCTAAAGTAAACGCTAAAGTTCAGCAATATGCAGCTTCTCATTCTATGATTAACTTTATTTCTACTCAAAAAAAATTTTTAGGTCCTAACGGTCGCCCCCTTTCATACCTTTATGTGAGTGACAGTCTTCACCTCAGTGATAAAGCTTATCATTTGTGGTCTGAAATTATTAAAGATAAATTAATCAAAGTTCAACCTTTATTAAATTAAAATATCTTTCCATGATCCAGAGCAAATTAATTAAAAATGTTTTTCATAATACAATGGTTTTGGTTACCCTATTTATTTTTTTTCCAATGCAAGGAATTTCTCAAAATGAACCTACACTCAAAGGAAAAAATGTCATTTATGTCTATGGAGGTTGGGAAGGACATAAGCCTACTGAAAGTGTGGATTTGATGGTACCCAAACTTAGAGCTGAAGGTGCTAATGTAAAGGTTTTTGATACACTTTCAGTATATACAAATGAAAAGCTAATGGCGCAGACCGATTTGATCATTCAGATTTGGACTATGGGAAAAATCACAAAAAAACAATTTGAGGGTTTGGAAAAAGCCATTATGAATGGAACAGGATTCGCAGGGTGGCACGGTGGTTTAGGTGATGCTTTTAGGGGCAATTTAATGTATCAGTTTATGGTAGGAGGACAATTTCTGTTTCACCCGGGAGGGCAGATCGATTATTCCATTAAAATTATCAATAAAAGTGATCCTATAACACAAGGGTTAAATGATTTTGATCTAAAGCAAACAGAACAGTATTATATGCTCATTGATCCCAACGTAAATGTATTGGCCATCTCAGAATTTGACAGGGAAAGATACTATGAACCTGAAAAAAAGGAGAATAAATTAACCGGAAGTACCATGCCGGTAGTGTGGAAAAAAAACTATGGAAAAGGTAGGATATTTTATTCTTCAATAGGTCATAACCTTACCGATTTTGAGATACCGGAAGTAATGACCATGCAGATGAGAGGATTTCGTTGGGCCTCTGAAGGGAAATACACTAAAAAAGAACACACTATAACACCTGTTTACATCAAATGATAGGTATAGGATATGATGTTGGAAGCTCATTTATCAAAGCAGCTTTGGTAGAGGTAGAAACGGGAAATCCCATTGCAAGAGCCCGAATTCCTGAGGTTGAAATTTCCATGATATCTCTGCAGCCAGGTTGGGCAGAACAAGACCCTAATCTTTGGTGGCAATATCTTTGTCAAGCCACTCAAAAACTTTTGGCTGAAGCCAAAATCAAGTCTGAACAAATTTCAAGTATAGGAATTTCCTATCAAATGCATGGATTGGTTTTGGTTGATCGAGATCTCAATCCACTTAGAAAATCTATTATTTGGTGTGATAGCAGGGCTACTCCCTATGGAGAAAAAGCTTATGAAACCTTGGGAAAAAACTACTGTAAAGATCACTTACTCAATTCACCAGGAAATTTTACCGCCTCTAAACTCGCTTGGGTGATCGAAAATGAACCTGAATTGTATCACAAAGGATACAAACTCATGTTACCGGGAGACTTCCTCGCAACAAAATTATCGGGAATCCCTCAAACCACCATCACCGGTCTTTCCGAAGGAATTTTTTGGGATTTCAAAAACGACCACCCTTCATCAGAACTTTTTGACCATTATCAAGTTAATCAAAGTTTGATCCCTGATATCGTTGACAACTTTACGGTTCAAGCCACTGTTTCCGGGGTAGGGGCAAAAGCCTCAGGACTTATGGAAGGAACTCCCATCACATATAGGGCTGGAGATCAGCCCAATAACGCTTATTCACTTGGTGCTAGAAATTCTGGGGACGTGGTAGCTACCGGGGGAACTTCAGGGGTTGTTTATGCTCTTACCGATCAACGCTCTGGTGAGGAATTGACTAAAGTAAATACTTTTGCCCATGTAGATTACCTACCCCAAAAAAAAATGTTTGGTAAACTACTCAACCTCAATGGTGCTGGAATACAATACCGCTGGTTACGCCAATTAATGGGAGAGGTGAGTTACGAAAAGCTAAACCAAATGGCCGATGAAGTTCCTATCGGGAGCAATGGATTAAAAGTTTTCCCGTTTGGAAATGGATCCGAGCGAATGCTTGACAACAAAATCGTCAACGGACACATCAGCAACATCAATTTCAATATTCACGATAACAAGCATATGGCCAGGGCCACCTTAGAGGGTATAGCTTTTGCTCTTATATATGGGATAGAAATACTCAAAAATGACGGGGTAGTTATCGAAAGTCTAAAGGTCGGAAATGACAACCTGTTTTTATCTGACGTGTTTTCAAAAACTATTGCCGATACCTTAGGCATTACCATTCAAATGCTTAAGACCACTGGGGCAGAGGGTGCAGCCAAAGCTGGTATTGTAGCAGGGAGGGGTAGACAAGACAACAATCTAATTCGAATAACTAAAATCATAGACCCCAATCCTAAATCCCAAAACCAAAGTATCGAATCCTATAAAAATTGGAAAGAACAACTATTACATAACATCATTTAAAAATGGAAAATAACTACTTTAAAAATATTGGACAGATTAAATATGAAGGAAAAGACTCCGATAATCCTTTGGCTTACAAATTCTACAACCCTGATCGACAAGTGATGGGTAAATCTATGAGGGAACATTTTAAATTTGCCATGGCCTACTGGCACAGTATGAATGACAACGGAGCCGATCCCTTTGGGAGAATTACAAATCTTTACCCATGGAATCAAGAAAATGATGTATTTCAGCAGGCAAAAAATCGTGCTGATGCTGCTTTTGAATTCCTTCAAAAAATAGACTTTGAATATTTTTGTTTTCACGACATCGACCTAATAGCCGAGGGAGCCACACTTTTAGAAACTGAAAAAAGAGTAGGAAAAATAATAAATTATATCAAAGAAAAACAACAGCAAACAGGGATTAAAGTCCTTTGGGGTACTGCCAATTGTTTTTCTAACCCTATTTACATGAATGGTGCCATAACCAATCCCGATTTTAGGGTAGCCTCTAGGGCAGCTGCTCAGATCAAAATTGCGTTTGACGCCTCCATGGAATTGGGTGCTGAAAATTACGTTTTCTGGGGAGGTAGAGAGGGCTATCTATCTTTACTGAATACTGATATGAAACGTGAATTAGATCATTTAGCTACCTTCTTCAATAAAATGGTAGATTATGCTAAACAACAAGGATTTAAAGGCAATTTTTTTATTGAACCCAAACCGGCAGAACCCACCAAACATCAATACGATTTTGATGCAGCGACTGTTATAGGATTTCTTAATCAAAACGGTTTGCAAGATCATTTTAAACTCAATGTAGAAGTCAACCACGCTACCTTAGCTCAGCATACTTTTGAACATGAACTTCAGGTAGCGGCTAATGCTGGTATGTTGGGAAGTATTGATGCCAATAGGGGCGACAATCAAAATGGGTGGGATACGGATCAATTTTCCATAAACCTCTATGATACCATTGAAGCAATGTTAGTTTTCTTAAAATCAGGAGGACTTCAGGGTGGAGGAATCAATTTTGATGCTAAGGTGAGAAGAAACTCTACTGATTTGGAAGATCTTTTTATCGCTCACATCCAAGGCGCGGATACTTTTGCGAGAGCACTCATGTCCGCTGAACACATTTTAAAAAATACACCATACCTAGATATGCTCAAACAACGTTATCAGTCATATGATACTGGTAATGGAAAAGCTTTTGAAAAAGGAGAGTTGTCCATTGCTTATCTCTATAAGATTGGAGTGAACCAAGGGGATATTGCACATACCAGTGGCAAGCAAGAAAGATATGAAAGTATTTTAGCAAATAGTTTTTAAACCCCATTTCGATAATATTTTTAAATTGTATTTGAAATAATAAACCAAAAATTATGAATAACGATAAAAGACTTTTTTATGGCAGTTGTTTTGCTTTGATTACAACAGCTTTTTCATTCAGCATCAGAGCAGGGATTTTACCTCAATTGGGTGATGCTTTTCAACTCTCGGGACAACAATTAGGATTCATCAATTCAATGTGGTTTTTAGGGTTCCCTATCTCGATGGTTTTAGGGGGACTTTTTTACCACCAGTTAGGTCCAAAGAGAATCATGCAGTTTGCTTTTTTGACACATACGCTGGGAATTATTTTAACGATTTATTCTGGTGGTTATACTGGATTGTTGATCTCTACTCTTTTGATAGGAATTGGAAATGGATGTACTGAGGCAGCGTGTAATCCAATGATTGCAGACGCCTATGAAGGTAAAACTATGAATACTTTACTCAATCGATTCCATATGTGGTTTCCTGGTGGAATTGTTTTGGGAAGTTTGATATCAAAGTTTATGACTGATTTTAATATGGGTTGGCAAGCCCAAATTTGGATCATTATGATTCCAACCCTGATTTATGTATATCTTTTTTATGGACAAACCTTCCCTAAACCAAAATTGGAGGCAACTACGTCGGTGGGAGAGAACTTTAAAGCCATGGCGACTCCTCTTTACCTGTTTATGCTCGTTTGTATGGCATTTACAGCCATTTCAGAGTTTGGACCACAACAATGGACCAGCTTAATTCTAAGCAGTAGTGGTGCTCAACCGATGGTGATTTTAGCTCTGATCACAGGTCTGATGGCAGTTGGCAGGTACTTTGGTGGGGAAATCGTACACAAGTATGACCAAACAGGAGTTTTATTAGGTTCTGCAGTGCTCACAGCTGTAGGTATATTTTTATTCAGTACCCAAACTGGAGCAATGACCTATGTTGCAGCAATCTTTTTTGCATTGGGAGTTTGTTATTTCTGGCCCAATATGATTGGATTTATAGCCGAAAAAATTCCTTTAAGTGGTGCTCTAGGAATGTCCATAGTAGGTGCAATGGGGATGTTTTCTACTTCTATTTTCCAACCTATAATTGGAGGATGGATTGACTCGTCAACTACTCAAATGAAGGCCCAAGGACTCACTGGTTCCACATTGGATTTGGCGGCAGGGCAAGCAACTTTAACCACCATGATTAGTTTTCCCGGGATCTTAATAATACTTTTCACTATTCTTCTTTTCTGGCAAAAAAGATTTAAGACTATATAGTTATAAAAAGATCATAAACGAGTAACAATAAGTTTTCTCGTTTATGATCAATCATACAATTCAACAAATGATCAAACCTCTTTTTTTCCTTTTAGTGACTTTGCCATTATTGGCTCAAAAAAAAATGAAACCTGAATTGACTGAGTTGTGGGAACCAGTTCCTGAGGTAATTCAGCCTGGGGAGGCTAGCAACCCTCCCAGTGATGCGATTGTGCTTTTTGATGGTACTGACCTTTCAAAATGGATTAACTCCTCAACGGGTCAGCCTGCCGACTGGATTATCAATCCTGATGGATCAATGACAGTTAAAAGGGATGGAGGGATCGAAACCACAGAGGAATTTGGTTCTGTTCAACTCCATATAGAATGGAAAACACCTATTGAAATTAATGGTAAAGGACAAGGAAGAGGTAACAGTGGGGTTTACTTTCAAAAGACCTATGAAATTCAAGTTTTGGATAGTTACAAGAATGTCACCTATTCTAACGGTCAAGCAGCTTCAGTTTACAAACAATCTATTCCTTTGGTCAATGCTTCAAAACCTCCTGGAGAATGGCAAACCTATGATATAATTTTTAATGAACCCAAATACGATAAAAAAGGAAACCGTCTCAAAAAAGGATCTTTCACTGTATTTCACAATGGAGTTTTAGTGCAAAATAATGTAGAAATTCAGGGAACCACAGAGTACAGAGGTTACCCCAAACTAAGGGATATTAAAACCCCTAAAAGGCTATACCTACAAGACCATGGCAATCCTGTCTCCTTTAGGAATATATGGTTAAGAAAGTTATAATTGAAAAAAAATTAATTGAAAAAAAACTATTTAAAAGTTTACATTTCACTTTTCTTAATGATGGGTTTTTTTTCTTGTGCTCAAGGGGATAAAAATTGGATTTTGGATCAAAAAGATTCATCATCAAAAACTTCAATTATATCAAAGGAAAATTTTTATGATGCTTTGAGGTTCAGAACAGATTTGAAATTAAATTCTAATAAAAGAATTCTATTCACATCAATTAAAAACATTGAAGAGTTCAAACAAAAATATAAACAAACAGATATGACCCTGGACTATATTATTAGAGACCGACTCCACACAGCAATTTTTTTAGGTCAGAAAAGAAATTTCCTTCAGTCCATGGATGGTTCAGCATTCAATTTACCGGATAATTACCCTGCTAAAGAACTCACGGATCAAGTTATAGCTCTGATTGGTGCAATGTATTACGGTAAAAGTGAAGTCGAACAATTGGAAAATAATTAATCTGATAATTTGCTAAAAACAAATTTCATTTCTCGAGCAATCTCAATAGACCGCTGGTCATACATATTGGCCTCCATATCTGTGTCATCATATTCTTTTGGGTCTTCATAAGGCAATGAAATTCTTTTTTCAGCACCAGCTATGAATGGACAGTTTTGATCAGCATGGGTACAGGTCATCACTGCTCCAAAATTAGTTTTTGGATTAGGGGGGTCATCATAAACTTTTGAAAATAGAGAAATTGGGGGTTTATTGGGGTGAAATTTTAATTCGTAATGTGGGTTTTCTCCACTGGGATTTGTCACTTCAAAACCCGAGCGTGACAAAGTAGAAATTGTTCGCTCATTACAAGCCGTAATTTCAATCCCCCCCGAAAAAGTGTTGATATCATGGCCATAAAATTCTCCGATGACCTTAGCCCATACTTGGGCAAGTTGACTTCTGCGAGAATTGTGGGTACAGATAAAATTTAGATTGATTGGTTTATTTTGTTTAATCTTTATTTTTAAATATTCTTGTAATGGTTTCAATAAATTTTTGCGATTTTCAGTGATTGTTGTAATATCAATCTTATTGATTAAATTAATGATAGCATTTTCCATAGGATTTGGTCTTGATTTAGAAAGGTAATATTTAAGGCTTAATAGTGAAGTACTTTTTCGATGCAAATTAATAAAATAGCATCTTCCTCATAATTATTTTAAATTCAAATATTCAGATTCGTTTTTAATGTTTAATTTAAAACTTTCTTTAAACCAAAAAAATACGAAACAAATGAAGAGAATTTATATATTATTAATTCTGCTCATAACGTGTGCGAACACTTTATTAGCACAAACCAATGTTTCAGGAATTGTTGTGGATCAAGATGGTCAACCCATACCTGGGGTTACCATTTTAGATGATAACGATCCAACCAACGGAACTATCACCGACTTTGATGGTAATTTTACTATCAGTGTTCCTACTGACGGTTCTATTAATGTAAGCTTCATAGGCTATGAAACCCAGACAATTCTTGTTTCTGGGCAAACTAACCTAAGTATTTCGATGAAAGAGGGAGTTTCTGCATTAGATGAGGTCGTTATTACAGGATATGGTTCGCAGGTCAAAAAGAGTGACTTGACAGGTTCCATTGCTTCAGTGAGCTCTGAAGACTTTGAAAATCAACCCTTATTAAGAGTTGACCAAGCCCTTCAAGCCAGAGCAGCGGGAGTTGCTGTAACACAAACCAGTGGTGCTCCAGGTGCAGGATACAAAATTAGAATCCGTGGGGCAAATTCAATTACTGGTAATAACAACCCACTGTACGTTGTAGATGGTCTAGTTGTCGGTGATATTAATAACATTAACGCTAGCGACATTAGTTCGATGGAAGTATTAAAAGATGCTTCTGCTACTGCAATTTATGGAAATAGGGGGGCCAATGGGGTTGTTTTGATTACTACAAGATCTGGATCCAAAGGAAAAGCTAAAATTCAAGTGGATTCATTTTTTGGATCTTCTCAAGTTGTTCAGCATATTCCTGTAATGACCCCTGCTCAATTTGCTGAAGGAGTCAATTTAAGAGATGCTACTCCAGGTAAACCTCCAACTATTGATGCAGCGAGGATCGCTGAACTTGAAGCTGGAGCTGGGGTAAATTGGCAAGACTATTTCTTTAGAACCGCGCCATTCTCAAATATCGTTGTTTCTGCTAGTGGGGGATCTGATGAAGTAGATTATTATATTTCTGCAAATACATACAAAGCACAGGCTACAGTAATCAATCAAGATTTTAACCGTTTCAATCTAAGAGCTAACATTAATGCTCAATTAAATGATAAACTTAAAATAGGGATTAACAATTTTGTTAGTCGTTCTGAAAATACTGGAGCAAGAGTTAATTTAGCAAATGGTATTGCTTGGGACATGAACACTCCTCCTCGTAATTCAAATGGAGAATATAATTCTATTCCTTTAGTTCCTGGTGTAGGTAATGGTTCAAACATGCCACTTTTGGTGCCAGAGAATAATTCAGTTGAAAATATTTCGGACCAATTGATTTCTAGTTTTTATGCCGACTACAATATTACTGATAATATTACATTGAATATCTCTGCAGGGTTAGAAAAAATTGATTTCACTAACAGTAATTACCAACATGGTCTTACTGGTCCAACTAAAGCAGTAGTAAGGGATCAACAAGGACTTCGTCTACAGAATACAAATAGACTAACATACAAGAATGACAATCCTGAGCACGCTTTCCAAGCTGATTTAGTTCATGAACAACAGTCTTTTGAAATGAGCTTCAGAGAGGCAACAGCTAATGATTTCTTCTCCAACTCTACCAATTTTAAAGAGTTGTCACTGGCTGGAATTCAAAATACAGACAGTGGAATTTCTAACGAAAAGTTGGAATCTTTTCTTGCAAGAATTAACTATACTCTTTATAACAAATATTTATTTACAGCATCTGTTAGAGCAGATGGCTCAAGTAAATTTAATGAAGACAACCGTTGGGGGACTTTCCCGTCTGGTTCGATTGCATGGAGAATTTCACAAGAAGATTTTCTAAAGGACCACCCTTCAATCAATTCTTTAAAGGCTAGAGCAAGTTTTGGGGTAACAGGTAGTCAAGCAGTAAGTCCATTTTCAACCATTTCAATTCCAGGAATTTCTGCTTCTAATAATTATCCTTTTACTGGGGGTGTCCCTACTATTGGTGTAGCACCTTCAACAAGGATGGCTAATCCAGACCTCACATGGGAGACTACCACTCAATTTAATTTTGGATTTGATATTGGTCTTTGGAGTTCAAAAGTGCTGCTCTCTGTTGATTATTATTCGAAAAAAACAGAAGATATTCTTTTAAACAGAGTTTTACCTGAGTTTGTTGGCCCTACTTCCATCACACAAAATGCTGGAGAAGTCGAAAACAAAGGATACGATATTTCATTAAGCACTGTTCTTTATGAGAAAGATGATTTTTTTATCAATTCCGATTTTAATCTATCCTCTAATAAAAACAAAGTAATTAAATTGGTTGATGGAGTAGATAGTATGGTTTTGGGGAACGTATATTATAATTCTACTTTTCCTGTAAATCCAACAAGAGTTGAAGTAGGCAAGCCTATAAGTACATTTAGAGGTTATCATTTTGATGGAGTATATCAAACCGGAGATACTGACGGAACTCCCGGCCATGCAAAATATCGTGATCTCAACAATGATGGTCAAATCACTTCTGAGGATATTGGTAATATTGGAGATGGAAATCCTGATTTTACGTGGGGTTGGAATTTAAACTTTGATTATAAGGATTTTAACCTAAACATGGTATTTGAGGGAGCTCAAGGAAATGAAATCTATAATTTCCAAAGAATGAAAATGATGGGACTTGGGTCAGCTCAGTTTCACGCTGTTCACGCTGATTTCCTTAATAGCTGGACTCCAGATAATCCTAGTAATACAATCCATGCTGGAACACAGGCTGCGCGTGATTCCAATCAGTGGCTGTCTTCCCAGTTTTTGGAGGACGGTTCTTATACTTCACTAAGGAGTGCCTCTTTAACTTATAATTTAAAAGACGTCTTAAGTATCATGGGAGTAGAGCAATTAAAAGTTTTTGTTAATGCTGAAAATTTATTCATTATTACTGATTATTCAGGTTTTGACCCAGTTTCTACGGCCTCTGGAAATTCTGATGTTGACCTTGGGATAGATTTTAATGCTTTCCCAATTTCAAGATCATTTTCAGTTGGATTTAATCTTACATTTTAAAAAATTTAGATATGAAAAACACATATAAAATATTTACACTTTTTGCTTTGTTTTTATTTGTTTTCTCTTGTAGCGACCTCGAGGAAGATAGAAGTGGAATTTTATCCTTGGACAATCTTCAATCTGATGGAGATCTTGTAGCGGCACTAACGCCAGTGTATAAACAACTTCAAGTAACATATCAAGGTTTTCGTATACGTACAAACACCTTTGGATCTGATGATCTAACTACATGGTGGGGAGGAAATAAAGCACCTTTAAGGGTTTTTGATGGGTTCAATTATGGAAATGGAGAAAACGCCGATATAAATTGGCTAGATTATGATTGGAAAGGCTTTTGGAAGCTTATTTACCACGCAAACTCCTTAGTTAATGGACTTCAGACCTCTACTGCTTCTGATGATTCAAAAGCTATCATTGAGGCAGAAGCAAGATGCTTAAGAGCAATTGCTTATTTAAGTCTAGTAAAGGTATACGGAAACTTACCTATTATTTTGGATGGAATGACACCCACTGGTGATGAGCAACGTGCAACTGTTTTAGAAAACTACGAACACATAGAAGCAGATTTATTGTTTGCTGAGTCGAATTTACCAGCACCAGGTTCTACTGCTAATGTTGGTAGAGTATCGTCCTCTGTTGCCAAAACCGCTTTAGCAGATCTTTATCTTACTTGGGCTGGATGGCCTGTAAAAGATACATCCAAAAACACATTGGCAGCAACTAAGGCTAAGGAAGTAATTGATATGGGTTATCACGAATTATTACCAATTGATAGATTATGGTTGATGGAAAGTGCAAACAGTAAGGAAAGTATTTTATCTGCCCAATACTCAAAAGAAGAGGGGCCAACTGGGAATCAAATGCCTGCAGCCACAAGCTTTCATATGGCAAGAGGGTGGTCGGATATGTACCCCGAATTACAATTCTTTAGAGATTTTCCTGAAGGGCCCAGAAAAGATGCAACTTTTGTAACTGATATTCCCAATCGTGGATTTTCTAAGGGAAAAATCATTACAAAAAATCCACCAACTATTCCATGGGCAGAATCTCAGCGATTTCATCCAATGTATGGTAAGTGGACCGCATCAGAGGATATAACAGTAGCCGCACGAACAATGGGGTACAGACCTATTGAAGTTTATCGTTATGCTGAAGTCTTACTTATCTATGCAGAGGCTAAAGCAGCCTCTGGATCAATGGATGCTTCTGCATTGGAGGCTTTAAATCAGGTGAAAAGAAGAGCTGCTGGACTAGATCCAAACGTTGCTGATGCATCTGTTGATGTAACCACTGCCTCGGTGAATGAAATAATAGCGGAAAAAGGATGGGAATTGGCCGGAGAAAACAAAAGATGGTTTGACTTGATCAGAACAGAAACTCTTGAGGATGCTATTTCAAGAAGAGACCCTAACGAGCAAGTTCCACTAGTTAGACAACCCACCAAAGCTCAGTATATTACGCCTCTACCTGCGGAAGCAATCGCAACAAGTAAATTGACACAAAACCCTCAAGGTTTTAAAATTCAATGATTGTGATAAGAAGGTTTAAGTTCAAAGGGAGTGGATTTTCACTCCCTTTTTTTATGGATTTTCTTTTAACCTTTTAAGCCACCTCTCGGTATGAATCAATCCTAAGAAAATAGGATTGATCAATTGAGCATCCCAAGCTTTTCGAAGAGAGTCTAGACGATTAACCTCCTGGGGAAAGAAATTAGCCAAGTCGTTTTCTTCCCCCAAATCATTTTTTAGATCATACAATTCCTTGATTGAGTTTTTCTTCTTGGTTACTAATTTCATATCTCCATCTCTCACTGAATAAAGATCATCGTCAAATTTTCTGACGTAAAAGGTTTGATGGGGTCTTCCTTGTTTTTCTCCTTTCAAAAAAGGAATAATATTTACACCATCCAATGGTCTATCTGCTGGTAAAGGAGCATCTGTTAAGGTTGCTATTGTTGGCAATATGTCCAAACTAGAAATTGGATATTCATAGACCATTGGTGAAATTTCTCTAGTCCATTGCATAGCAAATGGAATACGATTTCCACCCTCATAAATGGAGGATTTTCCCTCTCTCAGCGGCCCATTGTTTGATCCATTTTTAGGCTCAGGCCCTCCGTTGTCAGATAAAAAGAAGATCATCGTATTTTCAGCAATTTCCAGAGTTTCGAGTTTATCGAGTAATCGACCCACGCCCTCATCAACAGCGCTGACCATAGCAGCATATGTTTTTCTCTTATTGTTTTTGATATGGTCAAAACGATCCAAGTATTTTGGTGTAGACTGAAGGGGGCCATGGGGTGCATTGTATGCTAAATACAAAAAGAAGGGACCCTTGTGATTTTTTTCAACAAACTTTAGTGCTTCATTTGAAAATTCATCGGTTAGATATTCATCGGTTTTTTCTGGCTTATGATCTCGCATGATCCACGTCCTGTAACTTAGGGGTTCATCATTGATGGAGTAACTGTCCTCAATGGTCAATTCTTCGGGAAAATAGCGATGTCCTCCCCCCAAGTGTCCATAAAAAAAATCGAATCCGCGATTTAGTGGATGATTTGAAATATGCGCTCCCAAATGCCACTTTCCGATAACGCCTGAGGTATACCCAACCTGACCCAAAACTTCAGGGATGGTTTTTTCACTTTGCGGCAAACCCATATTGGGGTCATTGGGTCTGTATTGGGTATTTCTTTCATAGCCAAAACGCTGCTGGTAGCGCCCAGTAATAAAACCAGCTCTACTCGGACTACACACAGAATAGGAGGTGTAACCATTGGTGAATTTTACCCCTTGATGTGCGATGCGATCTATGTTGGGGGTTGGGATGTCATTACTGCCATTGAATCCAACATCGACATAGCCTAAATCGTCAGTCATGATAACGATCACATTGGGGTGGTCCTTTACCAATATATTCTTTTGGGAATATTCACAACTCGCGAAAGTGAAATAAACTGCATTCAGGATATTTAACAACAAAACCCTTGAACTATTGTTTTTCATATTTTAAATAAAAAATTCTCTAAAATAGTAACAAATCATTAATTTGGATAAATAACGAAATACGACTAAACCATTATGTTTTTGAAGCTCAAGTTAACCCATTTAGTTTTGTTTTTTACCATAGGTTTTATCTCCTGCAACAAAAAAGAAGCCCCTACAAAACCAAATATCATCATTGTATATATGGATGACTTGGGATATGGAGACGTCAGTTACAATGGGGCTAAAAAACTAAAAACTCCCAATATTGATGCCATGGCGATGGCAGGAATGCGATTCAATAATGGCTATGCGACCTCTGCTACCTGTACACCCAGTCGATATGCACTGTTGACAGGGGTTTATCCATGGCGCGAAAAAAGAGCGAGAATTCTTGCTGGTACTGCACCTTTAATAATTGGTATTGATCAGATGACCCTACCCAAAATGCTAAAACAGCAAGGATATCAAACCGCCATTATCGGAAAATGGCATTTGGGTCTTGGCAATGGAAATGTCAATTGGAACGAATTGGTAACCCCTGGCCCTAACCAAATGGGGTTTGATTATTCTTATATTTTGGCAGCAACCCAAGACAGGGTTCCCACCGTTTACATTAAAGATGGAAATGTTGTTGGATTGGACCCCAATGATCCTATTGAGGTAAATTACCAAAAGAATTTTGAGGGAGAACCTACGGGCTTGGAAAATCCAGAATTATTAACCATGAAGTGGCATCACGGTCACAATAGCAGCATTGTCAATGGAATTCCAAGAATTGGTTTTATGAAAGGTGGAGATGCTGCGAAATGGAGTGATATTGATATGGCAGATCATTTTTTAAATGGCGTTCAAGAATACATTAAAGACCGCAAGGATCAACCCTTCTTTTTGTATTATCCTATGCAGCAACCACATGTTCCTAGAACACCTCATCCAAGGTTTGAAGGCCTATCTCAATTAGGCCCAAGAGGCGATGCCATAGTAGAGGCAGATTGGTGTTTGGGCGAATTAAAAAAAACCTTGGAAGCCGAGGGAATTTTGGAAAACACCCTTATCATTTTTTCCAGTGACAATGGACCGGTTTTAAACGATGGTTACTATGATGATTCAGACATAAAAAATGGTGATCATAACCCTTGGGGGCCTTTTCGCGGAGGAAAATACAGCCTGTTTGAAGCAGGAACTCATGTACCTTTTTTCACCTATTGGAAGGGTGAAATTCAACCCGGTGTTTCCGATGCAATGGTGAGTCAATTGGACCTGTTGTCCTCTTTGGCCCAGTTGGTGGGCAGTGAGATAAGAACCGATGACAGCCTACCCCTAATGGATTTGTTGATGGGAAAATCTGATCAGGGCAGGGATGAATTGGTCATTGAGGCAACCTCAAGAACTGCCTTTAAAAAAGGGGATTGGGTAATGATCCCGCCTTATAAGGGACCCGCTGTAAATGAGAAGGTTCAAATTGAACTTGGGAATGATTCCGATTTTCAATTGTACAATCTTGCCCAAGACATCGGCCAACAAAATAATTTGGCGGATAGCCAACCTGAAAAACTTCAAGAGATGTTGACAGATTTTGAAGCCATCAGAGGAGAGGGATATGGCAAAACCCAAAAGTTAGAGCTCAAATAGGTCAAAAAATCAATTTTTAATGAACCCTGTTATTGCTCTTGCCATGACTGTGATGGCGTCAAAATCTCTTTGTTCAATTAATTTTTTGCTAATCAAGCTGCTCCCTATGCCCAGACAAGCCGCTCCGTTAGCGATCCACTCGGATGCGTTTTCGGGCGTTATTCCTCCGGTAGGCATTATGGGTATATTAGGCATGGGAGCTTTTATGGCTTTAAAATAGGATAAGCCAAAGGTGGCCGCGGGGAAAAGCTTGACTACATCTGCACCCCACTCATGAGCTTGTAAAATTTCTGAAGGGGACATGGCACCTGAAAGAATTGGTTTTTCGTATTTATGCGCCATTTGAATAACCTCGAGTTTGGTAACTGGTGTAACCACAAACTGTGCTCCAGCCTCTATGGCTGTTTTGGCTGTTTTTGAATCTATAACAGAACCTACGCCGGGAATGATCCCTTTCATATGGGATAACTTATTGATTTCTTCGAGAGCATTGGGTGTTCCCATGGTAATCTCTATGGCTCTAATTCCACCTCGATGAAGGGCTTTTGCGAGTTCAAAAATGGGTTCACACTCCGACAGGCGAATGATGGCGATGATCTTAGTTGATAATAACTTATCTAAGAGATTGAATCGTGTCATGTTTTATCTTTTAAGGCGACCTTGAAGATTGCCTTCACTAACCGATAATATTTCTTTTGCATTCAGGAAATTGATGTCACCTTTGAGGGTTTGAGTAGTGGCAAAAGCAGCGGTAGCAAAATCTAGGGTTTTTTGCGTTTCCCAATTCAAAATTGTACCATGAAGGATACCAGCGGCAAAGGCATCACCTCCTCCTAGTCGATCTTTTATTGTGGTGGGAATTGAAAGGCTTGACCACGTGCTCTCTCCTTGTTTGATCATTCCTCCAAGTATGTTTTCCTTGGCATCAATCTGCTGCCGGATGGTCATGCCAATGGTTTCGAAATTTCCCAACTTCGACAAAAAATCAATGGCTTTTTTGGTGGCTTTTTTTAGGGAATCATAATCATTTTGTGTTTTTATTTGGGCATCAAATACATCATTTACAGAACCGATGTTCCCCAAAATAATGTCTATATGGGGTAGTATTTCGGAAAAGGATTTTTTGGCTTTAGATGATGACCAAAGACTGCGTCTGAAATTTAGATCAAATACTGTTTTACAGTTAATTTTTTGGGCAATTTTCAATCCTTTTAAAAGAGATTTTTGACAGTTTTCTGATAATGCTGGAGTGATTCCGGTGACCACAAAATGGGAACTGTTTTCCAAGAAATTTTCCCAATCTTTTTCATCTAAATACAATTTTGAAAAAGAAGACTCTTTACGGTCATATGTAACTTTAGTAGCTCTGATGGCAGTACCGTGTTCTATATAATAGGTTCCCATTCTTCCCTTATCCATAGATATGTTTTGGGTACCCACTCTATTTTTATTGAGGAACATTAATGCTTTTTTACCTATTGGATTTTCGGGCAAGGCTGATATTAATTGGGTTTCATGGCCCCAATGAGATAGATCTGCAACTATATTAGCCTCTGCTCCTGCAAATCCCATTTCTAATGCACTTGTTTGGACAATCAGGTCCTCATGCACTTGTGGGGTGAGTCTTAAAAGAAGTTCGCCAAAACTGGATATTATCTTACCCATCGAAAGGTTCAATTTTTTGATTTGTGCTGTAGAGTGATGCCTTTTAAATATAAGTAAAATATTGAAATTCTAAATTCACATTCTTTTGATAAAAGCTTAAAAAAGTTAAAGTCGCTTCAATAACATCAATCTAAAGTCCATTAACTCTTTGCCGTTTTTTTTGATTCCCTTGATTTTAAGGGTTCCCTTTTCTTTTTCTAGAGAAATTATTCCAATTTTTAAGGGTTTGAAATCTTTAACATAAGATTCTTGTCTTATGACTCGATCTTCTTCAGCGCCATATTCATGGGCATTATGAGCTTCTGCAATTTTTCCTTGGATTTTGACTTTATCAAAACTCACTTCAAATACTGAACCCACAGCATCTTCTTCACAACTGTAATAAACAGTTACTTCAAACTTTCCTGCCTTATGGACCTCTGCCTCCCAGGTTATGCTGTCTTTTTGATTGATCCAGTTGGTAAAGTAGGTACAATTGGGAAATCGATTGGAACGTTTAAGCTCTCCATGTGGAATTCCGTCTCTGGCAGGGATTTGGGTGGTTTGAACACTAGTATGACCAATGTAAAAGGGTCGTTTATCTTTATTGGGAAGTTCAACCAATACTGTTTTTTCCCATTTTTCTCTAGCTTCAAGCATTTCTTTTAATACTTGTGGTCTCTCCTTACTAATGTCTGTAGTTTGATCAGGATCATTAACCATGTCAAAGAGGTGATCTTGGTAATCCAAGCGGTAATTTTGATTTCTCAGACTTAGTTTACCCCTCCAATAGTTATATATATTTCGGTCTTGCCATGAGGGGTTTTCCTCCATAATAAGGGGTACAAGGCTAACACCATCCAGAGGTTTTTTGGGTTGAGTTTTAATTCCCGTCAAATCCTTTAATGTGGGTAGGAGGTCAATTCCACTGGCAATTTGATTGATGATTTTTCCTTTAGGGATTTTCCCGGACCAATTGATCATCATGGGTGAACGGACACCACCTTCGTCTGTACTGCCTTTCCTACCCTTCATATTTCCATTCCATCTATTTCCATTTGGGCCATTGTCAGAGAGGTAAATGACAATAGTTTTCTCTAACAAATCACTTTTTTTAAGGTGCTCAATAATTCGCCCTACATTCCAATCGATATTTTCACACATGGCTAATGCAGCTCTTATGTGGTCAATTTGATTTTGATTTTTGGGAGGTCCTTTACTTCCAATTTGACTTATTTTTTTGTCTTTGTACTTTTTCCAAAACCGATCTGGTACTTGCATAGGGCTGTGAGGAGTATTGTAAGGGAGGTAGAGGAAAAAAGGCTGATTTTTATTTTTTTCGATAAAATCAATGCCGTGTTGTGTCAAGTCATCGATAATAAATCCATTTCCTCTAACCATATTTCCGTTGTGTTCCAACAGGGGGTTGTAGTAGTTACCCCAGTGTCCTGAGCAAAAGCCATAGAAGTCATCAAACCCTCTGCTATTTGGATGAAAAGGAGCTTGCATGCCATTGTGCCATTTGCCGTAGGCAGCAGTTTGATAGCCAGCTTTTTTAAAAACTTCAGCTATGGTTTGCTCGTCTACATCGAGCCTTTCTCCTCCCCTGCTGGTGCTGAAAACGCCTCCTCTTACGTGGTGTCTTCCTGTCAGAATTTCAGCACGGGTGGGAGAACATACTGGGCTTACATAAAAACGGTCAAATTGAACACCGGTTTCTCCTAAGCGATCAATGTGAGGGGTAGTTAAATCGAGATTACCATTGAGGCTAAGATCGCCCCAACCTTGATCATCAGAAAGTATCAGGATTACATTGGGAGGGCTGCTTTTTTGAATTTGACAACTCCAAATGAATAACAGAAAAAAGAGCGAAAAGAAGTTGAGGTTATTTTTTTTCATGCCTTAAACAAAAAAGGTATTATGCTAATTACCTAAAAAATTCAAATATTTTTTAATCAAATATCAATACTCAAACCCAAACCGAATAATTCTCTCACTTGTAATCTTCCGATTAGGTCATCATCGTATTGTATGTGAAAAATCAAGTTGCCTGAAATTTTGTTGTTTACTTTTAGTCTAATGTTTGCGTTCCATTCAAAATCAATATTTTCAATTTTATAAAGATAGTTTACATAGACATTGAATTTGTTTTCCATAGTAATGTTTTCCATCAAATTGGATTTGATAAAACCTGAAAAAGAGGCTCCAATGGAGAGTATATTGGTGGCACCTCTTTCCACTCCAAAATATTTTTCGTTGGGGGGTAGGTTTTGGGTGAAGTTTTTACTTACAAAAATTCCTCTGGCGGCCAATGGTGCAATATTAAACCAAGCGAGATCTCCCTCTTTGTAGTACCAACCCAATCCCATTTGTATGACTGCTGGAGATAGAATTCTAGATATTTTTTTTTTCTGATCCTCACCATCTTTTTTGAAATATTCGTAACCAGGTAATAGTTGAGTTTTAAAATTGAAGTAAGCAGAATAGTTCCAGTAGGTATTTACTTTTTTGCTTAGTACAGAGTTGATTTCAATCCGGTCGTCGGCTTTTTTGAAAAAGGCATTTCCGGAAAGGTAAGTGGTTCCTATTGAGAGCATCAAGTTGTTATCCCAAACCCAACCTTTTTCACTTTGATAATTGATGTTGTAGTCAATGCTGAAGAGTCCTGTCATGGAATTTTCTCCACCCGAAATCCAATTTTCAAAATAGGCTTGGTTGAAAGTGAATTGAGTTAATCCAAAGGTTTTGAATTTATTTTTTTTTTCGATAGTATTGTTCAATGAATCAATTGAAATACTATCGATAGATTGACTTTGTTGGGCATTCAAAAGGCCGACAAAAAGGGTAATAGTTAAAAAATAAAAAATCATCCTCATGAGTTATTTTATTAATTTGTTGGCAAAAGCGTTATAAAGTTATTGGAATGATTCATTTTTTGCACTATTAACATTTGGGAAATCTTTAATACATATTATCAGCTATTTTGGAGAGGTTTTAACAGTTGCTGATCTGATTAAATTTAAGTTGAGATATTAAAAAATAACATTAAGATTTTTTTTGTGATTTGAATACATGAGTTTTTTATAACTTTATATTGGATTATATGAAGGTGAATGATGATGGGATTGAACGATATTCAGTATCTGTACGAGTTTTTATTTTGGTTTGTTACTTTTTTTATTCTGAAAAAAGTTTGGTACAAACCGGAAGTTAGGTTAATTTATGGCTATAGTGTAGCTGTATTTAACCTTTTAGCTGTATTCTTTTTTTCACTTTCTTCGATTAGGGGGAACCTAAATATTTTAGATGCTTTTGCTTTTGGGTTTTTGCATACCATGGTAGCATTAGTCATGATTACCTTAGTTCATTTGAGTAAAAAAATTGAAAATAAATCTTGATATGATTTTAAATTTCAGCAAAATGAAAGTTTTATTTATTGTATTGTTTTTAGCAACAATTCCAATTTATTCCCAAGAGTGGATTATCGTTGACATTTTGGAACAATCCAAAAAAGAGTTGGTTTATAAGGTCGATAATGGAGAAGAAGTAAAGCGAGAAACTGTCAAAAACCCATCTATTGTAAAGTTAATAAAGGATTACCAAGCCGAGGGATTTCAATTGAAAGCAGTTACTCAAGGTGTGGAACTAGAGTTGAATGGTAATTTGCCCTTAAACAATAATTGGAATAATAATTTTGGTGTAGCCAATTTAAACCTTTTCAATAACAACCGCGTCATGCTTTGGTTTGAAAAAAGGGAAAACTAAATAATTTTTCATTTTGATAAATGAAAACAGTTGATCAACCTATTTAAATGAACTGTTTTTAGACCCAATCAATTTTATTCCAAAAAAAACTAAACATAGAATAAGTATACCCATAGCGATATAATGGAACATTTCTGGGTTTGCACCCTCAAATTTACCTTGTATGCGCGAGATATAAGTCATTAACATAACAAAACCAACATAGTAGAAGTAAACCAAATGATAGACTTTTCGATTGATTTTATTAATATAAAAGGGATAAACGACAATCATTAAATATGCTATAAAACCACCAGCAAGTCTTGAGGGTATGATAGGTACTTCATTAAGGTATATCGAAAAAGTCAAAAAAAATAAATGGATCAAATGCATGATGGCAAAAACACCAAGGGCTTTTTTTGTTATCTCTAGGGATATGTTTTTTTGGTAAGCTTGATTAAAGAAAAAAAAACATAACAGATATATTCCTAAGGATAATCGTCCAGAATAACGGGCAGCATACCGAAATACTTCATTGATCTCAGGTTCAATAATATATAAGAAGATGAAAAGTATTGCTTCAAGTAGAAGGCCCACAACATAGCCTCTTTTGATTAAAATGGTTTCCATAATTTATTGGATGATACAAAATAACGATGGTTTTTCTCTCAGGAATTGAATTGCTCCAAAATTAGATTGAGGGATTAATTTTTTGAGTAAACTTGTTTACCATTGACGAAAGTTTTCTTAATATCAATTTTATTCCCTTCCCTGCTAAAAAGGATCAAATCTGCTCTTTTATAGGGTAATATTTCACCCAAATAATTTAGAGAAAACATTTCTGCTGGATTGGTGCAGGCCATTTTGATAGCTTCTCCTATACTACATTGTGTGAACTCCATCATCACCTCTATGCATTTTGTAATTGGTGAGGCTGCTCCAGCCAAAACATTTTCCCCTGGAAATTTTACTACTTCAGGGGTCAGAACTAATTTTCGTTCCCCACGAATGTATTCTCCTGGAGGCAAGCCTGCCAAATCTAATGCATCCGATACCAAGATGGTATTATCGAAGCCTTTTACTTTATAAAAGCTCCTGACCTCCTCTTTTGTTAGGTGATATCCATCTGCGATAATACTGATTTTTAAAAGATCTTCAGACAGTTGAGGCCATAAAGGGTTGTAGTGACGATTGATCTGATTGGCACAGCCATTGCCCAAATGTGTTGCCATTCTTGCTCCTGCATTCACCGCATTTTGGATATCTGACGCAGTTCCATTATGATGTCCCAAGGATACTACTAAGCCATTTTTTACACAATTTTTAATAAATGGAATTGCTCCTTCCAATTCCGGGGCCAGGGTTATTATTTTGATATTATTTTTTGCTGCTTTTTGAAGTTCTAAAAATTCTTTCCAGTCAGGTTTTTTGATGTATTTTTCCAAATGAGCCCCTCTAAATCCTTTTTTTGGAGAAATGTATGGACCCTCTAGATGAAATCCAGGAATCGAAATTCCAATCTCAGGATCATCCTTTGCTTTTGCCAGTATGGCCAAGTTTTTTTTAATGATCGATATATCTTGAGTTATTACTGTGGGGAAATATGAAGTGACCCCAACTTTCCAAAGAGCTTTTGTAGCTTTTATTACATCCTCTACAGTCAAGTTAGGTCCGGAGAAATCCACCCCTACATATCCGTTAATTTGAATATCAATGAGTCCAGGTGCAACAAAAAATTTTGGAGGGTTAGATAATTCCTCATTGGGAACTATTTTTGAAATTGACCCACCCTTGAGATGAATAAAAACAGGTTTAGAATCCATGTAATGAATTCCTTCAATAGTAAAATTATCATCAGGTTTAGAAGAATTTAAAATTGTTGAGAAAATTGTAAATATTGATATCCAAATGCTAACTTTCATTCTTAATTTCGATTTTCTTCTTTTGAAAGTTAGCAAATTTTTAAATCACTTAAAATAAGTTTTCCTAATTAAAAATTTATGCAGTCTTTAAATTTCCTTCTTTTTGAGATTTCTTGAAAAAACTTATTTCTAGGATAAGTTTCATACTTTTTACCACAGTAAAAAAGAAAAATAATTATTAAAATATATTTTCTGCTAAACTAAAAATATTATAATTTTGCGCCCATGATTTCAGCCCCTCTAAGGAAATTTTTGGTGATTCTTTTGTCTTTAGCAACACTATTCCAATCAACAGGTCTAGTTGGAGGATTGCTTGATAACAAGTTTTTATACAGTTTTAATATTCAATTGGATTTAGAGGGAGATACTGATAAGGAGTATGAAAAATTAAAAATTGACAATATCATTCGTGATACTGAGAAAGACCAAGTTTTTTTATATAAAAAAAAGAGTGACTTTTTGGGTCATAACAACCCCTTTTATTTATATGTTTTTGAAATCCCAATACCTCCCCCTGAATTTTCATAACAAGTAGTATTGATTTACTGCACCCAATCTAAAAATCTTTGTTACAAATCAATCGATTATTCTAATAATCAAAAATCTATGTTATGGAAAAATTAAATTTAGTTTCAAATTTGAAACACGATCTACCGGCAAGTGTTGTTGTATTTTTTGTTGCAATTCCTTTATGTTTGGGAATTGCTTTGGCAAGTGGAGCTCCTTTATTTTCTGGCTTGATTTCAGGAATAGTAGGAGGAATTTTAGTTGGACTTATCAGTGGCTCTCAAATTGGAGTAAGTGGCCCTGCTGCTGGCTTGGCCGCAATAGTCTTGTCTGCTATTTCAGCTTTGGGTAGCTTTGAAATATTTCTTTTATCTGTTTTTTTGGGAGGTATACTCCAACTTTTTTTGGGAATCTTCAAAGCAGGTGTTATTGGATATTATTTTCCTACCTCTGTTATTCGAGGTATGCTGACTGGTATCGGGCTAATAATTATTATCAAACAAATCCCTTATTTTTTTGGATATGACGCTACAATGACTCAAGTGTCTGGAAAGACATGGTCATCTATCTTCTATTCTATAAATACTGGCTCAACCATCATTGCATTTATTGGCTTTGGTATAATGTTGTTCTGGGAAAAAGTATTGACAAGAAAAGGTAAATTTTTTCAATTAATACAAGGTCCCTTAGTCGCTGTATTAGTTGGGATATTATATACTTTTTTTACTTCGGAAAATATTTCTTTAGGATTATCCTCAAAAAACTTAGTCAATGTACCTCAGAGTTCAGATTTAAGGGGATTATTATCTAATTTTACTTTTCCTGACTTTTCAGCCATTGTCAATAATGAAGTGTGGCTTGTTGCCATAACAATTGCTTTGGTTGCGAGTCTGGAAACACTTCTCTGCGTTGAGGCTACAGATAAGTTGGATGAACAGAAGCGTATCACTCCAAAAAACAAAGAACTTATCGCTCAAGGAATTGGAAATATGCTTTCGGGATTGATTGGAGGTTTGCCAATTACTCAGGTTATTGTAAGAAGTTCTGCCAACATTCAATCTGGAGGAAAGACTAAAATTTCTGCCATTCTTCATGGTATCTTTTTATTAATTTCTGTGATGACAATACCGGGATTATTGAATATGATTCCACTTTCTGTTTTGGCTGCTATTTTGTTAATAGTTGGCTATAAGTTGGCAAAACCACAATTGTTTATATCGATTTTTAAATTGGGATGGAAACAATTCTTGCCGTTTATGACTACAGTTGTGGGTATCATCGCCACAGATTTATTGATAGGGATTGTCATGGGTCTTGTGGTTGGAATTTATTTTATATTGGTTGACAGTTACAAAAATTCTCATGCTCTTATTGTAAAGAAGAGTTCTGAAGGTAAAAATAAATATCGAATTACGTTTGCTGAAGAAGTTACCTTTATCAATAAAGGGCCTATCTTGAAGGAATTGGAAAGACTTCCCAACCAAGCCGAATTGGAACTAGATGTTAGGAATACGAAATTTTTAGATTTTGACATTCTAGAAACTATTAACGATTTCCTAAGTACCAATGATCATAAAAAAATAAATGTTGATTTAATTACTGAAAGAGGGGTGTTTAAGAGTCCTTTGGATTTGTATAGGACCATTTTTCCTCACCAAAAGACTGGATAGTCTTCTATTTAATCGTTTACTCTTTTTAATTAAACCTTTACCATTGTAAGGGATTTTTAAATACTAAAATGATCTTAAAAAAGGAAAAAGCTTTATGATAGTTGAAGGAAATTATCTTTCATCCATCATTTGCGCGATAATTTGTTTTGCTTCAGGGCTTAGGTAGGATTGAAGAACTGTAAAGATATGGCTTAATCCTTTAGTTCGTAGTGACTCGTCACTCGCGTTGGGGTATTTTTTACTGGAGAAATCTAGCCAATAACGACCAATTACCAAAGTAATTTCAGATAAGTTTTCGATCTGCTGGGGATTTAGTTTAAGCAATCCGTTCTCATTAGAATGTTGGATTCGCCCTTCTGCCCACTGATCTAAAGAATTATTGATCTTTTTTGCAATCTCCAAAACAGGTTCATCTTTAGCCAATGACTTTTGAAAGTCATCTCGGAGTATGTAACGAAAGTCCCAAATAAGATCGTAAGAACGAAAAATTCCTCGAACGATTGTTTTTGTGTCCGTTGAATTGGCTAGCTTGTTTTCGGTTAAGAAGACTTTACTAAGGAGTTGAATATGTGCAGCTAAAATATCTTTTTTGGTATTAAAATGGTACCAAAGTGATCCCTCCAAAATACCGGTATGTTTTGCAATAGATGCAGTGGTCACCGTACTGAAACCAAGTTGGTTGAACAAAACTAAACTCGAAGCCAGAATACGATCAGTTGTTTTTTCAGAAAACAAGGCTGTGGTTATCGGGGTAAGTTGTGAGGAGATTGTTTCAAGCATTTTCCATAGGAAATTTCATGGCTTTAGGGACTCGGGGATTCATTACCCAAAACCAAAGTGGCGGGATCAAACTCATCAATATCGAAGCAGGATATCCCAGAGGAAGTGTTGGGCTCTCATCATAGCTATTAAGAACTTGGTACTTCTTTGTAGATTTATAGTGATGATCGCTGTGTCGTGTAAGTTCGTAGAGTGTGATGCGCCCAATATTGAAATTAGAATTCCATGAATGATGAGGCTGAACTCTCTCGTACCTGCCGGTTTCTGTTTTAAACCTCTGTAGTCCATAATGTTCAATATAATTGATGCATTCCAAAAAAAGGAATGCAACAACTCCAATTATAACTGCAAATAACATTACTTTGAAAGAGAATAACCAGAGGACCAGGATGAGGTAAATGGGCTGAATCAAGTGGTACCAAAGCATGTCATTTTTTTGAGAAAAAAATGATAATCCTTGTCGTTTTAGGAGTTCTCTTTGAATTCTCCAAGCACTTACGTATTGACGAGTAACAGAGGTAAACCAAAAGGAGTATAGAGTTTGACTATAGCGTGCAGTGGCACCATCTTCAGGGGTTGCAACCTTTAAGTGATGACCAAAGTTGTGCTCAATATAAAAGTGCATATACAAACATGGTAAATAGAGCAACTTACTCAAGAAACGTTCAAAGTAGGGATGACGGTGACCCAGTTCGTGAGCTACATTGATCCCATTAGTTGCTAGTAGAATTCCACTTGATAAAACCAAACCAACCAACTCGAATGTCTCATAATGCTGTGACTGAACCTTTGTAAGTATTATATACAACAGCCCAAAAACAATAGGAACATTAAAATATAGCATTAAATCAAAAACCCACTTGGTTTTTTTATATGAGGCATCCTCATCAGACAAGTTGTCTTTTGTTTCACCTGTAAGAACATCTAAAAGTGGGATGATAATAAAGGCGAAGAAGACAGCAGAATACGTCCATATACCAGTCGAAGTAAAAGAAATATAAGCAGATGCTGGAATTGTGTATGCAAAAAGATACTTAAAGTCCTTCATTTTAAATAAAATACAACTGGGTAAATACCCAAAAACAAAAATAATCTTTTTTGGGTGAATACCTAAGAAAATGAAATAAGTCTATAGATAATTGACCTTGGTAGAAAGACCAAACAAAAGGCCCTAAGTCATGTAAAAAAATCCTAAAATTTAATTCAAGAAATTACGAGTCAATAATCACTCGGGATATTTGAACCATATACCACCAACAAACATAAAGGCAATAGTGGCCCATATTATGATTGATGGTAAATCCGGTGCTAAAGGTGCAGGTCCCATTTCGACCGTATGACCAAACTGACTAATAATTGCTTCTCCATTTGATGATATCTCAGTTCCGTTTTGTTTTAATTCCGACAACTGATATGAAATATTTTTTTGATTTTGTATCATGTATGAGGAGACTTGTATTCCAAAGAAAATTATACAAGTACAAAACAAAGTCAATACAGCTTTCGCATAGGTTGGCATATTTAATTCCCTGGAGCGTCTGATCAAATAAAAAGCTAGGACTGTCATTACAATCACACAAAGAAGATAGATTGCATTGTTTATAAAATTTAAATTAGAAAGCTCGTAAATTTGAAATTCATTCATATTCATTTGATTTATATTTAATATACAAAAAGTTGAAGGATTTTTAGGCTAACACAATATCATACCTCAAAAATTAGCCCCTATAAAAATAATTTAATAATTAAATTTCACTTACAATTATTACTACTTTATTAAAGTTCGATGATCTGTTAGGAAGCTTTTTTATTTAAAGTTATTGGAACTTTTAAAAAAAATATAACCGATGGCTCCTGTAGCTGCACCAATCATAATTTGGTAGCCACCTTTATTTAGTATATTTATGATAAATAAATAGGTTCCCAGAATCATTAGTATTACCCCAAATGTTTTTAAGAAATTTTTCATTTTCAAGAATAAATTAAATTTTCAAGTAAATTTTATATTTATCCATAAGATATAGTATCGACCTGTAAAATAGCATTATAAAGTGGTTATAATTTGTTAAAATTGCCTGGTAAGTAATGAAGAGGATTACCAGTTATATCATATAAAAAACCCTCCGCTGAGGAGGGCTTTATTTAAGTTTAGTAAAATTTATATCTTGTATTTGGATTGTAAACCTTCATTCCTGATTCTCCTCCAACTAACAATGGAGTTATTTTGGAAACTAAACCACTCGGATCTTCTGTCATTCGCCAATTCAAATATTCTTGATAAAGTTCTGCAGACTCCCAATTTTCAATTATGAAATACATATTTGAATCCTCATTATAAGTAGTTTCAAGAGATATACATCCTTTATAGTTTCTAGTAGTTTTGACCCCAGCTTCAGAATCGATAAGCGCCTGGTATTCATCAATTTTTCCTGGTTTGATATGACTTGCCACAATAACTATCGATTTTTGAAGTGGCCCAACAGAATTAACCATTCCAGTTGCATCAAAGTATTCTCCTGTAGAGGATATCTTACCATCCTTAAAATCAAAGTTATGGTATGAAGTCACTGAAAAATTTCTGCCTGTTGATTTACTAGTTCCAGTCCAAGTTCCATAAGCTCTTACACTTCCGTCTGGTTTCATTGTCAGAGTGTCTACACCTGGTAACCAAACTTGATTTTCAAATTTTACATTTGTATAGTTTTGAACATAAAACTCTGCAACTTGAAGTGCAGTTTTATAATCAACTTGTCCCATACCATACATAGGGGCAATGTCAATTAATTCCTCAGATACAACTTCTTTCCATAGTTCCACATTACTTGTTTCAAAAGCCTGAACCCATTTTTTTGCAAGCTTTAAATTGTTTTGATAATTAGGATTAGTAGAGCAAGACATTACTATTAGACCTAGTAATAATATGATGTTTTTCATTTCAATTAGTTTATGATTAATAATCTTTTAAATTTACAAATTAGTACTATAACTTAATGAAGGGGACATGTCGGCGATACGAAATTATGGGCTAAATTAATGGAATGATTAAACTTTATTTAACTCAAAAATCTCATAACTCTCCATAACATCATCAAAAATTGGTTTTGACACAGGATTTGAACCATCCAAAAATGAATTCAAAGCACCTTCATTGTGCACAGCAATCTTAAACATTACTGCACTTTTATCTGGGGAAACTGTACCTAAAGTTTTAGTTAAATCTGCAATTTTTCTTCTTTCATTCATTCCTTCTTCAGATTTCATAAAGCCCATAAATTTCTCGAACTTACCTTCTTTAAGTTTTGCAACGACAAGTATATCTTTCATTTAAATTTATTTAATTTTTAATAATGTGTAAAGTACAATTTATTAGTAAACTTAAAGAAGAGATATGCCTATAATTTAATTCACAGTAATTATCCCAGACATACTATTATGAGGGGCACATTGGTAGTAAAATGTCCCGGCAGTTGTAGGGGTCCAAGAAACGGTTCCATTTGTTGTTCCAGCATTAGTAACTCCATCAATTTGATTTCCGGTTCCTGATCCTTGCACGGTTTTCAGGTAAAATGGATGTCCAGGGGCGTTCACAACAAAGTTTAAAGTATCACCAACATTAACTGTTACTGAAGGGTCATCTCCTGTAACTGATCCATTTCTGTCAGTTCCATTAAGTATGTAATTAGTGGCACTATTAGCAGTGACATTTATTTCATATGTCTCAGCTGAAGTTGTCTCAGACGAAGTAGATGAAGTTGTTCCAGTATTAGCACAAAGAGATTCAAAAGACTCAGTTGTTTTATCTAATACATAATAATCCTCAACATTATCATCATTGTCAAAAATAAAGAGGGAATTACCATCTGCTGATGGAACAAACTCAATATTAGAAGTTTCTCCATCTTGTATCAATTCTATTTTTAAACCATTGTATCTGTTAGTCACAATTCTGAGTGTAACTGTTTCACCATCAACTGTATTATTACCTTCTTTTATTTCTGAACATTCATTACCATCTTCGTAAACATCAACATATTTTAAGAAAATATCATCATCATTGAAAAAGAAATACTCTTCATCATCTCCAAAACCTACACCATTATATCTTTCAAGAAATGTTTGTTGTTCAGCTGAGTCCTCACCTCCATCTGTAGATGAAGTTGTTCCAGTATTAGCACAAAGAGATTCGAAAGACTCAGTTGTTTTGTCTAATACATAACCTTCCTCCTCATCCTCATCCTCATCATAAACTTGAAGGGAATTACCATCTGGTGTTGAAACAAACTCAACATTAGAAGTTTCTCCATCTTCTATCAATTCTATTTTTAATCTGTTGTATGTATTAGTTATAATTCTGATTATAACTGTTTCTTCGTCAATTGTGTTAGAACCTTCCTTAGCTTCTGAACATTCATTACCATCTTCGTAAACTTCAACATATTTTAAGAAAATATCATCATCATTGAAAAAGAAATACTCTTCATCACCAGCAAAACCTACACCATTATATCTTTCAAGAAATGTTTGTTGTTCAGCTGAGTCCTCACCTCCATCTGTAGATGAAGTTGTTCCAGTATTAGCACAAAGAGATTCGAAAGACTCAGTTGTTTTGTCTAATACATAACCTTCCTCCTCATCCTCATCCTCATCATAAACTTGAAGGGAATTACCATCTGGTGTTGAAACAAACTCAACATTAGAAGTTTCTCCATCTTCTATCAATTCTATTTTTAATCTGTTGTATGTATTAGTTATAATTCTGATTATAACTGTTTCTTCGTCAATTGTGTTAGAACCTTCCTTAGCTTCTGAACATTCATTACCATCTTCGTAAACTTCAACATATTTTAAGAAAATATCATCATCATTGAAAAAGAAATACTCTTCATCACCAGCAAAACCTACACCATTATATCTTTCAAGAAATGTTTGTTGTTCAGCTGAGTCATCACCTCCATCTGTAGATGAAGTTGTTTCAGTGTTTATTAAAGATATGCTTCCACTAATTACCTTTGAAACAGTTGCGGACACAAACGGAGCTGAGCTAGTTTGTTCTAGATGGTTATCAATTACAATTGAGTAATTAAATGTTCCAGGTGTCGCTTCAGTCGGGGTACCAGAGATTTTAAGTTCATCTCCCGTTATGGATGCAATCACTCCACTTGGAAGTCCAATACTACTTACAAGATGAATAACTCGGGAACAATCAGTTTCAATATCATAAATTACTTCATCTATTGGGGATCCAATTACAACTGTTTGGTTATCTGAGCTCTCAGATCTAAGTGTTGCTTCTAATGAACAAGAAGTATCTGGCGTAGACTCAGTTGTTGATGTTGAAGTTCCTGTATCTAATGTGTCACTTGATAGATTAGAGTTTTGCAACCCTGCTAATGTATCGAAAATCTCATTAAATAAGTCACCTATATCTTGTGAAGAAGAAGCTGATATAGCATCTGTTGGTGGTATAATTATACCATCATCATCTGTCTGAGGATTCTCATCTGATTTATTACCAGAGAGATTAAGCTCCGAGTTAGTCTCTGGAATCTCAGACTCGTTTGTAGGTGGTGCCATTCCCTCAGGGATAGAAACCATATTCATATTAAGACTAGTTGCTGATTCCACCACCACATCAGTAATTACAGCAAAATCACCTATTACAATTGCAGAGGTGCTGATTGCTATCATTTGAGTAAAGATCTGAGAGATAACCTCTCCATTTACAATGGTTGTCATCAGAACATTTAAAAAAATGTCTACAGACATTTTTATTGTAGTTGAATTCTTTGATGCAGGATCACTAATCTCAAATTCCCAATTACCAACAAGATCTCTTGCTACCTGATAATCAAACCTAGCCGGTACATTTAGGTTACTATCTAACGTTACAGTTTTGGGATTATCAGTATCGCCAGGGTCATTATTCCAATAAAAAAACGAATAATTCTCTGATGGAGTTGCAGTTAACTTAACTTGACTTCCGTGTGTGAATCCACCTCCGCCGATGACTTCTTTTTGAACACTACCCTGTCCAGAAATAGTGAACATAACATTATAAGCTGCTTTTTCAAAATTGGCAACCAAATTGGTATTTTCGTTAACTGTAATCGAAAGCGGGTTGGTGGTAAATGTTTGATTATTAGAGGTATTAGTCCAATTAGTAAAGACATAACCATCTCTTGGTGTTGCAGTAAAAGTTACTGTTGTACCAGCAACATAATCGCCTGAATTGAAGCTTACTGAACCCTCAGCCGAGTTAGCCACAGATGCATTAACAAGAACAGTAGAATCCTCATCTTTTTTACAGTTTGAAAACTGTAAAATGATTAAAAGTGATAGTATATATTTAAAAGTAAATCTCATCATATATTCAAAAATAAAAATTATTAGTAATCTTTTATATAATACCATTATAAAGTTTATTTTATTTCAATTGTTTTTTTTACTTTTTATTTTAATTAAAAAAAAATTCAATAGAATTCCATAAATGGGTAGAAAAAATATGAATCCAATCAAAATTTTTATTACGGTCTGTGTCCCACAAATTTCAAACCAGTTTTTAGCCATGTAAGCATCCTCTGAATTATAAAATGCCGTAAAAAAAAAGGAATATGAATCTATAATGTTTGATACAATTGTAGATAGAGCTGGGGCAATCCACCAACTAGAGAATTTTTCTCGAATGAATTGAAAAGCATTTATATCTATCAAAACTCCAATTGCATAAGCGATTCCACTTGCAATACCAATTCTTAATGCTACAGAAAATGGATTGTCATTTAAATAAATAAGAATTACTGAAGATATAATAGCAAATGGGAAAGAGTATCCAATAATATTTTGGGCAAATGACTTACCTAGTAATCTTGTAGTCAAATCAGTTGTAACTATAACTAAAGGAAAACAAAATGCGGCCCATGTAATTTTAAATCCATAAAAATTAACAGGTATAGATACTAAGATGTTGGAGACAACAATAATACAAATATGAATGATTATTAAATATGACTTCATAGGTTACTGGTGATTTTTCTAGACTGTTACCACCAGTTTTCCCAAGGAAAAATATACCATAATGGGTCAGTTGATTTATTGATTATTTTACCACGAAAGTCAATTTTTTGACTACTTTGAACATTGTCTAGCAATGCACATAGTTTAAACTCACAATCAATTTTAGCTGTTATTTTTTTAATTTCTTCGAATGTTTTTCCAGTGTCATTAATATCATCAACTACTAACACTCTTTTTTTATTTAGGAAATCTTTTTTTTGTAGAAAATATTTTTTGTTGCTATCTCCGTCTCTTAATTGAATATTTACAACCACGTGTGAAACTTTCAAATAATGTGATAAGTAAATCCCTGGAATACATCCACCTCTGTTTATACTTAAAATTAATTCTGGAGAATATGACTCAAGTTCGATCTGCCGAACTATAGATTTTAAATCAACATTTAAGTCATCAATTGAATATATGCAAGTGTTCATTTAAATTGGCTAGGTCTATATCTTATTTTTAATTTTAGTTGGGTAAAAATACATTTTTACATCTATTAGTTGGGGATCTTTCAAATTTCTAATTAGGAAATTTATTTACAAATAAAATATTCTAAAATTGTGTTTAATATTGAAAAAACAACTATTGATTTCAATTATAAAAAAGCCCTATACATTAGTATGGGCTTTAGAAACCAAAAAATAGCATGAATCTAGCAGATATTGATTTTGATTTACTCGTTTAAAGCTAGTTCACTATTTATAAATGTGGGGTCAAAGAAAAAATATGCACTATTAGATTTTAGACCATCCCAACTAAATGCAAGATGAACAGGAACAATAGCTGACTCTTCAGATTTTTTACCCTCGGCTGACCACCAAGCCCAAACATGAGTCCAAATTTGTCCATTTTCATATTTAGAAGTAATGTTTGCTCCAACCTGAAATTTTATATTATTAAATATTTTGTGATGTATTCTTTCAAAATCAGCAAGTTCCTCAGGGGAAACATTTGTTCCGTTTACATTAATAGTTGCTGTTTGATTAAAGATGTTTTTAAGTTGAGATTGGTCATTTTTAGGATATAATTCCATATGACGTTGTATCATCATTGTCCTTTGGTCATCGTTACTAGTTGATCCTTTCCATTGAGCATTTATACTAATTGAAAGAGTAAATAATAATAATGTTTGGAATATTTTTTTCATTTTTAAATTTTATAAATTAAATAATAAACTTAATCAGTAAGAAGTTCAAGAGTTGGAATAAAAAATACAGCCCTGATGTAGGGTTTAGGAATAGTTATTTCATTTCTTTTATTTTATTTAAAGAGCTTCTTGCAGAAGTTGAGTAAGGGAAAATATTTAATACCATCTCATAGTATTTTTCTGCCTCCTCATAATTCTTTTCAAACATGAAAAACTCTGCCATTGAGTCTAAAGAATTGTATCCATCTGGATATAATTCCAAGTACCTCTTAAAACTTTCTTCAGACTTTTCTTTGTCTCCATTTCTGTAATATAAGTATCCAAGAAAATTTATAACTGGTGCATTATTTGGCTCACCCCAGGCTTCTTTAACTTCTTCAAGATTTTTAATTCTTTCATTCAAATCTGGATGTGTAGATGCTCTGTAAAATTGAATAAACTTTCCTCTTGGTTCTGATTCATACATCTTCTCCCAAATATCATTTTTTTCTTTATCAAAACCCCAAATACCTCTCTTCCCGTTTTCACTTTTCAATTCTAATAATGAAACAAACCTTTTAGAGTTTTCATTCTTATTTTCAGAGTGTTTTTTTGCTAATTGGTAATGTAATTCTTGTTTTTCAGAATTTGGAAGTGATAATGTAGATAACATTGCATGAGCACCGAAAGAGGCTGAATCAATTTTAATTGCTTTTTCAAAGAAAACATATGCCTTTTCTCTTTCAACATTTAAAAAATGATTAATGCCACTATAAATCATTTCATCATGAATTTCGTTTCCGTTTGACCACTGAATATAATTATTTGGTTCTTCAGTATTTTCATTAGTTTTTGAAGTTTTGTTACAACTATATGCTAAAGTTACAATTGATATTATTAGATATATATTTTTCATCTTATATGAATTAATTGTTCATCACCAATATAATAAACATCCATTATTAGAGAATGTTTTTTAATGTAATATCCATGAGAATTAGTTTTAAAGTAAAAATTACATTAAATCAATGATGATTTTAAAATTACTATACTGTTTTATTTAATAATATTTATTTAAAACATACAAACCAATGAACTTCTTATTAAGATTTTACCCAAGAGTTAAAAACAATCAATTAAAAGGTTAAATAAATAACAAAAGAAAAGCTAGATATTTACTTTTTTGTAAATCAAAAATAACAGTTCAATTAAACACGAATTAAATTTAATCGAGTAATGAATTAAATCAAATATTTAAAAAAGTTTTTATAAATTTATTAAAGACTAAACTAAAATGAAATGAAAAAATCCAGACGAAACTTCATTAAAAAAACAGCGGCAGCAAGCTCAGCTACTTTTTTAGCACCATCAATTATCTCTGCATCAGTATTTGGTGCCAACGATAGAATTAATGCCTCAGTTTTGGGTATCAATGGAAGAGGGAAAAATCATATTTCGAGTTTGATGAAACAAAAAAATGTTCAGGTGGTTAATCTTTGTGATCCTGATATGAATTTGTTAACAGCACGACAAAAAGAATTTAAAAATAAATATAAAAAAGACGTTTCTCTAGAACAGGACCTCAGACGTGTCATGGACAATAAAGACATTGATGTTGTGAGTATTGCTTCCCCAAACCACTGGCATTCATTATCTGTTATATGGGCCTGTCAAGCAGGAAAAGATGTCTATGTAGAAAAACCAGGGTCACACAATATTTTTGAAGGAAGAAAAATGGTAGAAGCTGCTCAAAAATATGATCGAATTGTTCAGCATGGTGTTCAGTTGAGGAGTTCCCCAGCTATTAATGAAGCCATTGGTTTATTGAGAGATGGTTATATAGGGAATGTTTATATGGCTCGAGGTTTGGTTTTCAGATGGAGGGGTGATATTGGAGACAAAGGATTCTCATCTGTTCCCAATGGTTTAGATTATGATTTATGGATTGGCCCTGCACCCAAAAGACCATTTACAAAAAACTTAGTTCACTATAATTGGCATTGGCACTGGGACTATGGAAATGGTGACGTAGGTAATCAAGGGATTCATGAAACTGATTTGTGTATGTGGGGGTTAGACGTTGGATTACCAACCAAAATTACCTCAATGGGTGGAAAATTCTTATGGGATGATTGTAAAGAAGTTCCTGAAGTATTGACCTCTGTTTATAATTATCCTGAGGAAGGAAAAATAATTCAATTTGAAGTAAGACCATGGTGTACCAATACTGAAGAAGGGGCCACTGTTGGAAATATATTTTATGGAGACAAGGGAATTTTAGTTGTCGATGGGTACAGTAAATACAAAACATACCTTGGTAAAGATAGGACTCCCGGTCAATCAGGAGATGATGGCGCTATGGAGGCTTCAGGTATGGATCGAGGAGCAGGTGGAACAGATGGACACTTTAAGAATTTTATTGAGGCGGTACGAAAACATGATACAAGCATACTAAATGCGCCTATAGAAACGGGCCATTTATCATCTGGGTTAGCGCATTTAGGAAATATCGCTTATAGAATGGAAAAAGTATTGACTTTTAATCCTCAAGCCGAAAAGTTTGTTAACGATCCAGAGGCTGATAAAATGCTCACAAGAAACTATAGAAAAGGTTTTGAGGTTCCAAACAAGGTTTGATTTCAAAATATTTTGAGTTAGAAAAAGTCGAAGTTATATCAAAAATTTCTGTAGACAGTAAAGTGAGATTTATGAATTATTAATCACTTCAAGCCAGGCTTGAGCCATTAGCTGACTGCCTGCCATTGAAGGATGAACTCCATCAGGAGCCCAATAGGTCTCTTTAGCGTGTTGTAACTCTTGATCAAAAATACTTTGAAAGGGTACCCAGAGGGTATTGAACTCTTTGGCTATTTTAAGAGCAGCTTTTTGATATTTTTTAAAAGGGATTACCCAACTCTCTTCTACGGCAGATGTATTAGGAAGAATAAAAGGCTCACAAAGGATGATACGGACACCAGGCAACTCATTTATAGTTCGTTGAACTAGAGCTCTTAAGTCATTTTCATAAATTTCAACAGTCCCCTTATAACCGTGTTTTACTTTGTGCCAATAATCATTTACCCCTATTAATATACTGACCAAATTTGGCTTTAAATCTATTGCATCCTCTTTCCAACGATCTTGAAGTTGATACACTTTATCACCACTTATTCCTCTATTGTAAATTGTAAGTGATTTATCGGGATATGCATTTAACAAATGAGAAGCAGCTAAAAAAGCATATCCTGTTCCAAAAGAATACGAATTATTTGATAGCTGATGTGTTTTTTCACGTCCAGCATCAGTTATTGAGTCACCTTGAAATAAAATTATATCTCCTTTTTTTAATTTGTTGTTGAGCATGGACAAAGCGTCAGTTTTGTTTGTTACTGCCATCGCCGGAATACTCATTGCCAAGGAGGATTTGGCTATAAACTTTCTTCTGTTAATTTTCATAGTTGTTTTGATTGATTAATAAATTTAATTTTTTTTTTCAAATGAATGATTAAAAAAGGGGGGATTACCCCCCCTAACTAATAACTAACTAACCATTAACTATGATTTAATTATAATTTAGACTATAAAAAAATTAATAGGTTTAAAATATCATTTTACTAAAATTTATATAAGAACCCATTATAGTATTGTCAAATGATTTTCATTAAGTTCAGGGACTAATTTGTATATTTAATATATTATCAGAAATCAATTTAAATGGACGATAAAACTGTAACATTTGAAAAGAAAAAACTTGACAGATTAAGTTCTGCAAAATTTAAAATAAATTTTTGGCTTTTAAACAAATTAGGTCTTGAAGGATTCAGAATAATACATGTTCTTGGGGGGATATTAATTACCGTATTGGTATATGAGTTTTTCTTATAATATATAAAGACCTGACACTTTTCCTAAATTTTAAATAAATGAAATTAGATCTATATCAAATAGATGCTTTTACAGATAAAGTCTTTGGGGGTAATCCAGCCTGTGTTGTCCCTCTTAATATATGGCTAGAAGATGAAAAACTTTTAAAGATAGCCCAAGAAAATGCTGTTTCTGAAACAGCTTTTTTTGTTCAAAACGATAATTTTTTCCATTTGCGTTGGTTTACCCCTGATATTGAAATGGATCTATGCGGTCATGCAACACTTGCAGCTGCATATGTCATTAAAAAATATTTAAAATTTCCAAAGGATGTTATTTCTTTTAACAGTTTGAGTGGCAAATTAAATGTTCATGTCAATAATGAAAATTTCACTTTAGATTTCCCTTCTAGGAAACCTATTATTTCTGAATTGCCTTTAATTATAAAAAAATCGCTTAGCATTCAGCCACAAAAGATCCTAAAATCAAGAGATTACTTTTTAGTGTATAATAATCAAAAAGAAATTGAAGAGATTCAAATAGATAGGTCAATTATTGATCAAATAAATCTAGACCCTGGTGGAATTATTATTACTGCACAAGGTAATCATTGTGATTTTGTTTCAAGATGGTTTGCTCCACAATCTACTATTTTTGAAGATCCTGTAACTGGCTCGGCGCACTGCTCATTAATTCCATATTGGAGCAGAGAGTTGAATAAGAAAAAAATGAAGGCTATTCAGCTTTCTTCAAGAAAGGGAAAACTATTTTGTGAGGATAAAGGAGAAAGGGTGCTCATCAGTGGGAAAGCTACTACTTACTTAACTGGAAATATTTGGATTGATTAAAATCGTAAGTTATTTAATCACTATTAATAAATCAATTAACAAATAGAGAAGATTCATCAATCTAAAAGATAAAATATCACATCGTGTATTTAATTATTCTCAATCTTAGAGTCTTTGATTGATTTACAAATAATGAATTACAGCTAATCAATAATCGCTACACCCTCAGCAATAATAGATTTAGTGACCTTGGGATTCATAATTTTTGAAATATAATCCTCTGATTCACCTGCATCAAATGCATAATGTTTTAGCTTAGAAACTGAAATAGTATCTAACTTAATTTTGCCTTTAATTATTATATTTTTCCCAGCTATCCCTTTTTTTGGAACGAAGAATGAATAGTCTTTAAAAGTGACAAATATTTCTTCCGAGTCAGAAATGACTTTAACCCAACAACCTTGTTTTGGACAACTTGATAGAATTGTACCCTTTGTTGTTGCAGAAGTTAAACCCTTTTTATTTTGGTTTGACTCTGCTGTTAATGAAAATAGATTACCATAAAAATTTACTCCAAATTTATCAACCTCCAAGGTGCTTTGAGACAGAGAAATGTAAGGCGTAATTAAAAAAAATAAAATGATCAAACTCTTCATACTTAAAGTTAGAACTATTTTTTTGAACTAGCAGTTGTAATTAATAAAGAAGACCCTGAATTGAAAGTCTATTTTTCGTCATTAATACGGAAGGTAGGAGCAATTCTTGCTTTTGTTGCTTGTTCAAATCCATAGGATATTTCTATTAAGGTGGGTTCACTCCAAGCGCGACCAAAAAAGGAAAGACCTACTGGCAACCCATGAATATTTCCCATGGGCACTGAAATGTTAGGATAACCAGCCCAAGCAGCAGGGGAGGAACTGCTTATATGATAATTATCACCATTGATCCAATCAGTTGTCCATGCTGGGCTTCCAGTCGGAGCAATTATAGCATCCAAAAGGTTTTCGTCCATTACTCTGTCAATTCCTAAGTTTTGACTCATTTTTTTTAAATTGGAAAGAGCATTTAAATATTCTTTACTATCAAGCCCATTCTTTTCTTGAGCCATTTCTAGATAGGCTTGATTAAAATATTTCAATTCAATACTGTCTTGCTTATTAAATTTTATTAAATCTTCAATATTTTTGATATATGCATTTTCTCCAAGAGATGAAAAATACTTATTAAGTCCCGCCTTATATTCAAACAACATTACTTGAAAAGAATTTTTACCTGTTTCAGGTGGTGCTATTTCATCAATTTCAATAATATCCGCTCCCCTTTCTTGAAGAATTCTTACCGACTTCATTACTAATGAATCAACTTTTTTGTTTTTACCTAATGGAGCTGTAAAAAGTCCAATTCTTTTATCTTTAATTCCATTAATTTTTAAAAATGGTGTATAATCATTAAGGAATTTTCCCTTACTAGTTAATGTCTTGCTATCACTCGGGTCAACCCCAGTCATAGTTCCTAGGGCAATAACTGCATCGGAGAGTGTTCTTGCCATAGGACCTGGTGTATCTTGCGTAAATGAAATAGGGATAATACCTGATCGACTAATTAGCCCTACCGTTGGTTTAATACCAACAATTCCGTTTGCACTAGATGGGCAAACTATGGATCCATTTGTTTCCGTCCCAATTGCTAAAACTGTTAGATTAGCAGAAACCGCTACTCCAGAACCCGAGCTAGATCCACAAGGATTCCTTGTTAGAACATAAGGATTTTTTGTTTGACCATTAACTCCGCTCCAACCACTTGATGATTTTTGACCCCTAAAATTTGCCCACTCACTTAAATTAGCTTTAGCTATTATTACAGCTCCAGCTTCACGAAGTTTTTTTGCAACATAACTATCTCTACCTGGTTTAGATTTTTCTAATGCTCGCGAGCCTGCGGTTGTATACATTTTATCATCTGTATTTATGTTGTCCTTTAAGACAATGGGAATTCCATGTAATGGACCACGATCATTTCCTGAATCCATTTCTTCGTCAAGTTCTATGGCAATGTCAATTGCGTCAGGGTTAATCTGAATTATTGAACCTAATTCTGGACCTGTAAAATCTAATTGATTAATTCTTTCTAAATATAGTTGGGTTATTTCTTTTATTGTGAAGTCACCTTTTATGTATCCACTTCTTAATTTTACAATGTCAATTTCATTAATGTTAATTACCTTATTTATTTGATATTTTTCATTTTTGTGGGGATTGCAAGCCCCACAAAAAAATAATATCATACTAATCATGATAGTTGAATTAATTAAATAATTTTTTGATGTTAATTTTTTCATTTATCTAAAGCTAAAAAAAATGTAATACAAATAAACTAGGATTTTATAATAAGTATAATGTGTTTTTAATTAAAACCGAATAGCCCTTACTTAATTTTAAACAACATATTGTTTAATCAAAGCTTGAGATTAGTTAGATCTCCCAGTATTATGCACTGAGGGAATTGGACTTGAGTAAAAAACGTATTTGCGATATTATATTAATTAAATTGTTACACAATAAAATGACATTTTAATTTTCGTTATGAAAAAAATATTTTTCTTTTTGCTAATTCCATTAGTATCAAAAAGTCAAGAGTACAATGCAGAGGTAATTATATACGGTGGAACATCCTCTGGGATAGTTGCCGCGATAGAGTCTTCAAGATTAGGAAATGATGTTATTCTTATAGAGCCAACAAATAGAGTAGGAGGTCTCACTACTGGTGGTCTAGGGCAAACAGATATTGGGAACAAGCAAGTTATAGGCGGAATTGCATTAGAGTTTTATCAGAATATTAAGAAATATTATGAAAATCCAAAAAATTGGGTTTGGCAAAAAAAATCAGAGTATAAAGATAGAGGCCAAACCAGATCATCTATTACAGAGGATGCAATGTGGACTTTTGAACCCTCAGCAGCTTTATTTGTTTTTAGTCAAATGATAGATAGTGAAAAAATAAAGGTGTTTTATAATGAGAAATTAAATAGAGAAAAAGGCGTAAAAAAAGTAAACAATAAAATAAAATACGTAGAAATGGAGTCTGGATTAAGATTTAATGGAAGTGTTTTTATTGATGCTTCATATGAAGGAGATCTTTTAGCAGCATCAGGTGTTTCATATACAGTTGGAAGAGAATCAAATTCTATGTATGGTGAATCACTTAATGGAAATCAACCCAATATATTAGGAAAGACATTGAAAAATAAAATTTCAAAAAATAGCGCTCATCACAATTTTATTTTTGGAGTTGACCCTTATGTAGTTAAAGGTAATCCAAATAGTGGCTTATTGCCTTACATTGGTGAAGGTGGTCCTGGAATTGAAGGTGAAGGAGATAAACGAATACAGGCTTACTGTTTTAGAATGACTCTGACTGATCATCCAGAAAACAGAATTCCATTTAAAAAACCAGAAAATTATAATGAGCTTAATTATGAATTATTATTCAGAAATTTTGAATCAGCAAAAGGGGAAATTGAAGATATGTATTCATATGGAGATCCTTTATTACCTTGGATTAATTCACCAATGCCAAATAGAAAAACCGACACAAATAATCAAAAGGGATTTTCAACAGATTTTATTGGTCAAAACTGGAATTATCCTGAAGCTAGTTATGAAGAAAGAAAAAAAATTAAAGAACTTCATCGTAAATATCAACAGGGACTTATGTGGACTTTAGCCTATCACCCTAGAATTCCGAAGAAAGTAAGAGACAAAGTATCAATTTGGGGAACCTGTAAAGACGAGTATGAAAGGGAGGATGGTTGGCAGAATCAACTATACATAAGAGAGGCCAGACGAATGAAAAGTGATTATATAATGACTCAAAAAAATTGTGAAAGGTTAGAGATTATTAATGATCCAATCGGAATGGCAGCTTATGGAATGGATTCACATAACGTAAGAAGATATGTAAATCATTTAGGATTTGTTCAAAATGAGGGCAATGTTGAAGCTAGTGTTGCGAAACCTTTTCCAATTAGTTACAGATCAATTATTCCAAGAAAGATTGAGTGTGAAAATCTAGTTGTTTCAGTTTGTTTGAGTGCTTCTCATATAGCATTTGGATCAATTAGGATGGAGCCTGTTTTTATGGTTCTTGGTCAAAGCTCTGCAATTATTGCTAGTCTTGCAATAGAAAAAAATATTTCAGTCCAAGATATAAATTATAATAGATTGAAGTCTGTTTTAATTGATAGAGGACAAATTCTTGATTAGATCTATTATATGAAACTCACCCCAAATTAATACTAAATTAAAGTCTTCAATAACAATAGCCTAAATGGTTAAATAAACAAATAAGCCTAATCCAACAAAAGATAAATAAGAAATTTTATAAAAAGTATTGAAATTTATTTCTTGTTGAGTAAACCAACACCAGTACTAAGAATAATTATTAAATTTATAATCGTTCGCCAATTAAATCCATTCCCTACATAGTCATAAATTGAATAAATAATAGCAGCAATAAGCGTGATTATCCAAAACCATTTTACATATTTCATATACAGTACAAAGATTTATTTTATATTTCTTAGCCAATTACTAATCCAAATGATCAGAGGGATTAAAAGAAAAACCAAGGCAATATACATTAAAATCTCTGAGGGTATAGAAGTTAATTCTTCGATTTTATCAGAGGCTGTCGAAACCAACAATGCTAACATTGTAAACATGATTGGAAGGTCTTTAGATTGCCACATACTCATATTTATTAAATATAAAAATAATGGGAAGAATATCAGTGGTAACAAACAAATTAACCTCTTAAAAGAGATTTGTTGTCCCATACCCAAAGGACGGTATTTTATTGCATTTTAATTTTGAATATGATCAAATTTTGAGTGTCACGAGGGTTTCGCTTATAGAAAACGAATTACCTTTTGAGTTTAATCCAAATGAAAATAGACAGTCTTTTGATGAGTTTATTGAATTTTCAAATTCCTTAAACTAATACCATTAAAAATTCATTTTACGTCAAATAATCTATATTGTTATATATTAAATTTGTCTTGTGAAAAAATTTGGATTTATCTTATTGCTTGTCATTTTGGGCTGTAATAAGGATGAAATTGATGACCGTGAAACTTTCATAGGAAAATTAGTGCTTAAGGGTATCTGTATGAATTATGTTATTCAGGTCAATGACGATAATTTCCCAAGGAATATGATTGAAGAGAACTGGTCAAATGAGTTTTCTGACCAAGAATATCAAAACGTATTCGCTTTAAAGAGTGTCTGTGACTTCCCAGAAAGCATTGATGAGGGAGATTTTTTCAATTTTGTAATTGATAATGATAAAGAAAACTTTTGCGCAGTGTGCGAAGCCTACAGTCCTGTTCCCAGAAAGTCAGTTAACATTACAGTAAAAGAGAATTAATTGTCGATCCCCAAATGACAACCCTAATTTATCGGGGATTTAATAACCATAGACATGCCATTGTTGCCTGTAGCGAGCCTCATGCTTTATTCGCTTAGGTTATCTCAAAGGATAAAATACCACCAAATCTATCTGATGAAATATTAGGTTATCACCTTGTAAAGCAAATTCTTCTTGT
>JBMTKF010000012.1:0-57451 GCA_049439205.1 Flavobacteriaceae bacterium | reverse complement strand
AATGACAAGGTCAGAAATGATCATTGAGAGGAATTTCCCCTTTTGTTAAACTTTTTTCTAAAGTGTCTTCTGAAGAGTGCCATAAAGAATGAAAGAAAAGCAAATCCTATAAATATATATGCCTTTTGTCGATTGTAGCTCCATTGATTAAAAGATTCATAGGAAGCCACTGCAGCAATGGCCCAGTAAAGGAATTCTGAAATTTTATAACTTTTCATCTACAAATAGAGAATCTTTTTGTTCTTCTACAAGCATGGTACCCGTAAGTTTTCCTGTTTGAAATTTACTAAATTCTTTATTGGTATCCAATCGCATGGCTGCCATATCGTAATTGACATTTTCAAAAGTAAAAGGTTGCTCAGTAAAAAGCCACTCTTTTTCGGCATCCCAATACATCTGATCGGTCTCTAATCTTGAACCGTCATGAGATAAAAGAACCACATTTCCCTGAAGGTCAACTATTTTGGTCTGGTTAAAGAAGATTCCATAATCAGCAACTACAGTATTTTCCTCATTTTTATTGTTAAAAAATATAATTTTCAGTCCTTCGGGAAATTCAGAGTACTTGAAGCTTAAATGGGTGAAGTCCAAATTTACAGGTGCAGTCAAAATGGCTTTCATCACTGCCGAGTCAGAGTAGGTCATACGAATGTCATAAGCAATACCTACTGGGTTGTCGTTGAATTGATTGATTTGCTTGAGGGTTGAGGAGCCGTCATCACAAGAAAAAAAGAGTGGTACACCAAAAACTGATAACCCTACTATTAGATTTTTAAATAATGAAAGTTGCATTTACAGTTTGGGTACTTTCACACTACTTTTGATCCAACAATCGAATTGTATGTTAGTTCCTTGATTGCCCTCGGTAAATATCTCGGTTTTAGAGGGAGCTCTTCCTTCATAGCTTTTGGCGGTTTTCAAAGCCAGTTTTTTAACTGAAGAATCGACCTCTGCGGCTTTATACGCCATTTGAGCCGCCAACCAATAAACCGCTCTTTTGTTGAATTGGGTCTCTCCGCAATCATTAGCACTACCGGCATAAAGATTAGCGATCAGCAGATAAGCACTGCCAAAAGAGGGCTGAAAACTCAGCGTCTTTCGGGCATAATTACGGGCTGAGGATTTTCTACCAGCGTTTTTAAACTTGACCGCAATCTTATAAAGAATTTTAGCTTTTTTATATGGGTCTGTTTGGAGAGAAATGGACTCCTCGTAATATTTTAAGGCTTCGTTACTTTCTCCAGCTTTGTCTTTTAGTATACCCAAATAATAGGCAGAATCAGCTGAGGGTTCTAAGGCATGCAAGGCTTCTACAAGGGTAACGAAAAAGGGATCATCCGAACATTCCTTGCTGTCCATCCGAGAGGCAGCTCTTTTTAACCAAATAGGATCTGACTTGAACTCCTCAAAATTTCTTTTGTAAAGGGGAACTAAATTGACACAAGTAGCCTCTTTTGAGATAATGGCGTCTAAATTCGAAAGAAAAGTCCCAATGGCATTGCCATTTATTCCATAAACCCTTTTACTCCTTACCTCACGACTGTTCAGGGGGATCCCCTGCTCTTGTTTCTTGAGTATGACATCCAGCTTCTTAGCCAACTTGGTCGATTCTAATTCAAATTTTTCTGATACTTCCTCGTATTTGTTGAACAATTGTTCCATTGAAACCCCGTGAGTTCCCTCCTTGTATAGATCATAAAGGGTTTTGAAATAATTGTAAAGCCCTTTTGGATTGGTAAAGCTTTTGACATCAGTCTTAAAGGCCAAATCAAAAGTTTTGTAAACTTGCATTTTGTCAGCAATTTTGTAGTCCAACATTGCTTGGGCCTTACTGCTTATAATATCCCCACTTACATTTACATTCTTTTTGGTGGAAAAATTTATCAACCACTCATCGTAAAGCTTAATCAAGTCTGCAGTCTCTGCACCATATGTTTCGGGAGTTGCTTTTTCAATTCTGTCTTTGAGAATACGCTCTCCATAGGAAAAAATAGCAACATTCAGAGATGGACATTCTTTCCTGACGCTCATCCAAGGTGCATATGCCTCATTATAATTTTTAACCTTGGCATACTCAGCGAAAATGGATAAATTTTGCAAACATTCCTCACTGTTTTGAGCTGCCAAAGGATTTATCATCATTAGTCCGATCCAAAAAACAAATACTTTAATAAGTTTCATCACCTTCAGTTTAATTATATTTTCTTTTAATAAACCACTTGTCGTTCAGGGAAAAACCAATCCTAAATGACCAAAAATTTTCTTTAAAAAAATTATCATCGTCTCCTCCTCTTCTTCCATACTCAAATCCAATATTAGCATTAGAAAAGCCTGCTAATGGCAAACCAATTCCAAAGTTAATGCCAGTTTCCTTTAATCCAAAATTATTTACAATAACCCCAGTTAACTCATGTCGAAAACCCATCCTAAAAACAATTCTTTTCCAATAACTAGTGATGGAACTATAATTTGGAATAAAAAATCCTCCCAATGAGAATTGATAGGCATTTTGATATATAACACTTGGCAGACTTATAAATTCATGACTGAAATTTTCCATAGCATTAAAGGTGTATTGAGCTCCGGCAAACCATTTTTTTTCTACACCCAATCCAAGTCCAAAAGAAATAATATGGGGTATTTTAATATTTGTTCTATTCAAACCAAGATCAATTAGGTTAATTTCTAAATCATCCCCAAAATTGGATGTAGACAAAAAAGAACGGGTATTAAAAATTCTGGAGTTGGTTGATGTCAAATTTGCTTCAGGAGCTAAGGAAAACAAAGCTTGTAACTGCAATGCATCCCGAAGTGGAATTTCCAGATGAGAGGAGAATTTAAAATCCAAACCGGAAACACTTGATTTATTTTCAAGTGTTGTCCCTAGAGTAAGCTCGTCCTGAAATCTTCCTGTTTCATATATAATTTGACCAAAGTTATAATTTATCATAACTCCAATACTCAGATATTTTATAGGATTAAAACCTAAAGAAAAAAATACCTTATTAACCCCTCCCTCTCCTTCGAATACATTTATTACATCATCCTCTTTGGTCCCAGATTCTAAATGAGACAACTTATATCCAACAGAAGTAAAAGGAATTATCCCAAAACCAAAACCAAAAAACTTAGTTGGTAGACCTACCCCAATATAGTCCATCCCTGCTGAGGCTAAACTTTTAGTTTCGTTGGCACCTGCCATATTATTAATTCTATAATTTAATCCCAATGAATAGTTTGTCATTTGGAGTTTTGCATAGGAACTGGGATTGGAAAGGCTGGCGTGGATAGAATCATTATATATTTCAAGTCCTCCCATAAAACGACTAACATGAGTTCCTCTAAAATTAACCTCTCCCAAACCTGCATAAGAATAGGGTGAATTAGTTCCATTTTGGGAAAAAACAAAAGACCCAATTAATAAAACAAAAAGTTTAAGTGCATTACTAATCATGAATCAATATTCAATTCTAACAAATGAAACATTCCCTCTGCAATAAAATTTGAATTGGCAAATATGCTATTTTTTAATGTCTTAGGCAACTTATTAGCGTCTCCACCTGTTAAAATTACCGTTAAAGAATCGTATTTTTGTTCATAGTATTCAATTCTCGCATTGATTTCGTCGACTATTCCAAAATAAATCCCCGCATGAATTGCCTGCTCAGTATTTTTCCCAGTAGGATTTTTAAACTTTTTACCCTCTAAGAGGGGGAGGTTTCCTGTATAGTGGTGCAATGACTTGTACCTCATCTCGAAACCCGGGGATATAGCTCCTCCATGATAAATACAGTCTGAATCCAAAAAATCATAGGTGATACAACTGCCCAAATCAATGATCAAAACATTGGTGTTGGGATAGTATTTACAGGCAGCGGAAACCAAAACAATTCGATCTGAACCCAAGCTGTTTGGACTTTCATAACTGTTCTTAAAAGGCAATTGGATTTGGGAATGAACCCTTATAACGGAAAATTGGACGGAAAATTTTTCAAAAAATCCGACCGCTTTATTGCTTACATCACTATAAATCAAACCCTTTATATCCGGATGATTTGAAATAAGATATTTAGCCATTTCATCATACCGACTCAAATCAACCCTTTCTTCAGCAAAAAAATATCCTTCTTTATACAAAAAAAATTTTGCCCGCGTATTCCCGAGATCAATTAGTAGATACAAATCACAATCAATTAATAGTAAAAGTAATCAAAGATTTTTAGAGTAAATCCTTTGGGAGGGATGAAAAAGGATTTTATATTTGCACACTTTCAAAAAGGTACCTTAGCTCAGTTGGTAGAGCAAAGGACTGAAAATCCTTGTGTCCCTGGTTCGATTCCTGGAGGTACCACCACAACCCCTCAAAACGTTTTGTTTTTAGGGGTTTTCTATTTCCAAGAATTAGTAATAAATAAGTCCTATCATTCCCCTCAGGCACAACATTTCACACACCACGAATGTAATCAGGAATGTTTGATGACCTTGGGCCTATATAATGGAAGGCTTCCCCCCATTCTACACCATATTTTTTACCTACTTCTTTATCGGAAACAACCCCTCTGAGATATTGTGAATCCAAATCCAGCATGAAATGCTTTACATAGTTATGATTGGCAATTTCGTCACTATTTCCTAACAAGGCTATTTTTTTTCCTTTACTCAGCAAAGATCTCCTAAGTCGAGCACCTGCATCCCCACCAGGTCCTTGACTTTTTATTACAACATTACTTTGCACTTTTATATCCAAATAGGGACTGTAATCCACAATCCTATTTACTAATTGTGGGCCTCTAGCGAAATAATATTTCTCTTTCACCAAGTGGGGTTTAACTATCTCCAAATGTTCTGGATAATCCTTACTCCCCGCTTGCCAACAAGCTGCCTCTACCGCTTTTGCGGTAACATAATGATCCGGATTTTCTTCATAGTGACCCCAAGGATCATAAGAAACCACAGTATCTACCTTGAGTAAGCGAAACAAGAAGATTAATCGGGACTTTAACTCTTGAATATTATATTCTTCCATCCTATGGTTCTGGTAACTTAGGTCATATACTTTCTTTAATCCCAAAACCTTGGATGTAGCCCGGTTTGCTGTCTCATTATTTAAGATCACCTCTCCTATTGTATCTCCAACACCTGCCGCTTCATCGTTTGAAGTACGAATCATGTAACCAGTGTAACCCTCATGAATCAACTTAGCAACAGTACCGCCTGCAAAAATAGGGATATCATCACAGTGGGGCTGAATAGCAGCCAAAACTTTCCCATCGTGAGGTCTTCCTGATTTGGGCCTTTCAATGTAGATATCATCTTGTGTGGATAAATTATAATTTGAAGGACCAGTTGTCGTTTTCCGGTTTGAAACTGGAAAGAAAATCCTTGGATGAGCGAAAACAGGCAATAATGACCCTGCCAGAAGAGATTGCATGATAAACTTTTTCCTTTCCATTCTTGAATGGGCATTACTTATATTCTAAATATAATATTTTTTTGGTAAAAGATTGGGCTTATGAAATTACTGCCAGTATAACGGTTTGTCTCACAGAGAATGAAATATATATTTACTTGGATTAATGCAGGAAATTTTGTTTGTGAAACACTTTTATACATTTTTCAATTGAATTGAATTTATGTTTCAATGTGTTTTTTTCCCTTTCAATAATTAATATTAAGTTTTATAATTATTAATCAAAATTCAAGGTAAAGTCTATTTATTTCTAAGACTTAGAAATAGATACTTTTTTTCTGAAAGATTACCATCAACTTATAAAGAAATTTATTTGATTTGAATACCATATTTTCTAAATTGTATTTATAAATCATAAATGACACCATTTGTATTTAAATCCAAAAAAGATGAATCTATTTCAAAAAATAGGGGTCTTTGTAGCACTATTCACCCTTAACCTTTCCACCGCACAAGGCTATAAGATTGAAACGGATCAAGGGGTTGAATACATTACCGACCCAATGATTTGCAATGGACAACATTGGACAGAAGCGCAGGGAAAAGAAAAGATGAAAGAATTTTCTCAGCTTTGGACCGACGCGAACAGTTGGAAAAAAAGAGCCAAAACCATTAAAGAAAACATATTGAAGGGAATGCAATGGGATAAAATCTCCTCCTACAATGGCCCAATCAATGTAATCAAACATTCCAAAAAAATAATGGATGGATATACTGTAGAAAACATCGCCCTAGAAAGTTTTCCAGGATTCTATGTTACAGGAAACCTTTACCGCCCAATCAAAAAACAAAATCAACTTGCGGCCATACTGAGCCCTCACGGACACCTAAAAGACAAACGTTTTACAGACTATGTTCAACTTCGAAGTGCCTATTTAGCAAGTAAAGGTGCCATTGTTTTTGCCTACGACATGGTAGGATATGGAGAAAGCAAACAGGTAAGACACAAAATGCCCATCAGCTTGTTATTGCAAACATGGAATAGCAAAAGAGTATTGGACTATTTGGCAAGCCTCCCTGAAGTCGATCCCCAAAGAATAGGGATGACCGGCGGCTCTGGAGGAGGCACCCAAACCTTTGTACTCACCGCCCTCGATCAAAGAATCAAAGTATCCGTCCCTGTGGTACAAGTATCCGCCCACTTTTTTGGAGGCTGCGTTTGCGAAAGTGGAATGCCAGTTCACAAGACTGCCAACTTTCAAACCAATAATGTAGAGGTAGCTGCCCTTGCAGCTCCACGACCCCTATTGCTGATCTCCAATGGGGATGATTGGACAAGAAATACTCCTGATGTAGAATTTCCTTACATTCAAAAAGTTTATGGTGCCTTGGGTAAATCCCGTCAGGTCGAAAATGTGCATTTAGCCAAAGAAAAACACGACTATGGCTATTCCAAAAGAATAGCTGCGTATCATTTTTTCTCAAAACACCTAAAGCTAGATAATCCCAAATCTCTCGATGGTGATTTCATAGATGAAAGTTTTATCAAAATACTTCCGCCTGAAAAACTCAAAGTATTTACCTTCAAAAATCCACGACCTTCCTCGGCACTAAAAAATGAATACGAAGTTCTACAATTCCTCCAATTTCCAAATGACAAAACTCCCTATGTTTATTACAAAAATTAATTACCTTAGCCAATAACCATTTTATACCTATTTTAACGCTTTTGATGATGATGAAAAAGGTTTATGCTGTTATTGCCTTGATTGGTCTTCTCTTTTCCTGCTCGCTCGAAGTCCCATATGAAATCAGTAAGGAATATAATAATTTGCCAGAAATGGTTGACTTCAATTACCATGTCAAGCCAATACTATCGGACCGATGCTATCAATGCCACGGCCCTGATGAAAAAACCCGAAAAGCTGGATTGAGATTGGATCTAGAGTCTATAGCTTTTTCCAAATTGGAAAGTGGAAAAAGAGCCTTTAGCTCAGGAAATTTATATAAAAGCGAAAGTGCCCACAGGATCATACATGACGATCCCGATATTATCATGCCACCCCCCGAAGCCAACTTGGCTCTTACCAACAGAGAAAAAGCCATCATTTTTAAATGGATTGAGCAAGGTGCAGAATGGAAAGAACATTGGGCATTTTTACCTCCCAAAAAACAAATACCCAAAGCAAACACCAATCAGTTAAAAAATCCTATTGATCAGTTCGTTAAAAAGAAATTAGACCAAGAAGGCCTGGATTTTTCTCCTAAAGCCTCTAAAGCTATTTTGGCCAGAAGGCTTTACCTAGATTTGATTGGGCTTCCACCATCCATTGAGGAGCTAGACGCTTTTCTAAATGACAAAAGTGATCATGCATATGAAAGCCTAGTAGATCAACTTCTTAAAACGGACGCATATGCTGAGCGTTTAGCCCTGGACTGGCTTGACCTGTCTCGCTATGCTGATTCCCATGGTTTACATGCAGATGGTATTCGAACCATGTGGCCCTGGAGAGATTGGGTTCTAAAAGCCTTTAAGCAAAATATGCCCTACGACCAATTCGTAACCTGGCAACTTGCGGGAGACCTCCTACCCAAAGCCACACAAGAGCAAAAACTCGCCACCGCATTCAATAGAAATAGCCCTATGACTGCAGAGGGCGGAGTAATCGACGAAGAATGGCGGTTGCATTACGTTTTTGACCGCACTGAAACCCTCTCTACTGCATTTTTGGGACTCACCGTAGCCTGTGCCAAATGCCACGATCATAAATTTGACCCTATTTCACAAAAAGATTATTACCAGCTTACCGCTTTCTTTAACAACATCAGAGAACTAGGTATGACTGGGGATGATGGAGAGTTCGGACCCCTATTAGCCCTCTCCAATAAGGCAACACAAACCAAATTAGATCAACTAAATCAGGGGCTTAACCACATCAAAAAAGACATTACAATCACCCGTGAACAATTACAAAAAGTATATCAATATTCTAAGGAACTCGTTTTAAAAACCAAAGCAAAGCCTCAATTGATATTTCACGCTGCATTTGAAAAAATGACCAAGATCGAAAAGAGAAGACACAGCGTGGATGGTAAAAAAGATTTCTTTGGCGGAATTGATCAAATGCCTGAAATCGTACCCGGTATAAATGGGAACGCCTTTCAATTCACTAAAGACCACGATCAGCTATATATCACAAACAAATTGATCCCCAACATTGAATGGACAGACCCATTTTCCTTCTCCATTTGGTTGAATACGAGCAAAAGAAAAGAAGGATCTTCCCAATCACTAATAGCCAACTCTGGAGGGAAAAATGACCTTTGGCGCGGATGGGAGTGTTATTTGGACGACCAAAACAGAGTTAACCTCCGTTTAATTAATGTAGCCCCCTCCAACCTCATACATGTAAGGTCAGTGGACTCCCTGCAATTGAATGCGTGGCATCACCTTACCCTTACTTTAGACGGTACCGGAAAAACAGAAGGCGTTCAATTTTTTCATAATGGAAAGGAAATAGAAACTGAAGGGGTTATTGACAACCTTTACAAAACTATAAAACCCACATACCGGGATAGAAAAAAAGGCTTCGTAAGTGCTCAAAGAAATTTAATTATTGGAAAATCTTACGAAGGTTCCACGGGAGACTACGGCTTATTCACTGGTAAACTTGACGAACTGAAATTCTTCAGGGGAGTGCTAACGCCCTTTGAAATTAAATCGATATACTCGGAAAACTCTAAACAAAAAGAAGATATTGAATGGTCAGTCGTTCAAAATCACCTTATTGAAAAAGACCCCAAAATCCTCCAGCTCAAAAAGGAGCTCAAAGATAATCGGGAACAATATTTGAAAAATTATGCACCCATCCCCGAAATTATGGTTATGCGTGAAATGGAGCAGTCTCGCCCTACATACCTTTACAATCGCGGTAATTACAGTGAGCCCCTTTATACCGTTGAGCCCAAAGTACCCGATATCCTGCCAGCGATGGATGAAAGTTTCCCCAAAAATCGATTGGGTCTTAGCCAGTGGCTTTTTGATCCTAAAAACCCGCTGACCGCCAGAGTAGCCGTAAACCGCTATTGGCAATTAATCTTTGGAAAAGGCCTTGTAGCCACACCCAACGACTTTGGGGTTCAGGGACAATTGCCCTCCCATCCAGAGCTACTCGACTGGCTGGCCACCAGTTTTAGTGAGGACTGGGATTTAAATGCACTGATTAAAAAGATGGTAATGTCAAAAACGTACCAGCAACAATCAGTAAGCAATCCAACACTTGAGCAAAAAGATCCCAACAACCTTCTCATGGGACGAGCCAATTCTTTCCGATTACCGGCAGAGATTATTCGGGATAATGCACTAAAAGTAAGTGGCCTTCTCAACCCCAAAGTAGGAGGGGAAAGTGTCAGACCCTATCAGCCCAAGGGGCTTTGGAAAGAAAAAAACAACTTCTCCACTTTTCTATTAGAATATCAAGAGTCTCAAGGAAAAGACCTTTATCGTAGAGGGCTATATACCTTTATTAGACGTACCTCACCACCACCTAACATGCTCACTTTCGATGCCACTTCCAGAGAGGTTTGTACTGTCAAAAGAGAAGTAACCTCCACTCCACTTCAAGCACTGGTTCTACTCAATGACCCGCAATTCTTTGAAGCCTCCAGGATTTTTGCCGAACGTATAATCAAAAGCAAAGACAACCTCGAGGAGCAGATTACTTACGGATTTCGGTTGGCCACCTCACGCTACCCAAAGGAGCAAGAACTAAACATACTTGTTGATATGTACAACAGTCAATACCGATATTATAGACAAAACAGAGACAAAGCCTATCAAGTTCTTAGCGTAGGTAAAAAATCCAGAGATATGAACCTCTATAGTGTAAAAACGGCCGCAATGACCATAGTTGCCAATACATTGCTTAACCACAACGAAACTTATACTAGACGTTAAAATGCACTGCAATGACCACCACCATCACGAAAATAAAAACTACTCCCGCAGGGACTTTTTGACCAAAACTTCTCTTGGGCTAGGTGCACTCTCCCTGGGTTCTCTGATAAGTCCAGTCAATGCCTATGGTCAAAGTGACTTTTTGAATCTTTTAGAAAGTGAAAAGATGAAACTGCCCCACTTTATCCCCAAAGCCAAAAGAGTAATTTATTTATTTCAGAGTGGTGCTCCTTCACAATTAGATCTCTTCGACTTTAAGCCTAAACTTAATGAAATGTTTGGCAAAGAAGTGCCGAAAAGTATTTTGGGAGAACAAAGGCTCACCGGTATGAGCTCTGGACAAAATTCCTTCCCCATGGCCGGCTCCCTATTCAAATTCAATCAACACGGCCAAAGTGGTGCGTGGATGAGTGAACTCATGCCTCATACTGCCAAAATCGTTGATGAACTATGTTTCATAAAATCCATGTACACCAATGCCATCAACCATGATCCTGCCATTACCATGATCCAAACCGGATCAGAACTGCCCGGCCGACCCTCCATTGGCTCTTGGCTCAGCTACGGTTTGGGAACCGACAACAAAAACCTACCCGAATTTGTCGTTTTGGTCACGAAAGGCAAAAACGGTCAACCCATCTACTCCCGACTATGGGGAAATGGATTCCTGCCTTCCCAACACCAAGGGGTCCAATTCCGGTCCGGAAAAGATGCTGTACTCTATCTTGACAATCCCCCTGGAGTTACAAGTGACATCAGAGAAGAACAACTAAAATCACTAAAAAAATTGCAAAGCATGCATTATGCAGATATTGGTGATCCCGAAATTTTGACCAAAATTTCCAATTACGAAATGGCATATCGCATGCAAACATCTGTACCCGAAGTGATGGACGTCTCCGATGAACCCCAATACATTTTTGACCTCTACGGTGAGGACAGTAAAAACCCGGGCACCTTTGCGGCAAACTGCCTGCTCGCACGAAAACTAGCTGAAAAAGACGTGAAATTCATCCAGCTCTATCACCGTGGCTGGGATCAACACGGCAACCTTCCCAAAGACATCAAAAAACAAGCCAAAGAAACTGATCAGGCCACCGCAGCACTAATTAAAGACCTCAAACAAAGAGGGCTATTGGAAGACACATTGGTCATTTGGGGTGGAGAATTTGGTCGAACCAACTATTCCCAGGGGATGCTTAAGCCAGACAATTATGGCCGAGATCACCATCCCCGTTGCTTCACTATCTTTATGGCCGGTGCCGGAGTCAAAAAAGGAATCACCATCGGATCGACCGATGAATTTGGGTACAATATAGCCGAAAGACCTGTTCACATTCACGATTTTCAGGCAACGCTCATGCACCTGCTGGGCATAGATCACGAAAAACTAACCTTTAAATTTCAAGGCAGACGCTATCGATTGACCGACGTACACGGCAATGTAGTCAATGAAGTGTTGGCCTAAATATAAATATGCGCTCAGAACTCTTCGATTTTCTCGGTAGCCTCCATCCCCTTATGGTACACCTTCCAATTGGTATTATCCTGCTAACTATTGCCATTGATGTTTTTATGCGAAACAAAAATAACAGTGTCCAAAGGGTCATCACCATGGGATGGTTTTTTTCATTCTTTAGTGGATTATTGGCCGCACTCTTTGGCTGGTTTTTGGGAGACAGTGGCTATTATTTTGAAGAACAGATAAACATTCATCGCTGGAGTGGTGTCGCTCTTGTCTTTTTGAGTTTTATGATCTGGATACTACTCTTCATTAACTTTCGATTTAATAAATCTTTTAAGCAATCCATTAATATAACTGCTATTATTCTGCTTATGCTAACCGGTCATTTTGGAGGAGAAATGACCCATGGTCAAAACTACCTTTTTGATAACCTTCCCTTTGTAAAAAAAGAAATTTCGCTAACCCCCCTATCGGAAGTCGAAAGCTCGGAAGTTGACTCCCTTTATGTCTTCGAAGATTTGATTTTTCCTGTTTTGGAAGAGAAATGTATTACATGCCATAATGAAAACAGAGCCTATGGAGGACTGAATATGAATGCTTTTGAAAGTATGATGGAAGGAGGAAATAGCGGATCGGGTATTCAAAAAGGTAAACCTTATGAAAGTTTGATCTATAAAAGAATCAGTTTTCCACAAGACCATCCAAAATTTATGCCCCCGGCCGGAGTTCCAATGAGCTATGATCAAATCGCTATAATGGAGTGGTGGATCGATAAGGGAGCAAAAAAACAAATGCCGATTAACCTGGCTCGAAATGATTCAAAAATGCTACGCCTAATGGAAGTCCTTTACAAATTCGACCTTAGGGAAAAAACTTATCTGGAAACTCTTAAGCTTCCTGGGCTATCTTCCGAAGAACTAAATGGCTTAAATGATGAAAAATTCATTTGGCGTTTTCTCAATGCTGAAAAAAGCTTTTTGGACGTGAAATTCACTGCCAAAACAATCCAAAAAGTCGATTTGCTTATCATGCAAAAAGTAAAAGAAAATGTAACATGGCTAAACCTTGCAGACTGTATGCTCAGCGATGAGCTCCTAAGTTACCTCGGTACATTCCGCAACCTAACCCGTCTCAAAATCCAAAAAAATCCATTGGTAACTGACAAGGGCATAGATGGACTAAAGGAATTGAAAAATCTTAGCGAACTTAACCTTTACGGCACAAGTGTTACTGACGCTGCTTTTATTACCCTAGGGCAAATGACAGCTCTCAAAAAATTATTCTTGTGGAATACCCTTGTAACTCCATCAGGCATAAAGAATTTTAAAACTCAAAATCCTGAGATTGAAGTAATCGCAGGGCTTTGACTATTGTAATTTAAAAAGGTCGTCCTCCTTTTTTTCCTCATCCGGCTCTGTAGGCTCTATCTGTTCTACCTTACGTAGTTTGGACAGCATGATTCGCGTACGGGTGGTCACCATTTTTTCTATCTCGTTGTCAGCTTCTTTAATTTTTCGCTGAGCCTTTTCCAAGACAGTGCCAAAGGCCGAAAACTCCTTTTTGACACTGGCCAAAACCTCCCAAACCTCACTGCTGCGTTTCTGAATGGCTAGGGTTTTAAATCCCATTTGCAAACTATTGAGCATGGCAGCCAAAGTGGTAGGGCCGGTAAGTATGATCTTGTATTCTCTTTGCAATTGAGCGATGACCTTTGGATGTCGGGTCACCTCGGCATACAAACCTTCGAAAGGTAAAAACATGATCCCGAAATCTGTGGTATTGGGCGGATCAATATAGCGCTCGGAAATATCTTTAGCAAATTTCTTTACAGTATTTAGCAAGGCTCCCAAAGAGGTTTCTATCGCAACAGAATCAGCCGACTCATAGGCCGATTGTAAACGGGCGTAATCCTCCTGAGGAAACTTGGCATCCACCGGTAAATAAACCGGGCCGCTACTGAGACTTTTGCCAGGAAGTTTGATGGCATATTCTACGAGTGCATCGGAGCCTTTTTTAGTTTTTACATTTGCATCATATTGCTCAGGAGCCAAGATCTGCTCCAAAATATTGCCCAACTGTATCTCACCCAAAACTCCACTAGTTTTAACATTGCTTAAAACCTTTTTGAGATCACCTACTCCTGCAGCTAAGGTCTGCATTTCTACTAGTCCCTTTTGCACCCTTAATAACTGCTGGGTGACCACTTCAAAAGATTTCCCCAAACGCTCCTCAAGTGTTTTGTGGAGTTTTTCATCTACAGTTTCACGCATCTTTTCAAGCTTCAACTCAGTCGATTTGACCAATTCATCTTGCTTTTGATTAAGACGCTCAAAGTTTTGCTTTTGTAACTCGTTGAAGGCTGTTACATTTTTGGAAAAGGCTTCCTGAAAATCCTTGAGGGTATTCCGCAATTCCTCCCTATCCTCCTTGGCTTTTTTTGCCAATACTTCATTGAGACGTTCCATACTTTGTGTGATCTCCAAACGGGTTTCCCTAAGGTTTTTCGAGAGTTCCTCCCTGTTTTGGTATAATTCTTTTTTGATCAACTCCCGCAGTTCAACTGATAATCCATTGCTTCCCTGTTTTTTGAAATACAAAAACAAAAGCACTCCAAGAGTCAAAAATGATAAAGTCAATAGTACGATTTCCATTCAAAGGATTTCTTGCAAATTAAAAAGAAAAGCAGAAGATGAAAGATGTTGGTGTAAAAATTAATAAACAAAAATAAGTAGATTCTAAGATCAGTTTAATTGCCTAATCAATCCTTCTTGAGCAGCAGATGCTACCAATAAACCCTCACGGTCAAAAATAGAACCTCTTGAAAATCCACGAGAGTTTGAAGCGCTGGGGCTGTCCATAGCATAGAGCAGCCATTGATCTAAAGAAAAGGGCCGGTGGAACCAAATTGCGTGGTCTAAACTGGTATAAAAAGTTGGGCCTTTACTGAGTTCTTTTTTATGTGGTAAGGTAGCTGTGCGCAATAGACCGTAGTCAGAGATATAAGCCAACAACTGATGTTGAAGAGCTATTTCAAAAGGGGTGGACTCTTTGGAACGAAACCAATAGTTACTCTCCGCTGGAGCATTAATTTCATCCCTCAAACTTAACTTTTCTACAGGTCTGAATTCTATCACCTCAGGTTTGATTTTTTTGAATCTTTCAAATACTTCAGGGTCTGTTTTTTGCATTTCCAATTGCTCCAGATCACTCAACAATTTTTCGGGAGGAATATAATTGGGCATGGAGTTTTGGTGGTCAACTCCTTGTTGAAGCAATTGAAAAGAAGCAGACATATTAAAGATTGCACGTCTTTCCTGGAATGCTACTACCCTTCGAGTTGTAAAACTTTTACCGTCTCTAATAATGTCCACCTCATAGCTGATGGGTAATTCCAAATTACCTCCGAGAATAAAATATCCGTGAAGCGAGTGGGCAAAACGATCCTTGGGAACGGTCTGGTAAGCCGCATTGAGAGATTGAGCCAACACCTGTCCCCCAAATACCCTACCCCAGGGTGTCTGGAAGTTTTGACCCTCGAAGGTGTTTTTACCTGTTTTCTCTAATGTGATTAAGTTGATCAAATCCTGAATATGATTCATGCTGTAGTTTTATGTAATATCTAATAAGTTAGGACAAAATTAATAATCCCCTCCTGCATTACTGTTTTGAATAGACAAATTCCAATCTCGGTAGAGTCTTTCTAATGTCTCTAATTTTTTGGGTTGTGTGCTTGACAGGTCGTTTTTTTCTCCAGCATCTTGCCCCAAATGATACAATTGGGATGATTGGTTAGAAATACCATATAACTTGAATTCATTATCGATTAGGGCATATTGTTTGTTGAATCGAAAGGCAAGGGGTTGTGCTCTTTTTAATTTTTTTTTGTTCCAGTAAGAGGTCAAGTTTTCCCCATCATAGGGACGTTGGTATTTTTCAAGATCAATACCCAAAATATAAGCAATGGTGGGAAAGTAATCTGAGGTAAAGCAGGGTGAGTCTACCCGGGTTCCGGAGGGTATTTTGCCAGGCCATTCTGCGATGCCGGGTACCCTGATCCCTCCCTCATGTAGACTTCTTTTTCTTCCACGCAGGCCTTTAGTAATACCCTGAGCCCTACCATAAGGGATGTTTTTATGTCTTACTTCTTTTGATGTTTCAGGACCATTATCGGAAGTAAAAAAAATCAAAGTATTGTCAGCTACCCCAAGGCTTTTAAGTTTTTTCCTTAAACGCCCAACCTGTTCGTCCATGGCAGAGATCACACCATAGTAGTGTTGTTGATCTTCACTAAGTTCCGAATAAAGAGATCTAAATTTTTCTCCCGTCAATACTGGCAAATGGGGCGCATGAAACCAAATGATGGATAAAAAGGCTTGATGGTTGTTGACGGATTCCTCAATAAATGGAATCACACGGTCCATGATGACCCTAGAGTCGTCACCCCTTAGATTTTGGGTTACCCTTTGGCCAGGCCCTGTCCAATAATAAGTGCCAAAAGGGCCACCCTCCAAGAGTGTTGTCTTAACATCTTCAGCAGATTCGGAGGGGGTAATCATGGGGTTCCAAGTTGGAACTTTTGATTCGGTAACGAAACTAACATCAAAACCGTGATCCCAGGGCGGGGAGTAATGGATATCGTTTTCTTTTTTACCACCTCGATTGGCATCGCGAATGTCTTTGGTGAGAGTTCCTAAATGCCATTTACCAAAATGCCCAGTTCGGTATCCTTTTTCTTTAACCATCTCAGCTAGAGTAATTTCCTGAGATTTAATATGCCCACAGTTGGCACTACAAATACCCATTCGTTCGGGATGTCTTCCAGTCATGACACTGGCACGAGTGGGCGAACAAACAGAACCTGCAGAATAAAAACGTGTAAAAACAGTTCCATTCTTTGCCATTGCATCAAGGTGGGGGGTTTTCAAGTGGGGGTGGCCATTATAACCAACATCGCCCCATCCCTGGTCATCAGACATGATCAAAATGATATTGGGAGGCTCATTACGTTTACACGACATAGTGATAAAGGAAATAAAAAGGATGCCCAAAAAAGTTCTCATCTTACTTTCAACTTTATGTAAAAAGTGCTTTTAACTGAACAGAAAAAAGAGTTGTATTTTTATTTTTTACCTGAGTTTAACGGTTAACATAGCTATCGATAAACTGCTTGTCTAAAGCATCGGAGTCACCGTATTTTTCACGCATTTCGTCATATCTTTTGTGCATTATTTCCTGAATCTCTGCATATGCGGGTTCGTCATAAATGTTGTTCATTTCGGCGGGGTCTTTTTCCAAATCGTACATTTCCCAAACGTCAATATCGTAATAGAAATGTATGAGTTTGAAGCGATCGGTCCTGACTCCATTATGTCTTTTGACCATATGAACTGAAGGGTATTCATAATAGGTATAATAAATGGCATCACGCCATTCGCTGTTTTCCTCACTGACAACTTTTCTAAAAGATTCTCCCTGCATTTCATTGGGTATGGGTACCCCGGCATAGTCCAAAAAGGTTGGTGCAAAATCAAGGTTTTGAATCATTTGATTAATTTGAGTACCAGGCTTAATTTCTTTTGGATATCTCATCAAAAGAGGAGTTCTAAGGGATTCCTCATACATGAATCTTTTATCAAACCAACCGTGTTCTCCCAAGTAGAAGCCTTGGTCTGAAGTGTAAACAACAATCGTGTTTTCTGCCAAACCGGTTTCATCAAGGTAATTAAGTACTTCACCAACTCCATCATCAATGGATTGGATAGTTCGAAGGTAATCCTTAAGGTAACGATTGAATTTCCATAGAGCTAAATCTTTACCCTCTAATTTTGAGGCTTTCATAGCTTCATTTTTTGGGGTGTAGGCATTGAGCCACGCTTCTTTTTGTTCAGGGGTAAAGCGTTCGAGTTCTTTGTTAAATCGGGTCTCTCTGCCGTAAGGGTCGACTAGGAATTTAAAATCATGTCCCCAACGACCGTGTCCGCCATTGCCATGTGCGGCGGCAATTTGCTCTTCGGAAGCAGCAATTAGCATCTCTTGATTAGCTGCAGCAGGACGACCTTCATAGTCGTCGAAGAAGTTGTCTGGAAAATCAAAGGTCTTGTCGTCAAAAAGGGTCAAATACTTTTCCTCAGACTGCCAATTTCTATGTGGAGCTTTTTGATGATACAACAATAGAAAAGGCTTGGTTTTATCTCTTTTATTTTTAAGCCAATCCAGACTCAAACGGGTGGTGATGGTAGTCACATAGCCCTCTATGCGTTCTTTAATACCATTGATGATAAAATCGGGATTGTAATAGTGCCCCTGCCCGGGCAATACGGCAGAATAGTCAAAGCCCTGTGGTAATCCTCTAAGGTGGATTTTACCTACCATAGCGGTTTGGTAGCCAGCGGCTTGCAGGTCTTTAGCAAAATTGGGTTGATCCCAGTTGAAATCTTGAATGTTGTCAACCTTTCCATTTATAAAGCTGTGTTTTCCTGTTAGCATTACCGCCCTACTGGGAGCACAAATCGAATTGGTCACAAAACCTTTATTAAAAATGGCACCTTCTTTAGCTATTCTATCAATATTGGGGGTATTGTTCAAATTGTGCCCATAGGCACTCACAGCCTGAAAAGCGTGATCATCTGACATGATAAAAACAATATTAGGTGGTTGTGGTTTTTCTTGCTCACAAGAAATAAGAAGTGTTAAAAGAAAAACGAAAAGAATCAATTTTTTCATTGGGTTTAGTTTTTATTTAATGAACTACAAATTATAAAAATTTCAATTAAAGAATCGGATTAATTTGTTGGAGATAAAATCTTAAATTGGATTTAAAAAATTGATTATCTGACAATGGGTAGAAAAATTAAATGGGGGATCGCTGGTTTAGGGAATATTGCTCGAAAGTTTGCCGGGGATTTAAAGCTTGTTCCTCAAGCCGAATTGATTGGCGTAGCCTCCACCAATAAAGATAGGGCTATGGCTTTTCAGGAAGAATTTGACGGACAAAAAGCCTATGATAATTATGACGATTTGTACCGTGATTCCGAGATTGAGGTAATCTATATCGCCAGCCTCAACCAGAATCACAAAGCGATGACCATAGCAGCTATGAATGCCGGAAAAGGGGTTTTATGCGAAAAACCCTTGGGATTAAATACGGAAGAAATACGGGTGATGATCGCATTTGCCAAAAAACAAAATTGTTTTTTGATGGAAGCCTTGTGGTCGCGTTTTAATCCTGCCATACTAAAAGCAAAACAGTGGATTACAGAGGGACAAATTGGTGATCCTAAGTTTTTATATGCCGAATTCTCCTTTTACCTACTTAATGTAGATTCTTCCCATCGTTTAATGGATCCTAAAAAAGGAGGAGGGGTTTTGCTGGACATAGGAGTATATCCTCTTTTTTTAGCCTATTTCATTTTGGGTAGGCCCAAAAACATAGTCGCACAATCCATCTACGCAAATACGGGAGTGGATGTTCAAACTTCGATGATACTGCAATATGAAAATGCCCAAGCACAGCTTTACTGTGGTATCGCCAACGAAAGTGATAACAATGCTAAGGTTGGAGGAACAGAAGGTGAAATACTACTCCACGGTTTTTGGCACAATGCCCAAAAAGTGAATTTGGCAAAAGCTGGAACCATTACCCAGGAGGAATTTCCCTCTAAAGGTAATGGTTATGTTCCTGAAATTGAAGAAGTTAATCGGTGTATAGCATCAGGGAAAAAAGAAAGCGAGTTGTGGAGCCACAAGGATGCCTTGGAATTGGGAGGGATGGTTGAACAAGTTTTCAAAAAAATAAGGAAAAAAAACTAAGCCGCTATTTAACCAAAAAAGATTTGCTCTAAGAGTATTGTCCCATTGACCCCATTCGGGAGCAGGGGTTACCTCCAAATCAGCTGCCCCTCCCACTATGTCATCAATCATCGCTCCGGGGGTGGAATTGAGATAGAGATTGATATCGGATAGTGAACAACCAAAACCCAACCGCCTGGCAACCAAATTAATTTGCCTGTCATTCCAAGGGTTAGTTCGAGATGGAGAATAAGGTTTCAAATTGGTAAATGGGTTTTGTTTATGACATATCTAATATTTAATTTAATCATTAATTATTTTAGAAAATCATCAACCTGTTTATATGCATCAATCACAGCTATTTCACCAGCTCTATCGGGTCTTGAATTACCGTGCTCCATTCCCAAAACCCCTTTAAAACCTTTTGAATAAATGTATTTAAAGATGTTTTTATAGTTAATCTCTCCTGTTGTGGGTTCTTTTCTTCCAGGATTGTCCCCAATTTGGAAATAAGCAATTTCATCCCAGCATTTTTCTATATTCGGGATCAAATTTCCTTCTTGGATTTGCTGGTGATAAATGTCGAAAAGGATCTTGCATGAAGGCGAGTTGACTGCCTTACAAATTTGAAAAGCCTGAGGGCTTTCCTTTAAAAACAAACCTGCATGGTTTCGATACCAGTTAAGGGGTTCCAATACCATCACGATACCATGGGGCTCCAAAATAGCAGAGGCTTGTTTAAGGCTTTCGATAACATTGGCGGTTTGATAATCCTCTACCAATTTTAAATCAACAGTTCCAGGAACTACAGTCATCCATCTGGCATTGACCCTTTTGGCTACCGTTACCGAAGCTTGGATTTCCTCTAGAAAAGCCTTTCGGTCGTCAGCCTTACCTCTAGTCAGAGTAGGATTTTTAAAATCTTTATAGGCCACAAAAACCCCCATGGTCAGATTTCTTTTCTGCATGGTTGCAGCCATTTTTTCCTGAACAGCGACCGGTCGGGTGTTAATACCATTGTCCTCGAATGCGGTAAACCCTTGATCGGCCATAAAGTTGAGCTGATCGATGGGATCGTCGCCCGCCGAATGTTTGAACATACCCAAATGGGGCGCATATTTGAGATTGAATTGATGGGGAGCAACAGCACCCGAATGTGCGAATATTTTAGGAACTGTTACCAATCCCAATCCTGCCACCAAGGTGGATTGGGCAAAATTTCTTCTGTTCATTTTGTTCAATTTTTAAAATTCAGTAATCCCCGGTTTTGGAATGGCATACCTTCCATTACTATCAGGTAAGGTGGGTGGGTTGCTATTCCAATCCAAAAATTCAGGCATGATCTGCAGATCAGAATTCATGGCCTGATCCCAAGTAATGACTTTACCGGAATAGGTGGCCATTCTCCCCATAATGGCCGTCAGGGTACTTTTGGCACCATTTTCGGCATCGGCAATGATGCCACCATTTCGAATCGAAGCAAACAATTGATCGTGCTCCACCTGATAAGGGTTGGGTTCATTTAAAGGGTCGCTTTTGTATTTGTAAATTTCGTTTCCTTCCAGATCGGTGAGTTTCCCTTTTCCAGTATTTACGCTCCCTTGGGTTCCTTGTAAGGTTTCATCAACACGACGCATACATCCGGGTTGGTGACGGCACTGACTTGCGATAACAGCTCCGGAATCATAGGTGAATTCTACAAAATGATGATCAAAAATTTCTCCATGATCTTTGCCATTTCTCACCTGTCTTCCTCCCATTCCCTGAGCTTGAGAAGGGTACCCTCCAATGAACCAGTTGGCTACATCGATGTTGTGAATGTGTTGTTCCAAAATATGATCCCCACACAACCAATTAAAATAATACCAATTGCGCATTTGGTATTCCATTTCGGTTTGTCCGGGTTGTCGTTCTCTAACCCAAACGCCACGTCCATTCCAATAAACTTGACCGCTGGTAATTTTTCCAATTATACCGTCTTGAACTTTTTGATACAAATCGAGGTATTTTTTTTGGTAATGACGTTGAAGACCTACCACTACATTGAGTTTATTCATTCTAGCCTTTTGGGCTACCTCCAGTACTTTTCTAACACCAACAGGATCTGTAGCTACCGGCTTTTCCATGAATACATGTTTGCCATTGTTGATGGCATATTCAAAGTGATAGGGCCTAAAACCGGGAGGGGTGGTCAGTATGACCACATCGGCCAAATCGATGGCTTTTTTATAGGCATCAAAACCGGAAAAAAGATTTTTGGTATTGACTTTGATTTTCTTAACACCATCGAAATGTTCTTGAACGGTTTTAAGACTTTTTTCAACGTTGTCCTGGAAGGCATCGGCCATGGCTACCAGGTCGACATTTTCATCGGCTTGTAGGGCTTGAACGACAGCACCTCTTCCGCGACCGCCACAACCAACTAGTGCAAGTTTTAGTTTTTTGTTGCCATAAACATTGGCCATGGCCCCCACAGGGAGACCCGCCGACAAAATTCCGGTTGTTACCAAGGTAGAACTTTTTACAAAGTTTCTTCTGCTGAGTGAGTTGTCTTGTTTTGATTTCATTGTTTTTATTTTATTAATTCCAATACATTTTTTGCTCTTCAGGCGTTGGGGATTTAATAGGTCTTACAACCCTAAACCCTACAAATGGCGCATCTGTATGCCACCAAAGGCTTTTTGGTATCTGAGGGTCTCTTTTTTTCCATTTTTTGGAGGAAGGTCTTCGGGTTGCACTTCTCAACCTAGCGGCCTTGTCCGACCATGATCCACCCCTAACAACCCGGGGGTAGGTTTTGGTGGGTTTTTGAAGGGGATTGTTTACGATTTTCCTTTTTCTTTGTTTGTAAAGGGTCGGAACATACTGATCCAGTGTCCATTCCGAAACATTCCCATGCATATCATACAAGCCCCAAGGGTTGGGTTTTTTTTGACCCACTTTATGATAGGCACCACCACTATTTCCCTCATGCCAAGCATAAATATCTAAATCTGCGGGATCATCTCCAAATGAATAGGCAGTTTTTGTTCCTGCTCTACAGGCATATTCCCATTCTGCCTCGGTGGGCAGGCGGTAAAAATTACCGGTCATGGCAGAGAGCCATTCACAAAATTTGGCCGCTGCCAGTTGGGTCATACAGATGGCCGGGTAACCCTCTACCCCCATCCCAAAACTCATTTCGGTATAGGGTTGGGTTGCACCGGTAACGGCATCAACGTCAATATACACCTCTTTACCCTCTAACTGCTGTGATCTTTTACTGTCAATATCTCGAGCGACAAAAAGTTCATAAAGATCCCAAGTGATCTCAAATTTTCCCATCCAAAAAGGGGCAATCTCTACCTGGTGTTGAGGGCCTTCATCCCCAAAGTGACCTTGTTGAGACTTTGGGCTTCCCATAGAAAATGTGCCACCGGGAATGTATACCATTTGAACTTTTTCTTTTGTCCCAGGAATGGACTGGGTATACTCTTTTTTATTCTCTCCAAAAGCAATAAGAAAAAGGGATGTCAATATGAATTTGATTGTTTTTTTTTTCATTTACTGGCATTAGCGATTAACTCTTTTTAAAAGCAACGGAATTCCGACTTCAGTGATCTCATGTCCATAGCCTCCTATTTCTATTAATTCGGTATGTTCGTGACCATTGAGTTTTAACATTCTTCTCAAATAGGCATTTTCTTCATACATACCAAAAAATTCCTTTTCGCGGTCTCCCGTGATCAATGTGATGGGTGGGGCATCGCCTCGAGCGTGGTATACGGGAGCATACTGATCGATCAGTGCTTGGGTGATCTCCATACCGTATTCTTTTCGGATGGTGTGATTGGTAAAGGTAGTAGCCGATAAGGTAATCAAACCTTTGATTTGGTTGGCCTCAAGGCTGTGTTTTTTAAGCCATTTTTGATCCAAAGTTAGCATCAAAGACAAATACCCTCCCGAGGAAAATCCACAGACGTAGATCTGTGAAGAGTCACCACCGTATTTACCGATGTTTTTAAACACCCAGGCAACTGCCGCTGCGGCATCCTCAATGTATTTTGGAGCTTTCACCTTAGGGTGCAAGCGGTAGTTTACGGCCACTACGGCAAGGCCTTTGTCCTTTAACTGCTCGGGAATCTCCTTTGAGCCGCTTTTGAGTCCACCCCCATGGAACCATATAACGGTTGGGAAATTTTGGACAACATCAGGATAATACAAATCCAACTTACAGCGCTCTATTTGATAAGCGTCATTCAATGGTTTTTCATAATATGGAAGATCGGTCAAGGTTTTATATGAGGTTGGTTGAGCGAAACCCTGGCTGAAAATAAAGCAAAAAATGAGCTGAAATATTTTATTCATTGCCTTAGATCTGATTTTTTATTGGGGTTTGAGCATTCATCTCAAAAGCCCATTGGTTTAACAATTTTTTTAATTCGTCCAGCTTAACTTCTTCCTGATTAGCCAAGTCGATTTTTTCTTCGGGATCTTGCTCAATCTGGTAGAGTTCGTAACGATCTTCCTCGAAAAAATACACAATCTTCCATGGGCCTTTGCGCAAAGCTCTACCTGGCGTCCAACCACTGCCGTGATAGTGAGGAAAATCCCAAACCATTATAGAGTGGGTTTTATCGGTTTTACCCTCCAAAAGTGGCTTTAGACTGATGCCGTCCCGATTTTGGTCGGGCTGTATTGAAATATTGCTGTACTCCAAAATGGTGGGATAAAAGTCCATACTGACAGTTGGGCAGTCAATAACCTTAGCGATATTATTATATGGAGTTTTGATGATCAGGGGAACTCTGATCCCTCCTTCATAGACCCATCCTTTTCCCGCTCGCAGTGGCAAAACACTGGTGGGCGCAGTTCTATTTTCTTTTTCAAGAGTAGTCAATCCACCATTGTCAGAGGTAAAAATGATCAGTGTGTTGTTTAGCAACTCTATGGCTTCCAATTGATCGATCAATCTGCCCACATTTTTGTCCAGGGCATATACCATAGAGGCATAATCAGCATTATATTGATTTTGTACTGTATAACCGCCTTGATCTTTGATTTTAATGGCCAAAGTATCTTTGAGTGTTTTCTTTTTGGCCTGAAATTTTGGGAAGTGATCTCGGTGGGGTTGAATGGGGGTGTGAACGGTATAATAGGAGAGGAATAGTAAAAAGGGATTGTCTTGGTTTTGAGAAATAAACTTGAGCGATTCATCGGTAAGCCGATCCGTCAAATGTTCTCCTTCAATACCATCCTCTAATTTAGGATTTTTGTAGGGCGAATAATATCCCCCCGGGGGCGATCCCTTGTGGTGCCCTCCTTTGTTGATTTCAAACCCCTGATCTTCAGGAAAAAACCCTTCGTCCCCCAAGTGCCACTTTCCGGCAAAAAAAGTTTTATACCCTTGTTGTTGCAGGGCCTCGGCAATGGTGGTCTCTTCCAATGGCAAAGCATGAAGATCGGTGGGCCCGAGTAGTTTTCGGTTTTGGGGGTTTTGGCCGGGAATCCAATCTGTAATGTTTAATCGGGTGGGGTGTTTGCCCGTCATAATGGCAGCACGTGTGGGGGAACAAACAGGATGCGCGGAATAGGCCTGTGAAAAACGAAAGCCCATAGCGGCCAATCGGTCAATATTGGGGGTTTCGTAAAAGGAACTTCCATAACAACTTAAATCTTTCCAACCCAAATCGTCTACCAAAATAAAAAGGACATTGGGCCGGATAGTTGTTTTTTGGGGAGGTTCAGAACACCCAAAAAACAAGAGGAAGGAAAGTAAATAAAGCTTATTCATTAAGAATTTTAAAGTTTAACCGTTATAGGCCAACCCGTAAATTGTTTTGCATCCGGCTGGGAAACTTCTTCATTTCTAGGCCAGCACTCAAAAGTGACTTCCTTATTTTCAACATTAAATCGGACAAAACCAAATCCTGCACCGTTTGAATTTGAATCTGGATTGGCATAGGCATGCATAGTAATTTTATTTTTAAAACCGTCGAGATAGCGACCTGTCCATGGGAGGGCGTCGTTGTTATTTTCGCCGGGCATTTCGTCTTCGGGCCACCACCACCTGCTGTAGTAGTTGTTGACAATGGCAGGAACTACAAAAGCCCATGGGCCGTCCTCAAAGGCTTCAATGCCGTGATGAATAACGGTGGGCAGGTGTTGGTCTCCAGCGATGTGAACGGCTCCAGCTTTTTGGATCAAACTAAGGGCTTTGTTTCTTCCGTGTTGGGGCCATCCGTTGGAATCCAAATCTGCATGAAGGCGATTACTTGCTTTTCCATGCAAATGGGCCCCTCCACAAAATCCGGTAGCGGATAAAACGGCTTTCATTTTGGAGTTTTTATCAGCCCCCCACTCTTTCAAAAATTGGTGCTGAAAATCTCCCAACAAGACCAATTCGGGTAAATTGATGGTTTCGGGGTTGTAACCAGGGTCATTAATATGATCAGCTCTGGGGCCTTGTTGGGGAATTTTTCCATTGGGTCCAGATTTGAATTTTCGATCCTCTATTATAGCAAAATCTACTGCTCCAATTTTTAGGCTGGTGAAATAGGCTTTGATACCCTGCTCCAAAGGGGCTTGGTGATAAGCATCAGGCAAATGGGCGGTTTGTGCTCTTTCAACCATTTTGACGTATTCGGGGTGAAAATAATAACCGCCATCATTTCCGTCTTTACGCATGGATTTTTTTCCACTTTCACCCCATAAGTTGCCCTGACCAATATCGTGATCATCTGGAATAGTGACACAAGGACGATTTCTAAAAATTTCCCTGAATTGCATACCAAACTTTAACCAAGCGGCCGTGTGTTCTTTATGGTCGTAGGATTGATCTCCGGCAAAAAAAACTAGATCTGGATCCAAGGCATTAATATTTCGAATATATTCCTCTCGATCCCCTCTGTCTTTGTTACTGTTACAGGATAAAGCTGCCAAAGTTATTTCTGTTTTTTCTTTAGGATCCTTCCGGATGGTTCCCTCAAAACGGGCATTTTGACCATGAGATAATTTATATTTTACCGATTGATTCATATCCCAATTTTCAATTCTAAACAAGGCAGACCACCCTATTTCGTTGACCTCTTGGGATTGTGCCTGCTCCCATTGGTTGTTTTTGAATAACTCCAATCGGACGGTTCGGCTTTCCCCGGGATGGAGAGGAAAAAGCTGAGCAGAGAGCTTTAGTGTGTTGTTTGAGGTGGTGTAAATACCAAAAGCGATGACCTGATCTCTGGGGACCTTTAAGTCGATGATTTTGCTGGTTTTACGGTTCCACCAATCGTTGGTCGCCAAAGTATCTAAGGCAGTGAAAGGTGATTTTACGTATTGTGGAGAATGAGTTTGACAAGCTCCCACCAGAAAGGTAACCAGGATAATTAATCCTATAAAAGGTTTATGGAGTTTATACATAATTTGGTTTTTCACTAAGTTAGAAAAGTATTGGTAATTAAGGATTTAAAGAGTTGAAAAATAACCTATCGAAAAAGAGAAATAACCCGAAGGATTTAAGTTGCTCTCATTTGCCAAAGCTTTAGGCAAATTGATGTTGTAGTACAATTGAAAATCCCAATTACCTGAATTCAATTGAATGGGTAAACTAATTTGAGTATTGATCAAATCGAATACTTCACTCTCTATGATTTGGGTATTGAAAAACCCTGAGCCAATTTGTTCGCTAATGGTTTGTTCACTCATTAAAAAACTCAATTGAGGGTTCAAGGATATTTCCCAACCCTCGTTTTCAAATATTGAAATTTCATAACTACTGCTAAGTGTGGTGTAAAATGCCGTTGATCCACCAAAAAGATATCCGATAGAACCTCTTAGCCTTAAACTTTTTTTGTGTAAAGCCATAGAGGCGGAAAGTCTGTTTGGGTTGAGCTCTGCTGTATTGTCAGCAAAAAAGATGCGACTGTAGATCCCCGTCAAACTAAAATTTTCTTTTTGATCCAAAAAAAGAGAATATCCACTGCTGATTGAGACAAAATCCCACTTAGGATCGAGTTCGCTGAAATAAGCTGACCCCAAACTGACAAAAAAGTTTTGCCCTCTCATATAACTTATACTTGGGGTAAATCCAAACTGATTGATATCAAAATCTCTTCCAGCAAAAAAAACCCTTTCATCAAATGAAAAGTTTGTGTATAAATAATTGTTTTTTGATAAGTCCACCAATAGACTGTCAGTAGAGAAGAATTGATCTATGACACTGTCCAAAATAGCGTCTTCTTCTTCGGTTTGCGAAAAAACATTTAGGTGACTAAAAAAAAATCCAACGAGTAGGAACTTTTTCATTAACTAAATATAGCAAAAGGAGAATACTGATGATCAAAACAGAAGATTTACAACCTATTGTTTGGGTTTCATTTTTTTTACGCGTTGCTTTACGTTTTGTTTCTTTTCCTTTAACTTTTCTCTTCTGCCATCAAAGCCAGATTTGTAATCTTTGAGCTTTTCCCTTCTTTCTTTTATGTTTTGTTTACGGAGTTTTAAGGCTGATTTTTGTTTATCAGTTAGGGACTTGGAAAAGGCATCCTTGAGTTTAATCAGGGATTCACGATTGCCTTTGATTACCTCTTTTTGTGAATCTGTAAGTGTTTTCATAAGTGCCTGCTGTCTTTCTTTCATGGAAAGTGAATTGTCCTTGAGCAGAGATTTTTGTTCCTCAGAGAGTGAGTTTCTGAAAGCTTCTCTGTTCTGTTTTACCAATTCCCTTTGGGATTTGATCATCTCCAATTGTTTGGGTGTATAGATCTTGAGAGGAACTTTGTCTTGGGCCATCAATCCTCCAAAGGATAAAGTGGCAAATAACAGCATAGCAAATATGGTTTTACTTTTTTCCATTTTAATTGACTGAGCTCAAAACATATTTTTCTTCAAACCATTCATCAAATTCATTATCCTCCACAAACAGGGATTCGATTATAGTTTGGTCTGCCAGTAGATCTTGTTCAGAATCCTGTAAAGTTTGGACTAGCATAGCTTCTTGTGAAACAGTATTTTGGAAATAGAAATAGAGGGTAGAGGCCAGGAGTATGGCAAAAGAGGCTGCAACCCCATAATGCCAATACAAACGAAAAAAAGAGGTTTTTTTTGAAGATAAGGCGACATCATCTTTAACCAAAGATTCAAACTTTTCAGACCAAATGTGATTCTTGTCTTTTTCTAATGGAATTTCCACTTTAGAAAAAAGATCTTCGATCTCTCCATCATTAAACTGTTCTTTTTTACTCATCTTTGATTGAGGTTTTGTTTCAATGCCTTTAAGGCCAAACCTATTCGCTTTTCAATCGCTTTTTGTGACAAATTTAATACTTCTGCAATTTCTTTGTAAGTTAGGCCTTGCATCTTGTTCATCAACAAGGCTGTTTTTTGTTTCTCCGGCAATTGGTTTAAAGCTTTTTGAAATAGTACTTTTTTTTCCAAAAGATCATCATTGTTGTCTGGCTCTCGGATCAATCTCAATTTTACACTTTCAATATATTCTTTTTCTACTTTTTTCTTGCGAATGTGGCTGATGAACTCGTCGGTGCCCATTTTAAAGAGCAGGCTTTTGATATTGCCCGAAGCAATCTCTATTTTTTTAGTCCAAACTTTCATAAATACATTTTGAGCAATGTCTATAGACAAGTCCTGATCACCCGATCGGAAGATAAGGTAACGTCTGAGGTCGTCAAAGTGCGTATCATAAATCATTTTAAAATCTTTAGCCGTCAACTTTTAACTCCTTAAATCCAATCCCTAAGATAAGTTTTATCTAAGGAATTGGATCGGAATATTTACAGATAATTAGCAAGAAAGCCTATTTCTTATTATTTATCTTTTTCTTTTTCAATAAGTTTTTAAAGCGGTCTTTCCTTTTGATATATTTCAAATCCACCGTTTCAACCTCTCCATCTTTGGAAATTTCTACAAGTGTATCACAGGTTCCGTCTCCAAAATCGGTTGAAATTATTTGCTCCCCATCATAGGTAACCTTAATGCCTTCTACCGGGACTTTCCCTTTTTTTCTTTGTCCTTCACCAAAACAGTTGTATATAAATTTAATAGGAGTAGTTATTTCCATGGAAAAGTTGACCCCTTCGGTACTGACTCCGGATTTGCTTCCAGTGAGTGTGCTGTATTGCTTCTGATCATTTTCTACGTGAGTGTAACGGGTCATTTCAGCACTTTTGGTTTTAAAAGTACCGTCTTCGTAAATCATTTTTCCATCAGTCACAGTTGTTCGCATGGTTTTACTACCGTTTTCGTCTATAGATATGATTTCGGTTCTGCGGGTTCCTTCTATTTTTACCCCATTGAGATAAAAGTCATCATAGGTGACTTGTCTATAACTACCTGCCTCTCTTTGAGTTTCTGAGTAGCTTACAATCACGGTTCCACTTCGGGTCTGGCCTTGTTTTCCCTCACAATCTTCCAAAAAAGTGATTGTTTTGGTGTTGTTCTCTTCATCTACAACAACGCTTGCACAGTCTCCATACTTATCCCCTTTAAATCTTTTAAGATCTTTGGCTGAATCTGCATCAGCTGATCGAGCACTGATAGCATTAGCACTCAAATTAAAACTTTCTGACACTAAGTCGTCAATATCCTCCTCAAAGGCAATGGAGTTTATAGTTTCCAGAACAGTAGTCGTGCTCAGGTTTTCTGAGAAACTACTTACTCCATCCTTAGAGCAGGAAGTGATCAAGCCAAAGCTAAATACGAATAAAACTAATTTTTTCATTTTCATAGCAATTTATTTTAATTACATCTATAACCCGTTATAGAAATTATATACCCTACTTTTTTTAAAAAATTATTTTTTGGTGAAATATAAGCTTCGTCGATTCCCCTATAACCTGTTGACAAAAGACCAGTAAGTCATATATTTGCTTACGAAAGTTTATTATGAATTTCCGTCTTCAAGAATACAAAGCCCTTTTTTACCGCATTTTTTTGATTTACCTCTGTTATTTCTTTTGCAGGGTTCTATTTGTTTATTTTAACAACGACTTAGTTCAAGTGAAATCGTTTTCCCAACTGGCTGAATTGTGCTATTACGGACTTCGTTTTGATAATGTCGCCATTGTTTACTCCAATATGATTTTTATCCTGATGTCTATCATTCCATGGAAAAAAACAACCTACCCATTATATCAAAAAATGGTTTTTTGGGTTTATTTGCTTTGCAATGCGTTTTTTCTGTCCCTCAACTTTATAGACTTTGCATATTATCGGTTCAATCAAAACCGATTGATGAATAATTTTTTGGAGGTGATTGAGTTTGAAAGCAACAAAACTGGTTTGCTTCTACATTTTGCTTGGGTTTATTTGCACCTCATCATTCTATTTATAGTCATGCTCTCTCTTCTTGCTTTAGCCTTCGAGAGGATTAAGATCCATCCGCTTGTTATCATTAATAATTATTGGCGCTATGGATTCAGCTCCATTGTTTTATTTTTTGGAAGTATTGCATTATTTGTTTTGGGGGCTCGTGGGGGTGATTTCAAAAAAAGTACTCGTCCTATCACACTGATAGATGCTATGGACAATGTTAAAACTCCACAACAGGCAGACGTAGTCCTTAGCAGCACCTTTACACTTCTAAAAACATTAGGACAAGACAATTTTAAAAAATCCAAAGACCGCTTTACCGATCTTGAAGTTGAAAAGGAACTGAAGACCATTAAACTATATCCCCCTTCGAAGAGATTTAAAAAAAAACCCAATGTAGTAATCTTTATTTTGGAAAGTATGGGAAGAGAATATTGGGGAGCTTTAAACCAACCTTACAACATTCCTGATTTTGAAAGTTATACTCCTTTTTTAGATTCACTAGCTCAACACAGCTTAATCTTTCCAAATGGTTTTGCCACCAGCAGAAAATCAATTCATGGTATGCCCTCCATTTTGGCTGGTATTCCCTCTTTTGAAACCTCATACGCCTCTTCACTTTATTCCAGACAAAAGGTAAGTTCTGTGGTTTCGTTCGCCAACGAAATGGGGTATCATACTTCTTTTTTTCACGGAGCTGCAAACGGATCCATGGGACTTTTGGGCTTTGCCAATACCCTGGGTTTTGAGCGTTATTACGGCAGAACTGAATTTAACAATGATAAGGAGTTTGACGGATCTTGGGGCATTTGGGATGAACCCTTCTTAAGCTATATGAAATCAATTTTAGACCAACAAAAAACTCCCTTCCTTAGCAGTGTTTTTACTATCACTTCACACGAGCCATATGTGATACCAAAAGTATACGATGGAAAATTTGACAAAGGCCATGTCCCGATGCACCAATGTGTTGGATATACCGACCATGCGCTGCGTCAATTTTTTAAGGAATCTAGTAAATCCCCTTGGTTTGAGAATACCATATTCATATTCACCGCAGATCATAGCAATCAATCCTATTTTCCTTTTTATGAAAAAACCATTAATCGGTTTGCCAATCCATTGATGATCTTCAAACATGACAGTAAGCTTAAAGGGGTTGATATGAGACTGGCCAGCCACATGGACATTCTCCCTACGGTTGCCGACCTCATAGACTACCCCAAAGCATTTAAAAGCTGGGGAAGAAGTTTGTTGTCCAATCAAGATCACCAACATCCGTTTGTAATTAATTATTTTAGCGGAGGAAGTTATTTTATGATGGATGAAAATTTCATCTGTACCCACAATGGAAACAAAGCCATTGGCTTTTATGAGCTGGAAGATAAAAACATGGAAAATAATCTTATCCAGAACAAAACCCAGCAGATGATTGAACTGGAAAAGAAATGCAGTATGTTTCTTGAAGATTATTTTGAAACTCTAATGTCGGGTCGAAAAAAGTAGACAAACCTCAAACCTATGAAGGTATATTTCATTGTCAAGCCTCTAAGGGGATACAAACTTAAACAATTGCGCAAGTCCTTGGAGAAAACTTTTGATAACAAAAAGGATTCTTTCAAAATTTTAAGCTCTATGAAAAAGGGACATTCAATCGCTCTAACCGAAAAAGCAATTGATGAAAAGGCAGATGTGGTGGTAGCATGTGGTGGAGATGGAACAATCAATGAAGTGGCTCAAGGATTGATCGAGACTCAGATTCCTTTGGGTATTGTACCCTTAGGATCTGGAAATGGTATCGCCCGTCATTTTAAAATTCCACTAGAAATTTCAAAATCAGTCCAAGTCATCAAAAAAAATAAGCTTGCCAAAATGGATGTGGGGGTGGTCAATGGGCATTACTTTTTTGGAAATATGGGTTGCGCTTTGGAATCACATTTTATTAGGAGTTACCATAAGAACCAACGGCACGGTATTTGGGCATATATCATTGCCTTTTTTGATGCCTTGGTAAGTTTTAAGCATCAGAAAATTCAAGTTGAATACCTTGATAATGTGAGAGAAATCAGCCCCTTTATTCTTCTCGTTTCCAACGCCAATCAACAGGGATATGATTTCTCACTAACTCCCCAAGCCCAGAGTGATGACGGATTATTGGACTTATTTTGGATGGAAAAGTCAAATGTTTTTAATAAAATCAAGTTTTTTCTCTATGCACTGTTGAAAAAAAAATTAATGGGAAAAGGATTTGATTTAATCAGTCTCTCAGCATTAAAAATAAGGCTTTTAGATCAAGATAATTTTTGTGTACAAATTGACGGTGAGAATCTGCCTATATTTTCAAATTATATAGAGATCAAAGTTCTACCCAAAAAACTGAATGTGATTGTTCCTTAACATCGTCTAAAAATTTTAACTTTAACTGAATCCTTGATGACAGCTTTGAAAAAAACAATTACACAGACTGCTTTTATTTTCAATTCACTGATAAGAATTTTAAAACTCCTATTGTTTTTCCTTTTCCTTTCTTGTGGAAATGATTCCGACCAAGAATTCAAATCATGGTCCATCTACAGTGGCGATGCTTCCGGGTCTAAATACTCTAATATATCTGAGGTAAATAAAACTAATGTTGGACAACTTAAATTAATTTGGGAGCTTGAAATTTATGATAAAAAGGAAAATCACAGAGATGGGATTCAATGCAACCCTATAATAATAGGTGATCAAATGTTTGTTATCGGTCCCGATATGAAGGTTCATGCCATCAATGCTGCTAATGGCAATTTAAATTGGAGCTTTGACCCATTTCCAGAAGAAAAATACTCTGGAAATTCTAGGGGTGTTACTTATTTCGATGATGGAAAAAATGGAAGGCTCTATTTTGTTGCAGCCTCTTTTCTCTATTGCATTGATGCCCTTTCAGGAAAATCCGTTGACTCATTTGGTGAGGAGGGAAAAATATCACTCAAAAAGGGCTTTGGACCAAAAGCTGAACAATTATTTATTACAGCCTCTACTCCTGGAATAGTTTACAAAAATTTACTTATAATGGGATCTAGGGTCTTGGACGGTGCCAATCAAAAAACTATGCCTGGAAACATCAGAGCATTCAACCTTTACTCGGGAGCGATCGAATGGGAATTTCGAACCATCCCGCGTCCAGGCGAAGTGGGTTACGATACATGGCCCAAGGAAGCTTGGCAAAACGAATTCATTTCTGTCAACAGCTGGAGTGGGTTTACTTTGGATCAAGAAAACGAGATGGTATTTTTTGGGACGGGATCCCCCTCATACGACCATTGGGGAGGCAACCGTATTGGCGATAATCTATTTGGAAATTGTGTTTTGGCTCTCAATGCCAATACTGGAGAGAGAATATGGCATTTTCAGACCGTTCATCACGACTTATGGGATTATGACATTCCATGTCCTCCCAATTTGGTTATGGTAAAATCCGATGGAAAATTGGTTGAGGCCATTGCGCAACCCACCAAAACAGGACAACTTTTTGTCTTGGATCGCTTTACGGGAGTACCAATTCATCCCATTAATGAGGTTGCAGTTCCTCCAAGTGATATTCCTGGAGAAATGGCATCAAAAACACAACCGTTTACAAAACCAGAGCTGATTTATGGTAAGATAACCATCAATGAAAATACTTTAAACCAAAAAGAGGGATTCGAAAATAAATCAATCAAAGATTCCTTGCAAGGTATGATCTACGGGCAACTCTATTTGCCCCCTGCTGTAAAACCCACCATGGTATTCCCCCAATTCAATGGTGGAACCGACTGGGGAGGAGCGGCTTATGACCCCTTTAAAAGATCCCTCTATGTCAATACAAGCAATGAACCAGAATGGTTTGCTATGTTGAACTTGTTGGAAAACCAAAAAATATCTTCCTACAATTATGGAAAACAACTCTTCAAATCGAATTGTAATATCTGTCACAACTCCAACCAAAATAATATAGTGAATTCCCTCGGGTTAAACCAGCGAAAACAGATCAAAACCACACTGATTAATGGAAAAGGGGCAATGCCCGCATTTCCCAATTTTGATGGTAAAGCAGTTGATGCTTTATCCGACTATATCATTGGTTCTGGAAAAGATAAAGTCATTGAAATAGAAAATGACGAAAAGATCTTTGAAATTCCATGGGTGGCCAATGGACACCCCGAATTAAAAACCAAGAATGGATATCCAATCAATGAAACTCCCTGGGGAACCTTATCAAAAATAGATTTGGATGCTGGAAAAATCAATTGGCAAATTCCACTAGGCACCTATCCAGAGTTGGAAAAAATGGGGCATTCACCCACGGGAACCTTTAATATGGGTGGACCAATAGTTACTGCAGGAGGTTTGATTTTTATTGGTGCTACCATGGATGAGCGTTTTCGTGCTTTTGACCAATCCAATGGAAAACTCCTATGGGAATTCCAATTAGACGCCGGAGGGTACGCCACTCCTGCAACCTATCAAGTAAATGGAAAACAATACATCGTCATCGCAGGGGGAGGAAGTGGAAAACCGGGGACCAAAGCTGGAAATAAAATTTATTGCTTCGGACTTTAGTAATTATCAAAAAACACATGGGAAAAAAAAAGCTCTCCGAAATACTGGAAAGCTTCTCATCAGTTGCTAATTTATTGGTTTCCCAATTTTAACAACACACAACATTTTTATAATTATAGACCCCAGGGTCGTAATTTTCTAATATAAAACAAAGGTAAGTAATTTTAGTTACACCTATACTTTTAAAGTTTTTTATTCAGAAATAACCGTTTCCATTATTAGTTAAATTTGATACATTTAAGGCAATGAAGAAGAAAATTGTATTGGCAGGAGCGACAGGTTTTATAGGAAGATGGATTATAAAAGAGTTCCAAGATGATTATCGCATTATTGCTTTAAGCCGAAAAAAAGTTGCAACAAATCCCAATAATAAAATTCTTTGGCGGACAGTTGACTTATATTCCATGTCCAGTACGAAAAAAGCTTTAGAAGGTGCAGATATTGCCATCTATCTGGTTCACTCCATGCAGCCCTCCACCCGGCTTAACCAAGGGAAATTTGAAGATACTGACCTGCTACTGGCCGATAATTTTTCTAGAGCAGCCCAAATAAATAAACTTAAACAAGTTATTTATTTGGGTGGGATTCTTCCAAAAGACACACATCGAATTTCCAATCATCTATTATCACGATATGAGGTGGAAAAAACTTTAGGAGCTAGAACAACTCCACTAACAGCGATCAGGGCTGGTATCATAATTGGTCCCGGAGGTTCCTCCTTTAAGATAGTTAAGAATCTGGTAAAAAACCTCCCCGTGATGGGTTGCCCCCGTTGGACCAAATCCAAAAACCAACCCATTGATGTTTTCGACATTCTCTCTCTAATCAAACAATGTATCGAGAACCCCAAAACCTATGATAAAAATATTGAGATAGGGGGGAATGAGGTAATTACTTATATGGATCTTCTAAAAAAAACCTCTAAGATGATGGGTAAAAAACGTTTGATTTTTCCCATGCCTATCTTTACTGTTGGATTGTCAAAATGGTGGGTTAGTATTTTTGCAAATTCCAATATCAATTTCGTTTCACCACTGGTAGAAAGCCTAAAGCATCGTATGATACCCAGTAATGAATTTTCCGATTTGTATGATATTGATTTTGTCCCTATCGATACAAGTATTAAAAGAGCGCTCTCCCAAAAACCTCCTGCTTTGCCCTCTTTTAATAAGCTCCTTACCGAAAAAAATACTGTTAGAAGTGTTCAGAGAATATACAATCCCGTAAAACACAATGCCCAGTGGGTTGCTAAATATTACCCTATTTGGCTGAGTAAAAGATTTGCTGGACTCATCAACCCAAGGTTTGACGGTAGTTTTTTGAGGTTCTACCTATTGGGTGTTATGTTATTGGAATTGCAATTGATCGAAGATAGAAGTACACCCAATAGACAGCTTTTTTACATTACTGGTGGTGTATTGACCAAAAGAAAAGATTTGGGATGGTTGGAATTTCGATCCATTTTGGATAATGAATATGTCATTACAGCCATACATGAATATGTTCCCAAATTACCTTGGGGGATTTATAAATTGACCCAAGCAAAATTGCACTTGTATGTGATGAAAAAATTTGAAAAGGAACTTAAAAGTTTAAAAAAAAATTGACTTTGAAAACTTTTCAATTTATTTTCAAAATCAATAATGATTTATAGTCTTTATTTATATTTTAGGTAATCTTTTATCTATTATCAAAAAATTGATTGTAGCAGCAACTCCCAATAGGATCATAAGAAGGAGGTCAGTTCTAAAGGATAAAATTTGTTTTGGAAACCACCCAAGATTGGATGAAATGAAAATCAATAAAGCCAAAAACGAAAGAAGGATCATAGCAACACCCTGAGGTCGATTGGAAAAAATACCTAACATAATCATAGGCCCCATCAAAGCAGTACCTGAAAAACTAAGGCGGGCTAAAAGTACCAGCTCATCAGAACTGAGCAATGAGAATATCAATGCAGAAAGTGCAAACAATAATATTACCAATCGAACGGGACGTAAATTATCGTCCTCCTTCAATCCTAAAAGTCCTTTGATTTCATTTCCCATAGCAAATAACTGTGAGTCAGAAGTAGACATTGCGGCGGCAAACAAACCAATGATGATCAAAGCGGCGATCATTTCGTGCTGCTCCCCAAGAAGTACACTACCCAAGAATTCTGAAGTAGTGGCATCTGCATAAAAGATCGCTCCGTACATCCCAATTATAATGGTGGGTAGAATGACAAGCATAGCAAAAAATCCAACTGCAGTAGCCATTCTTTTAAGGGCATTATAATTTTTCATAATCACCAAACGAGTTGACAACTGTGGTTGGGTAACAGGAATCATCAATATGGCAAGTGCAGAGGCAATCAAAAATTGTGGACTTAGCAATCCTTTGGGTCCCGGAGTGGAAAGTAAGTCGCGGTTTACGTTAGCTACACTTTCAAAAAGTGCGTTCCATCCCCCCACTTCATTCAAACAATTGAATGCAACAATCCAAACCACTATCAATAACAAAGTCCCTTGTAAAGAATCTGCATATATGATAGCTTTAAGACCACCCAATTCTGAATAGATAAGCATCACAAAAACAATCCCAATGGACCAACCCCAATCGGGAATAAAGTCAGGAAAAGCAGAAACCAAAAATATAGCTACCCCCCTGATTTGAATCGCTATATAAGGGATGAGAAATAAAAAAACTGCAGTAAAATACAGGTAACCTGCCATTTTGTTTTGATAACATTTTTGGAGTAAAGCAGACATTCCTTGATAAGATGATTTACCCACTCTCTTCCTTAAATAAAACCCAAACCACAAGATCAAAAAAACCATTATTGCATCTGAAAAAGTAAGAAAAATCCATGCTCCTACACCGTTAGCTCTAGAAAAATCCGGCATGCCCAATAAGGTAAAAGTGCTAAAAAGCGTCGCGGCAAAAGTCATTAAACCAATAGCAACTCCTATTTTTGCCCCACCTAACATAAAGTCTGAAGAAGTTTTGATCTGTTTTTTTGTATGCCATGAAAAAAACATCAAAACACCAATATATATTGTACCTATTAAAAGGAGATAGCTCAGCATATTATTCTTCTTTTAATTCATCTGATTTGAGTCGAGAAAATACATATCCCCCAGCAGCAGTCAACAATACCAACAATAGAGTAATCAAAATTCCAAACCAAAGGGTAAATGGCATTCCCAATAGATAAGGTTCCAATTTGTTTTGAGCCAATGCCCAAGGTGAAAATTGTAAAACTGAACAAAAAAGAACAGCTACTACAATCAATCTCCAAGTATTTTTTAAATTCATGTCTATAAAAATTGTATTGTCATTCCACCATCAGTATTAATTACTTGACCCGTTGCATAAGGAATCATTCCCGTAGCTAAAGCTGTAACCGTTTTTCCTAGATCCTTTGGATCGCCCCATCTTTTTTCCAAAGTCAGGCCTTCTTGAATGAGTTTGTCATATTTTTCTACCACCCCAGCAGTCATGTCTGTGCGAATGATCCCAGGCTGTATTTCATAAACCGGAATATCATACTCTCCCAATCGTACTGCCCAAAGTTTGGTTGACATAGTCATGCCTGCCTTTGAAATACAGTAATCCCCTCTGTTGACAGAGGCAAGTGTTGCAGAAACCGATGAAATATTAATAATTGAGAAGGTATCCTTTGGGTTTATATTTTTTTGTTCAATCATCCACCTTGCAACCAATTGAGTTAAAAAATAAGGTCCTTTTAAATTAATGTCAAGAACCCGATCATAACTTTCCTCCGTGGCTTCCAAAATATCATTACGTTCTTTGGGAGCTACACCAGCATTATTGACCAAAACATTCAGCCTTCCAAAATGTTCTTTTACCTCTCTAATAATTTTAGAGCGATCTTCTGATTCTGCTATATTACCTTGACAATATATAACTTCTACTCCAATGGTATTAATCTCTTCCAATACCTCTTTCACTTGATCTTTGGGGCGTACTCCATTGATCGCCACTCTATATCCAGCCTTGAGCATTGACTTTGCAATTCCTAAGCCGATTCCTCTTGATCCTCCGGTGATAAGCGCTACAGGTTTCATTTTAATTCCGGAATATTGATCCATGTCTTTTTCTCCCAACTTTCAATACCCAACTCTGCTAGTTGTACACCTTTAGCGCCCTCCATCAAATTCCAGGGAAAGGGGGTTTCCAATACCACGTGTTTGAGGAACAATTCCCACTGTGCCTTGAAAGCATTGTCAAAATCTTCTTGCTCTGGAACCTTAGTCCATCCTTCTTTGAAATCGATAGGATTAGGGATGTCTGGATTCCAAACTGGTTTTGGTGTGTTTCCATAGTGTTGTGTCCAACAATCTCTCAAACCTGCAACAGCAGATCCTTTGGTTCCGTCAACGTGAAGGGTAAGTAAATCATCTCTTCTCACACGAGTCGTCCACGAGGAATTGAACTGAGCAATAATCCCTCCCTCCAATTCAAAAATGGAATAGGCGGCGTCATCAGCAGTACAAGTGTAAGGTTTTCCATTTTCGTCAATACGCTCCGGGATATGCGTAGCACCCAAACAAAAAACACCTTTGACTGAACCAAAAATATTATCCAACACATACCTCCAATGACAGAGCATATCAACAATGATACCCCCATCGTCCTGCTTCCGGTAATTCCAACTGGGTCTTTGAGCTGGAACAGTATGACCTTCAAAAACCCAATAGCCAAAGTCTCCTCGAACAGATAAAATATCACCAAAAAAATCATTTTCGATCAAACGTTTTAATTTCAACATGCCCGGTAGCCATAACTTGTCCTGGACAACACCGTGTTTCACATTTGCTTTTTCGCATAGGTGATACAACTCTAAAGCAACCTCTGTGGAAGTTGCAATAGGTTTTTCACAATAAACATTCTTACCAGCAGCTACCGCTTTTTTGATGGCATCAGCTCTTCTTCCTGTAGTTTGAGCATCAAAATATATTTGATATTGATCTTCTTTTAAAACCTCATCCAAATTTGTTGTCCATCTTTCTACTTGAGTTCTTTCGGCTAATTCTTTCAATTTATTCTCATTACGCCCCACCAATACCAAATGGGGTAAAATGATTTCATTATCATTTACTTTTACCCCTCCTTGAGATATGATAGTCGCCAAAGAACGAATCAAGTGTTGGTTGGTTCCCATTCTTCCAGTCACCCCGTTCATGATGACCCCAATTTTGTGTACCTTCATTTAATTTGTTATGTGTGATTGATATATGATTTCTTGATGTCTTCCAAATATAGCTTTTGATCCTGAGCCCACAATCTCTCAGAGAAAACTTCAACTTCGTTATAACCCTCAAACCCTGCTTCTTCTACCCACTTTCTGATTTGTTTAATCGGGATACATCCTTCTCCCATCAAACCTCTATCTGTCAGAAAATCAATTGTAGGAACACGCCAATCGCAAACATGAAAAGCGAATATATTTTTATTTTTTCCACACCTGAGAATTTCATTTTTCAAATTATTATCCCACCAAAGGTGATAAACATCAATGGCCACTCCAACTTCGGGAGATGCGATTGATTCACACATATCGTTGGCTTGTTCTAAAGATACTACAGCTGATTTATCTCCTGCATACATTGGGTGTAATGGCTCTATGGCCAATTTTACCCCCATGTTTTTGGCATATGGGATTAATTGATTAATCCCATCAAGAATTTGACGGCGGGATATTTCCAAATCTTGACGTGGATCAGCTCCACATACAAGGACTACCATAGGAGCGCCCAAGGCAGCGGCCTGGTCTATAGCCAATCGATTGTCCTGGAGGGCCAACTCACGTTGATGGGAATCTACTGATGGAAAAAAACCTCCACGAACCAGTGAAACAGCCTCCATTTGGTTGATCTCCAATAATGTTTTTATTTTTTTTAAATCTTTTCCCTCCAACAAATGCCTCCAAATAGAAATTCCCCTAACTCCAGATTTTGAAAAATGCGCTATACATTCCTCTATGCCCCAGGGTTTGGTAGTTTGTGTATGAATACACAGCTTTGAAAAGTCTGTCAGCTCCGTCATCAGATACCTATTTATTTATACAATTGGTGAATCGATAATAAGGTTCTTTATTGATAATTTTCTGAACATAAATGGCCAATTCTCTAAAATGATAATCTCCCCACATGCATGATTCACCATTGGCAATTTTACTCCCTTTTGGCACATGATCCCAACCATTGGGTTGATGGTAAATAGTATGTAAAAGTAGACCGTGGTGTTGCTTATTGATGCTTAGGTAAGGTTCTTGTAAAAGGGAATTAAAAACGGTCAATCCCGCTTGCCAATATTTGTATCCTTCTTTTTGCTGTCCTTTTTTCTTCAAATAATGACCTAATCGCAAAAGTCCCTGAGCACCTATGGCAGAGGCAGAACTGTCCACTGGCTCCCAGTCGTTAAAAGGGTCAGCAGGACGACTCAAATAATCCCCCAATTTATGAAGATTGGGTGCCCCAGTATCCCAATATGTCACGCCACAGCTTGGGGTATGATCAATATAAAAATCACAAGTTGCCTTGGCTCCTTTGAGCATCATTTCAGAAATATTATTTATTCCACCTAAAGGTGTTAATTGTTCACTTTCAATAAGCTCAAGTGCTTCTAGCTCCTCTGCAAAGCCTAACATCGCCCAGGCCAAACCTCTAGTCCATGTGGTAAAACCAGTGAAACCCTGTTGTGAGTTGGGACATCTGAATTGACCATCATTAATATTAAAAATACTTTCATGAGCTGTCCTTCCCCAAAGATCATATTGATCCCTTCCCTCACCATAAAAAATTGAATATTTTGCAGTTGCCTCTATGTGTTGAATGGCTCGCTCTAATAATGAAATTTTTCGATCCCCCTCCCCGTGGAAGCTATGTCCTAAAAGATGACTTACCAATAAAATCCTACAGGATCGTATGGTATCCACAAACAAAGAATGTGGGCCATTAAATGAATAAATGAATCCTCCCTTTGGCAGACTGGTCCAACGTGAGGCCTGCACCGCACCAGAGATTTTAATAGCCAACTCATAAAAGTGAGCTTCCCATTCATTGAATTGTATCTTTCCCTCATGCATCAATCGAAGAAGATTTCCATAGGTGCTTAAATTGTTAAAACCATGGTCGTGAACACCGGTATGACTGACATGCGTAGCCATTTTATCGATGATATTCTTTTTTGCAGAATCTATGAATTGTGAATCTCCTGCGGCATCGTATTGCAGAACTGCTGAACCGAATTGGAAGCCATGAGTCCACTCAGTCCATCCACGAGTGGTATATTTTCCATTAACAGTAAAAACAGGTGCGCCTTGCGACTCATCATATTCTGAAAGTATTCTATTAATTTTTTCTCCGGAAAGTTGCCAGAGCAAATTAATCTTTTCTTTCAGATCCTCAACTTTTAGGTTTTGATTGATAATAATCATTTATATGCATATTATGATCACTAATATAACTTTAAATAAATAGATTTAAAATTAAATCTCTACACCAAGTGCTCTAAAATTCCTTGTTTTTAAAAACAATTTCTAAATAAACTTTTTGCAAAACAATTATCAAAGGGTGTCATAAAATTGATTAACCTAAAACTGAATTACTAAAAAAATATTAATTAAATCAATTTTATATATTGTAAAACTATTTATTTAATCAAATGGTGAATAGACAAAAGAAATTTGGAGAATTTTTTATCACAAGATTTACATACACTTTTACTTATTTCTTTTTCCTTTTTTATTTTAATTATTCTAAAGCTCAAAATAAAATCTTAGAGGAAATTAATTCTCCTGTCATTTTTCAAGGAGATGAGAGAACGGCATATAGAGATCCAGCGGTATTGTACTATAATGATCGCTTTTATTTATTCTTCACATTGGTTAAAAACGAAAATGGTAAAATATTTTCCTACACTGCATGTAGTGACTCAAGTGACTTAAGAAATTGGAGTCAAATAGAGATTTTGACTCCGAAAAATCAAAACTTAAATTTTTCGAGTCCTGGGAATATTATCCAAAAAGACGGAAAATGGATTCTATGTCTACAAACCTATCCAAGACCTGGTTACGTTTCGGATGAGAAAATACGTTATGGCTCTAGTGATGCTAGAATTTTTATAATGAAAAGTACTGATCTTAAAAACTGGACTTCTCCCCAAATTTTAAAAGTCAAAGGACCTGATATTCAGGAGAAAGATATGGGTAGAATGATAGATCCATTTCTAATTGAAGATTTAAATGAAAAAGGAAAGTGGTGGTGTTTTTATAAACAAAATGGGGTTAGTATGTCATATACTTATGACTTTAAGGAATGGACATTTTATGGTAATACCAATTCAGGAGAAAATGTTAGTGTTATAAAACAGGAAAAAGAATACATAATGTTCCATTCTCCATCAAATGGAATAGGGATTAAACGCTCCACCGATCTTATAAACTGGAATGATTTTGGAGATCTGATAACCTTGGGACAAAATGAGTGGAATTGGGCAAAAGGAAGAATTACCGCTGGGACAGTGATTGATTTAAGAAACACACCTAGAGTGGGAAAATATTTAATGTTTTTTCATGGTTCGGGTCCAAAAAAAGAAAAACAGGGTGATTTTGACAAAAATTCTTCTATTGGAGTTGCTTGGAGCAATAATTTCATTGATTGGAAATGGCCTAGACCATAAGTAATATTAAATCAGATTTAAATTAATGGTTAACTAACTAGTTAAAACAAAATTTTTTAAAATTATTGGTACTAATTATTTTCTTATACTAGTAGATATTTTTAGATCAGATTAAAGTCAAAATTCACCAGTTAAGCCTAAAATTTCAATAAATTAGAAGAATATTATAGTGATTTACAATTTTGTAATATTTTAACTAATTGATCGTTTTAAGTTTATACGCTAAATTCAGTGATTTCGAATTTAATTAGATTATTCTTTGCTTTTGTTTTTTCAATAAGTGCATTTGGCACTTCTATTGAAAACGATGAGATCCAGTTGATCCCTATAATAACAAATTTTGGACCAACAGAATATTGCATAAATTCTCCTACAAATATTACTATTACAGGAACCAACCTTGCAAGTGTAACCACTGTAAGAATAGGTGTCACTAATGTTGCATTTACTGCATCAGACACAAGTATTGTTATTACTTCAATTCCAATTAATACAAATAGTGGAATTATCACAGTTATATCTCCTGACGGACAGGATAACACAGACTCTAATTTAATAATTAAAAACATCCCTGGTACGCCAAATACTCCTACTGGTAACTCCCAAATTTGTAAAGGGGACGGCCCCCATTCATATTCAGTTGCTGCTGTTTCAGGTGCTGATAGCTATGAGTGGGAATTTGATCCAGATATATTGGGTGATCTAAATATTATTGGAAGCTCAAACGAGAGAACGATAACTTTTAATATTCCCAACGCTGTTGCTGATGGAAGTTATAATTTAAGAGTTAGAGCTGTAAATTCCTGTGGTAATAGTCAATATAGTTCTGTAAAATCTTTTAGTATCGGAGAATCTCCTGCTAATGCAGGGGTTATTACTGAATTAAATGGAGCAACTGAAATATGTGCAGATGGGCAAGGTACCATCCAACTAAGTGTTCCAGCAATTGACAGAGCTGATTCATATATATGGGATGGATACTCAGCAGCTTTTGCTGTTGTTGGCAGTTCTGATCAGACTGATATTACATTAAGAGTTAACTCGAATGCACCTGCTGGAACATACAATATAACAGTCAATGGAAATAACACTTGTGGAGACGGAGGGTCTTCCACATATGCAATTACAGTAAACTCTCTTCCTGGTTTGAATTCATTTAATAATGAAACTATTTGCTCAGGGGAAAATGTTCAAATTGGTCAAGATTTAGGTGGTGGTTACTCATATCTATGGACAGCTACACCAGATCATGCATTTAATAAAACTGTTGCAAGACCAACAGTAAATCCTACCCAAAGTACATCATATACCCTAGTTGTTACAAATCTAGCCACAGGATGTTCAACAACAGAGTCTGTTCAGGTAATTGTAAATCAACTTCCAACTGTCAATACTGGTGGAGATCAAACTATTTGCCTTGGGGATACCATCACTATTGGAGCTGCTGCTCAAGCAGGGCTGACTTATGAATGGACAGATGGAATAAATACTTGGGCAAGTTCATCAATCAGTGTAAGTCCAACAACAACTAGAAATTATACTCTTCAGGTGACCAATGGAGCAAACTGCAGTGATACTGAAACTATACAGATCACGGTGAATCCTACTCCAAACATTGATGCTGGAAACCCTCAAACTGTTTGTTCTAATGATATTGTAAATCTATCTCCCACATTTAGTAATATAGATCTTGCCACATATAGTTGGAGTTCTAGCTCCCAGGGGGCTGGAGGTTTTGCTGTCAACTTTTCAACTTACACGCCAAGCGCTGCAGACATTTCTAATGGATCAGTTATTCTAACGATTACTGCTCAAGGTGCTGGTACATGTAATTCTCGGTACACTGATACAGTATCTATAAGTTTCCAAGCATTACCAACTGCTTCTATAAATTCGGTTGATAGCATATGTGAGGGAGATACAATTACCTTTATTGCTGATACTTCAAATAGCGAAAATGTAACATGGGTATTGCCTGGCATTTCTGACATAAGACCAAGTGCAAACCCCTATGTATACACTCCTACTCCTGCAGATATAGCTGCAGGTGAAGTAACTGTTGAGCTCAGAGCACTCCCTATTAATCCATGTTCATCTCCTGCGGATAATGCTACAGTAACCAAGACTATTTTAATCACTTCAGCTCCACAAATAGATAATATAACTTCAGCTACATCGTTTTGCGAAGGTGGAGGGCTAAATATTCCTTTCTCAGCAACAGTTCTAAACGGAACCGTTTTGTGGTCCGTTGAAAATGGCTCTGGAACCATTACTAACAATAGTGATCCTAACAATGCATTTTACACCCCCTCTGCTCAGGATTTTCAAAATGGTAGTGTTCAAATTAAACTGTCAGTAACTGGATCAGCACCTTGTAATAGTGTGGTAAGCCAAACTTTTACTATTGCAATGTTCCAGGAACTTACAGTAAATGCTGGACCAAATAGGCTTTTTTGTGAAAATGATCCGAATTTCATCGTAGATGATGTAACAGTAAGTGATGTTAATGATGTTTTATCATATCAGTGGAGAGTTGATTCCGGTCCTGCAACAATTCTTGGAGGAACAGAAAATCAAATCAATCCAACCATTATTCCAAGTGGTGCAGGAAGTATTACTCTTGAGTTAGTTGTGACACCTAATGCACCATGTTCTAATCCGCAAACTGTTCAAAAAACACTTCAGAGTAACACTCAGCCAAGTGCGGATGCTGGTGGTGATCTTGAGATATGTACAGATCTTACAGATCCTGTAGAGGTTGCCCTTCAAGGAAATTTATCTGATGGTTTCGATTATCAAAGTTATCAGTGGAGTGGAGGTACAGGGAGTTTCGCAAACGCTTCGCTGAAAAATACCACTTATTATCCCTCCGCAGCTGATCTGACAGCTGGTAATGTAGAACTTACTTTTACCGTATCTCAAAATGGTTGTGCCAATGCCAGTGACTCTATGATAATTACTTTTTATCAGGATGTTGTAATTAATGCAGGATCGGATAGAGTAGTGTGCGAGGATTCTGCAATCACTATCAATGATGCCTCATTAACCAGTCCAGCTCCTGCTGTTGAGGCACAATATCCAGTAACCTATTTATGGACAATTGTCAGTGGCAATGATATTGGATCATTATCCAATGATACAACCTTAGTTCCAACTTTCAACGCTGATGGGGCAGGGGCCTCACTTGGAGGAGTTGTAGTTTTAAGATTAACAGCCACCCCTGATGGGAATTTTCCATGTGAAAACCCTGATGGTTCAGCAAGGATTGATTCTGACGATATTCAGATAACGGTGAACCCATTACCTACAGTCGCAGCATCTTCAGGTGTCCCAACTCAAGATTTCTGTGAACCTGCAAGTGGGGCTTTTATAATTGATCTAAATGATATAACCCCCACAGCAACTAACGCTGGATTGTTGGCATGGTCAACTAATGGCTCTGGTTCATTTTCTAATCCTAACATCCTTGCACCAACATATACTCCCTCTGATGATGATATTAATAATGGAACAGTGATTTTGACCATTACAAATAACGGTTTACAGGGTTGTGATCCTGTAAGCGACTCATATACAATAAACCTTATAGCCCAACCTCAGCTTAATATATTTTCTGATGCAAATGATACTGATATAATCACTCTATGTGAGGATGAGCTTAATTACTCACCTTTAGTTGGAGATATATTAAATATTGACACATATCTGTGGAGTGCCACAAGCGGAGTTGGTGGATTTGGTGGTGGTCAAACTACGTCTGACCCAACTTATACTTTTACCGCCTCGGACAAAGCAGCTGGTTATGTTAATTTAACTCTTACAGGAACAAACAATACCTGTGGAGAGACAACTCAAGATCAATTAACAATAAACTTCCAAAGAAATCCCCTTGTTAGTACTGGACTTACAACTGTTGTCCTATGCAGCAGTATTGATCAATATTCAATTTCAACTGCCTCCTCAAGTAATACAGCTAACGCAAGCTGGAGAGTTACTGGTGGAACAGGAAATTTCACTAATGCCAATACTTTAATAACAACATATAATCCTTCACCTGCAGATAGAGCAGGAACTAATAATCCCATCATAATCACTTTAGAGGGTAGTCCAATAGGACCTTGTGATGATCCAGTAGTTGACAGCTTTGCATTAATTTTTGATCTAGCTCCAGTGATAAATATGCCCAGTGATCAGAGTATTTGCGAAAATGGGACTTATCAAGTAAATGGAATAACCATAGATAACAATTACGATCCAACATCAATAAGTTTTACCTCCTCAGGAAGAGGATCATTTTCTGCCACTGCCAATCCATTACAACCTATTTATCAACCTCACCAAGACGATAGAACAGCCGGCACAATCACAATTACTTTAACGGTTAGTCCAGATTCTAGTTGCGATCAAGATGTTTCTGCATCATTCCCACTTAGAATTTTTGAAACTCCAAAAATCACCTTAGCTGATGATGAATTCATCTTATGTGAAGGGACAAATATTGATTTTACAGGTCTTGTAACAATTGGTGGGGAGACAAATAACACCATTCAGTGGACTACTCCAAATGGTGGAGGTAGCTTTAGTGACCCTCAAACACAAGAGCCAACATATATACCTGTTGCAAATGATGTTAATTTGAATCCTCTACAACTGGTAATAACAGTTTCCCCTAATCCAATATCAGATTGCTTGGCATCTGTTTCAAGAACGATTAATGTTTTCTATAATGAAGCTCCAGAAATAACAAATCTTACAGCTCCAGATGTTTGTGAAAATTCAAGTTTTACTCTGATTGAGGGAGTTAACTTTGATATAGAAAATGAGCAAAGCTTCACCTTTTCAACTCTTGATAATACTGGAGTTATTGCCAATAATGGTACAAGCAATGTTACATTTACACCAAGTAATGCTCAAACAACTCAAGGGTTTATTGACGTAGTTTTAACTCTTACTCCACCACCCTCTGCAAATTGTTCTCAAATTTCTCAAACTCTCAGGGTTAATATTCAACCTCTCGCCAGTATTACTGTTGATGAGTTCACTGCTACTATTTGTGAAAATGAATCTTATCTGATCGATGGAGTTGTGGTAGAAAATCAAGATTTAAACAGTATTTCCTGGACTGCTGATACAGTTAACAACACAGGGTTTTCCACAACTGCCCTTCAAACTACCCTCTACACTCCCCTTGCAGAGGACATAAACCGAGGTCATGTAGATTTAACTATTACAGCTAGTAATGTTTCTCCCACATGTCAAGGTGATATTAGTCAGACAATTAGGTTAAATATTACAAAAGCACCCGAAGTTGTTTTGTCACAAGCAGTAACAAGAACAATATGTGTGAGTAGCACATATACTGTTGATGCTAATGATATTGTAACTCTAGAAAACTACGATTCCGTATTATGGAGCACGCCTAATGGCTCGGGTACGATTCAAGGAGAAAACACCCTAACCCCAGTATACTATCCTGACCCACTAGATTTAAATTTACCTAATCAAAGAGTTACACTGCTACTGACTGCTAATCCAATATCTGGTTGTGGAACTGCAGCAAGTGATGAATTTTTTATTGAAATATATCCCCAAGCCACAGTCTCAATTGTTGATCCAGAAAATGATGGAATAGTTTCCATTTGTGAAAATGGAACAATAAGTTTGGAAGCAGTAGCCAGCAATTATGATTTAAGCTCTATTAATTGGACAGTTATTGGTGCTGGGTCAATTTCCGCTGGGGGAAATACACTTAATCCAACTTTTACTGCCGATAATGGGAATTCTAGTGATGTTAGGGTAAGGGTTGAGGTGACCAGTGAAAGTCCTTGTAATGGTGTTTATTCAGATGAAATAATTGTTAGAACAGAGAGAATCAATACTGTAACACTTTCAACTAATGAAGTAACTATTTGTAAAAATGAAACTACCTATAATATTTCAGGCTCAACAGCAGTAAATCCAGCAAATATTCTATGGGAAAGTTCTGGAACTGGATCTTTTGGAAACGCAACCGATTTAAATACACTATATAATCCGACTCAAGCCGATAAAGATGCTGGTTCTGTAACCCTTACTCTAATTGGTCTTTCTACTAACCACCCATGTGATCCATTAAATTTTCCAGCAGTCACCCTTAGGATTAATTTTGAGGATCCTCCAACAGCAAGCTTTACAAATGACTCAGTGGATTTATGTGTGGGAAGTGATTATACTATTAATGATCTATCTGCCAATTACAACACTATTTCTTGGCAAAAATTAGGAGGAAGTGGAAGTGTTCTAAATTCAAATACCAATCAGCCTACATACCAATCTGATGCAAATGATAGTGGTCAAGTTCTTCTAGTAGGGACACTTCTTGGAGATGCTGTATGTGAATCATTCACAATTACAAAGACCATTAATATTATTCAAAAATTAAATTCTATTGACCTTGGTGCTGATCAGAGTATTTGTAGCAATGATGATAGTGTTATACTAAATGCTACTTTTAATCCAGGTAGTCACTTTAGTAATCTTACTTGGGATACAAGTGGTGATGGAACATTTGATACTTCAAATTCTTCTACAACTCTAGTAAGGTACATCCCTGGCCTTGGTGATCTCCAAGCAAATAATAACCCTATAGAGATAACTCTGACTGCATCTCAGCCTAATCAGTGTAGTGGAGTGGTAAGTGAAGTTGTAGGCACTATGTATATTAATGTTGAGGAGCCCACAATTATTACAAACATAAACGTAGTTAAAAACCCTATCTGCGAAAATGGAACTATTGATCTTACTGCTGTTCTTGCTGGTTCAGCTCCAAATAATGTTTATTGGACTGCAACTCAGGCCAATGTTGAAGTTGAGTCTGGATTTTCTGGTGGAACAACAATTAACCCTAGCTACACTCCAACTACACTTGATAAAAACTTAGGGACTGTTTCCCTTACAGTTCATGTTGTCCCAGATGCTCCATGCGATGAAATTACTCAGACTGTTGCAGTTGCCATTACTTCCCTTCCTACTGCTAACGCTGGTAATGATCTGTCAGTCTGTCAAGGGGATAATTTAATTATTGATGATGCAGCTGCATCGGGAGGCACAATTCAATGGACGGTAGCGGGATTCAATGGTAGTTCTGTTGCGAGTGGAACTGCACTATCAAATGATACAACAAATCAGCCAACACTTAACACTGCTGCTGATCAAAGTGGTCAATTACTTCTTACTCTTACATTAACACCAGATGGTGGATGTCTTGGTGAGAGTAACGTAATTGATACAAAAATAATAACAGTTGATTCAGTTCCAGTTATATCTGGCCCAACCACTGATACCCATTGCCAACTTGCTTTAAATGATAGGTTCCAGGTCAGCGGGATACAAATTCAAAATACCACTTCATATAATTGGGAAATACTACCTGGAGCAACAGGAACTTTAAGTGCAAATAATGTGGCCAATCCATTTTACACACCATCTTTAAATGATTACCAAAATGGTAGTGTAACACTAAGATTGACCGCAATCTCAGTAGGGGAATGCTCACCTAACAACCCAACTCACGAACTTACAATCGACCTTATAAAACTACCTGTAATTACTTTGGCTGCAAATATGGATGTTTGTCAAGATCCTGATTCACCTTCAGCTGTTACCGTAACAAGTACTATTGAAAATCAGACGCTGATTAGATGGACAACTGGAGGAACTGGACAATTTAGTGGATTAAGCTTCTCAAATGACGAGGATCCAGTTTATACCCCCTCTGCTGCTGATATCAATAATGGATCGGTTATATTAAATGTTGAAGTGACGGGAGATCCAAATTGTGGTGCTCCTCATGTAGTTAATGATAATATAAGGATTGATTTTACAACCCCTGTTGAGCTTCAAATAAATGCTCCAAATACTGTTTGTGATGGAAGTTTAATAAACTTAACCGCAATTACCAACCCTGCAGATGCACTGATACAGTGGGATACTGATGATGGTACACCGGCTAACTTTAGCAGTAATTCTGAAAAGAATACCATATATGAGCCAACAGCAGCTGATTATACAAGAGGGTCGGTAACTTTCAAATTAAAATCTCTTGCAAATAATGTTTGTCCAGAGAGTCCATGGATAACAAGAACAGTCACTTTCACAGCTGCTCCCCAGGTAACTATTGACACACCTAGTCCTCTACTTATATGTGAGGGAACAGCATCTTTTAATATAAATGCCACCCTTGTAAATTCTAATGGATACAATTGGAATTTCAACAGCTCTGATGGAACAGTAGTTTATGATGATCCTGCAGACCCATCTAACCCAGACCTAACATTTACTCCAGATGCATCCGAATTTGGCAATACATTTGTATTTACCCTGACTGCTCAGCCAAATAGTCCTTGTGCAGATCCAGTTTCATCACAAATTACTGTTGTATTTGTTCTAGAACCTGATGTAGAAGCTGGCACTAGCAGTTCAATTTGTGAGACTGGAGGCTACTTAACTGGTAGCTCCCTATCAAATACAGCCTCCTTCACATGGATTGGAAATGGAAACTTTGCGCCTGCATTAGACCCAGCAGACCCTAGCACAGTTTTTTATACTCCAACCCCTGCCGAAATCAACGCCGGAGAGGCAACAGTAGTTTTAAGAGGATACCCTGTTGATGGGTGCGGAAATTTTGTAGATGATTCTCGTACACTTACCATCGACAATCTACCTTCAGTTAATCTAAATAACTCGGCAGACTTATGTGAGGATGATGCATCATATACCTTCTCTAACTCAGATTATACAGCACTTCCCACTCCTGGAACTTACTCAACATTTAGCTGGGATCATAACGGAAATGGAAGTATTTCTAACGGAACTACACTATTTCCAACATATACTCCTGGAGCGGGTGATACAGCAGTAAACATTACGCTTACCCTTGATCCAGCTGGTAATTGTGGCCAGAGTTTTTCTGAAATAATCACCTTAAACTATTATGCAAACCCAACTATAAATGCTGGAAGTGATATTACAACATGTGCCACTGCTGGAGATGATATACCTCTTAATCAGGGATCATCATCTTCCAATAATCTAACATATCAGTGGAGTAGCCCAACTGGTGGAACGTTTGCCGACCAGTCTGCTTTAACTACAACTTATCAGCCCAATGCAACTGACATATCCAATGGCTCTGTAGTTTTAACTCTAAGGGGTACATCTCCCGCTCCATGTAACAAAGTGGTGCTAAGTACCCTTACTGTTTATTTTTCATCACAACCTAGCGTTTCAATAACAAGTGGGGCTGAGGCATGTTTTGGAAGTCCAATAACATTAAATGCAACGGGAACTTTTGACAACATTGCCTGGTCAACAAATGGTAATGGAAACCTGAATGGGAATATTTACACACCTGTTGAAGATGATTTAAATTTAGCTTCAGTACAATTTATAGCTCAAGTTTCAAATAATAACAATTGCGGTAATACCAACGCAGATATCGATATTGTTATAATTCCTGAGATAACTGTTGATGCAGGTCCAACAAATTTATCAGTTTGCCAATCTGAAAATCAAGTTAATCTATCTGGAATAATCACTGGAAATCCAGACAGTGTCTCTTGGACCAAGCCTCTTAATTCAGACAGTACATTAACTAGCAATAATACCTCTGATACTATACTAAATATTGGACCAATTGATCGAGCAGCAGGGACACTCAATTTATCTTTATCTGCTATAAGAGGGGGAAAATGTCCTGTAAACCAGTCTGACCAAATCACTTTAATTTTTACAGAGTCTATCAGCATAGATGCCGGAAATGATATTACAAACTGTGGCCAGGTTCCAATTGATCTGGATAATGTGACTGTTTCGTCAAATCAAAATGTTTCTTATCAGTGGAGTTCTGATGGAACAGGTTCATTTGATAACAGCACTGATCTAAACACTATTTATAGACCATCATTAGCAGACCTTTCAGGAACTGTTAGTCTTGTAATTACTGTTACCAAAACCGATAATGGTTGTGATAATATAGTAAGTGATACAATTATAGTTTCATTTACTCAAGGTACAACAATTGACGCTGGAGGTGACCTAACTGCTTGCCAAGGGCCCGGAGTGACAATTCAACCAGACGGATCTGTTTTGAATGCTGATTCATTCTATTGGTCATCTGGGGGATCAGGATCGTTCAATGGAACAGAAACTAATGAAGACCCGACTTATTCTCCTTCAAATGCTGATTATCAAGCAGGTCAAGTAAGTCTTACGCTTATTGCAACTACCGCAGGTGAATGCGAGGGTATTATAACAGAAACAATTTTTGTAACCCTTTACCAAGCTCCTGTCTTCTCAATCGATGAGGATGCTGATAATGATGGGGAGATATTTATTTGCTCAAGTGCTGAGACGATAAACTTAAATGCATCGTTAAATGTATCTCAAACAAGTGTCTCAAATTTAAACTGGGCTAGTAATACAGGTACTCAATTAATTTCAGGACAAGGGACTTATAACGCGACATATAGATTTACTGCTTTAGAAAAAAATAATGGTTTTGCCATTTTAACACTTGATGCGGATGGTGAAAATGGTTGTGCTAATCCAGACCAAAAAGTTGTAATAGTCACATTTTTAGACCCTATTGCGAATCCCCCTGTTAAAAATCTAGACCCAGGTGTCGCCTGTTTAGGCCAACAAAACATAATTCTCTCTGTAAACGCAATTGCTGAAGCAACTGCTTATAGTTGGACTGTACCTGACGGGATTATTGTTAACTCAGGATCTAATTCTAATACTGTAAATGTATCTGTTGACCCGCAAACGACAACAGGTTCCAAAACTATTCTAGTTACGGCACAAAATGACTGTGGCATAACAAGTCCTACATTATTTGAACTTTATGTATCGCCTGATAATATCGGAACTGTATCTGGAACAAACAGTATCTGTAGAGGTGATCTTGGACTTAATTATACAGTAGATGATATTCCAGGTGCAGTTTACTCTTGGAGTTACTCAGGAGTGGGAGCCACAGTTACATCAGGTAATAACACAAATGAGATCACTGTTGATTACGATAATACGGCAACAAGTGGTAGCTGGACTGTTACAGCAAGTTTATCTTGTGGTACTGTTACTGCTCCTATAAATTATGCTGTAACTGTTAATGAAATTCCTCAGATCGATCCCGCTTCTATAGAAAATCAATATTGTAGTGTATCTCCCCTTGGAATACAACTTAGTTTTTCAAATAAAATTTTAACACAGATTGCAACGATCACATGGCAAAGAGATCAAGTAGCTGGTGTGCTGCCCTTGACAGGGGAAGGTAATGGAAGTGAAATCAATGAGTCACTCACTAATACTACAAACTCAAATGCTTTAATTGTTTACACTATTTCTACAATTGATAATAATGGTTGTGAGAATCAAGAGACAATTTCTTTTGAACTTTATCCTGAGCTTAATATTACAAATAGCACAAAATCAATATGTAGTGGAGAAAATATTGATCTTACTTTTGTGAACAATAATACTTCTCCTCAGTTGAGTTACTCTTGGAGTAGAGTTCTTCCAAATGGAATTACAAGCTCCTCAAATGGAGGGTTTAATGGAAATACTATATCAGAGACCCTTATTAATTCTACCACAAATTCTATTGATGTAATTTATAATGTAACTGGCCAAGTCAGCGGATGTACCCAGACAAATGTAGTTACAATAACAGTTCACCCATTTGCCTCTTATACTGCGCAGACTCTTTACAGCTTAGACTCAGGACAAACCACTTCACTTGATTTATCAAATGTAACTGATATTCCCTCCTCAATTTCCTGGGCTATTATACCTAATGCAAATGTTACGGCAGTTGATGAGTTTGATAGTAGTCCAACCAATTTGAACCAGGTCTTAACAAATACAACAACAACAACTCAAATCATTGAATATGTTATTTCAATGGATACAAACCAAGGAGGTTGTACAAGCACTCAAACTATCAGATATCAAGTCTTCCCTTGTCCACAAATTACAAGCCCACTGAATCAAGTTGAAATCTGCTCCAGTGATAACTTTAATTACACTGTTGAAAGTAACATGGGAGATAGCGTAAGCTACTCATGGAGTAGAGATGCTGTTGTTGGAATTCAAAATAATGCCAGTACTGGCAGCACAAAATATATTAATGAAGATCTAGTAAATACCACTTCCAGCCCATTAATAGTTAGATATAACTTAAATGTCACCTCAAATGTTGGAACATGTATCACCAACCAAACCTTAAATGTATTGGTTAAACCAGACCCAGAGGTCACATCCTCCCTTAGGGTCAATGTGTGTCATGGTGAGACTCTTAACTATCAAATTACATCAGGAGTTGCCAACACAAGTTTTAATTGGACTCAAAATCAAAATATTAATATAAACTCTGGAGCTACATCAAGCGCTAACAATAGTTCTACGATTACACAATTATTTGAAAATGATAGTTCTATAGAGCAAACTGTAACATACGATATTACAGGAACTTACGATGGATGTAGTGGTCAGACTTATCAATTGGAAGTTATTGTATCTCCAGAACCTATTTTTGTTCAAGCAAATGATATAAATAATCCTTTAATTGCATGTAGTGGCAGTCCTTTTACTCAAACATTATCTGTAAATAACGATCAAAATCCAGCAGTTAGGTGGACAAGAGATGAAGTTGCTGGTATCTCAAATGGGTATGCTAGTGGAACCAACGCAATAAACGAACTACTTTTAAATACTACCACTCAATCCATAACAGTTCAATACAATATTGGTGTTACTACCTCACAGGGATGCAGCCTATCCTCATCAAGTACTCTATTTGTTGTTGTCCTTCCAACTCCAGCTCTAACTAATGATGCTCAAACACCAAGTGCAATATGTAGTGGACAGGATGTGAATCATCTATTGGAAAGTAATCTTCCTGGAACAATCTTTAGTTGGTCAAGGACACTTCCAGGGACAATTACTTCTAATAACCCTATTCAATATCAAGAGAATAACAGTAATGTAATCAATGAAACTCTTAGTAATTCATCTACCGATATAGTTCCTGTTTTTTATCAGATTACTTTATCAGGAAATCAAGGATGTGATGATCAGATAGTTAATATTCAAGTACCGGTATATCCTTCTCCAGATATTTCATCTGTTGACTCGTTCTCAATATGCTCTGGAGATAGTACCGATTACACTATCACCTCAAATGTTCCAGCATCATACACCTGGCAAAGACTATCTAACCCAA
>JBMTKF010000011.1:0-59632 GCA_049439205.1 Flavobacteriaceae bacterium | reverse complement strand
GGTAAAAACCAACAGATTTACAGTCTGTCCTCGTTGGCCGCTTGAGTATCTCCCCCAAGTTTTTTTTGTTAAATAAGAGCCGATGGAGGGACTCGAACCCACGACCTGCTGATTACAAATCAGCTGCTCTAGCCAGCTGAGCTACATCGGCTTATTTACTATTTATAGTACTTAACAATGGATTTTGTGTTTTTAGGATTGTCTGGCTAAACCCTATTTACGTATAAATTTACGTATTTTACAAAACCAAGAAACTTCAAAGACCATAAAATCGGTCGCAAATATAGAATAATTTAATCTTATTATTGAAATATTTATTTGTCAAATAAGTGTTAAGTGTAAAGGGTTTACACTCTATATATTACTGGGCAACATTATGAACCTACAAAAAAAGTTGTAATTGATAAATTTGACCCTTAGTGGAACTATTGGCTAGATGAAAATCCAAAGCTTCAAAAAAAATGGAATTTATGAAGGCGATTTTTAGTCCGAGGCTTATTAACTAATCGCATTAAAATAAGCACATAATCTATAATAGCGATTAACCTTATTTATCCAAGCAGATCTGGTATTAATCAATGTTCTTGGACCTTTATCAATATCCTTTCCCATTTCATTCATAGCATGCTCAACCAAATCAACCCAAAAGACGCTGCTTTTCCTTCCGTCTTTTCAAGACCCTCTCCGCAGAATCTGCAGCATTATTAATAGCCTTTTCAAAGCTCTTAGCCGTCTTCTTTACAATCACGTCATCCCCGGGGATTCCGATCTTTAATTCTGCAAATTTATTAATCTTATTTGATGCGTTTTCTACTTTGGTATAAACAAAAACATCTACGATCTGATCATAAAATTGAGAGATTTTTTGAATTCTCTTCTCGGTGAATTCAACTAACTTGATATCGGCTGTATAGTTGACGGATTGAAAGTTAACATTCATTGTAAAAAGTTTTAAAATTAAGATCGAGCTTTTTTACCCCTTGGGTGAGTTTTACCATAAATCTCCTGTATCCTTTTCAAACTACTATGGGTATAGACTTGGGTAGCTGCAACACTCTTATGTCCCAATAGTTCTTTTACTGAATTGAGATCGGCACCATTATTTAAAAGGTGAGTCGCAAAACTGTGTCGCAACATATGTGGGCTTTTTTTTACCTTACTAGATACTAAACTAAAGTAATAATTTACTGTCTGATATACAAATCCCTCACTGAGTTTTATTCCGGCAGCGGTACAAAAAAAATAATCCGGCAAGACTACCGACAAATCTTTTTTAAAAGAGAGATAAATCTCTAAGCAACTATGAACCCCGGGGAGAAGAGGAATTAGACGTTCTTTATTTCGCTTGCCCAAAACCTTGATCGAATGGTTTTCAAAATCTACCGATGTCATTTTAAGATCTATTAACTCTTGTCGTCTAATGCCAGTAAAATACAACAGAGTAATGATTGTTTTTTTGAGGATGCCCTCATAATCCGAAGAAAACAGATTACTATTTAAAAGTTGATCAACCTCCTCGGTTGAGAAGGGTACATTAACCTTTTTTGAAACTTTAAGAGGACGATGAAGCTTAAGAGGAGACACACTTATAGTCTCCGTTCTTAGCAAGAATTTATAGTAAGATCTCAGAACTGAAATTTTACGATTAATGGTTCGATTGGTGTTTTGATTTTCAACCAAACTTATAATCCAAGTTCTGATATGAATATAATCGACATATTCTATATTGTCTAACTCGAAATTTGATGTGCAAAAATCAATAAAATCGTTCAGATTTTTTTGGTAAGCAATACATGTGTGAGAAGAATATTTTTTTTCGTGTGTAATGTAATCCAGAAATCTATCGACAGACATAAAAAACTATGTAGATCAAAGTTATGAAACTTCGAAATTACAAAGTCTTATAAATAGTGAAAAAAAATTATTGATTTTCAAGGTCTCTCAGTCGCTGAATGTACTGGGCATTCTTAATCTTATCACGGTTCCTAACAGAAGGTTTTACAAATTGCTTCCTAGTTCTCAACTGGCGCATAGCGCCGGTTTTATCAAACTTTCTTTTAAAGCGCTTAAGAGCACGATCTATATTTTCTCCGTCTTTTACAGGTATAATTAGCATTTTTTGTCACCTCCTTTCATTAAATTGCGCAAATATAGTAATACTATTGCTAATCAGAGAAAGAAAAAAGGAGATTTTAGGATTTTAACAAATTACGAGCGATAACCAATTTTTGAATTTCGCTAGTTCCTTCACCAATTGTACACAATTTAGAATCTCGGTAGAATTTTTCAACAGGAAAATCTTTTATAAAACCATAGCCACCATGAATTTGCACAGCATTGTTGGCTACTTTTACACACACTTCAGATGAAAACAATTTAGCCATTGCTCCGATTTGGGTCACATTTTTGCCTTGATTTTTATCTTCCCCAGCTTGATGAGTCATCAAACTAGCTGCTTCAATTTCGGTAGCCATATCGGCTAACATAAATGAAATTCCTTGGAAACTTCCGATAGGCTTGCCAAATTGTTCACGTTCTTTAGAATATTTTACGGAAGCCTCAAAAGCTCCTTTAGCTATTCCCAGGGATAGTGCAGCAATTGAAATTCTTCCTCCATCCAATATTTTCATCGATTGAATAAATCCCTCTCCAATATCTCCCAAACGATTGCTGTCAGGAACGATACAATTGTCAAAAACCATTTCGGCAGTTTCCGAAGCACGCATCCCTAGTTTATTTTCTACTTTTCCAGAGCTGAAACCAGGGGTCCCTTTTTCAATCACAAAACTCGTCATGCCATGACTATCACCTTTTTCACCATTTCTAAAAATGACTATTGCTAGATCACACGATTTTCCATGGGTAATAAAATTCTTAGTCCCATTCAACACCCAGTTATCCCCCTGCTTTTTTGCAGTAGCATTCATCTGTTTTGCGTCGGATCCAGTATTGTATTCGGTTAAACCCCATGCCCCTATCCATTGACCGGAAGCCAACTTGGGCAACCACATCATTCGTTGTTCCTCATTACCAAAAAGGTAAAGATGTTGAGTGGCTAAAGAATTATGTGCTGCAATAGATAAACCAATGGAAGGATCGACTTTTGATATTTCTTCGATCACAGCAATATATTCATGATAGCCCATACCCGAACCTCCATAGATCTCAGGAATCAATACACCCATAAAACCTAATTCCCCAGCTTTTCTCAAGACCGAAGAAGGGAAAAACTGACCCTCATCCCACTGCATTAGGTCGGGTCTAATATATTGCTCTGAAAAATGTTTTGCGGACTCAATGACCATTTTTGTGGTCTCACCATAATTCATACTCACCGCACTGTCTAACTCAAACATATTATTAAAATGTCTGTAAATATAAGCTTATTCTCTTTATTTTCAATGAGTGAAATCCTTCAATATTTTCATGATCATCAAGTGCGATTATCCCCCTGGAAGTTCAAATTCTGATAATATTCTAAAAATCTGAAAAAATTAGACAGAGTAATTTTAATCCATTAACTTTACTATGCTAACAATCTATTTATGAAATTGTTACATGAGATGTGCGGCGCATTTAAATGGCTAAGAGTCTTTTAAAATATTTTAACAAAAAAATAGCAACAAATACACAAGCAATAGAAGGGGAATCTGCTATGCTTTTGGCGATTAAATGATAGTACTGATTTATTTCATTTGAGTGGGAATCAATCTTTCTTATTCTTTATGGCTGAAAGATAAATTGTCAATTCTTCTCTTACTTTTGGGTAAAGTAACATTAAACCTATCATATTGGGAAACACTAATGCCAAAATCATAGCATCAGAAAAAGTCCAAACCGCGGACATGTCTCCCGCTGCACCGATCACTATAAAGATCAAAAATAAAATTTTGTATGAAAGGTCAGCGGCTTTACTCTTCCCAAAAACAAACATCCAAGACTGTAATCCATAGTAAGACCATGAGATCATGGTAGAAACAGCAAATAACACAACGGCAATGGTCAAAAAAGGTCCAGCAAAAGCAATGTATTCAGAAAATGCTGCAGCTGTTATTCCAGCCCCCTCCACGGCAACACCATCTATCATTACCTTGCCTCCTATACCTCCATAGTCGAAAACTGTACTGTCACCATTAAATATGATAATTACTAGAGCCGTCATGGTACATATTACTACTGTGTCGATGAAAGGTTCCAAAAGTGCTACTAAACCTTCAGATGCAGCGTATTTTGTCTTAACGGCAGCATGAGCAATCGACGCCGACCCTGCTCCTGCCTCATTGGAAAAAGCCGCGCGACGAAAACCTGTAATCAGAACACCCAAGAGACCTCCCAACCCTGCCTGAGGATTAAAAGCCTGAAAAAAGATCATTCCAAAAGCATCGTCTACAAAACTAAAATTACTTCCTATGATGTAGAGACAGGCCAATACATAGATCAAAGCCATAAAGGGCACTATTTTTTCAGTTACCGAGGCTATTCGTTTTATACCCCCAATAATGATAATACCTACAAAAGCCATCATGATCAACCCGATAATGGTTCTGGCACTACCTCCTGTCATTCCTAATGAATTGACTAATTGCATAGCAGCTTGGTTGGACTGAGCAGCATTCCCTCCTCCAAAAGATGCGCCTATGCAAAGAAAGGCAAAGGTTAAAGCCAAGAACTTTCCAATTCTTGTGAAACCACGCTCTTTTAAGCCTTTAGTCAAATAATACATAGGGCCACCATAGACGGTTCCATCTTCGCCAACATCCCTATATCGCACTCCAAGGGTGCACTCAACAAATTTAGTTGACATGCCTAACAAACCACAGAGGATCATCCAAAAAGTTGCACCAGGACCCCCAACGGCAATCGCCAGTGCAACACCGGCAATATTTCCATTACCAACAGTTCCTGATACGGCAGTAGCAAGAGCTTGAAAGTGACTCACCTCTCCATGTTGATTTTTATCCCTGATCTTATCTTTACTTTCACCTTTAGTTTCCGATACGGGTGCTTTGGAATCGGAGTCATCGAGTTTAGTATATTTTCCCATAACTGTCTTAATAGCTGTAGGAAACTGCCTCACATTCACAAATCCAAAATAGACTGTGAAAAATAATGCACCCCCAACCAGCAATATAATGATAGTAGGAATAGAAGTACCAGGAAAATCATGTAAAACAACCCCACCCCACCAGTTGGCAATAGGAGTAAATGCTTCGTTGATCCTATCATCCAAACCCTGTTCTTGAGCCCTACTTGTCCAAGGGATTATAGTCAGTAAAAAAAGAATAAAAAAGCTATTGGGATGAGAAGAATGTTTCATGATTTTTATTTAGATTTTCGCAATATCCTAAAAACCTATTGAAAATCAAATTAATCCAAATTAAACATCATATTAAGTGATGGCACAAATATCTCAAATACAATCAATATGCAATTAGACTCAAATTTCAAATCAGCATGGGATTATCAAAAGTTTTAAAAATAAAGCAGGGCTAATAGGTTTCACTTTACAAGTCAAAAACGGAAGTTCTTTTAGTGTAAATCATGTCTTTAAGCTTAAGCCAAAAAGCCAAAGTCAGATAAATGATAAATCCACCCACTATAGTAGTAAAAGAAGCATAAATAAAAAAGAGGCGAACACTTTTCACCTTCATGCCTAAGGTATCAGCTAAGCGAGTAGACACGGCAAAACCATATTTCTCAAAAAAATGACGAATAGAACCTATCTTAATCACACCATAAATTTAAAGTGAAAAATTGTACAAATAAAATCCTATTTCATCTCGATTTGAAGTTGTGATGAGTGGGGAATATTCTATACAGACTCACCCTCCCATTCCACAAATCCACCCAACAAATTGTATGTTGTTTCGATGCCGGACTGATTCATTAATTGACATGCCTGAGCACTTCTCGCGCCTGATCTGCAGTAAACGTAGTAATTTTTGGAAGCGTCGAGCGATTGAATTCCTTCAATAAAATTTTCAGCTTGAAGAATATTCAATAATGTTGCTTGAGGTATATGTCCTTCTTCATATTCTTCCGGAGTTCTTACATCCAGTAAAAAAGCATCTTTATCTGATTCAAACTTTTTTTTCCACTCCTCTTGTGATAAATTCATAATTTTAATTTTCACACAAATTTAAAAGACTTAAGACAAAAAAAATTCATTTTATTATTTAATTATAATAATTAGTATATATTTGTATAGACAAAATTTGTTATAACAAATATGGAATCTTTAGATCTTGCCAAAAACACTGTAGTCGGAATTCTCAAAGCTGGATACAAAGCTGAAGAATTTGTGGGTGGTACCTTAAAGCCCTTCAAAATTTCGCTACAACAATTCAATGTACTAAGAATTTTGAGAGGTCGCAAGGGAATTCCCGCTAATTTGCAAACCGTACAAAAGCGAATGATCCACAAAATGAGCAACACCACCCGTCTTGTCGATAAATTAATCGACAAGAAACTGGTGAGCCGAAAGGTTTGTAGAGACAACCGAAGAAAAATCGAAATTTCCATCACACAAGAAGGCTTAGATATTTTAAGCCAACTCGACATCCTCATCCAAAATACTGAGGCCGAAATATTAATGCCTCTTGCCTTAGAAGAGCAAAAAACCCTAAGACATTTAATCAACAAAATAACTCTGAATCGTTAACCTTTAAATTTCATACAATGAAAAAACCATTTCATTTACTATCCGCCATTACTTTAATTTTTTCAACATTTGGACTTAGTCAAGCCCAAAATCTAACTGCCAGTTTGGAACAAAGCAACATCCGCTGGTACGGAGAGGAACTTACCGGAAAAACACACTTCGGTGACTTAAGCTTCAAGGATGCTCATATCGAAGTTCAGGACGGTATCATTACAGGTGGAAACTTTGTTGTGAACATGACCTCACTATCAGTTGAAGATCTCTCCGGTGGAGGAAAAGCCAGACTCGAAGGACACCTCAAATCCGATGATTTTTTCAGTGTGGAAAAGCATCCCGAAGCTACACTAAAAATCACTCAAAAAGCCAAAGTTAAAGATGGAGTACAAACCCTTTTTGGAAAATTGACCATCAAGGGGATTGAACACCCAGTAGAGTTTACCATGAACTTAGGAGAAAACAATACCGCATTGGCCGGACTTACTTTTGATCGATCCAAATACAACGTCCGCTTTCGCTCCGGCTCCTTTTTCGAAAACCTGGGAGACAAACTCATCTTGGACGACATTAGAATGGAAGTAAGCCTTAAGTGGAATTAGGCTTAAAAAATCAACTTCTGATTGCTTTAAAGTTTTTTTCATATATATTTGCTGTATGAATTTAAAAAGTAATAATATAAGCTGGTGGAACGAGCTGACCTAATCAATTCGTGATACCGCTATATCCATATAAAAGGCTTGTCATCACGACAAGCCTTTTTTAATTTTAAAGCATGAATCCGAGGTTTAAATTACATTCTGAACACAAAAAAATTCTGGCTGATACACTTACTCCGGTCAGTGTCTATTTAAAAATTAGAGATCAATTTCCCCACAGCCTTTTACTGGAGAGTAGCGATTACGATGCACGCGCCAATAATTTCTCTTACATATGTTGCAACCCCATTGCCAGCCTGAAAATAATTAAAGGTACAATAACTTATAATTTTCCCGACGGTAGTTGCCAAAAGGCAAAATTGACTGAGAAAAACCGTGTACCTCAGCTGGTTCAAGATTTTGCTCGGCAATTTGAATCCAAAAAATATCCTTTCAAATTCATTACCAACGGACTCTTTGGATATATTGCCCATGAGGCGGTGGCTCATTTTGATCATTTGACCCTAAGGACGGACAAAAGCAACTTAGATATGCCCGATATCTACTACGCCATTTACCAAAACATCATCGCTATCAGCCTTTTCAATCATGAAGGACATTTGTTTTCACACAGTTACGATGGGTCAAACAACCTGAATCAAATCGAAAAAATCCTCAAAAAAGACAACACCCCAGCCTATCAGTTCAAAAAAGAGGGTGATAAGACCTCCAACTTGACCGATAAAGAATTTACGGCAATGGTCAATAAGGCTAAAGAACACTGTTTCAGGGGAGACGTTTTTCAGTTGGTCCTTTCGCGTAGGTTTTCACAGGGATTTACAGGAGACGAATTCAACGTCTACCGCACCTTGAGATCCATCAATCCCTCTCCTTATCTGTTCTTTTTTGACTATGGTAACTTTAAGATTTTTGGCAGTTCCCCGGAGGCACAATTGATCGTAGAACAAGGTAAAGCAGAGATTCATCCTATTGCAGGAACCTTCAAGCGAACAGGAAATGATGAAGAAGACAAAGCATCTGCCGAACGACTGGCCGCAGATCCCAAAGAAAACAGCGAGCATGTCATGCTGGTCGATCTGGCGCGAAATGACCTCAGTCGCAATGGAAGCGGTGTCGTAGTGGAAAAAAACAGGGAAATACAATTTTTCTCCCATGTCATTCATTTGGTTTCCAAAGTAACCGCTCACCTCAAACCCATAGCCAAAACCTTCCAAATGGTGGCTGACACCTTTCCCGCAGGAACCCTCAGTGGGGCTCCCAAACACATGGCCCTAAAACTTATCGACCGCTACGAGAACACCGCACGAAATGCCTATGGTGGGGCGCTGGGTTATATGGATTTTGATGGTAATTTCAACCACTGTATCATCATACGATCCTTTATGAGTAAAAACCAAAAACTTCACTACCAAGCAGGGGCAGGCATTGTGTCAAAATCTGTACCTGAAAACGAATTACAGGAAGTCTACAACAAACTGGGAGCCTTAGACAAGGCTTTAACATTAGCCGAAAAATTATGAACATGAAAAAAATATTTGTCATTGATAATTACGATTCTTTCACATACAATTTGGTTCATCATCTTGAGGAATTGGGCGCAGAAGTTACCGTAAAGCGCAACGATCAATTTGAACTTTCCGAACCCGAGGCCTATGAATACCTCTTACTCTCCCCCGGCCCTGGTATACCGGATGAAGCCGGACTACTCAAAGCCACCATCAAAAAATACGCCCCCTACAAAAAAATTCTAGGTGTATGTTTGGGGCAACAGGCCATAGGAGAGGTGTTTGGTGCTACCCTGACCAATTTGGATAACGTCTTCCACGGAGTGGCAACACCTATAGCAGTGACCGAAGATGATATTTTGTTTAAAAACTTACCTAAAAGTTTTGAGGTAGGACGTTATCACTCCTGGGTGGTACAAACCCCGCTACCGGAAGATTTGATCGCTACTTCTTTTGACGAAAATCAACAATTGATGTCCTTGAGACACAAAAGTCTAGCCGTCAGGGCAGTACAATTTCACCCCGAATCCATCTTGACCCCAAACGGTAAAAAAATACTAGAAAATTGGATTAATAGCTAACTTATGAAAGCAATTATCAATCGATTAAGCCGGCACGAAACACTTCAAAAAGAAGAAGCAGCGTCAATTTTGATTCAAATTGCATCAGGGACATACAATCCAAGTCAAATCGCTTCGTTTCTTACCGTCTTTATGATGCGAAGCATCACCCTTGAAGAATTGGAAGGGTTTCGAGAAGCCCTTTTAGAACTCTGTGTCTCCATTGATTTAAGTGAATTCACCCCAATTGACTTGTGTGGCACCGGCGGGGACGGTAAAGATACTTTTAATATTTCTACCCTGGCCTCTTTTGTTACTGCCGGAGCGGGATTAAAAGTAGCCAAACACGGAAACTATGGGGTATCTTCCGGTTGTGGATCCAGTAATGTTTTAGAACACCTTGGAATCAAATTTTCCAACGAAGAAGATTTTCTTCGTCGGTGCATCGATCAAGCAGGGGTATGTGTACTTCATGCTCCACTTTTCCACCCGGCCATGAAAAATGTGGCACCCATTCGACGAGAACTGGGAGTAAAGACTTTTTTCAACATGCTGGGGCCTCTGGTCAACCCATCCTTTCCCAAACACCAACTTACCGGAGTGTTCAATCTGGAACTCGCGCGCTTATACTGTTACCTCTTCCAAAAAACAGATCAAAACTTTACCATATTGTATGCCTTAGATGGCTATGATGAAATTTCCCTTACAGGACCTGCCAAGGCCATCCGAAACAGTGGAGAGGGTCTTATCGATCCCCAAGATTTTGGTGTCGAGACGCTGAGTGAAAAACAAATCACCGGTGGTGCTAATGTCCCTTCCTCTGCTGCCATATTCACATCTGTTTTGGATGGTAAAGGTACCACGGCCCAAAACAATGTGGTCTGTGCCAATGCTGCAATGGCCATTGCAACTGCCACCAACTGTAACCCATTAGAAGGGTTTGAAAAAGCAAAGGAATCCCTCATGTCAGGACAAGCCGCCCAAGCCTTTAAAACTCTTCAAAAACTCAGTGCAGCATGACCATTTTGGACCGAATCATCATCGATAAAATCAAAGAAGTTGAACTGCGGAAAAAAATATTTCCCCGGGCCTATTGGGAACAATCCCCATTGTTTGATCGGGAATGCTTTTCATTGGCTCAACGTCTACAAGACAGTCCCTCAGGCATCATTGCGGAACACAAACGACGTTCTCCTTCTCGTGACAACATTAACAGCAGTTTGTCCGTCGATGGCGTCGCAAAAGGCTACGAAAATGCCGGAGTATGTGGCATGTCAGTGCTCACCGATCTTAAATATTTTGGGGGCGGTTTGGAAGATTTGACTGCTGCTCGAGCAGTATGCCGCCTTCCGCTCTTGAGAAAAGAATTCATCATTGATACCTACCAACTTTTCGAAGCAAAGGCGCACGGGGCCGATGTGATCTTGTTGATCGCTGCAGTTCTGGATCGAGAACAGATCAAACAACTGTCTGAAACCGCCCAAAATTTAGGCATGGAAATACTCTTGGAAGTCCACAACCAAAGTGAACTCCAAAAAGCCTTGATGCCCTCTTTGAACATGCTGGGAGTGAACAACCGAAACCTTAAAACCTTTGAAGTCAGTCTGGACACCAGTATAGCACTGTCCGAACTCATCCCCGATGATTTTGTCAAAGTATCCGAAAGCGGAATCAGTTCAACAGCGGCCATAAAAGCTCTACAGCTCTACGGATACAGGGGTTTTTTGATCGGTGAGAACTTTATGAAAAATGAATCCCCCGGCCTTGCTGCTGCAGATTTCATCAAAACCCTCACCTCATGAAACTCAAAGTTTGCGGGATGCGTTCGCCCGACAACATAATGGCACTGTCACAATTGGCTCCGGACTATATGGGCTTTATTTTTTGGGAACGCTCCAGAAGGTTTGTCAAGAAATCCACCCCCCATTTGCCCAATTCCATCAAAAAAACAGGGGTATTTGTCGATGCCTCCTTGTCGTACATTAAAGAAATTGCAATACAACACCAACTGCAGGCGCTTCAACTCCACGGTGATGAAAGCCCTGATTTTTGTCAAAAACTCAAAGTTACGGAACTAGAAATCATTAAGGCTTTCGCCGTAGGCTCAGATTTTGATTTTTCGGTTTTGGAAAACTACGAATCGGTTTGTGATTATTTTTTGTTCGACACCAAAGGCGAATTACCCGGGGGCAACGGCAGTCGTTTTGACTGGTCGTTATTGCGGGACTACCCTGATACAAAGCCCTTCTTTTTGAGTGGTGGAATCGGCCCGGGAGATCAAAAAGCCATCGCATCGATAATTAACTTAAATTTGCCTCTTTATGCAATCGACATCAACAGCAAATTTGAAATTGAACCGGGCCTAAAAAATATTGAAGTCATAAATCAATTTAAAGCAACACTATCAGATGAAGTATCAGATTGATGAAAAGGGATTTTATGGAGATTTTGGGGGGGCATATATCCCAGAGATGCTCTACCCCAATGTAGAGGAATTGAGAAAAAATTACATTCAGATCAGTAAATCCGAATCTTTTCAAAAAGAATTTCATTCGCTTTTAAAAGATTATGTAGGTCGTCCAACACCATTGTATTTTGCGGAGCGCTTATCAGTAAAATACAATACTAAGATATATCTCAAAAGGGAGGATCTGTGTCATACAGGTGCCCACAAGGTCAACAATACCATTGGGCAAATTTTGTTAGCCCAACGCTTAGGCAAAAACCGTATCATTGCCGAAACCGGGGCGGGACAACACGGAGTGGCTACCGCCACAGTTTGTGCATTGATGGGCATAAAATGCGTTGTCTATATGGGTGCGTTGGATATCCAACGCCAAGCTCCTAATGTGGCCCGAATGAAGATGCTAGGAGCAGAAGTCAGAGCCGCACAATCGGGGAGTAAAACCTTAAAAGACGCTACCAACGAAGCCATCCGTGACTGGATCAACAACCCCGTAGATACACACTACATCATTGGCTCAGTGGTGGGCCCACACCCCTACCCGGATATGGTGGCCCGTTTCCAATCGGTGATCAGTGCTGAGACCCAAGCGCAATTGTTAGAGAAAGAAAATCGAGATTACCCCGACCACGTCATCGCCTGTGTAGGAGGAGGCAGTAATGCCGCAGGGCTCTATTATCACTTTTTGGAAAACCCACGCGTAAACATAATCGCTGTTGAGGCTGCAGGAAAGGGCATCGACTCAGGAGAAAGTGCCGCCACCTCCGCTTTGGGCAAAGAAGGCATCATCCATGGCAGTAAAACCCTGCTGATGCAAACACCCGATGGGCAAATTACAGAGCCTTATTCCATCTCTGCTGGCTTAGATTATCCGGGAGTGGGGCCCATGCATGCCCACCTGTTTCGTAGCAAAAGGGCCGAATTCATTTCCATTCCGGATCAGGAGGCCATGGACTGGGGGTTGACCCTCTCCCAAATGGAAGGCATCATCCCTGCCATAGAAACCGCACATGCTTTTGCCGCTTTGGATGTAAGAAAATTCTCTCCTCAGGAAGTCATCGTTTTTAACTGTTCCGGACGTGGAGACAAAGATTTAGGCACCTATATCGACCATTTTAAATTGTAATGAATCGCATTGACAAAACCTTTCAAAAAAAACAAAAACTATTGTCCATATATTTCTCGGCCGGACACCCTGAATTGGAAGATACCCTACCCATACTCAGTGCTTTGCAAGACAGTGGGGTGGATATGGTAGAGATCGGTTTACCCTTTAGCGATCCATTGGCTGACGGCCCCACCATCCAACATAGTTCCACCCGTGCCCTGCAAAATGGAATGACCACAGAAAAACTATTTGATCAACTTAACAATATTCGAAAAAAAATTCATATTCCCTTGATATTGATGGGTTACTTCAACCCCATGATGCAATACGGTATTGAGCGTTTTTGCCAAAAATGCCAAGCCATTGGAATTGATGGTTTGATCATTCCCGACCTTCCGGTAGACATCTACCATCAAGATTATAAAGTGCTTTTTGATCAGTACAATTTGTACAATATGTTTTTGATCACTCCCCAAACCCCTGAGGAAAGGATTCGCTATATAGACAGTGTCTCTAGTGGATTTATTTACATGGTCAGCAGTGCCAGTGTTACCGGAGCTCAAAATAATTTTGGGGATACCCAAAAAGATTATTTCAAACGAATTGCAAACATGCAACTAAATACACCACAACTAGTAGGCTTTGGGATCAGCAACGCCGAAACTTATCTGTCAGCCATACGCTATAATCAAGGAGCCATTATTGGCTCTGCATTTATACAATTTTTGGAAAAAAACGGCGTTGACGCAATTCCAAAATTTATCAAAACCATTCGATAATTTTTATTTATTATAACTTTTTACAAATAAAAAAACATTTAAACTATCATGGACCTTTTTTAACTACTTAGAATCCTTAACAATTCTAATGTATTAACTTAAATCTATTTATTCTTTAAAAAAATTCTATAATCTGTATTTTTAAATGTGTTTTTTAAAACTATTATATTACTTTTTTTAGGAGGCAATCTTTTATTAGCTCAAAGGAATATTCACGATCGTTGGGAAGTTCAGTTAAAAAAATACGTCGCTCCCACTGGAGAAATCAACTACTTAGAGTGGAAAAAGGAGGAACACGCCCTGCGATCATACTTAAAAGCATTGCAAAATCATCCTCCAAAGCCTTATTGGAAGATGGATAATCACAAGGCTTATTGGATTAATGTATACAACGCCGCTACTATAGCACTTGTACTAAAACACTATCCACTTAAAAGCATTAAAGATATTAATACCCCATTCGAAGTAGAGGTTTTCGTCTTGAAAAAACGAAGATTAAATTTAAAAGCAATTGAAGATATACTAAGACAGTTTAACGATCCACTTATCTTGTTCGCTTTGCATCGTGCATCAATATCCGGTCCGCTACTTTCAAAAAAATCCTACCGAAGCAATACCTTGGAAGATCAACTCAAAAGTGCCGCTAATACTTTTTTGAATGATCCGAACCAAAATCAATGCCAAAAAGATTCACCTCGTTTGTCTCGGATTTTTCTATGGTATATTAATGATTTTGGTTCCTTAGAAAAAAAACTGACCCTACTTCAAAAATACGGCTGTGAAGGATTTGATAAAAAAACAAAACTTAAATACCTGCCCTTTGATTGGAGCTTAAATATTTGGGAGTGATAGAAAATTCATTCAAGTTCGAATAATACTTTAAGTGACAGAAAATAAATGCCAAAAAAGGTGACAAAAAACATAACACATTATAAAATAATGAAATAGAAATTAATATAAATCAAAGACACTTTTGAAGTGATTGATAATCTCAATCTTTTTTATAAAACAAATAAAATGTATATGATGTTTTTAATTAGCAGGTTTTAAAAAAATTTTGGGTCATTGGTCAAGTCATAAATTTTTGAGATTTGGTTTTAATTCAATTATAAAAAGGCTTGGATTTACTACGAAATCATTTTAAGGAATTGTATTTCCTTATTGGTAAGCGAGCGCCATCTACCTCTGGGTAGGTCTTTTTTGGTCAATCCAGCTAATAATACCCTATCCATAGTAAGTACTTTAAGGGATCGTTGTTCGAGTATTTTTTTGAGCAATCCAGGAGATAGATTATAGGCCTCTATACCTATTTCATTTTTAGTTCCTCCTTGGATGTATGCAACAGATTTTACCTTATAAACTTTATCACGTATCCGAATACCTTTGGTCAGAGCATCTAGATCAGCAGTTTGAGCATTTTGTTCCAGTATCACCTGATAAAGTGTATTATATTGCGACTTTGGATCAGCCATTTTTTGGCGTAAACTATCATCATTTGTCAACAAGAGCAAACCGGTTACCGTTCTTCCCATATCACCTATGCAAGGGACCTTTTCGTAATGGGTGCTACGGATGAGTTCCTGAACGGGTCTTTTAATCTTACCCCCTTGGGTGGTAGCAACAAAGCCTTTGGGTTTGTTAAGCAAAAGATAAATAGGAGGATTCCTTTTGACAAACTGGTCGTCGAAATGCACTTGGTCTCCCTTCTTTACCTTAAAGCCCATTTCTGTCACCACCTCACCATTGACCTTAACCAAACCCATGGCAATGAACTGATCTGCCTCACGCCGTGAACATATACCTGCATTGGAGAGGAATCTGTTTAAACGAATTCCTTGAGTGGAAGAGGGTCTGGCTTTTTTGTTAACTTTTTTAGAATCATTTTGCACAGCTATGTTATTTTAAAAGAAAAAAAACCAATTCCCCTCTAATTATTTGGGGTTTTGGCAATTTACTTAATCAAAGGTACGTTATTTGTGTCGATCCCCACCAGAACAAAAAACCAATGATTATCAAAAAAATATAACTCTTTAGAAATAACAACCTATCAAAACCAAACGACGTTAAATCATCCGATTAATAGTAAGGTAAATGAACAATATCAATATTAAAGAATGATTTTGGAAGGTTTATGCTCAAAACGTGGGATAATGTAAGATAGAATATAAACCATTCGCCTTTATAGTTTTCTAAGTTCACGATTTTTTAGCCGATCAGAATGATCAAGAATAGATATAAGACGTGGACGACAACAAGGATTAAAAGTTTTTAAAATAAATGTAATCGCAAAAAAAATAAAAACAACTATAGTTTAAGCAATCAGATTGGTGATCGAAAACAATTTTTAAGAATACTGGTATAATGGAATACGAAATAAATACAAGAAAGTAATGTTTTAAATTATACAAAAACTTTCGCTACCAGAACAGCAATTTTATGAAAAAAATTGAGCAAGTGTTTACTTTTGAGAGACATAAGGTACTCTAGGATAAATTTTTGTTGAGATTAATACGATCAATTATCAGAGTCTTAAAAATTATTGATGATGAATCAGGCAGCATAAGAACTTACGGTAGTCAATATTAATATAGAGAATTTAGAAGTAATGTACCACCTCAAGCCGGTAGTCTATGAGAGCCTTTTGGGCCGCATCAAAGTCTATGGCAAATCCCAGCATGTAGCCACCACCTCCTGAGCCACAAAGTTTTAGATAATAAGTATTGGTCTCCAGTCCCTTTTTCCAAATCCCGTGAACTTCGGCTGGAATCATTGGTTTAAAGTATTTTAATACCAAAACAGAAAGTGATTTAATATTAAAAAAAAGGGATTTGACGTTACCCTTAAGGAAATTTTCTATACACCGGTCGGTTATCTGCACAAATTCCTCGCACATCATTTTATTGAATACCTCTTCTTTCATCTTTTCCATAAAAAGGGTGACCATAGGGGCAGTTTCCCCACAACTGCCACTATCTAGTAAAAATATCGCTCCTTTTCCATGGACATTTTGTTGTGGTAGTCCTATGGTTTCTATCTTGTCCTTAGAGTGAATTAGGAGTGGTAAACTTAAATAGCTATTGAGTGGGTCCAAACCGGAGGACTGATCATGGAAAAAAGACTCCATAGCAGCAAGCACCATAATGAGTTCTGTAAGTTTTTGGGGAATAAGAGCTTCTTCTAGTGAGATTTTATCCACGGCATAACGATCATAAATAGCAGCGACCAAGGCTCCACTACTTCCCACGCCATAACCTTGAGGAATGTTGCTGTCGAAGTAGAGCTTTCGATCCAAATCGGTTTGCAAGGCCTCCAAATCCAATATTAGCATATCATTGGCAAGGCTCTTGAGATAATGACTAAAGGCACACAAATTTTGGTGTGATGTGCGGGTGTTCTCATTTTCCACATTAGGCCATTTTAGAGTTCCACTAAAAAAATTATAAGGAATGGTCAGTCCTTTCGAATCTTTTATGATACCATATTCACCAAATAGTAAAATTTTTGCAAAAAATAAGGACCCTTTCATCGGTTTTAATTCATATTAACTAAATAATTTAAATATTTACTTTTAAAAAAAGAATTAATTTTGTCTAATTCATCTACATCCATGAAGGATTCATCGTACTAAGCTAAATTTTTTTGGCACCATTTCCCACTTGATCCTCAATGTATTGACCTTGTTGACAATACTTAGTAAGTTCTTTTAGTATAAAATCAATTATGGGAATACGGTCTTGGAGGGGGTAGAGCAAATGAACATTGGCTCCAGCATCTAGGGTAAAAGAGAGAGGCAATTGAGTTTGTGTCCTGAAGTCCTCCACTTTTTGGAGAATTGCTAGGGTATTAGGTTGCATCAACACAAAATGGGGGTTGGAGGTCATCATCATGGCATGAAGGGAAAGGGCTTCCGCTTCTGTCAGGTCAATAAAACGCTCCACATCGCCTAGGATGAGTGCAGTTTTGATTTGGTTGAGATGAGTATGAGCCTGTTCAAAGCGTTGGGTAGCAAAGGGATGTCCCTTCATCAAACCGTGACCTAAGGTACTGCTAACCCTCTTTTGTCCTTTGTCTACAATTAGAACAGTATCTTGGTAGTCTCGGAAAATAGGGTGCAAGTCAACCGAAGGTGCAATAGCGTAATAATCGGTACTTTGCGAAAAAGCTTCACTTTGACCCCAAACCATTAGTGGGCCATCAATACTTCTTGCGGCACTACCTGATCCCAATCGTGCCAAAAAGGAGGCTTTTTGCAAAAAAGCTTCCTCAGTCAAATCGCTGTTAAACTGTTTTTCGAAATCTACAATGCAAAGTGCCAAAGCTGCCATAGCAGAAGCAGAAGAAGCAATACCGCTACTATGAGGGAAGGAGTTTTGGCTCGATATAGATAAGTGGTGGTTTTGCAAAGCTGGGAAATAATGCGTGATACGCTTCAAAAACTTTTGAATCTTGGGGTGAAATTCGGGTTGTTTTTTTTGATCAAACAAAAATTCAAAAGCCTTTACACCATCCTCTCGTGGAGAAAAAATTATTTCTGTCGAAGTAACACATTTGGAGAGGGTAAAGCTGATAGAAGGGTTTTGAGGCAATTGTTGCCTGTATTTACCCCAATATTTAATCAAAGCAATATTACTGGGTGCCTCCCATTGGGTATGGTAATGTCCTTCTACCGGAACGTCAAAAACAAATGAATTCATACTCATGAATTACAAAGATACTTGATGACCACTATGGAAAAAAACATAGCCGTTTAAAATGTTTAATTTTGAAGATGAAACGAAAATTAATTTTTCCAATCACCATTGGGATAATGATTTGCTTGATGGTTGGTTTTCTTGCGGGTCAGGTTACTCAAATATCCGTCAATACATGGTACCCGACTTTAAAAAAACCTTTTTTTACCCCTCCAAGTTCGCTTTTTGCTCCTGTTTGGACACTACTTTACCTACTTATGGGAATTGCGGTAGGAAGGGTATGGTATTATGGAATCCACCAACGCCAGGTCAAAACAGCGATATACATCTTTGGACTACAACTCTTAGTCAATGGACTTTGGTCGTTCGTTTTCTTTGGGTTGAAGAATCCGATCGGGGGATTGGTGTTGATCGTGGTATTGTTTTTTTTGATCATTAGAACTATCCAACATTTCAAAACCATTGAGCTATATGCCTCGAGCTTACTCTACCCCTATTTAATTTGGGTATGTTTTGCCTCTTTTTTAAACGGAGGGATTGTTTTTCTTAATTATTTATAAATTAAATTAACAACCTAATTTATAATTGTAAACTATCTAAATCTTAATTTATAATTACCCTTGTTGTTTTTTTGTTTTTTAATGGCTAAATGTTTTTTAATTTTCTTGCCAATAATTTTTTCTTCCAACAATATGTAAATATGCCAACAATGATCATGACAGAGATGAATTGAATTCCCAATGGAATTTTGGAATAAGCCTACCAATCACATAAAATTTACTATAATTTAGTCTGGGGTGAATAGAATCTCCTAAGTGTTTTTTTAAATGCATCACTGGTATTTTTTTTTAGGACTGAGCATCAAAATGGTAACCATAAGTGCCTTTTATTTAATAGATGTTCATAGCACTTTGAGGTGGGACATCTGATTTGGTTTAATTAGGTGTTGTATAGTGCTTGAGTGGATTAGTTTTCAAGGGAATGAGTTAAATTTTAAAATTTGGAAAACAATCCACTTAGGTTTAAAACCAAGTAATTTCATTTTAAAAGGAGGGTTGATAAAATAAATTGTACGTTCTGGTTACTATTAAAAAAATCTTCACCAAACGAGAGAATAGACAGAAATGGTAAGGGTCACTCTGGAGCCAATTCAACTTTTAGCCCCTCTAGTTTTTTTTCTATAGAAATTTGACAGCCCAAACGACTATTTTCTTTAACATGGAAAGCTTCGGACAACATGGCTTCTTCATCAGGACTTTTATCTGCCAAGGGATGATCGCTTAATACATAACATTGGCATGAGGCACACATGGCCATTCCACCACAGGTACCCTCAACAGGCAATTCGTAGGCTTTACAGACTTCCATTAAGTTCATGGCCATATCTGTAGGGGCTTGAAGTTGATGCGTTTTACCAGCCCTGTCGATTACGGTAACTTTTATGTCCATTTATTCGATAGTTTTGATGGTTGATTTTTGAGCTTCTTTTCGGCTGCCGTCAAATCCGGTAATCCCACTAACTGTCGTATATTTAAGTATGTTTCTCTTTTCGGGATATATGCGTTGAAAAGCACTTTGACACATCAAAGTGGCTTCATGAAAGCCACAAAGAATGAGTTTGAGTTTACCAGGATAGATGTTTACATCACCAATAGCATAAATTCCGGGAATATTGGTTTGGTAGTCTAAAGCGTTGTTTACTTTGATTGAATTTTTTTCGATTTCCAAACCCCAATCAGTGATGGGTCCCAGTTTAGGGGTAAGTCCAAAAAGAGGAATAAAATAATCTGTTAGGTGTTTAACCGAGGACCCCTTATGGCTATAAGTTACAGAAGTAAGATGATTTTCGCCCTCCAATGCAATTACTTCTGAAGGAGTAATAAGTTGTATTTTGTTTTGGTTTTTGAGGGCTTGTACTTTTTCTACGGAATCAAGTGATCCTCTAAACTCGTTACGGCGGTGCACCAAAGTGACACTTTTTGCTACTTCTGCCAATACGATGGTCCAATCTAAAGCCGAGTCGCCACCCCCTCCAATCAGCACATTTTTATTCCTATATTTTTCGGGTTCTCGGATTATATAATCTACTCCCTTGCCTTCCAATTTCGCCAAATTTTCCAGATCAGGTTTTCTAGGTTCGAAGTTACCCAATCCCCCGGAAATAGCGACTACCGGCGCATGGTGACTGGTTCCCATATCGGTGGTAACCACAAAGCTACCATTAGCTAGTTTTTGAATTTCCATAGCGGTTTCACCCAAGGTAAAACCAGGTTGAAAAGGTTTAATTTGCTCCATCAAACGATCAACCAAATCGCCTGCCATAATTTCGGGTCGAGACGGTATATCGTAAATGGGCTTTTTGGGATAGATCTCGGCACATTGTCCACCGGGATGAGGCAGGGAGTCAATCAAGTGACATTTTAACTTCAGTAGTCCTGCTTCAAATACGGCAAACAAACCAGTTGGTCCGGCTCCAATTATAATGATGTCCGTTTTGATCATGTTTATGCAGAATCTACACTTATGACCTCTTCGATCTGAGGGACGTATTTTTTGATGGTCATCTCTACACCCGACTTTAGAGTCATCTGGTTAACTGTACAGGAAACACATGCTCCGTGGAGTTGTACCTTTACTTTTTTATCATTTTCTATAGAAACCAAGGATATGTCTCCGCCGTCTGAAGCTAAAAAAGGACGAATCTCTTCTAAAGCAACCAGGACTTTCTCTTTTATTTTTTTTGAATCCATTTTTTTTATTTTATTGCGGCACAGCCTACCATATTGGTAATGGTCACAGCCTTGGTTGGGGGTAAAGTAGTATTTCTTTTCAATAATTGGGTAACCATATTTTGGGTTACTTCAGTTATGGACTTCTGAATGCGTGTTCCTTGCTGCAATGCGGCAGGTCTACCTATGTCGGCAGCTTCTCTAACACTCTGCACCAAAGGTAAAGCTCCAAGAAAAGGGACATTATGGTCTATTGCCAAATTTTCTGCCCCTTTCCGGCCAAAAATGTAATATTTGTTGTCGGGCAATTCTTCAGGAGTAAAATAGGCCATATTCTCAATAATACCTAGAACAGGAACATTTATACTTTTTTGAGTGAACATTGCAATTCCCTTTTTGGCATCTGAAAGAGCAACATTTTGTGGAGTGCTCACCACCACTGCACCATTAAGAGGAAGGGACTGAACAATACTGAGATGAATATCTCCAGTTCCAGGAGGTAAATCAATAAGTAAAAAGTCTAACTCTCCCCAAGCAGCGTCAAAAATCATTTGATTCAAAGCTTTTGCAGCCATTGGACCACGCCAAACCACAGCTTGATTAGCTTGGGTAAAAAATCCGATAGACAAAACCTTTACGCCATAGTTTTCTATCGGTGCCATCTTAGACTTTCCTTCTAAATTTACGGACAAGGGTCTTTTGCCTTCCATATCGAACATGGTGGGCATGGAGGGGCCATAAATATCAGCATCCAAAACCCCGACACTACAACCCATCTGAGCAAGGATTACTGCCAGATTAGCCGTTACAGTAGATTTTCCTACTCCGCCTTTGCCAGAGGAAATCGCTATTATAGAATCAATACCTGGTATGGGCTTACCCTTAATAGAGGCGGTAGGTGCAGGTGATTCTACTTTGGTATTGATGTTTATCTTAGCCTTCGGATGAACCTCTTGGTGGATTACTTCCAATATACTGACCTCTAATTTTTTTCGAGCTTGTAAACTGGGGTTGGACAAACGAAGGTCAATGTCAATTTCGTCACCAAAAACCATAATATTGGTGATCGCCTTGCTTTGAATTAGGTTTTCTTGTGCTCCAGGTGCAGAGATTTTTTCGAGGGCTTTTATCACCTCTTGTTTGTTTAATTTCATCTCTAGCTAACTTTATTTTTTAAATTACAAATATAATCTAATCTGTTCGGAAACAAAAGTTTAGATTTCGATGGGAGGAAGGTTCAAGTTTGGATCCCAAAAAAAATCTTTAAAATCTACAATTTGATCTTTTTTTACACTGATTCCCTCGCTTTCAAGGAGTTGTTGCATCAATTTGTATCCTGAAAAATGGTGTTTTCCAGTTAAAAGACCATTGCGATTGACCACGCGATGAGCGGGCACATCGGGTCGATTGTGGGAAGCATTCATAGCATAACCGACCATCCTAGCACTTTGGGGATGTCCTAAATAACGGGCGATAGCCCCATAGGAAGTGACTCTCCCCAAAGGGATTTTTTGAACAACCTGATAAACCTGATCAAAAAATAAAGACATCAGTTGAACTGAAATTGAAGGTATGTGATGGGTTTGTTTTGCTCTAAAAACATTTTTTCATAAAAGGTTTGAACAGCCACAGCAGCGCTGGGAGTATTGGGGTTGTTGTATATGTCGTGATGGGCATAGAGCAATTGGCAGGACGAATCATTCATCAGTCCAAGCGTATAGCCGTGAAGGAACTCACTGTCGGTTTTGAGATGAACACAACCTTGGGCATGTAATATTTTTCGGTATAGATTCAAAAAATTGGGATGGGTCAATCGGTGTTTGGATCTTTTAAACTTGATCTGTGGATCTGGAAAGGTAATCCATATTTCTGCCACCTCATCATCAGCAAAAAGGGTATCGATCAATTCGATTTGTGCACGGACAAAAGCAACATTTTCGCAGTTTTTTTCTAAAGCAGTCTTTGCACCCCGCCAAAATCGAGCCCCTTTAATGTCAATCCCAATAAAGTTTTTTTCAGGATTTTGGATCGCTAAATGTAGGGTATATTCCCCCTTGCCACAACCCAACTCCAATATGATGGGGCGGTCGTTATTAAAATATTTTTTGTGCCAGTGACCCTTATATTCAAAAATGTCTTTTTCAAGAATGTATCGTTTAGGCTGAATGACGTTTTTAAAGGTTTTGTTCTCTTTAAAGCGTTTGAGTTTGTTTTTACTTCCCATTCTGTAATTTAAAAAGCTAAAGTTAGCCAATGGAAAATTAATCCTGAATAGAATTCATATCATCTGAAGCCTTTTGTAGAGTAAAAGAAAATTCTGATCCAACTTTCGGGGTACTTTCTACCAATAGCTTTTCCTGATGGGCTTCAATAATGTGTTTTACGATGGCTAAACCCAATCCAGAGCCTCCAGCTTTTCGGTTCCCAGATTTATCTACCCTGTAAAAACGCTCGAAAAGTCGGGGTAGGTGTTCTTCAGCTATTCCTTCACCATTGTCAGAGATTCTGACTAATATCTTTTCTTCATTGATTTCTTCCAAACTCACCTCTGTTTTTCCGTTTTTTACACCATACTTTAGTGAATTGACGATCAAATTGGTCAGCACTTGCTGAATCCTTTCCTCATCGGCAAAAACCTGAAAAGACTCACGATACTCTTTGTCAAAACCAATAGAGATTTTATTTTTAATTGCCTGAATTTCAATTAGATCAAAAACATTCTCAATCAGTTTTTTGATGTCAAAACTACTCCTATCAATGGTTTTGATTCCTGATTCGAATTGGGTGATCAAATCCAAATCTTTAACCACATAGATCAGTCTCTCAACACCCTTTGCTGTTCTTTTGAGGTACTTTTCCCTTACTTTTTTATCTTTTATGGCACCCTCCAACAGGGTGAGTACATATCCCTGAATGGTGAAAAGAGGGGTTTTTAATTCGTGTGAAATATTTCCTATGAATTCCTTGCGGTAGTTTTCCTTTTCTTTGAGTGATTCTATTTCTAATTTTTGATCATCGGCAAACTTTTGCAAACTCTGTCGCAGCACTTCCATATCAGATTGAATAATTTGCTGATTCATCGATACACCCGATGGAGAAAGATCGTTGTATATGTTCTTAATTTTGTTTTGAATGAATCTTTCTATCCTGTAATGAATTAGAAAAACAGAAAAAATAAAAAAAAAGAAAAACAGGAAAATCATCAGAGTGATACTCTTGGAATTGAATTGAAAATTGAGTAAGTAAAAGAAAAGTGACAGCAAAATGATCAGCAATATGACCAAAATAGCCGAAAGTCTGAACGCTACTCTAAAATTCTTTATCCTAAGCAAAATAATTATTTGGGGGGTCTAACAAATTTGTACCCTACCCCTTTAACGGTCTTAAAATGTTTATCACCAACTTTTTCTCTAAGTTTTCGGATGTGTACGTCTATAGTTCTATCACCTACTACTACTTCGCTACCCCAAACCACTTGCATAATTTTTTCTCTTTTGACTACTTTATCCGATTTGGATGCCAAAAGGTAGAGGAGTTCAAATTCTTTTCTAGGTAAAGAAAAGGTCTTGCCTTTGAGGGTGACCTCATATTGATCCCTATCAATAATCAATTTGCCTACTTTTATTTTGTCCTGGTTTTCTTCCTCTTTTTTGAGTCGTCGTAGAAGAGATTTTACTTTGGAAACAATGATCTTGGGTTTGATGGGCTTGGTAACATAGTCATCGGCACCTGCATCAAATGCTGCTACATATGAATAATCTTCCCCTCTAGCAGTGAGGAACATAATGATGGTGTCATTGAAATTTGGGTTTTTACGTAAATATTCGCAAGCTTCAATACCATCCATTTCAGGCATCATTACATCCATTATAATTAGATGAGGGGTTGTTTTCTCCGCCTTTTTTATGGCTTCCTTACCATTGGAAGCAGTTTTCACACTGTAACCTTCCTGCAACAAATTGTATTTAATGATCTCAATCACATCGGGTTCATCATCAACCAATAATATCTTGATATCCTTTTTTTTCATGATTTTATTACAGAGCTAATATAAAAATTAATACTATTAGGAATTTAAAAACGCATTGTAAAGGTACACTTATATTAATCGAAATTAATTTTACTAAATTTGGATGTATTATATATAAAAAATCTGCCTTTGCGAATCGCACTGCTCTTCTTAATGTTGATAAATTTGCATTTTGTCTCTGCTCAACAAAATATGCAAGATGGAGAATTGAATGATCATTCTGCCGAAAAATTAATCTTTCAATTGTATCCAAACCCCTTTACAGGAGATAAGCTTCATATTATTTCTACACCCACTGATATCAAGAACATCATGGTCCTAAACGTTTTGGGTGAAGTCGTTTATCAAACTGCTACTTTTGAGAGTTATATAATACCCAACAACCTTACAAGTGGTATTTACATTGTAAAAATAAAACAAGGACCCCAACAAGGACTTGCTCGTCTGGTTGTGCCTTGACCTTGTTAAAAAATGACAAAAAATCATTTGGAAAATTTTTGGGAAATAGACAGTCACGCTGCTTTTGATGCATTGGCTTTGAAGACTTTTTATTTTCAATATGAAAATAATAAGGTTTACAAATCTTTTTGTGATCTGATCAATTATCATCCATCCGAAGTTAAATCTGTAAAAGATATTCCCCACCTGCCCGTATCTTTTTTCAAAATGAGAAGGGTTTGTTGTTTTGAAGATGTTAGTGTGCCGTTTTTCAGTTCCAGCACCACTACCGGATTAGAACCCTCAAAGCATTATTATCGAAACCCGAAGGATTATCAAATAAGTTTTAGAAAAGGGTTTGAACATTTTTTTGGAAACATCAAGAATTATGCTGTTCTAGCATTATTACCTTCATACATTGAAAAAGAAGGTTCTTCACTCATTTATATGGCTGATGATATGATCCTAAATAGCCAAAAGGTGGAAAGTGGATTTTATCTAAATCAATTGGATTTGCTCAATGAACAGATCAAACTGTTGGAGGAAAAAGGTCAAAAAACATTGTTGTTGGGAGTATCCTTTGCCCTACTAGATTTGGTCGAGAGGTATTCATTTGATCTTCACCACACATTGGTGATGGAAACAGGAGGAATGAAAGGCAGGAGGAGGGAATTGATTCGGGAGGAATTACACGATCGTTTGAGAAGAGGATTTGGAGTAGACAAAATTTATTCAGAGTATGGTATGACCGAATTACTCTCCCAAGCATATTCTAAAGGTAAAGGAATTTTTGAATGCCCCCCCTGGATGAGCGTTGGTGCAAGAGAGCATCAAGATCCTTTTAATCGATTGCCTTGGGGACAAACTGGCGGGTTGAACATCATTGACTTGGCTAACCGTGATAGCTGTGCTTTTGTAGCCACCGAAGACTTGGGTAAGGTGTATTCTGACAGACAGTTTGAAGTATTAGGGCGTTTGGATGCCTCAGATATAAGAGGTTGTAATCTGATGGTCGTTTAATCAACAACTTTTACAATAAAGTAATTTCTCTTTCCCCTTTGCAGTAAAATGTATTGATCATCGATCAAATCTGTTGAAAAAATACTAAAACTCTCGTCAACCTTGGTTTTGTTGACCGAAATTGAATTTTCATTGAGGGCCCTTCGGGCTTCTGCATTGGATTTAAGAAAAGAAGTTTTGGATACTAACAAAGCGATAATGTCTATGCCTTGGTCCAGATCAAAACGCAAAATATTGGCATGAGGAACACCCTCAAAGACCTCCATAAAAGTTTGACTTTCAAGATTTTTTAAATCAGACGCGGTAGATCGCCCAAAGAGGATTTGACTGGCCTGAATGGCTTTTTGTAAATCTTCTTCGGAGTGAACCATGCGGGTAACTTCCTCTGCAATGGTTTTTTGTAACAACCTCTTGTGGGGACTTTCTTGATGTTGTCGGATCAGACCCTCTATGGTTGGCTTATCCTTCAAGGTAAAAATTTTGATGTAGTTTTCAGCATCATCATCTGAGGCGTTCAACCAATACTGATAAAACTTGTAGGGAGAAGTTCGAGTCTTATCCAGCCAAATATTCCCTCCCTCAGTTTTTCCAAATTTTGTTCCATCAGCTTTGGTGATCAGCGGACAGGTAATTGCATAGGCTTTGCAACCCAACTTACGTCTAATCAATTCTGTTCCTGTGGTAATATTTCCCCATTGGTCACTTCCTCCCATTTGTAGTTTACAGTCCATATTTTGATAGAGGTATAGGAAATCATATCCCTGGAGCAATTGGTAGGTGAATTCGGTAAAAGACATCCCCACTTTGTCATTACTGTCGAGTCGTTTTTTTACAGAGTCTTTTGCCATCATGTAGTTAACGGTCAGGTGCTTCCCAATCTCACGAGAAAATTCGATTAAAGTATAGTCTTTGATCCAATCAAAATTGTTGACCAACTTCGCTGCCATTGGGTTTTCTGAATCAAAATCAAGGTATTTTTGTAATTGATTTCTGATACCTTCAACATTTTTCTGTAATCCTTGAGCATCCAAAAGATTTCTTTCGTTAGACTTTCCCGAAGGATCGCCAATCATACCGGTAGCGCCACCCACCAGAGCAATAGGTTTATGGCCAGCTCTTTGAAAATGAATCAAAATCATGATTTGCACCAAGCTACCAATGTGAAGAGAGTCAGCTGTTGGGTCAAAACCGATGTAGCCAATGGTTTTTTGGCCGTTTAAGTAATCCTCCGTTTCCGGCATGATGTCGTGTAACATTCCTCTCCAACGAAGTTCTTCTACAAAATTTATCTGCATGACTTTGATTTGCTAACAAAGATATATTTATGCTCAAAAACAAAAAATTATTCTTAGAAAAGCATTAGTTTTATTTTATGATATTGGTGACTGGAGCTACTGGATTTATTGGTTCTCACTTGATGTGTCATTTAGCTGAAAAAAATATTTTTCCAGTGGCAATGTTTAGACATGAATCAAACAAAAAAAGGGTTTTGAAACTGTTTCAATCTAAATATATAGATGCAAAAGAACGCTATAACAAGATCACTTGGAGAAAAGGAGATTTTAGGGATTTTCCCAGCTTAGATTCAGTCTTTGTTGGTATTAGCCATGTTTACCATTGCGCAGGCTATATTTCCATGGCCCATCGGGATGTCAAAAAACTACTTGAAATCAATGAAAAAGGCTCTGCCTACTTGGTTAATCTTTGCTTATCTCATTCGATTAAAAAATTAATTTATATCAGCTCTATTGCTGCTTTAGGCAACGACTCTTCTGTCTCAGTAATAGACGAAAATACCCCCTGGGATAAAAATTCTGACAAAACCCCCTATGCATATTCTAAATATGGAGGAGAAATGGAAGTCTGGCGTGGGATGGAAGAGGGGCTTAATGCAGTGATTATAAACCCGGCTATAGTTCTGGGAAAAGGCAGTCCTATTGAAATTATTCTTCGGCGATTCAAAAAAGGTTTAAGATGCTACACCCCCGGAAACAAAGCATTCGTAAACATACAAGATGTAATAATGGTAATGGATAAACTCATGAACTCGGATATAAGAGGGGAACGGTTTATTTTGGTTGCAGAGAATTGGACTGGAAAAGCAGTGGCAAGACACTTATCAAATGCTGGGAATTCCAATCCAAGAGTGATTTCGATTCCCAAAGGTTTTTTTTATTTACTGTGGGCAGTAGAATACTTGATTGAACTTTTGGGGATAAGAAAACGGTTTTTGACTAGTGCCATGATTAAAGGTCAATATGAACATAAAACAATTAACGGAGAAAAAATTGAATCATTTATAAATTTTGGGTATTCTCCAATTTCAAAACTAATATAAAACGGATTAGAAATAGTCTACTTATAAATTAAACTAATACTCTATGCGCATTATTTCTTGAATACTGTCATTTAACTTTTTGAGTTGGCTCTGAACCAATTTGAATACGGGAAGGTATTTTTTTGGATTTTTTGCATAGTAGGATTGACTGGAAGCTAACTGTAAACTGTCGATTCCATATTTATCATAGAGGTATTTAGGCACTAAAAGCTGCTTTTTATCTTTGTTAAAAGAATTGTTTCGTTTGATGTTTTTCATTAAGATAATATCTGCCAAAATCTGACTCATTTGCTGAGGCGGGATCAAATCATCTGGAGGTCTGTTTTGTCCTGTCTCGGAACAAGAAAAAGTAATTAACCATAATAGGAAAATTATTTTTTTTGTTTTCATCGGTCATAAGTTAAGTTTTTACCCAAGGAACCTTCGATAATTTTCCCCCCATCATAAACCAAATTTCCATTAACAAAAGTTTTGGTGATGGTGGCTTCAAACGTAGTTCCTTCAAAAGGCGACCATCCACATTTATAGAGCAAGTCTTCTTTGAAAACTGTAAAACTTTTGTTTAGATCAACTAAAACTATATCAGCAAAATACCCCTCGCGGATAAAACCACGATTTTGAATTTTAAACAATATAGCTGGGTTGTGACAAGCCTTTTCGACGAGCTTTTCCAAAGTTGTTTTTCCCTGTTTTACTGCAGTTAAAAGTGCTGGATAAGCATGTTGTACCAAAGGGCCTCCAGAAGGTGATTTTGTGTATGGATTTTGCTTTTCTTGTAGGGTGTGAGGGGCATGATCAGTGGCTAATAAATCAATTTTGTCATCATTTAGAGCTTTCCAGAGGGCTTCGCGATCGCTTGCTTTTTTGACAGCAGGATTCCATTTAATCAAGTTTCCTTTGTCAGCATAATCCTCTTCGGAAAACCAAAGGTGATGAATACAAACCTCTGAAGTAATTTTCTTTTCTGACAAATGCTTTTCGTTGGAGAACAACTCAGTTTCAATAGCTGTTGACAAATGAAAGACATGCAATCTTGCCCCAGTAGCTTTGGCCAAACTTATAGCTTTTGATGAGGAACGAAAACAAGCATCTTGACTTCTGATCACATGATGCTTTTCTATTGGAATATCATCTCCGTATTGGGCAATGTATCGAGCTAAGTTTTCTTTTATTGTAGCCTCGTCCTCACAATGAACTGCGATAGGTAAATCTGTACTGGAGAAAATCTTTTCCAATACCTGTTCATCATCTACTAGCATATTACCGGTTGATGAACCTAAAAATAATTTCAGTCCTGCCGCTTTGGTGGTGTCAAAAGACCTTATTTCTTCAAGATTATTATTTGTTCCTCCAAAGAGAAAGCCGTAGTTGGCAATAGAGTCTTTAGCCGCGATTTGCAATTTTTCTTCCAATCTTTTTTGGGTAGTGGTTTGAGGTTTAGTGTTGGGCATCTCAATAAATGAGGTAATACCTCCTGCTACCGCTGCTCGAGATTCTGTTGCAATTGTGGCTTTGTGTATCAAACCCGGTTCTCTAAAGTGTACTTGGTCGTCTATCCATCCCGGTAACAAATGAAGTCCCGAGGCATCAATGAGTTCCTCAACCCCTTTTGGTTCTATATATTTGGCAACTTTAACAATTTTTTCTCCACGAATCAAAAGGTCTTTATGGGAAACCTTTCCCTCGTTTACTAGTTGGGCATTTTGAATAAGTATTTCCCTCATAAAATTTTATTTAATGTCCTTTTGATACTCAAAATTAATACGCCAAACAGTGCCTCCCAAATTATTTTTCCATTCATTTTGGAGACCCCCATTTCTCTATTGGTAAAGATTATTGGGTGTTCTTTATATTTGAACCCTTTATTCCAAATCTTAAATTTCATTTCAATTTGAAAGGCGTAGCCCACAAATTGTATTTTTCTAAAATCCAACTGCTCTAGAACTTCTCTAGTATAACCAATGAATCCACCGGTAGGGTCTTTTATAGGCATAAAAGTGATACACCTTACATATAAAGAAGCCAAGTAGGACAACAAAATTCTACTTAGAGGCCAGTTGACCACATTTATGCCTTTTACATAACGTGAACCTATTACCATAGAGTACTCAGACTTTAGGTAATCTAGCATAATAGGTAATTCATTGGGGTGGTGAGACAAATCTGCATCCATCTCAAAAACAAATTCATATTTTTTTTTCAACGCCCACTTGAAACCATGGATATAGGCTTTACCCAAGCCTTCTTTTCTTTCTCGTTGCTCCAAAAAAAGACGATTCGGATGTTTTTTAATCAATTCTGATACTAAGTCAGCTGTTCCGTCTGGCGATGAATCGTCAACAATCAAAATATCAAAAGCTTTATGGTTTAGGGTCATTTGAACAATCTTTTTGATGTTTTCAACCTCGTTGAAGGTAGGAATGATTACCAAAGCTTTATCCATAGTGACGGGGGTAAAAATATTAAAATTAAAAAATTAGAGTCAAATTACTTCCTTATTTTTATTTCATGTTTCAATGGGCTGAAAAATTTCAACATCAACAAGACTGGTTCACTTTATTGATCATATTAACATTTATATCATATGTTCATCTTTACAGTGAAAATAGAAATCAATTTAAACTTCTAGTTGCATTATGGAAAATCAAAACATACTTTAAAATATTCGATAAGGAAAAGTTTGTCAACCCCTTCCTTAAATTTAATTTGGTTTTGACTATGATTTCATTAATCACTTTTTCACTTTTGGGATACTTTTTTTACGATAAGGTTCTGATGTCCTTGTATGGAGAAATTTCATTTTTCTCTTTTTACCTTGTAGTGTCTTCTCTTGTGATCATTCGTTATTGGATTCTTAAACTTATTTTTAAATATTCAAATCAATTTAAACTCTTCCAACATACCGTTTTCAGAAGTATAAGCTATTACGGATCAATCAGTCTATATACGATTGTATTTATTTCTTTCTATTATTACCGTTTTTATGATAATATCAATCTCCTTTTTATTATTACAGCACTGATCATTTGTTTAGTATACTTATCTCATCTGACCATATACATTGAAATCATTCAGAAAAATCCAAGCAGTATAGTTTATTTAATTTTGTATCTTTGTGCATTCAAAATAGCGCCCTGGCTTTGGCTCTATAAATCAGTTTATTAGACAAAACCAAAAACAGAAGAAATATGAAAGTGAAGACTATTTTGGTTTCTCAACCCGAACCTGCAAGTGATAAATCTCCTTACTCACGATTACAAGAAAAACACAAACTCAAGATTGATTTTAGACCATTTATACATGTGGAAGGATTGTCCGCAAAGGATGTAAGAATGCAAAAAATCAATTTTTCTGACTTTGATAATATCATATTAACCAGTAGAAACGCCGTCGATCATTTCTTCAGAATTACTGAAGAGATGCGTTTTAAAGTTCCAGATTCTACAAAATATTTTTGTCAATCGGAGGCTGTAGCATTCTATCTCCAGAAGTATGTAGTTTACAGAAAGCGCAAAATTTATGTAGGGGAAAAAAGTATTAATGATTTGAAAACTGTTTTTAAAAAATTTGAAAAAGAAAAGTTTTTACTCCCTAGCTCTGACATTCTCAAACCAAGCATACCAGATTGTCTAAATGACATGGGTATAAATTGGACAAGGGCACCTTTATACAAAACTGTTGTAAGTGATCTTTCCGATTTGAGAGATGTGTATTACGACGTATTGGTATTTTTTAGCCCTTCTGGGATTGAGTCACTATTCAAAAATTTTCCGGATTTTGAACAAAATAATACTAAAATAGCGGCTTATGGAAATGCCACTGTACTTGCTGCGGATAAAGCAAAATTGAGAATCGACATCAAAGCACCGACTCCTGACACACCTTCTATGACTATGGCTATTGAAAAATATATAAGCAATAACGGTAAGTAATTTGTTAGTTTCTACTGCGATTTTTCTTTAAATGTTTTCAATAGAAGAATAACCCACCCTAATATCAGCAAACTACCTCCCATGGGAGTAATTGGACCCAACCATGAAAAATCATAAGTGGTCAACTTTCCAAAACAGAGGATGAAAATACTAAAGGAAAAAAGGATAACGCCCCAAAAAAACAACTTGAAAATCAAAGGATTTTTTGCATTAGGAATTTGAGAAAAAATGATCAAAGCAAGGCCATGATACATCATGTATCGAATCCCAGTCTGAAATGATTGTAAAACTTCTTCCGTAAAGTGGTCCTTAAGAAAATGGCTAGTAAAAGCACCCAAAACCACTGCTATCAAGGCAAAGCTACCACCCGCTAAAATATATCTTCTCACCAAATTAATATAAGATTTAAAATATAAATTTTCGTTAATTAATTGATTAATTTTATTTAAATAATGGTTTTAATTTTTAAAAAACTAAAAAGTTTGACTTTTGAAGAAAAAAAATGAGATAGTACTGATCGATGGCCTTGATAAAATCATTCTAAGGAGCTTAATGAAAGACGCGAGAAAGTCGATCAATGAAATTGCGAAAACCGCTGGTATATCTGGAGCAGCTGTCCATCAACGTCTAAAAAAATTGGAGAGTTCCGGACTTATATTTGGATCTCAGATTGTATTGAATCCCAAAATACTAGGCTATAAAACCATGGCTTTTATAGGTATTTACTTAGACAAAGCAATAAGAAATCCAGAAGCGGTAAAACAACTTCAAAAAATTCCAGAAGTGATCGAGTGTCATTACACTACCGGTAACTGGAGTATTTTGATCAAAATACTCTGTGAGGATAACGAACATTTGATGAGATTGTTAAACCATAAAATTCAAACCATAGATGGAGTTTCGAGGACAGAAACTTTCATTTCACTCAATCAACAGATCAAAAGACAAATTCAGTTGTAGAATATTTGTTTTAATTATTCTTACGATGGATCAAGGCAAAAACAATGATAAACAATTGTAAAATACCCGAAATTAAATTGGCGGTAATTACAGAAATGCTGTCAATCAAAACCCCATAGCAGAACCAAAAACAGATTCCTATAAACATAATCACATACATGGAAACGGAGACGCCTTTGGCAGTCCGTTTTTTAGATATTTTAATTACCTGAGGGACAAAAGCAATCGTTGTAAAAGTGGCAGCAATCAGACCAATGATCTCAATTTGAAAATCACTCATCAGATGACTATATTTATGATTTTTCCTGGAACTACAATTATTTTTTTGGGACTGGATCCGTGAATATGATTCAGTGTACGTTGTTCATTCATAACGGCTTGCTTAATTTCTTCCACCCCCATATCCAATGAAAGTTTGATCGTAAACCGCATTTTCCCGTTAAAAGAAACTGGATATTCCTTCGTTGCTTCCTCCACCATAGAAGGATCGAAAACAGGAAAGGGTTCAAATTCAATACTGTTGGGATGTCCCAATTGTTGCCACAGTTCTTCACAAAAATGAGGTGCGAATGGGGAAAGTAAAATTAAAAGAGGCTCCAATACCGTCTTATTAGAACATTTCAAAGCAGTCAATTCATTGATACAAATCATAAAAGTACTGACACAAGTATTGAAAGATAAACGCTCAATGTCATCGGTTATTTTTTTAATAGTTTGATGTAGTACTTTCATGCTTTCAGCACTTGGTGAATCCTCTGTAACCACCCAGCTATCTTGTTGATAAAACAACCTCCAGAATTTTTTGAGGAAATTAAGAACCCCAGATATTCCGGCGGTATTCCAAGGCTTGTCTTGCTCTATGGGACCCAAAAACATTTCATACATGCGAAGGGTGTCAGCGCCATAGTTATCGCAAATTTCGTCGGGGTTGACCACATTGTATTTTGATTTGGACATTTTTTCAACCTCTCTTCCAACTATATATTTTCCGTTTTCAAGAATAAACTCTGCTTGTTGAAAGTCTTTTTGCCAATTTTTAACCCCCTCCACATCCAATTCATCATGGTTATTGACATAACTCACTTCAATATGTATGGGTTCAACTTCGTGCTCCCCAATCAAGCCTTTAGACAGAAAAGTAAGGGTTCCTTTTTTTCGATAAACAAAAGCGGAATTTCCTAAAATCATTCCCTGATTGACCAGTTTTTTGGCGTATTCTTTAGAATTTGTATAACCCAAATCAAAAAGAACTTTTTGCCAAAATCTCGAATACAATAGATGTCCTGTAGCATGTTCACTTCCGCCCATATAAAAATCTACCTCTTTCCAATACTCCATGGCTTCAGATGCGAGCCACTGCGTTTGATTTTGGGGATCCATATAACGGTTAAAATACCAAGAGCTTCCAGCCCATCCAGGCATAGTATTAAGCTCCAAAGGAAAAACAGATCTATGGTCGATGCGGTCAATGGAAACCACTTCTTGATTGATTTCATCCCATGCCCATTTCTTAGCATTCCCTAATGGGGGTTTTCCGTCATCGGCAGGAAGATATTTTTCCACTTCAGGCAGTTCAAGGGGGAGGTGTTGCTCCTTCAAAGGTACTGGAATATCACCTTTGAAATACATAGGGATGGGCTCTCCCCAATATCTTTGCCGGCTAAATATAGCATCCCTTAGCCTGAAATTTACCGCCCCTTTTCCATATTTTTTTAATTCCAACTCGGCAATCACTTTCTTCACTGCTGCTTTGTAATCCAAACCATTTAAAAAATCAGAATCAGTCAATTTTACATTCCCTTTTTCAGAAAAAGCACCATCAGATACATCAACACCATCAAATATATTGATGATGGGTAAATTAAAATGGGTTGCAAAATCAAAGTCCCTTTGATCTCCACTGGGTACCGCCATAACCGCTCCGGTTCCATAACCTGCCAATACATATTCCCCAATCCAAATGGGAATAGGTAGTCCGGTAAAAGGGTGAAGGGCATAAGCACCCGTAAACACTCCACTAACGGACTTAACATCAGATTGTCGTTCTCGGTCCGATTTTTGAGCAACCCGGTCGATGTAATCCACTACTGCTTTCTGTTGATCGGGGCCGGTGATTTTTTTAACCAACTCGTGCTCAGGGGCAAGCGTTATATAGGTAACCCCAAAAATGGTATCCGGACGAGTTGTAAAGACTTCTATGGTCTCGGGGTGGTTTTCTATTTGAAAATAGATGCTGGCCCCTCTGGATTTTCCAATCCAATTCCTTTGCATTTCCTTAAGAGAATCCGGCCAGTCCAATTCATCCAAGTCTTTTAATAGCCTATTGGCATAGGCACTGATGCGCATGCTCCATTGACGCATTTTCTTTTTGGTGACCGGATGTCCACCGCGTTCTGATACACCATTTACAATTTCGTCATTGGCCAAAACAGTTCCCAATGCAGGACACCAATTGACTTGTGTTTCGGACAAATAGGTAAGTCGATAAAACAATAAGACTTTTTGTTGTTTGTCACTGTCATATGCATTCCATTGTTGGGCATCGAAAAGCGGAGTATCCTTATCGCAATGTGCCTGGACATTTAAATTGCCTTCCTTTTCGAAGCGAAGGATCAGCTCTGAGATAGGGAGTGCCTTATTGGCCTTAAGATCATAATAAGCGTCAAATAATTTGAGAAAAATCCACTGTGTCCATCGGTAATAATCAGGGTCTGAGGTTCTCACCTCACGATCCCAATCGAAAGAAAATCCCATTCGATCGAGTTGCTGACGGTATCTGTCGATATTGGTTGTAGTCGTTTTGGAGGGATGTTGTCCGGTTTGTATGGCATATTGCTCAGCCGGGAGTCCAAAAGAATCGTAGCCTTGAGGATGAAGAACATTAAATCCTGAATGCCTTTTGAATCGCGCAATAATATCGCTGGCAATGTATCCCAAAGGATGACCCACATGAAGACCGGCACCAGAGGGGTAAGGAAACATATCCAAGACATAATACTTGGGTTTTTCACTTTGGTTGTGTGCCTTAAAGGTTTTATGAGTCGCCCAAAAGTTTTGCCACTTTTTTTCGATTTCTAGAAAATTGTAATCCATTAAGGCTTGTTTTTTGAATGCGTAAAAATAAGCTTATTAAGAAAGGAAAAAAAGTTTCCGGCTTACAAGGTTCTTTTTATTGATGGTTTTTTAATTTTACTGAAACAAACTTGCTCTATGAAGCAACTGAATGAAGAGAAATTCAACAAACGAAGACTAATTTCTACTTATTTTTCGGTAGTTGTGAGTATTACTTTAGTCTTGTTTTTAACCGGTTTGTTGGGGCTTTTGTTGATCAATTCCAAAAAAGTAGCGGATCACTTTAAAGAACAGATCGTAATGACAATCTATGTCAAAGATTCTGCCAAAGAGGTAGAACTAAAACAACTTCAAAAAACCTTACGTTTAAATTCTGCCACCAAAAAAGTCATTTATGTTTCAAAAGAAGAAGCCTCCCAAAGACACGCCAACGAAATTGGTGAAGATTTTATGGAGTTTTTGGGTTACAATCCATTGCTCAATTCAATAGACGTATTTTTCAAGGCTCCCTTTTTGAATCCAGTTATGGTTTCGAAACTCAGTAAAGATATCTCTCTTTACAGCTACGTAAGTGAGGTGGTTTATGATCGACCCCTTCTGGAATTGTTGGATCAAAACATCAAAAAAATAACTTTTATGATGTTGTTGGCCAGTAGCCTATTTATACTTGTAGCCGTCCTATTGATCAACAGTTCCATACGGCTGTCCATCTACTCCAAAAGATTGATTATCAAAACTATGCAACTTGTTGGGGTAACCAAAAGCTTTATCCGAAGACCTTTTATTAAAACCCACTTGATGATGAGCACTCTGGGATCCATTATTGCAATTTCAGGGATGGTCTTAGTCATTTATGAAATACAAAAACGTTTTCCAGAGTTACAAATTTCCGAAAATCCTTTGGAGCCGGTGTTGGTTTTTCTGGGAGTATTCCTTTTGGGTTTAGGGATCACAACCGTAAGTACTTTCTTTGCCACACAACGATATTTAAACTTGAAATCTGACGCTATAAACTAAATTCTTAAGATGAGTAACGAAAACCAAAAAAAAGAATTCCTATTCAACAAAAGAAATTATCAATTTTTACTCCTATCTATTGCTTTGATTGCCTTGGGTTTTATTATAATGGCAGGTGGAGGAAGTGAAGATCCCAATGTTTTTAACCCTGAAATTTTTAATTTCCGCAGAATCAGATTGGCACCCACCATTGTTCTAATGGGTTTTGGATTGGCAATTTATACCATTTTAATGCCTCCAAAAAAAAAGTAAATGAGTGCGCTAGAAAGTCTGATTCTTGGAATTGTTCAAGGCGTAACAGAGTTTTTACCCGTTTCTTCCAGTGGACACTTAGAATTGGTCAAAGCCATTTTTGGAAATGATTATGAAAAACAACAAGGTTTATTGATTACTATTACACTCCATGCTGCAACTGCCTTCAGCACCCTTTTTGTTTTCAGAAAAGATATTACATTGATTCTTACAGATTTAATGATATTAAAAAAAGGAAAGCATCTAAACTTCAGCAAAAAAATCGTCCTTTCCATGATTCCTGCTGTTCTCATTGGTCTTTTTTTTGAGGATTTTATAGCCTCGCTTTTCGATGGTAAAATCGCTCTGGTGGGAACCATGTTGATGGTAACTGCCCTACTTTTATATTTGGCAGATCGGGTCAATGAAAACAACAAGGAATTGAGTTATGGTAATGCAATCTCTATTGGTCTCATCCAAGCTATTGCCATTCTCCCTGGAATTTCGAGGAGTGGAGCCACCATTGCACTTGGAGTTCTACTGAAGATTGATCGAGATAAAGCGGCTCAGTTTTCTTTTCTGATGGTCATTCCTTTGATCTTTGGAAGTATGGTTAAAAACATTTTAGATGGAGATCTAACCCATGAAAGTACTGAACTATTTCCCCTGATGACAGGTTTTTTTGGTGCTTTCATTACCGGAGTTTTTGCCTGTCGTTGGATGGTTGCCTTGGTGAAAAAAAGTAGACTCAAATACTTTAGCTTCTATTGTTTAATAGTGGGTGGACTTGCCATCCTATATAGTTTGTAAGATGAATTTGTCACTTGAATCCATCATGGAGGGTCAACTTTTGTTGGTTGACAAACCTATAGATTGGACATCTTTTCAGGTGGTAAATAAATTAAGGTGGGCTTTTAAAAAAAAATACAAACTTAAAAAACTAAAGGTAGGTCATACCGGAACCCTCGATCCTTTGGCTACGGGACTTCTAGTAATTTGTACCGGAAAAATGACCAAAAAAATCAGTGAAATTCAGGCACTTGAAAAAGCTTATACCGGAATCATTACATTGGGAGCAACTACCCCTTCTTACGATCTCGAAACAGCCATAGATCAAAGTTATTCCATCGATCATATTAAGAAAAGACAAATTAATATAGTCAAAAAAAAATTTGAAGGTGAAATTGATCAGTACCCTCCAATTTTCTCAGCCATAAAAAAAAAGGGGAAACGGCTTTACGAATACGCTAGAAAGGGTGAAAAAACAAAAATTAAACCCAGAAAAGTGTCTATTTACTCATTTGATTTCACCCAAATCAATCCTCCCCAACTTGACTTTAATATCAGATGTTCAAAAGGAACTTATATTCGATCACTGGCCCACGATTTTGGCAAAGCCCTTCAATCTGGAGGACATTTGAGCCAATTGAGAAGAACAGCCATTGGCTCATACAACGTTGAAAATGCCCTTACCCCCAATCAAATCATAAAAAAACTGGAGGGATTATAATCTCGTGATGAACTTTTAATTCTTGATTTTTAATAATTTTGTAGCAAATCATTAGTATATGGAACTCACCTCAGATGAGGTAATGAATAGGTTAGATCGAAAGGGTTACTTGGATTTAGACATTCCCAAAGCGCTCGATTTAGTTTCAGCGATAAAACGACTCAAAAAAGAAAAAAAGGCAGTATTGCTGGCTCATTACTATCAAGAAGCCGAAATTCAAGAGTTGGCTGATTATTTGGGTGACAGTTTATTTTTGGCCCAAGCCGCAGAAAAGGTAGAGGCCAAAATGATTGTTTTTGCCGGTGTACATTTTATGGCTGAAACAGCAAAAATAATCAATCCCACCAAAAAAGTCATTCTCCCTGATCTGAATGCAGGCTGCTCACTCGCTGATTCTTGCCCCCCCGAAGATTTTAAAAAATTTATTGACCAATATCCCGGAGCACATGTAGTAACCTACATCAATTGCTCTGCCGAAATTAAGGCATTGAGTACCATAGTATGTACTTCGAGTAACGCCGTAAGGGTCATCGATTCTATACCTGAGGGAGAAACCATTATTTTTGCACCCGACAAGAACCTAGGGGGATATCTGATCAAAGAAACCGGAAGGGATATGATATTATGGGACGGATCTTGCATCGTTCACGAAGCATTTTCATTTGAAAGAATTGTCACACTCGCCAAGGAAAACCCCACAGCCAAATTTATCGCTCACCCGGAAAGCCAATCTCAAGTTCTAGATATCGCACACTACATTGGAAGTACTTCGGGCTTGTTAAATTATGTACAAAGCGATCCCTCAAAGTGCTTTATTGTAGCAACCGAAGCCGGAATCCTTCACGAAATGAAAAAACGTTGCCCCGAAAAAATCTTTATTCCAGCACCAGTAGAAGACGAAACTTGTGCTTGCAGCGAATGCGCCTTTATGAAACTCAACACACTGGAAAAATTATATCTGTGTTTAGAACACGAACAACCCGAAGTACAACTCAGTAAGAGCCTCATCGAAAAAGCCAAAATTCCCATTTCAAGAATGCTAAAGCTAGGCTAAAATAATGGATACCAACATACTCGTTATAGGAAGTGGCATTTCCGGATTGACTTATGCCATCAAAATGGCGCAGCAAAATCCGAGCCTTGAAATCGTTATGATTTCGAAAAACAGCTTGCTGGAAAGCAATACTAGATATGCCCAAGGGGGAATTGCGGTTGTCTCCGACTTTAAGGAAGATTCTTTTGAAAAACACATTGAAGACACCCTGATCGCCGGAGCAGGAGAATGTGACCAGGAGGTGGTTAAATTTGTAGTTAAAGAAGGGTATGAACGCCTCCAAGAGTTGATCGATTGGGGAACCCACTTCGACAAGCAAAAAAATGGATTACACCTCACCCAAGAAGGAGGGCATTCCGAAAAAAGAATTGTACACCACAAAGACAAAACAGGACTTGAAATTCAAAAGTCCTTGATCAAAAAGATCAAAACTTTTTCCAACATCTCTCTTTTGGAAAACCATACACTTGTTGACTTAATTACAGATCACCACAGTGAAAGTAATTACAATCGATGTTATGGGGCATATGTAATTTCAAATTTGGAACAAGAAATCATTAAAATTTCTGCTCAGATTACCGTCTTAAGTACCGGGGGTGCCGGGCAGCTTTTTTCCCATACCACCAATCCCGAAAATGCAACCGGAGATGGCTTGGGAGCTGCTTACAGAGCAAAAGTTTTTATGGAGGGACTGCCTTTTGTCCAGTTTCACCCCACTGCCCTTTATCCTAAAATCAACAGAAATACTTTTTTGATCTCAGAGGCTGTCAGAGGAGAGGGAGGAATTTTAAGAAGTTTATCCGGCAAAAGGTTCATGACTGAATATCATCCCAAAGCCGAACTAGCACCAAGGGATATTGTTGCGCGATCTATTGCAGAGGTAGTTAGTGAAACCGGTGACGATTACGTTCTTTTGGATTGTAAAGCCATCAGCGAAAAAGAATTTGAAAATCAATTCCCCACCATAAAAGAAAATTGTCAAAAAGTTGGGATCAACCCCCCGCATGATTCTATTCCGGTGATTCCTGCCGCTCACTATTTCTGTGGAGGCATCAGTGTGAATCACTATGGAGAGACAAAACTCAAAGGCCTATATGCTATTGGAGAATGTAGCTATACAGGCCTGCACGGTGCCAATCGTTTGGCTTCCAATTCGCTGCTGGAATCCCTTGTTTTTTCTCATAGGGCCGCAATAGACTCCCTAAATCAAATGAAGGAAAACCTTCCTCCACGAGATTTCTTCCTAAAATTACCAGAATGGAAAGAAGAACATTTTATTTCAAATGAAAAAATCAGTGCCATTGGGCGTATGAAAAAACAATTGCAAAATTTAATGACTAGTAAAGTGGGTATTTTCAAAACCTCTATAGGCCTAATCGAGGCAGAGATGGAGTTAAAAAATATATTTCTGGAAACTCAGGACATATACAGACAAAACAAATTGACATTGGGAATTTGTGAATTGAGAAATATGGTGAGTGTGGCCTATTTGATGATCAAACAGTCTCAAGACTTGAATCAAAATAAAGGAGTATTTTACAATCGAGATTACGTTGAATAATTTTTACAACACCTATAAAAATGCTATTGATCAATTCATTGATCAAGCCCTTGAGGAAGACATTCAAGGAGCTGACCATAGCAGCAATGCCTGCTTTGATAACGAATTGGAACGAGAAGCCGTCCTGAAGGTAAAAGGCAATTGTGTGATTGCTGGTATTACGTTGGCACAAAAAATCTTTAATCGATACGATCCCAATTTAAACTTCAAACCTTTGGTCAAAGATGGGGATAAAATGGAACTTGGAACAGTTGCTTTTCAGGTCAAAGGCAAAGCCAAGTCAGTTTTGGCTACTGAAAGGTTAGTCCTCAACTGCATGCAAAGAATGAGTGGAATTGCAACACTTTCTCATCAACTCTGTCAGAAGATTCGGCACACCAAGTGTAAAATTCTCGACACTCGCAAAACCACACCCGGTTTCCGTTATCCCGAAAAGTGGGCGGTCTCCGTTGGCGGCGGCTACAATCATCGGATGGGTTTGTTTGATGCGATCATGATTAAAGACAATCATATCGATTTTTGTGGAGGCTTATCCCAAGCCTTAGAAAAAACCGAGGTTTATTTAACGAAAAATGCCCTGGAAATACCAGTCATTGTTGAGGTAAGAAATGGTGATGAAATTGATCAACTAATGCGTTTTTCTTGGGTAAAAAGAATTCTTTTAGACAATATGTCTCCTGAAATTTTGACGGAAAATATCAAAAAAATCAATGGAAAATTCGAGACCGAGGCCTCTGGAAATATTTCAGCACAAAACTTGGTTTCCTATGCAGAAACAGGAGTGGATTATGTATCGATGGGAGCACTCACCTATGCTACCGTTACCATCGATTTGAGTTTAAAAGCCGTTTAAAGTTTCCCTCTATATTTGCTATATTTGTGGAATTCCAAGCTATGAAATACAAAAGAATTCTTCTTAAGTTAAGTGGAGAAGCACTGATGGGCCATCAAAATCATGGTATTGATCCAATAAGGCTCAACGAATACGCAAGCGAAATAAAGGAAATACAAAAAACGGGGACTGAAATCGCCATCGTCATCGGTGGTGGAAATATTTTCAGGGGTGTTTCCGGAGCCAGTAAGGGTATGGATCGGGTTCAAGCCGACTATATGGGGATGCTTGCCACAGTAATTAACGGTTTGGCATTACAAAGTGCGTTGGAAAACAATGATGTTCCGACCCGGTTACAGACAGCCATCAAAATTGAAGCCATTGCAGAGCCTTTTATCAAAAGAAGGGCTACACGACATTTGGAAAAAGGAAGGGTTGTCATTTTTGGATCCGGAACAGGAAATCCTTATTTCACAACCGATTCTGCAGCGGTACTTCGTGCCATAGAAATCAATGCCGATGTGATCCTAAAAGGAACAAGAGTAGATGGAATCTACAATGAAGATCCTGAAAAAAACAAAGGAGCCGTCAAATTCGACATACTTTCATTCGACGATGTACTGAAAAAAGGACTCAAGATCATGGACACTACTGCCTTTACCTTAAGTCAGGAGAATAAACTGCCCATTATTGTTTTTGATATGAATACCAAAGGAAACCTTAGCCGAATCATCAATGGCGAAAACATAGGAACCCGAGTTGATCTATAAATTTTCATCAAAATGAGTGAAGAAATCATTATCATCACCGAAACTGCAAAAGAAAGCATGGATTTGTCCATCAAGCATTTGGAAAAAGAACTGCTCAACATCAGAGCAGGAAAGGCGAACCCTGTGATGCTGAATGCTGTTATGGTGGAATACTATGGCACCCCCACTCCACTTAGCCAAGTAGCCAATATAAACACCCCCGATGGGAGAACCCTAAGCATCCAACCTTGGGAAAAAGCTTTATTGCCCGAAATCGAAAAAGGAATATTGCAAGCCAACTTGGGTTTTAACCCCATGAACAATGGTGAATCTTTGATCATCAATATCCCTCCATTAACCGAAGAACGCAGAAGGGAATTAGTAAAATTGGTAAAAGCAGAAGCTGAAAATGCCAAAATAGCCGTCAGAAATGCACGAAAAGATGCCAACAACGAGATCAAAAAAACCAATAGTTCAGAAGATCTTCAAAAAAATGCCGAGATAGACATTCAAGAATTGACAGATCAATACATCATCAAAGTAGATGACATTTTGGGCATCAAGGAGAAAGAAATTTTAACGGTTTAATATGCCCAACGCTGATGATGTCTGTTGATAATGAAGCGTAAAAAACAAACTTTTTGGGTTACTGTTGCTAACTTAATCTTAAGAAACCGCTTCTTAATCCTTGGAGGCATCGTTTTGTTTACTGTTTTTTTTGGCACCCAGTGGAAATACATGCGGTTTACCTTTACTGAAGCCAATCTTCTCCCCAGCACCCATCCCGAAAACATTCAATATGATACGTTTGTAAAAACATTTGGTGAAGAGGGAAATTTGATGGTCATAGCCCTCAAAGAAGAACAATTTTTCGAACCCAAAATCTTTGAAAAATGGATTGCCCTCAATGATAAAATTGAGTCCTTCCCGGAGGTAGATTTTACCCTATCGACAAACAATGTACAAGAATTGGTTAAGGACGAGAACCTAAGATCATTTGTGTTAAAATCCGTTTTTGATACCAATGATTACAAGCTTACCGACATTAATAAATTTAAGCAAAAGCTCCTTTTAGAACTCCCTTTCTATCGAAACATCCTTTATGATAATGGTGGTAAAACGATCAGATCTGCCATTTACCTGGACAAAAATATCGTCAATACAGCGCAGAGGAAAGATTTTATTTTTGAAACTTTTATCCCCCTGATCTCTACTTTTGAAAAAGATACAGGCTTGGATGTCAAAATCTCCGGTATGCCCTATATCAGGACTTTGAATGCACAGAATATAGTGGATGAAATTGGTGTTTTTGTTGTCTCGGCCATGTTGCTTACCAGCCTGATCTTTTTTCTTTTTTTCAGGTCTTTCAGGGCTACCTTTATTTCGATGTTTGTCGTAATAATTGGGGTCATGTGGGCCTTTGGGATTTTAGGATTACTCCGTTATGAAATCACCATTTTAACAGCACTGATACCCCCTTTGATCATCGTTATTGGAGTGCCCAACTGTATTTTTTTGATCAACAAATACCAACAAGAAGTTGCCAAACACGGAAACATGATCAAATCTTTACAAAGGGTAATCATGAAAATAGGTAATGCCACACTGATGACCAACCTGACCACCGCCTCAGGTTTCGCCACATTTATTTTGACAGACAGTAAAGTATTAAAGGAATTTGGCATTGTTGCCTCGATCAACATCATCGCCATCTTTTTCCTCTCTTTGTTAATCATACCCATTGCCTACAGTTTTATGTCTCGGCCCAGTAAAAAACACCTGAAACATCTCAAGAGCCATTACCTTAAAAAATTTGTAAACTGGATGGAGAAGAAAGTTAGATACAAAAGAATCAATGTGTTTGTCATCTCCATTCTCGGTTTGATCCTCGGAATCATTGGTATTTATCAAATCAAAATTTCGGGAAGTATCATTGAGGACATGCCCAAAAAATCTGAATTTTTTAGCGATATCCTTTTCTTTGATGAAGAATTTAACGGCATTGTACCCATAGAAATTATTATCGATACTCGACGCAAAGGAGGTGCAAGAAGACTTTCCACACTCAAAAGGATTGACAAGCTTGAACAATATATTGATGATATACCTGAACTGTCTCAAACGATCTCATCGGTGAATGGTGTCAAATTCATCAAACAAGCCTACTACAATGGCAATCCCAACTACTACAAACTTCCCACATCGCAGGAAAATTCTTTCATTGCTCGGTATCTCAAGAATGTAAAAGGTTCTGAAGGATTGATGAAGAATTATATCGACAGTATTGCCCAATTCAACAGGGTAACAACTTTTATGAAAGATATTCCCACAGAACGTATCGAAGAAATTGAGGAGGATTTGGTAAAAGAAATCGATAAAATCTTTCCTCCAGAGCGTTATAAAGTCAAGTTGACAGGAAAAACATTATTATATTTAAAAGGTACTCATTATCTGATCCGAAATTTGATAATCTCTCTGTCGCTGGCCATTTTGTTGATAGCACTATTTATGGCCTATATGTTCCGATCATTTAAAATGATCGTCATTTCATTGATCCCCAATTTATTGCCACTGATCATTACAGCAGGTGTAATGGGATATTCCGGCATTCCCCTCAAACCCTCAACAATTTTGGTTTTTAGCATTGCTTTTGGAATTTCAGTGGATGATACCATTCATTTTTTAGCTAAATACCGACAAGAGTTAGTGGCCAATAAGAGGAAAAACAAAACCGCAGTATATGTCTCATTGCGTGAAACAGCAGTAAGTATGTTTTATACTTCGATTGTATTATTCTTTGGGTTTGCTGTGTTTATGAGTTCGAATTATGGTGGGACAGTCGCGTTGGGAGGACTAGTTTCGGTCACCCTGCTATTCGCCATGTTAGCCAATTTGATTCTTCTTCCCTCTTTACTGATTTCATTGGACGACAGCGTCATCAATGAAAGGGTATTAAAAGAACCGAAAATCAATATTGTTCCTGATAACGGACAAAAAAATCCTAAATCTATTCTGTAAATAAACCTATATTTACGCAGAAAATTTAAGAACATGAAATACCCTCGATTAGTTGAATTATTTAGTCAACCTGAAAAATACAATACTGTATTTGTTAGGGGCTGGGTAAGAACATTTCGGGCCAACCGTTTCATAGCCCTTAATGATGGATCGACAATAGAAAACCTCCAATGTGTTGTGGATTTCGAAAATACCGATGAAAACATACTCAAAAAAATTAATACTGGTGCAGCAATTGAGGTTTCGGGTAAACTTGTCGAAAGTATGGGAAAGGGGCAATCTCAAGAGGTATTGGTGGATTCCATAAAGATAATAGGTGAGGCAGATCCAGACCTTTATCCCATTCAATCCAAAAAACACAGTTTTGAATTTTTAAGAGAAAAAGCCCACTTAAGGGTAAGAACAGCCACCCTAAGTGCCGTGATGCGAATTCGCTCTGTACTTTCTTTTGCCATACATCAATTTTTTCAAAACAAAGGTTTTTACTATGTACATACACCTATCATCACAGGTAGTGATGCAGAAGGAGCCGGAGAAATGTTTCGCGTATCAGTTTTAGACCCCCAAAAACCACCTATTGATGCCGAGGGTGCAGTAGATTTCAAACAGGACTTCTTTGGAAAAGAAACTAATCTAACCGTATCTGGTCAACTTGAAGCGGAAACTTATGCTCAAGGACTGGGAAATGTATATACTTTTGGTCCTACTTTTAGGGCAGAAAATTCAAACACCTCAAGACACCTTGCGGAGTTTTGGATGATCGAACCTGAAATGGCTTTCTATGACCTACACGACAATATGGATTTGGCCGAGAAATTTATCAAAAATACGCTAAAGTATGTTTTGGAAAAATGTGAGAAAGACTTAATTTTTCTGGATCAACGTCTGGAAAATGAAGAAAAATCAAAGCCTCAAAATCAAAGGAGCCCTATGAGATTGATCCAAAAAATAAAATTTGTAATCGAAAACGAATTTAAAAGGGTCTCTTACACCGAAGCGATTGATATATTAAAAAACTCAAAGCCCAATAAAAAGAAAAAATTCGACTATTTGATCCAAGAATGGGGAACTGACTTACAAAGTGAACACGAGCGTTACTTGGTTGAAAAACACTTTAATGCTCCTGTGATACTTTACGATTATCCAGCCAAAATCAAAGCCTTTTACATGAGAATGAATGAAGATCAAAAGACCGTTCGTGCCATGGATATTCTATTTCCTGGTATTGGTGAAATAGTAGGAGGATCCCAAAGAGAAGAACGACTAGAAGTATTAGAAAAGAGAATTCAAGAATTGGGAATTGATGCTGAAGAGCTATGGTGGTATTTGGATTTGAGACGTTTTGGAAGTACTCCCCACAGTGGATTTGGGCTTGGATTTGAAAGATTGGTGCTTTTCGCTACAGGCATGACAAATATTAGAGATGTCATCCCGTATCCACGTACTCCGCAAAACGCATCTTTTTAAAGAAACTCCTTATCTTGACTTTTTTTATCTTTATGAAGGCTATTTCATAATATGTTAAAACAACAGCTCCAATTAAAACTTTCTCAAAAACTGTCTCCTCAACAAATTCAGTTGATGAAGTTGATTCAATTGTCTACTTTGGATTTGGAGCAACGAATTCAATCTGAAATTGGAGAAAACCCTGCCCTAGAAAAGGGGAAAGAGTTAGATGAAAATGAATTGGAAACTAACGATCCATTCGATGACTATCAGAATGATCAAAATATAGACACCAACGATATTGACATAGACGCTTACTTGAGCGATAATGAAGTCCCCAATTACAGACTCCAATCGAATAACCATTCCACCGATGAAATAAATAGGGAGATCCCCTTTTCAGGAGGAATGAGTTTCCATGAATATTTAGAAAGTCAATTGCAGAATTTAATCCTAACTGAACAAGAGAGACCCATCGCAGAGTTTCTCATTGGCAGTATAGATAATAGTGGATACCTTCGAAGGTCTAACGAAGATATTATCGATGATTTGGCCTTCACCCAAAACATTGTGGTGGATGAAAAAATCCTAAAAAATGTTCTCAGAAAAATACAATCAATGGATCCACCAGGTGTAGGTGCGAGAAGTCTTAAAGAATGCCTATCCCTTCAGCTGGCAAGAAAAGAAAAGGATCGTCCCAATTTAGAACTGACCCGTAAAATAATCGACACTGCATTCGAAGAATTTTCTAGAAAACACTATCAGAAACTACAAGATCGATTCCATCTTACCGAGGACGAGTTGCGTGAAGTGTTTGACGAAATCGCCAAGCTGAATCCTAAACCCGGAGGAGCACTTTCTGAGAGTAATCAAAACAATCATATCGTTCCGGATTTTATCATGACAATTGAAAACGGAAATTTAAAAGTTGCGCTAAATAGAAGAAATGTTCCCGAATTGAGAATTTCCAAAAATTATAAGGAAATGCTTTCAGGTTATGCTGACTCACCCAATAATAACAAATCCCAGCAAGAGGCTGTTCTTTTCATCAAACAAAAGTTAGATGCTGCCAAATGGTTTATCGATGCCATTGAGCAAAGGCATCAAACCCTCTTCCATACCATCAATGCGATTGTAGACTACCAGAGTGCATATTTTTTAACCGGAGATGAACAAAAACTCAAACCAATGATCCTAAAAGATATTGCGGATAAAATTGAAATGGATATTTCAACTGTTTCCCGAGTAGCTAATAGTAAATATATAGACACACCCTATGGGATAAAGCTTCTAAAAAGTCTTTTTTCTGAAGGCATGAAAAATGAGGAAGGAGAGGATGTTTCAACTATTGAAATAAAAAAAATCTTAGAGAAACTTATTTCGAAAGAAAACAAGAAAAAACCGCTAGCAGACCAAGCACTTTCTGCATTACTAAGACAGAAAGGATACATTGTGGCGAGAAGAACTGTAGCCAAGTACCGAGAACAAATGGACATACCTGTAGCTCGACTCAGAAAATTGATCTAATCAAAGAATATAAAAAATCAAGCCCAACTTGATCGTTTGAAGTTTTGGAGTATTTCCATCAGAAAGCTTAATGTCAGAGTTATATATAGAATTCAAGTCATATTCAAAAAACATATTCCAAGTATTGTAACCAAACGAGAGGAAAACTGCAGTATTATTTTTTCTTATAAAATCATTTTGAAAGGATTTATCGTGAAAAAGGCTGTAGTATGAAGAAAAATTCCAAATATATTTCATCCCTCCATAAATCCTATAAAAATCTGTTCGATCCAAAGTGGAGGTACGAAATCGAAATGAAAGCGGAATGACTAGTGAAGAATAAGTCTGACGATTTCTTTCATTTTCTTTAATAGAAAAAGCAGGCTTATCGCCGGTTGTATCCAAATAAAGGTTGGAGATCAGGCGATTGTAACCATATCCAATTCCCAAACCTATGGCTGTTCTGCCGTTGACACTTAAGGGTATGTCTCTGACAAAGCCTAACTGAAAGTTGTTCGAAAAACCATTTTGTTTGAACCCATTAATGTTCTCTTGTTGAAGCTGTAACGCAAAACTAATGTAAAATTGATCCTCCCTGTATTTAATGTTTAGGCTTTCTTTCTGGGCTTTTGCGGTCCATCCAATAAATAAAACTCCTGCAAAAAATAAAAATTGAGCCGACATTTTTTAACAATTTCTGAATTAAATTAACCTATCGAAAACCATAATAAAAAAAGTGCCACTAAGGGCACTTTTTTTTCTGCACAATCGTAGTTTAATCAATATTTTGAAAATAATCACCTATCCGAGTGGTGTAGTTTATCTTCAAAGCATTTACTTTTCTAAGTTCTTGTTTGATGTCAGAAATCAAACCCATCTTAGTTTCACCGTCTACTTTTAGGGCAGTGGTCAATACATTTTGTAACTCCTGACGTTTGGACGCCCGCTCAGACAATACAAAAGCTCCCACCTCAGAGACTGTGGCAAATTTATCGTTGAGTTGGATACGAGGTTGAGTTCCATATTTATCTGCATAACGACTTGATGGCTCTCCGGCGTATATGTACATTACTCGATCTTTCTTATCCAATTTCTGAATTTGATCAGCGGCAGGCAACTGATTTTTCACCATCAAGGTACTGTCTCTCATCACAGTAGCCACCATAAAAAAGAACAACAACATAAAAACAATATCCGGCAGAGATGCTGTTGAAATTGCTGGTAGATCTCCTCCTTTTTTCTTTTTAAACTTTGACATTACTGTTATATTAATTGGTTTTACTTGGTTCAGCTTCAGAAAGTTTTTGTGGGAACAATAATTTAACCTCAGCCAGCTTGGGTTTTAGCCTTTCTTTTTCTTCCGGCGAAGTTCTGGGATCAGAATATTTCTTGTTGGCTTCCACAAAGCTCATGGACTCATTGGGAAACAACCTCATAAACTCACGGTCTCTGAGCACATTGTATGCAGCAACCAATTCGTTCTGAACAGCAATATATACCTTGTAAGAGGTTTCTCTGTCATTTTTTAATGAAATGATTGCTTTTTCAGGATTATCTGAAGATTTAGGATCACGAGCCCCTTGACAGTAGTCACAGGCGTCTTCACCATCTCCACCACCATTATCGAGAAACTCGATGGCTAATTCACGTAAATCTGAAATATCTACCAAATCTTCTTCTACCAACAATTGATTGTTTTTGTTTACCACCACAGTAAATATATTTTTCTGCTTTATAATTGGTGGATCTTCAATTTCTTCAATTGGAGGAAGCTTTCTGTTGAGGCCACTATCAGTTTCAATTGTTGTGGTTACCAAAAAGAAAATTAATAGTAAAAAGGCAATATCTGCCATTGATCCTGCATTCACTTCTGGTGCTGATCTTTTGGCCATAACTTTTTATTTTTTTATAATTTTAGTGACCCCTGAAAATATCATCAAACTAACAGCAATGACAGCGAGTATATAAAAGGTTCTAATACCAGTGCCTACCCACCTTGAACCACTTGCCGAGAGTACATCTCCATCCTTAAGAGGAGTTTCTATGCCTTCTGAGAGAACGTAGGAAATTCCAATAACACACAGAAACAAACCGACGGAAATCGCAGCTTTTTTCAATTTAGCACGGTCAGAAAACAATCCTAAAAGTGAAAATATTAATGTAGTAGCTATAGTGATAAAAATTACAATTCGTGCCAATTCTACGAGCGGAGAAACAGCACTGAAGTCACCCATTGTAGCGGCCATTTTGATGTCATCATCTCCGGTGCCAATAATTTTCAGTAAGAAAAAGGCCGCCAGAATACTAATAATAGCACTGATTATTTTAATTATATTTTGAATTTTCATATTCTCAATTATTTTTTCTGTGCCACCAAAATATCAATCAAGTTGATGGATGCATCTTCCATATCGTTTACTATACTGTCAATTTTAGCTATAATATAGTTATAGAATACCTGAAGAATAATTGCTACAATCAAACCAAAAACGGTGGTCAATAGTGCTACTTTAATACCACCGGCAACTAATGAAGGTTGCATGTCGCCAGCAGCTTCGATTTTATCAAAAGCTTGTATCATACCTATTACAGTACCCATAAACCCTAGCATCGGAGCCAAGGCTATGAATAAGGAAATCCATGATACGTTCTTTTCTAATTGCCCCATCTGTACACCACCGTAGGCCACGACTGCCTTTTCAGCGCTATCAACACCTTCGTTGACACGATCAAGACCTTGATAGAAGATAGATGCAACAGGACCCTTTGTGTTTCTACATAGCTCTTTAGCAGCCTCAACACCACCTGAGGAAAGTGCTTCCTCAACCCCTGCGGTAAGTTTCTGAGAATTAGTGGTAGCTAAATTGAGGTAGATGATACGCTCAATGGCAATGGCAAGACCAAGGATCAAACAAATCAAAACAATCCCCATAAATCCGGGGCCACCTTCGATAAATCTCTTCTTAAGTTCTTGAGTGAAAGAAGCTTCGGCAGGAGCCATTTCTTCTTCATCCTCAGTGAAGGTTTCCTCCACTATAGGAGCTTCTTCTTCTAATGTTTCATCAGCAACGGTTTCTTCTTGTTGCTCTGTTTCTTGAAGGATTGGATTTAAAATTGTTGAAGCGTAAGTCAAAGATTGGGTCATTAACATCCCAACAAAGCTTAGGGCAAAAAATAAATTTCTCATTTTGATCAAAGTTTTGTTCAATTTTATAATTTTTAAAGATAAAAAAAAATACATACTAAAGCATTTTTTTTGCAGAGAGGAAGGGATTCGAACCCTCGATTCCGCGATAACGAAATACACACTTTCCAGGCGTGCGCCTTCGACCACTCGGCCACCTCTCTAAATTTGTTTTAAAAACGCACTAATAAACAAAAAAAAAAAATTTCAGTAAAATTTTAAATCAATAAATATTAAAATAAAATAAGTTTAAAATTTAAAGACAGAGAGAGCATTTTTTGTGGTAATAGCGGCAATCTCTTTTTCACTTTTTTGATAGATTTCCGTCAATTTTTTTAAAATGTAAACCAAATATTCACTTTGATTGCGTTTTCCTCTGTATGGAGCAGGAGCCAAATATGGAGCATCAGTCTCCAAAACAATATGATCTATGGAAATTTGATCCAAAAACTTATCGATTTTACCATTCTTAAACGTAACAACCCCTCCTATACCCAATTTGAAATTCATATCTATTACCATTTCTGCTTGCTCTTTCGTTCCAGTAAAACAATGGAAAATTCCCGATAAATTGTTACATCTATGGCTTTGTAAAACTTCGAATACCTCATCGAAACCATCACGACAATGGATGACTACAGGCAATTTTTTTTCTTTCGCCCAACGGATCTGCAGATCAAAAGCTTCTTGTTGTTTCTTCAAAAAGCTTTTATCCCAATACAAATCAATTCCTATTTCTCCCACTGCAGAAAAATCATGTTTTTCAAGACATTGGTGAACATGATGGAGCTCTTCCTCATAATTATCTTTTACATGGGTTGGATGTAAACCTATCATCAAACGAATTTGATCCGGATATTTCCTGTGCAAATCAAACATTCTTGAGGTATAGCTACTATCAATGGAGGGAAGGTAAAAACGGTCTATGCCGGTTTTTATTGCCTTTTGAATGATTTCTTCTCTGTCCTCGTCGAAAGCCTCTAAATAAAGATGGGTATGGGTGTCAATAAGTTTCATCAATCATAAAATTAAGGTTTCGTTTTTTTACATTTGTAAAAAAAATACTCTTTGTTCAAAAAGAATTCAGCCAAGCAAATTAAACTTAAATTGACCAAAACCAGACATTTGGTATGCAAATCGCGTATTAATGGGTTAAAAGCCATTTTACTAATTGACACAGGTGCGTCAAATAGTTGCATTTCACATGCCGAAAGAGAAAACTTCAACGTAGAAGAAAATGGAAAACCTTTTCAAGCATCGGGAGCAGGAAAAGACAAAGTCAATGCAGTATTTGGTCAACAATGTGATTTGATTTTGGGAAGACATGCAATAGGAAAACACGCCTTTGTTCTGCTGGACATGCAACATATCAATACTAGTTTGATACGTGAGAAGGCAAAGCCAATAAATGGAATTTTAGGGGCTGATTTTTTAATAAAAAATAAAGCAGTCATTGACTATAGAAACAAATTCTTGATTTTATAATTCCAAGGCTTTTTTGACATTATTATTCATTAAAAACTCTTCTGGACTTTCTAATGCCTCTTTGATGGCCACCAAAAAACCTACCGACTCTTTACCGTCAATAATGCGGTGATCGTATGATAATGCCAAGTACATCATGGGTCGGATTTCTACTTTACCACCGATGGCTACCGGTCTTTCTATAATATTGTGCATCCCTAAAATAGCAGATTGTGGTGGATTGATGATGGGTGTGGATAACATTGAGCCAAAAACCCCTCCATTTGAGATGGTAAAAGTTCCACCGGTCATATCATCGACTGTAATCTGGCCCTCTCTTGCTCGAATGGCCAATCTTTTGATTTCTTGTTCGATTTCTCGAAAGGATAAGTTTTGCGCACCCCTTACAACAGGAACCATCAATCCTTTGGGACCAGATACGGCAACACTAATGTCACAGTAATCATATGATACTTTATAATCACCATCAATCATGGAATTAACATCGGGGAACATTTGCAGTGCCCTGACTACGGCTTTGGTGAAAAAGCTCATAAACCCTAAGCTAACCTCATGCTTTTCGGCAAAAGATTCTTTATATTTTTTTCGAAGGGCAAAAATAGGAGCCATATCTGTCTCATTGAAAGTTGTCAACATTGCGGTTTCGTTTTTTACAGCAACAAGTCTTTCAGCCACTTTCCTTCGCAACATTGAAAGTTTCTTTCGTTCCTCCCCTCTTTTACTTCCTATCGGAGCAGTTCCCATAGAGGGGACCGCTTTTACAGCATCCTCTTTAGTAATTCTTCCATTTCTTCCTGTACCTATCACACTATCTAGTTCGATTCCTTTTTCAGCAATGATCTTTTTGGCAGCAGGGGAAGGAGAACCTGATGCATAGTTTGAACTTCCTTCGGAGGTTACTGTAGTTGGTATAACGGGGGTATTCTTTTGAGCGGGAGAAGGTGAGCTTTGCCCCTCTTTAGGACTGCCTTCTGTATCGATCAAGCAAACCACTTGACCAACCGCTACAGCATCACCTTCCGCGGCCTTAAGGGTAATATTACCACTTACCTCAGCAGGCAATTCAAGTGTAGCCTTGTCAGAATCTACCTCTGCAATGGCTTGGTCTTTTTCGACATAGTCACCATCAGCAACTAGCCATTGGGCAATTTCAACCTCGGTAATTGATTCCCCTGGTGAGGGAACTTTCATCTCTAAAATCATAGTTTATGAAGATTTATTTTTTCTAATAAAATTATCCAACGTCGGATCAAACACATAATCGATTACTTGTTGGTGTCTGTTTTTGAATCTTACAGCACTCCCGGCTGCAGGTGAACCATAGTACCTTCTAGTTACGGGTCTCATTTGTTGCGCTTCTGGCAAATGTAGTAACAAATAGCCCCATGCACCCATATTACGTGGTTCCTCTTGAGCCCAAACCACATCCTCTACATTTTGATAGCTACTAAGCTGGGCTTGAATTTCTTCATGGGGTAAGGGGAACAATTGTTCCAGTCTGACGATTGCCACATCCATTCTTTCTTTCTCCATTCGGGCATCAATTAAATCATAGTAAAATTTTCCCGAACAAAATACCAATGTTTTGGCTTGTTTAACCGTTACCTCCTCATCAGGTACTACTCTTTGAAAGGCACCATCGGTAAGGGATTTTACTTTCGAAACAGCCTTGGGATGACGTAATAAACTTTTGGGAGTAAAAACAATCAAAGGCTTTCTAAAATCCCCTTTCATTTGTCTTCTAAGCAAGTGAAAGAAATTGGCCGGAGTTGTACAATTGGCTACAAACATATTGTCTTTGGCACAAAGTTGTAAGTAGCGTTCCATTCTGGCGGAAGAATGTTCTGCGCCTTGACCCTCATATCCGTGAGGCAGGAGCATTACAATTCCATTTTGGGTTTTCCACTTGTCCTCAGCTGCTGATATATATTGATCTATCATGATCTGAGCTCCATTAGAAAAATCCCCAAACTGTGCTTCCCAAATGGTGAGGCAGTTGGGACTGGCCATTGCATAACCATAGTCGAATCCCAAAACACCGTATTCTGATAGAAAGGAGTTATAAACGTTGAATTTACCTTGGTTTACCGGATCAATAAGGTTGAGTAAGATGACTTCCTCCTCAGAGGATTCTGCCTTAAGCACTGCATGACGATGCGAGAAAGTTCCTCTTTCGACATCTTGACCTGAGAGTCTAACATGGTAACCTTCGAGAAGAAGTGTTCCATAAGCAAGCAATTCACCCATGGCCCAGTCCAGTTTATCTATTTCGAAAAACATTTTGTTTCGATCTGAAATAAGACGCTCAATTTTTCTTAAAAACTTCTTATCAGGAGGAACATTCGTAATAGTTTTAGCTACTTTAGTAAGTATTTCCAAATTGACAGCTGTGGTTAGCTCTGGATGCATTCCTTTTTCGTCTACCCTCTCAAAACCTATCCATTCATCCTCCATAAAGGGAGTGATGACAGTAGTCTCCTCGGTTCTAGAAACTTGAAGGTTTTGCTCCAACTTAGATTTATAATCATCCTCTAGCTTTTTGACATAATTAATATCAATAATAGCCTGCTCAATCAATTTTTCTGCGTAGATGTCTCTGGGGTTTTTGTGTGTCGCAATAATCTTGTACAGCTTGGGTTGGGTAAATCTTGGCTCATCACCTTCGTTATGCCCATATTTTCGGTATCCCAAAAGGTCAATAAAAACATCGGCTTTGAAATGCATTCTATAATCCAATGCAAAAAGCACAGAGTGAACAACAGCCTCGACATCATCGGCATTTACATGCATAACGGGTGATAAAGTAACTTTTCCAACATCGGTGCAGTAGGTACTTGATCGCGCATCGAGATAATTGGTGGTAAAGCCTATTTGATTATTGACCACTATATGTATGGTTCCTCCAGTAGAATAACCTTTCAATCTGGCCATTTGTACAATTTCATAAGCGATACCTTGTCCTGCAATAGCGGCATCTCCATGGACTACAATAGGTAAAACTTTTGAGGTATCCCCATTGAATTTATTCTCCAGTTTAGCCCGAGTGATTCCCTCTACCACCGCCCCTACTGTTTCCAAATGGGAGGGATTAGGTGCTAAATTTATATTGATCTTCTTTCCATTATTGTTGGGGTCAATCTTTGCAGTCCAACCCATATGATACTTAACATCTCCGTCAAAAACCACTTCATCATAGTCTTTTCCATCAAACTCGCTAAAAATATCTTTAGGGGATTTTCCGAATATATTGGTTAAGGTATTGAGTCTCCCCCTATGGGCCATTCCCATTATAAATTCCTCTACTCCTTTGACGTCTGCTGCCATAACAAGAGCATCCAATGCCGGAATTAGAGATTCCCCACCTTCAAGAGAAAATCGCTTTTGCCCTACATATTTTGTGTGTAAAAAGTTTTCGAAGCTAACAGCCTGATTCAATTTGTTAAGAATTTCTATCTTTTGTTGAGGACTAAAATTGGGATGGTTTTCATTTTGGTGTAATCGCTCCTTGATCCAGTTTTTTTTCTCTACATTCCTAACATACATGTATTCTACTCCAATCGATTCACAATAGGTTCTCTGAAGATGGTCGATGATCTTGGACAAGGTACTGGGACCAATACCAACAATGGAGCCCGCATTGAAAACTGTAGATAAATCATCTTGAGATAACCCAAAATTTTCTAAATCCAAGTTAGGACTATAGGTTCTTCTGTTTCGAACTGGATTGGTTTTAGTAAATAGGTGACCACGGGTACGGTAGCCTTCGATCAGCTTTACCACCTGAAATTCTTTTTTTACCGAATCGGGTACTTCTACCTCAGCTACCTCTGCCAGCCATTCGCCTTGATCAATCCCAAAATCAAAGCCTTGAAAGAATGCTCTCCAACTGGGTTCTACAGCATCTGGATTTTGTAAGTATTGATCGTACAATTCGGCAAAATAGGCAGTGTGGGCCGAATTTAAAAATGAAAATTTGTCCATTAATTTATATTACTACTCAACCTAAAACAAAATTACAATTTTTACCCAAAGAGGTTCAATTTTGTCTGTAAAACAATCCAATTCTTATTAAATTTGTATTGGATCGGTGTTGATGACGGAGTTGTTTTTTTAGGTAAAAAATCAAAGCTATTTACACAGCCAACCCTTTCAAAATTTGATTTTACAGATGTTTGCTTTAATTGATTGCAATAATTTTTATGCTTCTTGCGAACGGGTTTTCCAGCCTCAGTACGAGGGTAAGGCAATGGTTATTCTCTCCAATAATGACGGTTGTGTGATTGCCAGGAGTAATGAAGCTAAGGCCTTAGGGATTCCAATGGGAGCTCCTGCATTCAAATTTCGAAATGAATTCAAAAAACACAACATCAAGGTTTTTTCTTCCAATTATCCACTCTACGGAGACATGAGTCATCGGGTGATGAAAATCTTGGAAACCTATACCCCCAATGTCGAAATTTACAGCATAGACGAGGCCTTTTTAAAGTTCGAGGGCTTTGATTATTTTGATCTCAGTGCAACGGGATTGAAAATGCGCAAGCAAGTGCGTCGTTGGACCGGAATCCCGGTTTCAATAGGGCTGGCCCCTTCTAAAGCCATGGCAAAAATCGCCAATAAAATTGCTAAAAAATTTAACCAAAGAACCCAAGGAGTTTACTGTATCGACAGTAATGAAAAAAGACTAAAAGCACTCAAATGGACTCCCATAGAAGATGTTTGGGGCGTAGGCAGGCAATACGCCAAACGACTCCAAGCCATGGGTGTGACAACCGCCTTGGATTTTGTTAATTTACCCGATGAATGGGTCAAAAAACAAATGAGTATACTGGGACTGCGATTAAAAAGAGACCTGGAAGGTATTCCCTCAATACAATTGGAAGAGGTTGCCTCTGCAAAGAAATCTATTGCCGTTACAAGAAGTTTTAAAAATATACTTACTATATTTAGTAGCCTTGAAGAACGAATTACCACCTATACGCTCCTGGGAGCCGAAAAGCTACGAAAGCAAAAAAGTTGTGCTACCGCCCTTTACGTTTTTGTGAGAAGCAATCCCTTTGATCCCAATGCCGCACAATACCGCAACGGTTGTACCCTGACCC
>JBMTKF010000010.1:0-62710 GCA_049439205.1 Flavobacteriaceae bacterium | reverse complement strand
AAAAGTTTAACAAAAGGGGAAATTCCTCTCAATGATCATTTCTGACCTTGTCATTATCATCTGTCTGATTCTCTCAGCCTTTTTTTCAGGTATGGAAATTGCCTTTGTTTCTGCCAATAAAATCTATTTGGAAATCGAAAAGCAACAGTCAGGTTTTAACTCTAAGTTTTTAAATTTTATAACCAAAAACCCCTCTCGTTTTATTGCAACCATGTTGGTGGGGAATAATATTTCATTAGTCATTTACGGCATATTTATGGGCGACCGTATTTTGCAATTGTTTTTCCCTGAGACTCTTTTAGGAGGTAGTATAAGTATCCAAATTGTTTTTATTCAAACGGTCATCTCTACCATCATCATTTTGCTAACGGCAGAGTTTCTTCCCAAAGTTTTTTTTCAACAATTTTCTAATGTATTGATGAAGGTTTTTGCGTTTCCTACCGCTTTTTTCTATGCTTTGTTCTCCCCGGTTACCTCTATGATCATCAAGTTGTCAGATTTCATTTTGATGAAGTTTTTCAAGACCAAAGGAGATCAAGTTCAATTGACTTTTTCCAAAATTGAGTTAGGCAATTACATAGAGGAACAACTAGAGTCGACCAAAGACATAGACAGTGTTGATAGTGAGATTCAAATTTTCCAAAATGCACTGGAATTTTCGGAGGTGAAAGCACGAGAGGCAATGGTTCCTAGAACAGAAGTTGTTGCCACTGAAATTTCGGCTTCGTTGTCAGACATTAAAAAACTTTTTACCTCAAGTGGTTTGTCGAAAATCCCTGTCTTTGAGGATTCTATTGATGATATTTTGGGTTACATCCACGCCTTTGAAATGTTTAAAAAACCTGCTGATCTTAAAAAAATATTACTTCCTGTAGCTTATGTACCCGAAAGCATGAAGATCAGTGAAGTACTCAAATTATTAACCAAACAACGCAAGAGTATTGCGGTGGTATTGGATGAGTACGGCGGGACTTCGGGAATTATCACGGTGGAAGATATTATTGAAGAGCTTTTTGGTGAAATTGAGGATGAACATGATCATATTGCTCTCTATGAAAAAAAAATCCATCCCGCTTTATTTGAGTTTTCAGCCAGATTGGAGGTTGATTACATCAATCAAAATTATGGTCTCAATCTTCCAGTAAACGAATTCTATGAGACCTTAGGTGGATTGATCGTATTTCAGCAAGAGGAAATCCCAGCAAAAGGAACGCTTATTGAGATAGAAAATTACGAGTTTGAAATTAAAGAAGTCTCATCTACAAAAATTGAAAGAGTGATCCTTAAGGTTAAAGATGATAGTTGAAAATTTTTTAACCAATAATTCCTTCAAATCAGTTGCTTTAACTCCCCAAATAACAAACCGATTCTTTTTTATAATCAAAAAGGAAATTGTAATTTCGCATCCGACTTAAAAAAAATGATATGGCAGTATTAGGTCAAATTAGACAGCGTTCGGTATTTCTCATTCTGGTGATAGGTATGGCATTATTTGCTTTTGTTATTTCAGGCGTTTTCGATGGAAATTCAGGTGTTAGCGGACCCAGTGATCCAATAGCAGTAGTTAATGATGAAGAGATAGAATTGACATTCTACAGACAATTGGTTGAAAATACTGAGAGGAACTATAATTTTTCAACGATGCAGGCCGTAAACACCGTTTGGGATCAATTGTTGAGGGTAACCCTGTTCAGGCAAGAGTTCGAACGTTTGGGAATTGATGCAGGCAAAGAACAGATTGAAATGATTCTATCCCAAGACCAGAGGATTTTTCAAGATCCTAGATTCCATAATGATACCGGTTTTTTTGATTTTGGAATATTTACTGACTACATAAACCAGTTACGGGTTGAAAATCCCCAGGCTTATGATAGTTGGAAAATTCAAGAGGAGAATATTGTCGGAATGGCCAAAGAAAATATCTATTATGATTTGATCAAGTCCAGTACCGGATTTACTGAATTGGAGGGAAAAAACGCTTACCACAGGCAAAATGACAAAGTCAATCTAAAGTTCATTAGACTCCCTTATTCGGAGGTTCCAGACAGCCTTTTTGAGATATCTGACTCAGATATCAAGCAATTCATAAATAAGAAAAAAGGGAATTATGAAACTGAAGAAAGCAGGGCAGTTCGCTATGTGATTTTTCCTGAAGAGGCATCAGAGGCCGATGAAAATCAAATCCGATCGGATCTGGAAAAGATAAAAAATCGTAGGATTGAGTACAACGATGTATCTAAGCTAACTGATACCATAGAAGGTTTGTCCACCACTAAAAATATAACTGATTTCGTTGAACAGTACTCCGAAACTCCTTTCGACTCGATTTACAAAACCAAAGGAAATATAGCAAATGAATATGCAGATATTCTTTTTGATCTCAATCCCGGTGATGTTTTTGGACCATACAAGGACCGCAATCAATTTAAAATCTCCCGTTTTCTAGATCGAAAAAAGGGGGGTGCTATCAAAGCAAGTCATATTTTGGTGGCTTTCGAAGGAGCTGAAAGAGCTAATCCCGAGGTCACAAGAACCAAAGAGGAAGCAAAAAAAATGGGTCAGGAATTGTATCGAAAAGCGCGAAGAAGACCTAATGATTTTGCGCAACTGGCTACCGAAAATTCTGATGGACCCTCAAAGACACTTGGTGGAGACTTAGGCTTCTTTCAGGAGGGTATGATGACTAAAAAGTTTTTTGATTTTTGCAACCGCTCAAGGGTTGGAAGAATAGGATTGGTAGAAACTGAGTTTGGTTTTCATATTATCAAAGTCACAGGTAAAGAGGATGTGGTTTTAATGGCAGATGTGACCAAAGAGATCGTTCCCTCGGAGGAAACTTCTAATAGAGTTTTTCAAAAAACAACACAGTTTGAGATGGAGAGCATCAAAAACAAGTATTTAGATACGGTTGCCAAGAATTATGACTATGACTTAAAGTTAGTTCAAAAAGTTAACCTTTTGGATGAGAACCTTCCCGGTTTACCAAGTCAAAGAAATTTGGTTCAGTGGTTATTCAGCGACGGCATAGAAGTGGGCGATATCAAACGTTTTAGTTTAACGAATGGAGGATATGTGGTAGCTGAATTGTTTGGAATTACTCCCAAAGGATCTGTTAATTTTGAGTCGGTCAAGTTAGAAGTAATTCAGGATATGCTAAAGGAGCTTAAGGCCTCTTATTTGTTAAAAACACATGCTGATAAAACATCTTTAGATGACTTAGTTGGTGCTGTAAAAAAAGAAGTCGAGACTGCCTCAGCAGTAACCCAAGAAAATACAGTTTTAGCTGGTGCGGGAACTGAGCCCTATGTCATTGGTACTGCTTTTGCACTGGAACTCAATCAACCTTCGTCTTTGATCAAAGGCAACAATGGTGTGTATATGATTGAAGTGACTTCAAAAGAAATTGCTGAGGAGTTGGAAAGTTATAAAGCTTATGCCAATGCGCTCCAAAACGAGGAGAACATCAGGATCAATAATTCTATTTATGAGGCTTTACGTTCCACTGCTAAGATTGAAGACAATCGTCAGTTGTACTATTAGAGCATTATCTTTTTATAACTCAACACAACTGTAAAACCTTTATTTTTAAAATAATTTACTGTTGAGTTATCTCCAGTAGCTAAAATAAAATCACCTCCCCAAGCACCGAGGCTTTTGATCACTCCAGGAAAATCAGGAAATTGCTTTTCTTTAATGGAAACTAATCCTAAAATTTTGGAAATGAATCTCTCGTGCTCGTTAAGTATTTTCTCAAATTCATCCAATGTATAGGCCTTTAAAGCAGCCCTTGTCAGTGATGAGGTATAAGTGATTTGTTCCTGGGTGATGTTTTGTTTTTTAAATTGTTTTACGGCTTGTCGACTGTTTTTCTTCTGGTTGAGATAGATAAAGTATAAGTTAGATTTGAATTCGGGATCAAATTTACACGCTTCTATGTAAGGTTGGGTTGAGTCCATGCGAAAAATCATTGGACTTTTTGCCGTAGCACAGGCGATGTCGTATCCACTGCCGCCAAAGCTGTTTTGGAGTAGGGTGTAAGGGTTGGTTTTAGACCACTGTGCCAAATTGGAAATCAATGTGGATGAGGTTCCTAATCCCCAATGACGGTCAAATTCCAGGTTGGTTTTAACCATTCCTCCGTTTTTTATGAGAAAATCTTTTTTTTGAGCCCTAATGGCCCTTAAAATTGTTACCAAACGTGATGCAATGACAGGTTCGTTGGTATTTGAAATACTGAAATCAGGTAAATCCATGGAGGCACTAAACCAGATTTGATTTTTGTTGTCCCAACTTTCCCATTTTAGTGATTTTGAATAATCGGGTTGAAACTCCAACATTTGGCCCATCTTAGTAGGAATGGCTAATGCCTCGGCACCTTTCAAAACCATGTATTCTGCAGTTAGTAATAGTTTGCCGTGGCTATAGTATTTCGTCATAGACTCAAAAATTGGACTTTAAGAAATCGGATACTGCACTGAAGGAGACCGCGTGGGTTTTAAAAAACTCCATGGCTTTTTCTTTCTGATTGGATGTCGCCTTTTGCTGATTGAGAATGTTTAGCAAGTGCATTTTCATGTGACCTTTTTGGATTCCCGAAGTAATCAGGGATCTTACGGCAGCAAAGTTTTGCGCCAATCCGGCTACAGCAACAATTTCCATAAGATTTTTTGCGTTTGGATTGCCCAACAGTTCCATTGACCATTTCACCATAGGGTGCAATTGGGTGAGCCCTCCCACGGTCCCAAGCGAAAGGGGTAATTCGAGTTGGAAAATGAATTCATCTCCTTGCAAAAAAGCATGGCTTAAACTGGAATAAACACCCTCTCTGGCAGCATAAGCATGAACACCTGCCTCTACCGCTCTAAAGTCATTTCCAGTAGCAATGACTACAGCATCAATACCGTTCATGATTCCTTTGTTATGGGTAACTGCTCTGTAAGGCTCTTTTTTAGCAATTTCCAACGCTTGGATGAATTTTTGAGCAAACTCCATTCCAGACATTTCAACTGAATCCTTAAGGTCTAAAATAGGGCATCGCACCTCAGCCTGAACCAAACATTGTGGTACATAATTAGAAAGGATACTCATGATGACCTCAATGGTAAGTTGCTCATCTAAAAATACTTTGTGATTCGCGGCGAGTGACTGGAATGTTTTGGCAATCTTTTCGAGGCAGGAATTGATAAAATTGGCACCCATAGAGTCCACCGTCTCAAAGGTAATGTGTAGCTGATAGTAATCTACTATTAAATCTGATTTATCTTTAAGTTCGATATCAATAATTCCTCCTCCACGTCTGCGCATGTTGGAGGTGAGTGAGGAAGCACTTTCAATGAGTATTTGTTTTTTTGCTTCAAAAAAAGACAGAAGTTGTTCTGTTTTCCCATCGAATAAAAAGTGAATATGTCCTATTTTTTGGGTTCCCAAAATGTGAGTTTTGAACCCCCCTCTAGAGGCCCAAAATTTAGCTGCCTTACATGCGGCAGCCACTACTGAACTTTCCTCTATGGCCATTGGTAGGGTATATTCCTTGCCATTTATTACAAAATTAGGAGCTACACCTATGGGAAGGTAAAAATTGGCAATCGAATTCTCAATGAACTCGTCGTGACATTTTTGTATATTCTCATTATTGTGGTTGTAGGTAAAAATGATCTCCTTGGCTTTTGTGGTATCCTCAAAATGCATTTGGGTAATCCAATTTATTTTCTCTGATTTAGACAGTTTAGAAAAACCCTCTATTTTCTTTGACATATCAATCTTTTCAGTACTCAGTAAAGATACATTTTTCTATTTTTTTATTTCTGGAACTTTAATTGGTTTCAAAAATTAACTAATTTATAAAATGAGTAACTTTAAAATCAAAATTAGTAATACTCTATGGCTGAATCTTATGAGAATGAACCCCATGATAGAAAATTTTTGGGCCACCCTTTAGGATTATTTGTTTTATTTTTCACCGAGCTTTGGGAACGATTTTCCTTTTATGGAATGCGGGCCTTATTTACCATTTTTTTAGTGGCGGAGACCACGAGTCAGAATCCTGGTTTTGGATGGTCTAATGAGGAAGCCATTTGGTTGTACGGTTGGTACACTATGTTGGTTTATATTGCTGCAATACCTGGAGGATGGATTGCAGATAATTTATTGGGTCAAAAAAAGATGGTTATGTTGGGCGGTATTTTACTTTGTTTGGGTCATGGAATACTAGCTTTTGATAGCGAATTAAGTTTTTATATTGGATGTGCTTTTATTATTTTGGGAGTTGGTGGGCTCAAGCCCAATATTTCCAGTATGGTAGGGGGCCTCTACTCTAAAGGAGATGAGCGCAGAGATCTGGGGTTTTATATTTTTTACATGGGTATTAATTTGGGTGCATTTTTGGCTCCGCTATTTTGTGGCTGGGTAGGAGAGACCTACAATTGGCATTATGGTTTTGGACTCGCTGCAGTGGGAATGATAATCGGTCAAGTCACTTATTTTTTTGGTCAAAAATATCTTGTTGGGGTAGGTGAATTAAAAAAAACATTGGCTGAGCAAAAAAATGAATTACGACAAAAAAAATTAACTCCTGTAGAAAAGGATAGGATTAAGGTGTTGTTGATCTCCTTTCTGATGATAATTATTTTTTGGGGGGCTTTTGAACAGGCAGGTGGACTGATGAATCTATATGCCAAGCAAAAGACTGATCGGATTTTATTGGGTTTTGAAATTCCAGCTTCATGGTTTCAATCCTTAAATGCCTTTTTCATCATTACACTTGCTGTGGTGGTTGGAGGAATTTGGATGAAAATCAAGTCTAAAGGAAAGGAAGCTTCTGCTATTTTTAAAATAGCGGTGGGTATTTTGATTATGGGATTTGGATTTTTATTCATGCGTTTTGCTGCTTCAGAGTATGAGCTTATGGGATACTCATCGATGCATTGGTTGGTTCTGGCATACTTATTTCATACCGTGGGTGAGTTATGTGCCTCCCCAGTTTCTTTGTCATATATCACCAAGCTTGCTCCCGAAAAATATGCTGCACTGATGATGGGCTTGTATTTTGCCGCATCAGGTTTAGGTAATAAGTTGGCTGCTAACATTGGGGAAAATGCGGGAGCTACAGGTGAGAAGGCAACATTTACAGGAATTTTTATCTTTTGTACCTTATTCGCCATTTTGGTTATTGCCCTACTAAAACCCTTAAAAAGGTTAGCTCACGGAGCGGAAGATTTAAATTTAAAAGCAGTTTGAATAATATGAAAATGAAATTTTTAATTGTTGTTTTTAGCCTGACTAGTTTTTGGATTAACTCTCAAACCATTGAATGGATGACTTTCCGAGAGGCACAGGAGGCACAGAAAGAAAATCCCAAGAAAATCATTGTTGATGTATACACCGATTGGTGTGGTCCTTGTAAATTGATGGATAAAAAAACCTTTCAAAACCATGATGTAGCGACTTATATCTCTAAACATTATTACGCAGTAAAATTTAACGCAGAGGGAAAGGAAACCATTAATTACTTTGGCAATACTTTTACCAATCCCAATTTTGATCCAAATAGAAAAGGAAGGAATTCAACCCATCAGTTCACCCAATTTTTGGGGGTCAACGGTTACCCAACAGTCATTTTTATTAGTGAAACTGGTGATTTGATTACCCCTTTAGTTGGTTATCAAAATCCACAACAGATCGAACTCTATCTCAAAATGATCAAGCAAGGTGATTATATGATATTCAGTAAGCCTGAGGATTTTGAAAAATATCGCAAAAACTTTAGACCCAAATTCAGAGGTTAATCGGATCAGTTCTTTTTCTTATTTTTAACAAATTGGAAATTTTTTGCTATTATCCAATTAGTTTAAGTTTAAAAATTATTGAATTGCGTCAATGATAAATTGAGCTGTCTTATGACTGGCGCCTTCTTCACCAATAGCGGATCGGAGTTCCTCGTAATCCTCCTTTAGTTTTTTTTGTCCTATTTCGGAAAGAGCGTATTTCAAATGCTTTGTTACCTCAATTACATTGAATGATTCCTGAATAAGTTCTTTGACAACTTCTCGATCCAAAATAAGATTGACCAAAGAGATGTATTTTAACTTAACGAGCCATTTAGCGATTTGATAGGTCAAAAAACTACTGCGGTAGCACACCACTTGAGGAACATCGAGCAGTCCTGTTTCCAAAGTAGCTGTTCCACTGGAAACCAATGCCGCCTTAGCATGCATAAGTAAATCGTATGTATTGTCTCGAATGATCTTTATCTTATCCCCATTAAAGAATTTTTTATACCATTCTAGGTCTATACTGGGTGCTCCGGCAAGGACAAATTCGAATTGGGGAAAAGAGGCTGATACCTCTATAAAAACAGGTAACATTTTTTTGATTTCTTGTTTTCTACTACCTGGTAATAATGCAATGAGATTGTTTTTATCTGATAGTTGATTTTCTTTTATAAAGGCAGTTGATTTTTTTCTTTTTGCAAGGGTATCCATAAGGGGGTGTCCAACAAATTCCACTTTGAATTGGTGTTTGTTTTCAAAAAAATCTTTTTCGAATGGGAGAATGACGTATAGCGCATCCAAATCTTTTTTCATTTGACGAACCCTGCTCTCTTTCCATGCCCACACTTGAGGACTAATATAAAAGTGATTTTTAAACCCTTGTTGCTTTGCCCATTTTGCAATTCTGAGGTTAAATCCAGGGTAGTCAATGTAAATTATAACATCCGGTTTAAAGCGGGAAATATCTTTCTTACAAAATTTGATATTTTTTAAAATAGCTCTTAAATGGATAAAAACCTCCCAAAAACCCATAAAAGCATTCATTTTATAGTGTTTTACCAATATTCCACCAGCTTTTTGCATTAAGTCTCCACCCCAAAATCGAATTTGGGCCTTGTTATCTTTATCTTTCAAGGCCCCTATCAATTTTGATCCGTGAAGATCACCCGAGGCCTCACCGGCTATTATGTAATATTTCAAGTTAAATAATTTTAAGAATCGCTACGATGAGTACTACAAAAATGGAGGTGATCATGACACCTTTAGCAAAATATATTTTTTTCATGTACATCCCCAAAAAGAATAATGGAAGATTGATCAGTGTACTCATACTGATGAGACCCCCTAATTTTCTTTGTTGAAACAATGAAGAAATACTATCCTCAATGGGTACTTGTGAAAAATATAGGATTATAAAAATCATTGCACTTGAACTGGCAAAAAAACTTGCTATTACACCCTGAAAAAGCTCTTTATTTATCAAAATTCCATGTATTTAGTTCTTGTATGGCGTGATGTGCCGTAAGGTCAAATTCAATTGGCACAACAGATATAAAGCCTTGACTTAAAGCCCACTCATCAGTATCTTCTCCTTTGTCTTCATTAACAAATTTTCCGGTAAGCCAGTAATAATCAAGTCCCATGGGGTTGGTTCTTTTGTCAAATTCCTCAACCCAATATGCTCTGGCTTGTCTGCAAATTTTGATACCTTTTATTTCTTTTTCAGATAACTTTGGGAAATTTACATTCAAAACGACATTGGAAGGAATTTTGTTTTCTAAGGCACTGATTGTGATTTTTTTGACGTAATTTTTGATTGCATCAAAATTTGCACTCCAGCGATAATCCAATAACGAGAACCCAATGGCTTGTATGCCCTCAATTCCGGCTTCAACTGCTGCGCTCATTGTTCCTGAGTAAATAACATTAATAGAAGAATTAGACCCGTGATTGATTCCTGAAACACAAAGATCGGGCTTTCGGTCTAATATTTCATTAACAGCAAGTTTTACACAGTCCGCTGGAGTTCCCGAACAACTGTATTCAAGATGTGAGCCTTCCTTTACATCGATTTTTGTACAATGTAGTGTAGAGTTAATAGTAATGGCATGCCCCATTGCTGATTGTGGACTGTCTGGAGCGATAACTACCACCTCTCCAATCTCATTCATTACTTCAATCAATTTTCTAATACCTGGTGCTGTAATTCCATCGTCATTGGTCACTAAAATGAGAGGTTTTTTTTTCATAAATTCTTAATGAGAAGTAAATTTAAAAAATTATAGTCCTGAATTATAAGTTTCCCATCAACAAAAAGTTTTTTAGGGTTTAGCCTTAATAAGGCGTTTTTGGTTAAATTTACTTTTAAATTCAAATTATATGAGGCTTTCTGGACTATTGGCATTTAGTGTTGCTGTGTTAATGTTAATTGGAAGTAAACCCCCATTTTTAAATGACCCTAATAAAGACAAACTATTAATTGAGGTCATTACTTATGTGATGCAAAGGGGGCATTACGACCCCAAAGATATAGATGACGATTTTTCAGAGCATGTTTTTAATAGCTTCATTCAAGGTATTGACGGACAACACCGATTTTTCCTTCAATCTGATATTAATAATTTCAAAAGGTATAAAGACAAAATTGATGACCAAATAAGAGAGGCTGACGTTTCTTTTTTCAATTTGACTTACAACCGACTTATTATTCGTATGGGTCAAGTAAAAGAATTTTATGAGGAACTGTTGAATGATCCTTTCGATTTTAGTGTTAAAGATTCTATCAATCTCAATTTTGAAGAGATTCCTTATGCTAGAACTCTTAACGGCCTTAAAGAGCTTTGGAGAAAAAGATTTAAACTCACTACCCTTGAATATTTTTCAGATTTGATAGAGCAAGAGAGTTTCGAAAAAGAAATAGACACTGCCTATCAGATAAAGTCAAGAATTGTGTTGGAAGAAGAAGCCAGATCAAAAACAAAGGAAAATATTGAAAGCTATTTTAAGATTTTCGATGAGGTTGAACGTAAAGATTGGTTTTCAATATATATAAATGCAATTACTCTCGAGTTTGATCCCCATAGCAATTACTTTGAGCCAGATAAAAAAGATGAGTTTGATCAAAATATTTCAGGAAAGTTCGAGGGCATTGGTGCAAGATTACAGAAGAAAGATCAAGAAGTTGAAATAACAGAGGTCATTGTTGGAGGGCCAGTTTGGAAAGCCAAAGCCCTTGAGGTTGGTGATGTAATACTAAAAGTGGCTCAAAAAGATGAGGATGCTGTTGAAATAGGTCCAATGCGATTAGGTGATGCAGTGAAACTGATTAAGGGCCCCAAGGGGACGCAGGTTTTTTTGACTGTTAAGAGAGTGAGTGGTATTATTGAAGAGGTTGTCATTAATAGGGGTGTGGTAGAGTTGGAGGAGTCTTACGCAAAATCTAGTATTATATACAAAAACGGTAAAAACTATGGTTTCATTCAGTTGCCCAAATTTTATATCGATTTTAAGGATCAAAAAAGTAGAAATGCTGCTAGTGATGTCAAAAAAGAATTAGAGGCCCTAAAAAAAAGAAATGTTAATGGTATAATCATGGACTTGAGAAACAATGGAGGCGGATCACTCAAGACGGTTGTCGATATTACCGGTTTTTTTATTGACCAAGGCCCTGTAGTTCAAGTAAAAAGTACAGGAGGGGCTAAAGATATCCTGTATGATGAGGACCCTTCTATAGTTTGGGACGGACCATTAGTTATCATGGTAAATGAATTTTCAGCCTCGGCATCTGAAATTTTGGCCGCTGCACTTCAAGACTATAAAAGGGCAATCATTATAGGGAGTAAACAAACTTTTGGTAAAGGAACCGTCCAAAATGTAATTGATTTGAATCGTATTATCTCAGGTGGTACCCATGGTGACTTAGGAGCTGTCAAACTTACTACAGACAAGTTCTATCGCATCAATGGAGGTTCTACACAACTTGAGGGTGTCAATAGTGATATTATAATTAAAAATCAATATTCATACATAGAGATGGGAGAAAAAGACCAAGAAAATCCTCTGTCTTGGGATAGTATTGAACCCGCACCTTATAAAAAACCTGGCAATCTTGTTAACTATGATTTCGCACTGAGTCAGAGTTCCAAAAGATTAAAAGATAATCCTTATACACAGCTTTTAGAACAGCAAGCAAGAAGAATAGAGGCCCAACAGGACAACTATGTCTATACCCTTAACTATGACGATTATTTGACAGAACGCGAGCTTAATAAAAAAATATCAGAAAAATTCAGTGTCCTTAAAGATTATAAATCAGATATGACTTTTGAATGGATTCAAGAACCTGGAGTTCCTAATGATGAGGTGGTCAAAGAGAAAAAAAACAGGTGGATAGAAACCCTTCAAAAGGATTTTTATATTTCAGAGGCTGTGAATATTTTGGAAGATTTGAATATAAATCTTGAGAATTATCCTGTAGCTCAGTTAAAGAAGTAATACCGATATTTTGAGGGGGAGTATTGCATTCAAAAAATTTCTGAAAGATCTATGGGCAGTTTTTAGCATCCTCTATATTTTTTTATTGGTTTTGGTGGCTATTTTTGCCTATCAAATTTCTCCTGACAGTACATCAAATGCAAATCAAATGCACTTGTCAATTCATTCCCAATCCCCGGGCTTTAGAATAAGTATGTTGGTACTTAATGGAAATAAGCATACCAACAAGAAAGCTTTTTTTTCGGGAGAGGTAAATAATAGAAAAGAAATTCCCATACAGGACTTCAAGTTAAAATCCAATGGGGTTGAAATTCAGCCCTATGGATCCCCGTTAGATCACTATGAGTTGATTGATGCATCAAAATTGCAATCCCCTCTCACCGAAAGAGACTTCAGAAAGCAACACTTAGAGGAGAAATTTTATTTACTTGGGACAGACAAATATGGTAGAGATTTGTTGAGTAGATTGATTGTCGGATCGCGGATTTCACTTTCTATCGGCTTCATAGCAGTCTTTATTTCTCTTTTGATTGGAATTATTTTGGGAGCTTTGGCCGGTTTTTTTGGAGGTTATATAGACAAAGGGATTGTTTGGTTGATCAATGTTTTTTGGTCCATTCCCACTTTGTTGATGGTTATTGCAATTACTCTTGCTTTGGGTCGTGGTTTTTGGCAAGTTTTTATAGCTGTGGGTTTAACCATGTGGGTGGAGGTGGCTAGGCTGGTTAGAGGTCAAGTTTTAACGTTAAAGGAGAAAACTTTTATCAAGGCTGCACAAACTTTAGGATATGGAAAGATACGAATCATTTGGCATCATATTATTCCTTTACTTGTTCCTCCCCTGATCGTGATTTCGGCTGCTAACTTTGCCAGTGCAATATTGATAGAGAGTGGACTAAGCTTTTTGGGTATTGGCGCCCAACCTCCGGTACCCAGTTGGGGGGGAATGGTAAAAGACCATTTTAGATATTTGTTTTTGGGGAAACCCTATTTGACTTTGATTCCAGGATTGGCCATAATGAGTTTGGTTTTGGCATTTATGACATTAGGAAACAGTCTTAGAGATATTTTGGATGTAAAGCATTGAGCTACCATTCATTGAGTCTATTGGCATCAAAGTTTAAATGAATGAAAACCATAATACTAAAGGCTAAGATGCTTGAACCACCGTAACTGACAAAAGGCAAAGGAATGCCAATTGTTGGAACCATGCCCAAAGACATTCCTATATTGATAAAAAAATGGGTAAAAATAAGTCCGGCCACCCCATAAGAGAAAATTTTTCTGAACTTATTGGTTTGTTTTTCAGCCTGAGATATGATCCTGAAAATTAAGAAGCAAAAAAGAAAAATCAGAAAAAAGCATCCTAAAAACCCCCATTCCTCAGCTATAGTACTAAAAATATAATCTGTATGTTGTTCTGGAACAAAATCTCCTTTGGTTTGAGTACCCTTCAAAAACCCTTTCCCTTTTAATCCCCCAGAGCCAATAGCTATTTTAGATTGATTGATATTGTAACCAACTCCTTGAATGTCGACTTCTTTACCTAAAACAATATTTATCCTGTCTCGGTGACGTTGTTGAAATAAATTGTTAAAAATGTAATCTACAGAAAATGAAAATCCAATGGAAATCATTAAGAAAATTATAAAAGGCCAAATTTTTATTTTGGGATTAAGTTTTTTTAAAAAATAGTAGAGCAAAAAAATTACAATAGATATAATTCCTATGACTATAACAAACGGAAAACTAAGTGTTATGAAAAATAAGGCCAGTAAACTAAGAGAAATAATCAAATAGCTATAATTGAGGCCTTCTCTAAACAAGGGAAAAAAGAAAGCTCCAAAAACAATAGCTGAACCTGGGTCGGGTTGTAAAACAATCAGTAAAAAGGGGAGTAAAATATATGCTCCTATTTTGAAGAGTGTTCTAGGGGTTTTAAGATCTGATTGAAATTTGCTCAAGAAGCTTGCGATCATAATTGCGGTAGCTACTTTGGCTAGTTCAGATGGTTGAAGACTTAAACCTCCTATGCTATACCAAGAGGTGGAACCTGAGACGGTCCTCCCAAAGATGAAAAGACCTAACAATAGGAGTATGCTTATAAAATATCCTATGGTCGCAAATTGTTCAAAAAATTTACTATTTATTGCAAGAATAATTATTCCAGTAAAAAAACTAAAAATTAAGAAAAAAACTTGCTTTCCTACAGGTTGAGAAATATCAAAAAACCCATCGAATTTTTCGTTAAAGGTAGCAGAATAAATATTAATAACACCAAATGACACTAATAACAAGTAAACCATTATCAATATCCAATCAAGCCGGTAAATAATTCCACTATTCATTGATCACAAAGGGTTCTCCGGAATTAGGCTTTTCATATTCAGCCAAAAGACTACCATTAGACATTCTTTCTTCCAACCATTTTCTTTTAACACTTCCATTAAGGTATTTCTCAATGATAAGACTGGCTATTGGGGCAGCCCACCTTGCACCCCAATAACCATTTTCAACGTATACAGCAATTGCAATTTTGGGATCGTCTTTTGGGGCGAAGGCGATAAAAATAGAGTGGTCTGTGAGTTGGGTTTTAACCCCATTTATTTTCGTGAAATTTTCGACGGTTCCAGTTTTTCCACAAACATCAATTCCCTTGATTTTGGCAATTCTTGCAGTACCCCTTTCTACTACCTTATGCATGCCATCGATTACGGTTTCAAAGTGAATGGAATCAATTGAAGTTTGTTTTTTTTGATATACTTTCAAACTGTGATTACTTATATATTTCAGAAAATGTGGTTGGATGAAATATCCCCTGTTGGCAATTGCGGCGGTGAAGTTGGCCATCTGGATGGGGGTAGTCAGTAGCTCTCCTTGCCCAATTGCATTAGAAACAACTGTAGCAGATTTCCAACCCCCTTTTTTATACCAATAGTTGTAATAATCTGAATCAGGTATAAAACCTTTTTTCCCAATGGGTAAGTCATATCCAAGAAAATTTCCCAAGCCAAAACTTTTTAGGTGTTCATTCCAAATGTTCATCCCATCCTCAACATTCTCTCCTGATTTATCTATGATTCTCCTGTAAATATTAGCAAAATAAGTATTACAGGAATTATAGATTCCAGAGTGCAAATCGTTTTTTGTTCCAACACTGCAATGACATTCCATAAACATACCACGGGCGTAGAAATGACCTTTTTGACAGAGGTATTTAGTTTTTGGATCGATGACTCCCTCTTGAAGAGCAATGAGGGCATTGAGAGTTTTGAATGGAGAACCAGGAGCATATTGTGCCTGAAGACCTCTATCGAATAGGGGTTTTGCTAGTGTATCTACTAACAGTTTTCGAAAGTTATTAGACCGCTTTCTACCAACTAATAAATTTGGATCATAGCTGGGTGCTGTGACCAAACAAAGCACCTCTCCGGTCTTGGGCTCAATAGCTACAACACCTCCTCTTTTGTTTTGAAATAATTCTTCACCATATTTTTGAAGTTCCTTATCTATAGTTAATACAAGGTTATGTGCACCTTCCATTGGGATATCATATTTTCCATCTTCATAGGAGCCTATGATACGATTGAAGCGGTCTTTTTGATAAAACCTTTTCCCCTTTTTTCCCCTTAGGAAATGTTCATAGTATTTCTCTATCCCTTGTCTACCAATCGATTCTCCCAAACGGTAGTAATTATCTTTTTTCATGTCATTTTTATTGACCTCACTGACATAGCCTAACAAATTGGAGGCAATTGGATCAGGATAGTCTCTAATAGAGTTTTTTTGCAGAAAAAAACCAGGATATTTCCAAATCTTCTCTTGAACTCTAGCATTACGTTCTTTAGAAATTTTCCCAAGAATTATGGAGGGTAGTTTTGCAGAAAAAGTTCTGGCGGATTTGATTTTTTCTATAAGTTCGGTTTTTGAAACCAAAAGGATTTTCGAAAGTTCAAGAGTATCAAAGAGAGAAATATTTTCTGGTATGGCCATTAAGTCGTAAACAGGCTGGTTGGATACAAGAAGTTTTTGATTTCGGTCATAGATGTAACCTCGTTCAGGATAAATAGAATTTTCAATAACGGCATTTACATCTGAGAGAAGCTTATATGACGAATTAAGCAGTTGTAAGCTGATCAATTTACCTATGAAAACTATGGCAGTTAATACAGTTAAAGCCGGTAAAAAGAAACGCCTAATCATTTTTTTCTTTAAAGAGTCCTAAGGAAGTGTAAATCAATACAAAAGTAAAAAAAGATGTAAAAAGAGTATTTTTTATAATGGTAAGGGTGTTATCAATCCTAAAGTAAATGACACTGTAAAGCAGTAAATGGTGAACCAATATAATCGTCGATATATAGATTAATCTCTGAGAAAGTGGACTTCCCTTTACCATTCCCATAGGGAGATCGTAATTTACGCCAAAAGAAAATTTAACAATATATGGCCTTAAAAAAGCGATTGTCAATGTAGCGATGGTATGGCCCCCTGATCCTTGATTCAGTAAATCGATTAGCAGGCCAAGGATAAAGCCCAATAAAATCAATATCGTGGGATTGCTATCCAGACGATGGATAACGATTAATAAAAGGTAGAGGTTAGGATTGATAAACCCAAAAAAATTAATGTTATTCAGCAAAAAAGACTGAAGAAATAAAAGCAAAAAGAATTGAAAAACTACAATTAGGTTATCGCGGCTCATTTTTCAATTGATTTAGTTGATCTTTATTAATATTTTTTAGAATGTAAACAAATTCTTTTTCGGTAAGATTGCTAAACAGTTCAACGTCAATATCATAATATCCTTCAAGTTCAGGTTTTTTAAAATCAAATACTTTTCCAATTGGGATGCCACGAGGGAAAAAATCTGACATTCCACCGGTTACTATGGTATCCCCTATTGCCACTCTACTTAGAGTAGAAACATCGTTAAGTTTCATTTTATTAGGATGGTTCCCTTGCCATGATAAAGATCCATAAGCACCATTTTTTTTAAAACCTGCATTGATTTTTAGATCTCGGTGTAAAATGGAAATCACACTCGAAAAATTAGTAGTAACTTGATTTACAATGCCTATTATGCCATCGCTAGTTATTACTCCCATATCAACCTCTATGCCATCTGAGTGTCCCTTATCAATGATTAAGTAATTTCTTGCAAGATTGTAACTATTTTTGATGATTCTTGCTTCAAAAACCTGAAAGTTGAAAGTTTTAATTTGATTTTTTTCACTGGATTCATTAGCAAAATGAATTAATTCAAATGCTTTGAGGTTTGCATTTTCAATAAATAGTTTTTCGTTAGTATTTGAAAGGCTTATGTAATTTGATGCATTTCTTACTAACTGATTAAAGTTGCTTGAAATGGCAAGGGATGTTTTACTGAAGATGGATTGATGATAAAAACTTCGATGATTTAAAAAAATAATCGAAATTATCAATAATCCTGAAAATAATAGGGTATTTCTGTACCTTAGTAGGGCATTGATGAGCTGCCGCATGAGTCATTATTTGATCAAAATGGTCTTATATCGCTCGATATTTTTTAAGGTAATTCCTGTACCTCTGACAACGGCTTGCAGAGGATCTTCGGCAATGTAGACAGGTAGATCGGTTTTTCTGGAGAGCCTGACATCTAGACCTCTTAGTAGTGCTCCACCACCTGCCAGATAAATTCCAGTGTTATAGATATCTGCAGCCAACTCGGGTGGGGTTTGTGATAAAGCTTCCATGATAGCTTCTTCAATCCTTATGATAGACTTGTCCAAAGATTTGGCGATTTCAGTATAAGAGATCATTGCTTGCTTTGGTTTTCCAGTAACCAAATCTCTTCCCTGTACAGACATATCCTCCGGAGGATTTTCAAGATCCTCGATCACAGAGCCGATCAGTATTTTTATTTTTTCCGCAGTTCTCTCACCAACATATAGGTTATGTTTACTTCTCATATAATTGACGATGTCATTGGTAAAAACATCCCCAGCTATTTTGACTGATTTATCGCATACAATTCCAGACAAAGCTATTACAGCAATTTCAGTTGTACCCCCACCTATATCAACAATCATATTTCCTTTGGGTTGCATGATATCAATTCCTATTCCTATGGCTGCTGCCATAGGTTCGTGGATCAAATAAACTTCTTTACCATTTACTCGCTCTGCGGATTCTTTAACCGCTCTCATTTCCACCTCAGTAATTCCCGAAGGGATGCAAATAACCATTCTTAGAGAGGGTGTGAAGAATCTTTTTTTTAATGTGGGAATACTTTTGATCAGGGTATTGATCATTTGCTCAGAGGCATTAAAGTCAGCAATTACTCCATCTTTGAGGGGTCTTATGGTTTTTATGTTTTCATGAGTCTTTCCATGCATCATGCTCGCTTCATCACCGATGGCGATGATCTTGTTAGTTGTCCTATCAATGGCCACTATTGAGGGGCTGTCAACAACTACTTTGTCCTTGTGAATGATCAAAGTATTTGCAGTTCCAAGGTCTATTGCAATTTCTTCAGTCAGGAGACCCATAACGAGTTAATTTAATGTTCAGTAAAGTTATGAAAATTAATGCTTAAAATGACGAGTTCCTGTAAAGACCATAGATAAATAATTTTGGTTACAATAATCTACCGAAAGTTGATCTTTGATAGATCCTCCAGGCTGCAAGACACTGTTTATTCCTGCTTTGTTAGCGATTTCAACACAATCAGGAAAAGGGAAGAAAGCATCACTTGCCATTACAGCACCATTAAGGTCAAAATTGAAATGCTTAGCTTTTTCAATAGCATGGTTTAATGCGTCAACTCTTGAGGTTTGTCCGGTGCCGGAGGCTAGTAATTGACAATTTTTTGCCAAAACAATGGTATTCGACTTGGTGTGTTTACAGATTTTTGAGGCGAAGATTAAATCTTCAATTTCTTGCGGACTGGGTTTTTTGTCAGTTATAAACTCCAGTTCATCGGGAAGGTCTGTTTTCAAATCCCTATCCTGTACCAGTATGCCGTTAAGACAACTTCTATATGTGGTGGACGGTAAAGGAGTATCTTTTTGAATCAAAAGAATTCTATTCTTTTTTTTCTTTAAAAGTTGCAGCGCATCTTCTTGATATCCAGGGGCAATAACCACTTCACAAAACAGGCTGTGGATTTCGATGGCTGTATCTAGGTCAATGGTTTTATTAGTAATCAATACTCCTCCAAAAGCCGATATGGGGTCTCCTGCAAGGGCATCGACATAGGCTTCTTTGAGCATAGACCTGACAGCAAAGCCACATGCGTTATTGTGTTTAAGAATAGCAAAGCTTGAATCTCCATCATAAAATTCAAGCATCAGATTAACTGCTGCATCAATATCCAAAAGGTTATTGTAAGAAATTTCTTTCCCATGAATTTGTTCTAAAAGGTCGGAAAAAGGACCGAAAAATTGACCTTTTTGATGAGGGTTTTCACCGTAGCGAAGTGTTTTGGCAGTATTGATACTCAATTTCAGCACTTCCTCCTCTTGGTTAAAATGGTTAAAGATGGCAGCGTCGTAATGCGAGGAGGTTTGGAATGCCTTTACGGAATATTTTTTTCTTTGTTCAATGTTCGGAGCTCCATTAGATTGGATAAGAATATCTAGAAAATCATGGTAATCGTTTTTGTTTGAAACGCAAAAGGTGTCTTTAAAGTTTTTTGCGGCAGCCCTTATAAGTGCAATTCCTCCGATGTCTATTTTTTCTACAATTTCTTGTTCGCTACCACCGGCAGCAACTGTATCTTCAAAAGGATATAAATCCACGATCACCAAATCGATTTGTGGAATTTCATATTGCTCTAGAGCTGTTTGATCACCTGAAACTTCTTGGCGATTCAAAATACCTCCAAAAACTTTGGGATGTAGGGTTTTTACCCTACCTCCTAGTATGGAGGGGTATCCTGTAACGTCCTCAACTGCAGTAACTTCATAACCCATATCACGAATAAATTTTTCTGTCCCTCCTGTGGAGTAGAATGTAACCCCGTATAAATTCAATTGATGAATGATGGGGGTCAAACCAGTCTTGTCAAAAACTGAGATCAGAGCAGATGTAATTTGTTTTTTACTCATTTATTTTCTTTAATTTATTAAAATTAACGTTGGGTAATTTGTTTTTTTGATCTGATACAGATGCATTATTTTAGTATTTTTATGGAAAATATAGTGATCCTGATGTTGACAAAAGTATTAAAAACATTATTGTCAGAAACTTAAATTTTTCCTTATTTGTTGTGTTTAATTAACCAAAAAAAGCTGACTTTTCAACAATGAGACAAAATGTAAAAATTTCGGGTATGACTTGCGAAACTTGCGTTTCATCGGTAACTGAAAAATTAAAGAGTTTAGATGAGGTACAAGACCTCAAAATTGATTTGGCTGGAGGAAATGTAGCGATGGAGGTTTCAAAAATATTGACATTGGAAAAATTGACGGCTGTGTTGTTCCCAAAGTATAAACCTTCCTTGGAGACAAAGCCGGTTAGCATTGTTCCTATTGATCAATTACCTTCTAAACTCAAACAGCTTTTTCCACTATTTTTGATTTTTGCATACCTGATTGCGGCTTCAATTCTTCTCCAGAAAAACTCCTTCCGCATTAATGGCTTTATGATTGATTTTATGGGGCTTTTTTTTATGGTTTTCAGTTTCTTTAAATTTTTAGATTATAAGGGATTTCCTGCATCCTTTGCTAGGTATGACCCATTAGCCAAAAGAAGTGCTTTGTATGCAAAAATTTACCCCTTTATTGAGACCCTTTTGGGCTTGATGTTATTGCTGCGTTGGCAATTGAATTTTGCCTTTATTACCACCATAGCGATCTTATCCATTACCACCTTTGGAGTTGTTTATACCCTTTTTGATAAAAAAAAGATCAATTGTGCCTGTTTGGGGACAGTTCTAAACTTACCCATGACCGAAGCGACCCTAATAGAAAATGTAATCATGCTCGTGATGGCAATTGCAATGTTATTTTATCAATTTGGATAAAACCCTTAAGTTTGTAGTATGAATTTAAAGAGTATCAAGGCCATTTTCTTTGTACTGATTTTTTTGACTTCAAAAATTGGGGTGGCATTTAATGTTCATTATTGCGGTGGACATATTCAAGAAATTGCTCTGGCATGGAATGCGGAGGGTTGTGGAATGTCTTTGAAAAAAAGTCAAGATACCCATCAAGGCCATAAGGATATAAAAAACCACTGTTGTCAGGATAAAACTGTTTTTATCCAAAACAATGAACCTCAAAAAACTGCTGATTCTGAATTGCAAGTCACTTTTTTTACGTTTCCACAACTTAATTCATTCAATTTTGATCTTTCAAAAATCATCTTTCCTAAGGCTGTTTTTGTAAATCCGAAACACCTTTTTTATAAAGAAAAATTGTTTCTCCTAAACCATAGCCTTATTTTTTACGGTTGATTCACTTTTAAATACACTGCTTATTTAATGTTGAATCTAACCCTAAAATCATGAAAAAATACTTATTCATTGTATGTCTTTCGTGGGGAATGGTCTTTTCGCAAGACCCCCTCAGCGGAGTCATACAATACCAAGATAACAATAAAACTTATCCCCTAATTGGCGCCAGTGTTTTTTGGAAAAACACCACCATTGGAACGGTTACCGATATAGAGGGTACTTTCCGATTGGAAAGAGCGCCCGATACAGATATATTGATAATTAGTTATATAGGCTTTAAAACTGACACTTTAAAAATCTCTACTCCATTCATCAGTCACCAAATGATCCAAAATCTGCAAGATGAACTGGATGAAGTCACCCTTACCCAACGTCGAAGAGCTTATCAAAAATCCTTAATCCAAACGCAAAATATCCTTAAGGTAAGCAGTGAGGAATTACTCAAAGCTGCTTGTTGTAATCTTTCAGAAAGTTTTGAGACAAACCCGGCTGTAGATGTGAACTTTACAGATGCACTTACCGGAACCAAACAAATCAAAATGTTAGGGCTCTCAAGTCCTTACTTATTGATTTCCGAGGAAAATATTCCAATGGTTCGCGGTGCATCTCAGGCTTATGGATTAACTTTTACGCCAGGAACCTGGGTAGAGAGTATCCAAATCGGAAAAGGCGCAGGGTCTGTAGCCAATGGCTTTGAAAGTATCACAGGTCAAATAAATACAGAATTGAAGAAACCGATTACCGATATTCCCTTTTTTCTCAATCTATTTGCATCGGTCAATGGCAGATATGAATTAAATACTCACTCAAACCACAAGTTCAACAATTATTGGAGTACAGGTGTATATGTTCATGGTAATAAAAGATCTCAAAAATTTGACAATAATAATGATGGTTTTCTTGATCTTCCCGTCTCGGATCAAATTAATTTGATGAATCGTTGGCAATACACAAACCTTGAAAAGGGATGGGTCAGCTTTTTGAGTTGGAGGTATATGAATGACGAAAAATTATTGGGAGCTTTGAGCTATGATCCAAAAAAAGACAGGGGAATGAAAAATCGCTGGGGTAGTATAATTAAAACCAAGCGAATGGATGCTTCCTTCAAGTTAGGATATGTTTTTCCCGAGATTCCATATCAGAGTTTCGGTTTCCAAACTGCCTATAGCAGTCACGACCAAGATTCCTATTACGGATTACGCACCTATGATATCAATCAGCAAAGCTTTTATACCAATTTGATTTTTAATTCCATTATTGGTAATACGCTAAATAAATTTAAAGTAGGGTTAAATTATAGTTTTGATGACTACGTTGAACAAGTCAACGGTTATTCATTCAACAGAATGGATCAAAATATGGGCGGCTTTTTTGAGTTTACATACGACAATAATGACAACCTTAGTTGGATCGCAGGTTTCAGAATGGATTTTCACAATAATTTAGGCACTTTTTTCACTCCTCGATTGCACTTGAGATATGTTCCTATTGAAAAATTTGTAATCCGTTTATCGGCGGGGAGTGGAAGAAAAGCGGCCAATATCTTTGCGGAAAATCAAACACTTTTTGCGACCAATAGAATCATCAAAATACAATCCAAACAAGGGAAAATTTACGGGCTAAATCCTGAAAAAGCATGGAATTACGGATTGGGTCTGTCTAAATCATTTTCTATTGGCAGTCCTCACCAAATTACCCTATCTTCCGATTTTTACATTACTGATTTCACAAACCAGGTTATAGTGGATTGGGAACATCCTCATGAAATTTCCTTTTATAATTTAAAAGGGCAAAGCACTGCAAAAAGTTTTCAATTCGAAGTGGATTATTATTATCGAAACTTTTTAAATCTCAAAGTAGCTTATAAAAATTACAATGTTCAAATAGATTATAAAAGCGGACTTATGCAAAAACCCTTGTTGGCCAAGAATCGTTTTTTTGCTAATTTGAGCTGGGAAAGCAAAATTACATCAGTCGGTAAACAATGGCGGTGGGATTTAACCTATCACTATGTGGGGTCACAACGATTGGTCAATAATTTTATCGATCACCCCAAAGGTTTTTCTCCCAGTTATTCTCTTTGGAATACTCAATTGACTCGAGTTTTCTCTAAAAAATTTGAAATATATTTAGGTGGAGAGAATATTGGAAATTATAGACAAATTGATCCTATAATCGGAGTTGAGGATCCATTTGGAGCTGATTTTGATGCCGCTCAGATATATGCTCCTATTTTTGGGGGTATGATTTACTCCGGACTAAGACTCAAAATTTGATTTTAATTATAAATTTATAAATATCATGAAAAAAATTCTAATCTTGTTTCTTGCCTTACCATTTGGAATCTTGGCTCAAGAAAAGCTCAAAAAAAACACTAAAGCACAATTTACTGTTTATGGAAACTGCGAAATGTGTGAAAAAAGGATTGAAAAAGCAGCACTCTCTATTAAGGGAGTCAAATTAGCCGATTGGGTAATTCCTTCTAATCAAATCAATTTGATTTACAATTCAAATAAAGTTGATTTAGAAACGATTCATAGTATTATCGCAACCAAAGGTCACGATACTTCAGATGCTACAGCAAAAGAAGAAGATTACAATGAACTTCCTGCATGTTGTAAGTACGATAGGAAAGAATAATCCAAAAAAAAAACCTGCTTGAAAAACAGGTTTTTTAAAACAAGAGATTACATCATTCCTGGCATACCTCCTCCGCCACCCATGGGTGGCATGGCTGGTGCCTCTTCTTTAATATCGATCAAAGCACACTCGGTGGTTAATATCATCCCAGCTACAGAAGCTGCATTTTCTAGAGCTACACGAGATACTTTCTTAGGATCAATAATTCCTTCTTTGAGCATATCGACAAATGAACCTTCTTTAGCGTTGAAACCAAAATTATCTCCACCTTCAAGTACTTTAGATACAACCACTGAACCTTCTCCACCAGAATTTTCAACAATAGTTCTCAATGGAGACTCAATTGCTTTATGGATAATCTGGATACCTGTAGCCTCGTCTGCATTGTCAGATTTTAATTTAGAGAGAACTTTTTGGGTGTTCAATAGAGCAACTCCACCACCGGCAACAATACCTTCTTCGACTGCTGCTCTTGTAGCGTGAAGTGCATCGTCTACTCGATCTTTCTTTTCTTTCATCTCGACTTCTGAGGGAGCTCCTACATAAAGCACAGCTACACCTCCAGATAGTTTGGCCAAACGTTCTTGTAGTTTTTCCTTGTCGTAATCAGAGGTCGTGGTCTCAATTTGCGATTTGATTTGATTTACCCTACCCTGAATCATTTTGGTTTCTCCAGCACCATTGACTACAGTAGTATTGTCTTTGTCTATGGTTACTTTTTCGGCAGAACCTAGCATATCAATGGTAGTGTTCTCTAAAGTAAATCCTCTTTCCTCAGAAATTACCGTTCCGCCTGTCAAGATAGCAATATCCTCAAGCATTGCTTTTCTTCGGTCACCAAAACCGGGAGCTTTTACAGCTGCGATTTTTAATGCGCCACGAAGCTTATTAACAACAAGTGTAGCTAATGCTTCTCCATCAACATCTTCAGCTATAACCAGTAGAGGTTTGCCTGTTTGAGCGACAGGCTCCAATATTGGAAGTAAATCTTTCATCGCAGAGATTTTTTTGTCGTACAATAAAATATGTGGTGATTCCAGATCAGCTTCCATTTTCTCGGAGTCTGTTACAAAATAAGGAGATAGGTATCCACGATCAAACTGCATTCCCTCAACCACATCAACATAAGTGTCAGTTCCTTTAGCTTCCTCTACGGTAATAACACCTTCTTTTCCTACTTTTTCAAAAGCTTCGGTAATAAGACCTCCAATATTTTCATCATTGTTGGCGGATATACTGGCCACCTGTTTTATTTTTTCTGAATTACTGCCAACCTCAACAGATTGATTACCCAAAGAGTCAACAATGGAATTTACCGCTTTATCTATCCCTCTTTTAAGGTCTAAAGGATTGGCTCCAGCAGCTACGTTTTTTAGTCCTTCTTTTACAATAGCTTGTGCCAAAATAGTGGCCGTAGTAGTTCCATCTCCTGCCAAATCGTTAGTTTTAGATGCAACTTCTTTAACCATTTGAGCACCCATGTTCTCAAGGGGATCTTCTAATTCTATTTCTTTTGCGACTGTCACTCCGTCTTTGGTGACTTGAGGCGCCCCAAAAGATTTACCAATTATTACATTTCTTCCTTTAGGACCTAAAGTTACTTTTACTGCATTCGCAAGTGCGTCAACACCGCGTTTAATGCCATCCCTTGCCTCTAAATCAAATTCTATTTTTTTTGCCATTTTTCTTGAATTTTTATTAAACGATTGCTAAAATGTCACTTTCTTTCATGATCATGTAATCCGCACCATCATGTTGAAGCTCAGTTCCCGCATATTTACCATAAAGCACATGATCCCCTACTTTTACAGTTACAGGATTTTCAGTGGTTCCAGGTCCAACAGCAACCACAATTCCTTTTTGTGGTTTTTCTTTCGCGGAGTCAGGAATAATAATACCTGAAGAGGTTTTGGTTTCTGCAGCAGCAGGTTCGATTAAAACTCGATCTGCCAAAGGCTTAATACTTATTTTACTCATTGTTAATTATTATTTAAATTTTTTATGAATATTTCACAAATCGTGCCAGGGAAAGAGTGCATGACAAAATGAGATAATTCAGTACTAATTATGACAGCATGACACAAAATTATTCTGAGGGAATTTCTTGTGGTATTTCTGGGATGGTTTCCTGAATCACTTCTTGAATAGGTTGCTCTAATGAGTTATCTTGTAGTAAACGAGAATCAGAACTCCCACTCCCTTTAACGAGTGAAATATTGGAAAGTAAAATAAGCACCAACAAAAGTCCAGCAAGTAACCACGTGCTTCGATCCAAAAAATCAGAAGTTTTTTGCACCCCACCCATTTGTTGTCCGCCTCCACCAAAAGAAGATGAAAGTCCTCCACCCTTTGGATTTTGAACCATTACAACTAAAACGAGTAAAAAACAAACAAAAATGATTAAGCCAATGAAAATCGAAAAACTTCCCATAGTATATTATTCTTGTTGCAATTTCTTAATTTCCTGAATTTTCTCTGCAAAGAAAACATTTTTTTCTGGATATTTCAAACTTAAAATTTTGTATGCATTAATGGCTTTTTTGTACTTTTTTTGTTTAACCAAAACTTTAGCTAAAGTTTCTGTCATTAATTCTTCTGAATTAAATTTTTCTTTTGGGTAGGAATCAATAACTATGTTTTTTAATGCTGGTGGAATTTTGGGTTCGGCTTCAAGAAATCGATCTATAATATGTATTTTATCACTTATTGGTTCTACTTTATCAGCTTCTTTGAATTGGGTGATCTGGTTTTGTTTTTCCTCTGTGAGCTGAATCCAATCAAGAAAATTTAGTTTTAGATCCTCAGCAGGAAGACCAGATTTCTTAAATTGGATTTCTGATTTTTTCGTCTTTTTCTTGTTTTTTTTCGTCTTATCAACTTTAATTTCTACTTTTTGACTCACCATCTTTTTAATCTTAGATTTTTTATCTACTTGTAAAACCGTTTTGGATTTTATTTCTGATTTATTGGAGTCATCATTAGCTATTTCAACATCCTTAATTCCAGCCTCTATTTTTTTCTGGTTGTGAAGTTTAGATTCAATACTATATTTTAGTATGCCTCTGTCGGCAGTATAAAGTGCCAGTTGATTTAAGGCCATTTCAAGATCATTTTTGTTTTGATCTTTTAAGGACTTCGTGTATAAAAAACGCGGCAATTGGAAATAGGGGTACTTTTCGATCAATAATGCCATTTTAGAAATTAATATTTCATCGTGGGAGTCATAGTTTTCTATAAAATTGTCTAATGTTTCTCTATCCATGAGATTTACCACTTTGCTAAAGTTTCATTAAAAATGTCTTGCGTAACTCTTTCAAAGATTTCGTCATGTGCTGGGCCTTGAATATCATAAAGTTGTTTTTCTGCTGCAAAGTCATAAAAAAAAGAAAATTGTTTTTCAAAATCATCTTCCTCATTATTTGTATTAGAAAAGCGAAGGTTAATACTAAAAGTAAGTCGGTTTTGAGCAGCGGTTAAATTAGCGGTTGATGTCATGGGAGTTATGCTATATTGAGTAATTTCTCCCTCATAAACTAAATCACCTCCGGAATTAACCAAGTTTAAATTAGTCTGTCCTAAGATAATATCTTGCAGAGCTAATGTAAAATCTCTATCCAATCCTGGTTCAACGGTAGATCCCGGTCTACTACCTGCTTGATTCTCGAAAAAATTCACCTGAAAAGTCGATGCACCCGCTGGGATTGATGCTCCGGTAAACGAGTAAATCCCACAAGACTGAACACTCAGTAGTATAATTAGAATAATAAATACTCTATTCATTTTCTTCATCTTGCAAGTCAAATTGTTTAATTTTTCGATACAAGGTCCTTTCTGATATACCCAATTCTTGAGCCGCTATTTTTCTTTTTCCATTGCTTCTTTTAAGGGCTTGCTTAATCATTTCAATTTCTTTCTCCAATAAAGATAAGGGTTCCTCTTCGATTACTGTTTCAGCATAATCGTATTGGTTGATTGGAGGAGAAGTTGTTTGGGTTTGTGGGCTGCTTTTAGGGGTAATGAATTCAACAGTTTCATTTTCTTGATCCGGTTTACCATAAATTTTTTTGATCAGTTCGGGGTTGTTTTTTTGAACAGAGGACATGCTGTCGTTTTCCATCAATTCATGAGTGAGTTTTTTTAAATCATTGAGATCATTCTTCATGTCAAAGAGTACCTTGTAAAGGATTTCTCTTTCTGAAGAAAAGTCAGCATCTTTATCTGAGTGATCAATAATAGCCGGGAGATTAGATCCTACATTGGGTAGATAATTTCTTAGGGTGTTAGCATTGAGTATTCTATTTTTTTCCAAAACAGAGACTTGTTCAGCTATGTTGCGTAATTGTCGGATGTTTCCGCTCCAGCGGAATTGTTCCAAAATTCGTTGAGCATCATCATCCAATCTCAAGGGGGGCATTTTGTACTTTTGTGCAAAATCCGAGGCAAATTTTCTAAACAAAAGTGTAATGTCCTCTTTTCTCTCCCTAAGCGGAGGTAAGTAAATTTCTACGGTACTTAAACGATAGTATAGGTCCTCTCTGAATTTACCTTTTTTAATGGCATCATTCATTTTTACGTTTGTGGCTGCAACAATTCTTACATCTGTTTTTTGAACTTTAGAGGAACCTACTTTCATAAATTCACCGTTTTCTAATATTCTTAAAAGTCTTACTTGCGTGGGCAATGGAAGTTCTCCCACTTCGTCAAGAAAAATGGTTCCGCCATTGGCAACTTCAAAATATCCACTTCTGGTGTTAGTGGCTCCAGTAAAAGCTCCTTTCTCATGACCAAAAAGCTCACTGTCAATAGTCCCCTCAGGAATAGCTCCACAATTTACGGCAATGTATTTGGCGTGTTTTCTGGGTGAAAATTGATGGATTATTTTTGGAATATTTTCTTTTCCTACTCCACTTTCGCCAGTTACCAGAACGGTAATTTCAGTGGCAGATACCCTCAATGCTTTCTCTAAAGCTCTATTTAGACCTTCATGGTTACCAATGATCCCAAAACGCTGTTTGGTGTTTTGTACTGATTCCATAGTATTAAATTGATGATGATATTCCTATTACGTTTCCAATCAAGGTAGCAGATGTCACCTTTTCAATCTTAACGTCAACAAAATCTCCCACTTTGTAATTTTCTTTTGGAAAAACAGCTACGGTATTTTGGCTGGTTCTCCCACTCCAAAAGTCACTGGATCTTTTTGAACTTTTCTCAATCAAAATACAGACGGTTTTTCCAATATACTGTCGGGTTCTGTATTCACTGTGAATTCTTTGCAAATCGATTATTTCTTGAAGTCTTCTTTTTTTTGTGGATTCTGGAATATCGTCTTTAATTTTTTTAGCTGCTAATGTTCCAGGGCGTTCTGAATATGCAAACATAAATCCAAAATCATATTTTACTTGCTCCATTAGGGTCAAGGTGTCCTGATGATCTTGCTCTGTCTCTGATGGAAACCCGGTAATCATATCATGAGAAATCCCACAACGCGGAATAATTTTACGAATATTATTGATCAATTCGAAATACTGCTCACGAGTATGTTGTCGGTTCATTTTTCTTAGAATTAAGTTACTTCCGGATTGAACGGGTAGATGAACGTGTTTGCAAATATTGTTGAATTTCGCCATGGCACGAATTACATCAAGCGACATATCTTGAGGATTAGAAGTAGAAAAACGAATACGCATTTTGGGTTGAGCATTTGCTACTAAATCCAAGAGCATGGCAAAATTAACCGCTGTTTTTTGTTGTAATGGATTGGCTTTTGAGAAATCTTTTTTCAATCCACCTCCATACCATAAGTAACTGTCAACATTTTGCCCCAAGAGGGTAACTTCCTTGTATCCACATTCTGCCATTTGAGCAATTTCCTCCAATATACTTTTGGGATCCCTGCTTCTTTCTCTGCCTCTTGTAAATGGAACAACACAAAAAGTGCACATATTATCACATCCTCTGGTAATGGTAACAAATCCACTTACACCATTGGATGACGTCCTCACAGGAGCTATATCACCGTAGGTTTCTTCCTTGGAAAGGATCACGTTTACAGCATCTCTTTCAGCCTCAGCTTCTCTTAAAAGATTAGGGATGTCTCTGTAGGCGTCTGGTCCAACCACTAAATCCACCATTTTTTCCTCTTCGAGAAATTTATGCTTGAGTCGCTCAGCCATACAGCCTAATACACCAATTTTGAGATCTTTGTTATTACGTTTAAGTCTATTAAAAAGCTCTAGTCTTTTTCTTACAGTTTGCTCAGCTTTTTCCCTTATGGAACAGGTATTTACCAATACCAAATTAGCATTTTCGAAATTTTCTGTGATTTTATAACCTTCTTGATCCAAGATGGAACCAACAATCTCACTGTCAGAAAAATTCATCTGACAACCATAGGATTCGATATATACCTTCTTATTGTGGGGTTTTTTTTGTATTTCCTCCTCACTATCAGTTAGTTGTGAAGTAGAACCATCTCCATTCTGTGCGGTTAAATGTGGAGGTAAATTTACCACATCTCCATTGTAAGAATATGGGTTTTTGTCTGTTTTTGTATTTTTTAATGATTCTTCTTTCATTACATTTTATCTAACTATATAAAAATGTTTTTGGGTTTTTAATAATGAGTCTTTTTTAATTGACAAAATATTAGTTACATCAGATGACCTTTCCCTTGTATGGAGTTGACCATTATATGCATATGGTTCTTTTGTAGAGATTTTTTTCATTACACGAAGTACCAATTATTATTTTGCAAATATAATTAAAACTGCCTTTTTGTCATGTTTTAGAAATTGTTTAATTAATCGATAATACTTTTGAAAATTACTTTGAATTATACTTGAGCCTGGGCATAGGGTTTTTGACCAGTCTTTATTATTTTACAATCATGGGTATGTTTGAATTGGAAATTCCTAAAAATGAAAAATAAAGTATAGTCTATCAAAATAATTTAAATAAAGGTGTTGAATTAATTTTAAATTTTATTGCAGTTAAAAGATATTAAATAGGCGTGTTAAAAAAAACTATATAATTTTGCTTTCGAAAAAATCAACTTATGGCTAATAATCTTGTAATAGTGGAATCACCTGCAAAAGCAAAAACTATAGAGAAATTCCTTGGAAAAGATTTTAAGGTAGCCTCCAGTTATGGCCACATTGCAGACTTGCCATCCAATGAGCTAGGAGTGGATGTTGATAAAGATTTTTCTCCAAAATACATTGTCTCTTCTGAGAAAAAGAAAGTAGTCAGTGAGCTCAAATCATTGGTAAAAAAAATGAAAATGGTTTGGCTTGCAAGTGATGAAGATCGCGAGGGAGAAGCTATTGCATGGCACCTTGCAAATACTCTAGGCTTGAAATCCGAAAGCACTAAAAGGATTGTTTTCAATGAAATTACTAAAACTGCTATTTTGGATGCTATCGAAAATCCAAGGGAAATTAATTACAACTTAGTTAATGCGCAACAGGCGAGAAGAGTACTCGATCGTTTAGTGGGATACGAATTATCTCCTGTTTTGTGGCGAAAAGTCAAAGGCGGATTGTCCGCAGGAAGAGTTCAATCGGTCTCTGTAAGGCTCATTGTAGAACGAGAGAGAGAGATCAATGCCTTTGAGCCAGAACAAACTTTTAAAACACAAGCAGTTTTTTCTACCCAAAAAAATAAATCCATTAATGCCCTACTTCCTAAAACATTTGATTCTACTAAGGCAACTGAGGCGTTTTTAAATCTCAACAAAGCTGCCACTTACTCAATTAATGCAATTCAAAAAAAACCGGCATCAAAAAGTCCTACCGCTCCCTTTACTACTTCCACACTGCAGCAAGAAGCAGCGAGAAAACTTTATTTTTCTGTTAGTAAAACCATGAACATCGCTCAGAGGCTATATGAATCTGGCTTGATCACATATATGAGAACCGATAGTGTGAATTTGTCTAAAGAAGCACAACAAGGTGCACTAAAGCAGATTGAAAAACTCTATGGTGAAAATTTTAAAAAACCTAGAAAATATAAGTTAAAAAACAAGGGAGCACAAGAAGCTCATGAAGCTATAAGACCAACCGATTTTAAACGGGTCAAGGTCAATTTGGAATACGATCAATCCAGGTTGTATGAACTGATATGGAAAAGAGCCATAGCCTCTCAAATGAGTGATGCGAAATTTCAGCGTACACAATTAACAATTGCAGCCAGTACTCATTCAGAAAATTTTGTAGCTAAAGGTGAGGTAATTACCTTTGAGGGTTTTCTAAAAGTATATTTGGAGGGTGTTGATGATGAGTCTGATGAGCAACATGATTTGTTGCCTCATGTTCAAAAAGGAGAGGTAATCAATCTAAAATCTATGGAGGCCAATCAGAGATTCTCTCGACCTTCCTATCGATATACTGAGGCTTCATTGGTCAAAAAACTAGAAGAGTTGGGCATTGGACGTCCCTCTACTTATGCACCAACTATTTCTACAATACAGAATAGAAAATACATCGAAAAAGGAACTTCTGAGGGAGAATTTCGTTCATACACCCAACTGAAATTGGTTGATGATAAAGTCATTTCAAAATCTATGAAAGAAAAAGTTGGAGCCAACAAAGGAAAATTAATTCCTACTGATGTTGGAATCATTGTAAATGACTTTTTAGTGGCTAATTTTACAAATATTCTGGATTACAGTTTTACAGCCAAAGTAGAGCAAAGTTTTGATCAAATTGCTGATGGAACCGAAAATTGGACCAGTATGATCAAAGGCTTTTACAACAGTTTCCATAAAACAGTTAATTTTGTTAAGGAAAATGCCACAAGAGAATCAGGTGAGAGAATTTTGGGTAATGACCCCAAGTCTGGTAGGGTAGTAAAAGTAAGATTAGGACGTTTTGGACCTATTGCTCAAATTGGTGAACAAGATGATGAAGAAAAACCTGTTTTTGTTAGCTTAGCTCCCGGCCAACAGTTGGAATCTCTTTCATTGGAAGACGCACTCGAACTTTTCAAGTTGCCCAAGTCTGTTGGAATCTATGAGAATCAAGAAGTGACTGTTAATATAGGAAGATTTGGGCCCTATATTAAATTTCAAGATTTGTTTGTGTCCCTTCCCAAGGGAGAAGACCCGATGTCGATTGATTTGGATCGAGCCATCGCCTTAATTGAAGAAAAAAGAGCGGCAAATGCTCCTGTCTATACATTTGATCAATTTCCCGTAACCAAAGGAAAAGGACGTTTTGGACCTTTTTTAAAATGGAATGGTTTGTTCATAAACGTAAATAAAAAATACGATTTCGAAAATCTTTCAGATGAAGAAATTGAAACGTTGATCAAAGAAAAAATCCAAAAAGAAAAAGAAAAATTAATCAAAGAGTGGCCCGAGGAAGGGATTAGAATTGAAAAGGCAAGATGGGGAAGATCAAATATCATCATGGGAAGTAAAAAAGCGGAATTGGGAAAAGACATTGATCCTACAAAAATAACCCTTGAAACTGCAATGGAATATTTAAAACCCATAACGGGAAAAAAGAAAAGATGAGCCTTGAATCTCTAATTCCTGTTTGTGAAGAGGTCCTTTCCTCTTTGGTTCTTCACCCAAAACAGGCTTTGGGTAAAAATATTGAGATTCATACCGATCAGCAAGGTTTTCCCGAGCTAAAGGACTGTTCTGTTGCCATTGTAGGGCTTTCAGAAATAAGAAATGCTTTTTTTCCAACCGCTAAATATAAATTGGATGATTTTAGAAAATCATTTTACCGTCTTTTTCCGGGAAATTGGAATTTTAAAATTTGTGATTTGGGAGATTTGCCAAATGGAGCCAGTCCAGAAGACACCTATTTTGCCTTAAAAGAAATTTGTATTCACTTGAGACAGTTGAATATTGTTTCTGTTTTTATTGGGGGAAGCCATGATCTTATTTTCCCTATGTACCAATCATATCAAGCAATCGATCAATTGGTCAATATTATTTCGGTAGACAATCAATTTGATTTTTCACAAGAGGAAGAATTAATTTCAGGTAGGTCATACATGAGTCGAATCATTATGGAACAGCCTAATTTTTTATACAACTATACCAATCTGGGTTATCAAAGCTACTACATAGCTCAGGAGGAGTTAGATTTGATGGAAAAGCTTCATTTCGATTCACTTAGACTCGGAGTAATATTAGACAATGTTGTTCAAACTGAACCTTTTTTTAGAGATGCCAATATCGCTGGATTCGATATGAAATCACTAAGTTGGCAAGCCGTAAATCATTCTGCGGGTCAACCGAATGGAATTGATGCAAGGACAATTTGCGCCCTTGCAAGGTACGCTGGAATCAGTGATCGGTTAGATACTTTTGGTGTCTTTGAACATATCAATACAGCTATTTCTCATAAATTATTAGCACAAATTGTATGGTATTTTATAGAAGGTTTCAGCAGTAGATTTGATGAGTATCCAGTACTTACTAGTAGTGGTTTTGTCAGATATACTGTAGCTTTATCTGACATGGAAATGGTTTTTTATCAAAGTGAAAAAAGTAATCGTTGGTGGATTGAAATAACAAATCAAAGTTATTTGGATAATAAAAACAAAACATCAGCGTTATTACCTTGCACGCATAAAGATTATTTGGATGCTTGCAGTGATAAAATTCCTGATAAGTGGTGGAAAGCTACAAAAAGAATTTAGTTAAATTGTTGAATTTTAAATTCTTATTTTTGCCTTATAAGCCACTGGAATTTTAGACATTATTGAGAAACAAAAGAATTAGTGAGAAAATTTTTAGTTTTATACTTATTAAATAATTACTTTCTATCACCTGTTGTGATGAAAAGGTTCTTTATTCTTATCCTATTGGCAACAACTGTTTACAGTTGTGGTAATAAAAATAGGGGAGAGCTAATAGGGGTAAAACAGAAAAAATGGTTCCCCGAAAAACCCTATGGAATGACCCTTATCGAAGGTGGTGCTTTTATCATGGGTAAATCTGATGAAGATGTGGCGCGTCTTAATAATGCTGCAGCAAAAACTGTTACAGTACCCTCTTTTTACATGGATGAGACTGAAATTACCAACTCTGAATACAAGCAATTCGTTTATTGGGTGAAGGATTCTGTCACTATGGCATTACTTGCAAGAAAAATTGAAGAGGATGGTCTTGGAGAAGAAGGAAATACTGATGGTATCAATGAGTTTGCATATAAAGATTCTGATACATCTGATTTAAGTCCTTTTCAAAAATATATGAGAGAGAATTATTACGATGTCGAACCCGATAAATACTTAAGGCCTCTAAATTGGGATAATGATATTTATTGGGAAACTGAGGATTATCCAGATGCCGCATATTCTGAAGTACTAGACTCTATGTATTTGCCTCCTGACCTCTGGTATAATGGTGAGATGAAAATTGATGTGTCAAAATTACAATATAAATATACTTGGTTTGATGCAGAGGCTGCAGCTGCTAAATCTAAAAGTACCCGTAATAAATTCATTAACCGTAAGCCATATATTAAAATTGACACAGTTAGAATTTACCCTGATACAACTGTTTGGATTAAGGATTTTATATATTCTTATAATGAGCCAATGCATAATGAGTATTTCTCCCATCCGGCTTTTCAAGATTATCCTGTTGTAGGTATTTCATGGGAACAGGCTGTTGCCTTTTGTCATTGGAGAACACATTATAAAAATAGTTATCAGAAATCTAAAGGTAAGCCACTTGTTAACAACTTTAGACTTCCCTCCGAGGCAGAGTGGGAGTATGCTGCCCGAGGTGGTATTCCCTCAGGGACTTATCCTTGGGGAGGACCTTATTTGCTTAATGACAGGGCTTGTTTTCTTGCTAATTTTAAACCCCTCAGGGGTGATTACGCCGCTGACCAAGCCGTATATACTGTCGAAGCTAAATCCTACTTGCCCAATGACTTTAACCTTTTCAATATGGCCGGAAATGTTGCTGAATGGACAAGTTCCTCATACGATTCTGGAGCATACGAATACGTCTCGACTTTAAATCCTAATCTTTCTATTAGAGAAGAGAAAAGAAAAGTTATTAGAGGTGGATCATGGAAAGATGTTGCATATTTTTTAAGGGTTAGTTCAAGAGATTATGAGTATTCAGACACCTCTAGAAGCTACATTGGTTTTAGAACTGTTCAAGATTATTTGGGAACATCCAAGGTAAAGATCAAATAAATTTATATTTTAGAAAATTCAATTTAACATTTAAAAATAATTTAAGATGGATGATAAAGCACTAAAAAAAAGATTAAAAGGTAAAGTGGCAATGCACATGCTCTTTGGATTAGGTGGAGCAGTTGTAATTATTGGAGCCTTATTTAAAATTCTTCACTTGGAGTTTGGTCCTATAACGGGTGGTTTGGTACTAGGACTTGGTCTAGGAACTGAAGCTCTTATTTTTACGGTAGCAGCTTTGAACACAGGAGAAATAAAGGAGGAACATGAAGATTTTGTAAAAAAAGTTAAAGGTGGATCATCTAAAACTGCCTCAGGAAGTGGTGAGCAGGGTCTATCCTCTAAAATTGATGAAATGCTTAAAGAGGCAAAGCTTGATGTTACATTGATGAATAACTTGACTAGAAGCATAAAAAATCTTGAAGCATCTGCTCAATCATTGACTCCTGCAGCTGAAGCCGCATCGTCCTCAGCCAGCTATGGTGAACAATTGGTAAAAGCTTCTCAAAAATTGGAGCAACTTAACCAAGTATATGCAACTCAAATTAGCTCATCAGGAAATAATGCTGCCTTTAATGAACAAGTTGCTGAAAATGCTGCAAAATTAAAACAGCAAATGGAGGCTTTATCCTCTAATCTTGCAGCTCTGAATCAAGTATACAATGGTATGCTTAATGCAATGAATAAAAACTAGCAAAGGACATGGCTGGAGCAAAAGAAACACCCAGGCAGAAACTCATAAGTTTGATGTATCTGGTATTCATCACAATGCTTGCTTTGAACGTAAGTAAGGAAGTTTTGGATGGATTTGGCCAGATGTGGGTTAAAATCACTGATGCAAATATAAGAGTTGACGAAAGTAACGACGCTCTTTTTGAAAATATTGAAACAAATGCAAAGGAAAAAGGCGGAAAATGGATTGGACATCTTAGAACTGCTAAAGAAATAAAAGAAGAATCAGATGCTTTTTACAACAAAATTCAGGAAATTATTGAAACAATAACTGCTGAACAGAAAGAAAAAGATCCTGAACTTAAAGAATATTCCCAAATGGATAAGGGAGACAAGCTAAATGTTATTTTCTTTAAAGAAGGTTCGGCTGATGCACAAGAGAAAAAAGAAGAGTTTTTAAGCATGATTGAGGCTTATAGAGGTCATGTCATTCAAGTTTTTGGTAGTCAATTTCCTGAATATATCGAAATGGTCGAAGCACGTTTTGATCTTGGTGATGAAAATAGAAATATTCAAAATAGAGATGGTATGGATGAGCCATGGTTTGATGCAAACTTTAAAGACTTTCCCCTGGTCTCATCTTTGGCAAAACTTGCAATTATGCAAAACGATATACGTCAAACTGAGCATGATGTATTTGCTACTTTAATGGGAAAGGAACTTAAAATGTCCTCTAATGTAAATGAATCCAATTATATCAGTTTGTTGAAAACTGAAAAAGGAGCATATTATCAAGGAGAAAAATTTGATGGTAGTGTCATTTTAGGAAGAAAAGGGGGCGCCCAAAATCCAAATAGAGTTGAACTAAAAATTGACGGTAGATCACTACAGGAAGGAGATTATGAACTTATAGCTGGAGGTATTAAACTTAATGTTTCTGCCGGAAGTCCAGGAGATCACGAAATAACAGGTGACTTAGTATTTCTTAACGATGGTGTAGAATCAAAAATTCCTGTTAACCAATCCTTTGCTGTAATTTCTAAACCTAATTCTGCTGTTATTTCAGCAGATAAAATGAATGTAGTATACAGAGGTGTAGAAAATCCTATGACCATTTCAATACCTGGTATACCAGATAATAAAGTGAGAGCATCTGCTCCAGGACTCAAAAGACAAAAGGGAAGTAAATACAGTTTAACTCCAGGTCGAGGTAGAGAGATTTCTATAAAAGCAAGTGGAACTTTACCTGATGGAAAAACAGTATCAACAATTACAAAGTTCAGAATTAAAGGATTGCCCTCTCCTTCAGGTGTCGTTTTAGGTGAAACCGGTTCAGTATCTGTACCAAAATCAGCTTTAGCAAATCAAAAAATATCAGCTACATTTGAAGATTTCGATTTTGATTTGCCTATAAGAGTTGTTGGTTTTACACTAAGTGTCCAAGGATTTCCTGATGTAATTGTATCAGGAGATAGATTCGATGATAAAGCAAAACGAACATTAAGAAGCGCCAGATCTGGATCAAAAGTAACTATTTTCGATATAAAGGTTAAAGCAACAAAAAATCCAAATCTACAACTTCAAAAGTGTAGACCTGTAATAGTTCAAATTATATGATTTTATGAAATTTCATGCTCATCATATACTATCAATCGCATTTTTTTTAAATGCGTTAATTTGTAAAGGCCAGGCAAATCTTTTAAACGCCAGAGTTCCTCAGGACGTAGGTGTTTTAAATGACCAGCAGCTGGAATCAAATGACGAGCAGCCTCTCAAGTATGGATATGTTGATGACAGAGATGTTCTTTGGTCTAAAACTGTCTGGGAAATTATTGATTTAGATGAGAGAGTAAATTTCCCATTTTATTATCCTACAGAAACTGATAATCTTGGAACAGATAGAAAATCTTTATGGGATGTTTTGAAAGACGGAATTGAAAATCGTGAGATTAAAGAAATATATTCTGATCCTTATTTTAGAAATAAACTTGAAACTGAGGAGGTTAATTTCTCATATCCTGATACAACAAAAGCCGCAATTGATTATTATAATGATTTTGGAATCTGGAATAATGATTTTATTGTAAATTATGATTTATCTGCTAAGTATGTAAGACAATATCGAATAAAGGGCACCTGGTACGTTGACAAACGTTTAGGTGAATTAAAATATAGGTTGCTTGGAATAGCCCCATATGTTATTCAACCGAGTAAACTCAAAGATTATAATATTAATCCTGATGCAAATGATGAACCAGTTCCTTTATTTTGGGTTTGGTTTCCGGATGCAAGACCTGTATTAAATTCTAATAAAGTTTTTAATACTCGAAATTCATCTCAGCCTATAACCTTTGATCATATGTTAAATTCGAGAAGATTCAATGCAACAATCTATAAAGAAGAGAATATTTATGAGGATAGGCAAATTGATGATTATATCCAAGAAGATGCCTTAAGGATGCTTCTTGAATCTGAGAGAATTAAATCTGTTATTAGGGATTACGAACAGGATTTATGGAATAACTAAATTAAAATACGTTCACTTTTAAAGCGTTATCGAATGATAACGCTTTTTTTATTTATGAAAGTAGATACACTAATAGTGGGTTTTGGAATCGCCGGACTCAATTATGCCGAACAATTACGAAGGCAGAATAAAAGTTTTGTAGTGCTGACTCAAGATGATCATAGTGCCTCTCATATCGCTGCGGGAATTCTCAATCCAATAGTTTTAAAAAGATTCAATCCAATTTGGAAAGCAAAGGAATTTTTAGATTATGCACTCCCCTTTTATTCCAATCTTGAGAAATGGCTTCAAACCCAGATCATTCATAAATTACCCATTTACAGAATCTTAAATGATGTTCATGAACAAAATAATTGGAGCATTGCTGCCTCAAGAACTTCTCTTGAAAAGTATTTAAATCAACATTTGATTCCAAAAGATAAATTTCCCGAGGTCAGTGCTCCTTTTGCTTTTGGAGAGGTGACACAAAGTGCCAGAGTTGATATTATAACACTTTTGACTTGCTACATCAAAAAAATTATTCCCCACCAATTTATATCAGAAAAATTTGATCATAAGGTATTAATTGTAGGAGAAGATGTGGAATATAAAAATATTAAAGCCCGTCAAATTGTATTTTGCGAGGGATATCAAGGGGTCAAAAATCCATATTTCAATTATTTACCATTGATAGGGTCTAAAGGTGAAATCCTCACTATTAAGTGTGAACAACTTACTGAGAAAGTCATTTTCAAAGGGCCTATTTTTCTATCACCTATGGGAGATAAAACCTTTTGGGTGGGTGCAACTTTTAATCAAATGGACAAGACCACCAAAGTATCGGAAAAGGGAAAAGATTGGTTAATTTCTAAATTAAAACAATTTCTAAAACTTCCTTTTCAAATTCTCGATCACAAAGCTCAAATTAGAGCTACTGTCATAGACAGAAGACCTTTGATAGGTAGACACCCAAAATATGACAAAATATACCTTTTAAATGGTTTAGGAACCCGCGGAGTGCTAATGGCTCCTCTATTGTCCAACTGGCTTTTCCGGTTCATAACCAATATAGAAAAACTCCCACCCGAAGCCGATATAAAACGATTTGAAAAACAGTATTTTCGTAACTGAAAAAATGAATCATGCTTGATGTTCAAAATTTAGGGGTTTCTTTTGGAGGGGAAGTTCTTTTTGAAAACCTTTCCTTCAGAATTGGTCGGGGTGATCGAATTGGACTTATTGGAAAAAATGGTGCCGGAAAAAGTACTCTCCTCAAATTATTGGCTGGGAAAAACAGTCCCTCTGTAGGGGGGATATCTATAGAAAAAAATGCTACCATTGGTTATTTGCCGCAAGAGTTAGAGGTAGAAAATCATCGAACAGTTTTGGAAGAAACTTTTCAAGCCTTTCCTGAAATTTTAAAAAATCAATCCCGTCAAGACCAAGTCAGCGATCTGCTCAATACCCGAACAGATTACGAAACTGATAATTATCAAGAACTTATTCAGGAGTTGAGTGATCTGGGGACCGAATTTGAGGTTATGGGAGGCTATCAATACAAGACCCAATCTGAAAAAATATTGGCAGGGCTCGGCTTTATTAATTCTGATTTTGATCAACTTACTTCTAACTTTTCAGGGGGTTGGCGTATGCGTATCGAATTGGCAAAAATCCTCCTCAAATCTCACGATCTTCTTTTACTTGACGAGCCAACTAACCATTTGGATATTGATTCGATCGAGTGGTTGGAACAGTTTTTAATGAAATACAAAGGTTCGGTGGTATTGGTCTCTCACGACATAATGTTTTTGGATCAGGTAACGAACCGAACCATTGAGATTGTAAACAAACGGTACTTTGATTTGAAAAAGCCCTATACCCTTTTTATGACCTTACGAGAGGAGATGAGAGCACAACAGCAAGCCGCCCAGAAAAATCAAGAAAAGCAAATCCAACAAACTGAAAAACTTATTGAGCGTTTTAGGGCCAAAGCATCCAAAGCCAGCATGGCACAATCACTAATCAAAAAACTGGATAAGGTGGAACGTATCGAAATTGATGCAGAAGAGACAGAAGCCATGAGACTTAAGTTTCCTGTAGCCCTTCAACCTGGAAAAATGATTTTTGAAACCAAAGGCCTAGCAAAAAGTTACGGTGATAAAAAAGTGCTAAGCGATATAAATCTCTACATTGAAAGGGGAACAAAGCTGGCTTTTGTAGGTCAAAACGGTCAGGGCAAATCTACACTCGCCAAATTACTTGTATCTGTAATCAAGGGGACAGGTAACCTTAGGTTGGGGCATAATGTCAAAATAGGTTATTTTGCTCAAAACCAATCCGAAACCCTTGATACTTCCAAAACAGTTTTACAAATTGTTCAAGATGCTGCCACATCCGATAACAGAGGTAAGGTCAGAAATATGCTAGGTGCATTTTTATTTAGAGGGGATTCAGTAGAAAAAAAAGTCAGTGTGCTTTCTGGTGGAGAACGCAACCGACTGGCGCTTTGCAAGCTACTTTTGCAACCTTTAAACGTTTTGGTTATGGATGAACCCACGAATCACTTGGATATTCAATCCAAAAAGATATTAAAAGATGCACTCATTAATTTTCAGGGGACCCTTTTAATGGTTTCTCACGACCGTGATTTTCTATCTGGATTGTGTCATCAAGTACTTGAATTTAAGAATGGTAAAACTAAACTGTATTTGGACGATGTCAATACCTATTTAGTAAACAAAAAATGGGATACCTTAAAAGAATTGGAAAAGACAGAACGTAAAAGTAAATCATTGGATATCCGACATAATGATTACACCCTTAAGAAAAAGGAGAAATCACTTAAAAATAAACTTAGTAAGCTTGAAAATCAAATCTCCACTTTAGAAAAGGAGATTAAAGGTATTGACCTTGAATTAGAGATTAATTATGATCAGACCATCAGCATCCCTGATTTTTTTGATCAATACCAAGAAAAGAAAAAACGATTGTCACAACACATGGAAAATTGGGATAAACTCGTTGCTGACATTGAATCAATTACAAAGAACTAATGTATGAACATTTCTTTCAATGCCCTTATTGCTGGGAGGAGATTTCCATGTTATTAGACCCCTCATTGAGTCAAACAGAGTATGTAGAGGACTGCGAAATATGCTGCAATCCAATTAATGTGGTCTATGGTTTTGAAGATAAAAATCTAGTCTATTTTGAAGCTAATAATCCTGAGGGCAATTTTTGATCTACAAGGTTTGTAAGTAGCGTTCCGCATCCAATGCAGCCATACAACCAGTACCTGCAGCTGTTACAGCTTGTCTGTATTCTTTATCTTGCACATCTCCGGAAGCGAAAACGCCTGGCAAATTAGTCTTGGTTGATTTACCATTTGTAATCAGGTATCCCTCATCATCCATATCCAACTGACCTTGAAAAATATCTGTATTGGGCTTGTGTCCAATGGCAATGAATAGTCCAGTAATCTTAATTTCCTCTTTTTTACCGGTCTGGTTATTGAAAACTCTAAGTCCTTCCACGACTTCATCTCCCAAGACTTCATCGATCTCATGATTGTAGCGCAGATCAATATTGGGCGTATTGGTTACCCGGTGCTGCATGGCTTTAGAAGCCCGCATATGATCTTTCCTGACCAACATGGTGACTTTGGAGCAAATGTTGGCCAAATAAGTAGCCTCTTCAGCGGCTGTATCACCTCCCCCAACAATTGCTACTTCCTGACCCTTGTAGAAAAAACCATCACAAACGGCACAAGCAGAAACTCCTCCACCTCGAAGTTTTTGTTCACTGGGTAAGCCCAAATATTTGGCTGTAGCTCCAGTACTGATGATAATAGTTTGTGCGTGAATCTCCGCTCCATCCTCAACATATGCTTTATGGATTCCTCCAATTTCCTTCGAGAATTTCACCTTGTTTATATGTGCAATCCTTACCTCAGTACCAAAACGTTCGGCTTGTTTTTGTAATTCTACCATCATAGTAGGGCCATCAACTCCATCAGGATACCCTGGAAAATTATCTACTTCAGTTGTAGTAGTTAATTGTCCACCAGGTTCCATTCCGGTGTACAAAATAGGTTTTAGGTCTGCACGAGCTGCATAAATAGCAGCAGTGTAACCTGCTGGGCCACTGCCGATTATTAATGTTTTAACTTTCTCCATATTCAACAAAAATAAATCCAAAATCGGGGAAATAAAACATTAGTTAATATCTAATGATAAGTCAAAACTGTTTTTTCTTGAGATTTTTTATTCATTTGGAAATAAAGTTTGTTAAATCCTTTATATTTAAAAAAAAGATGCGATGTCCTCAAAAAAATTTGGACTTTACTTGGGACCGAGTGTATTTTTTCTAATCCTTTTGTTTTTTAATCCAGAGGATCTAAATGCCGCTTCAAAAGCGGTTTTAGCTTCATCACTTTGGATTGCTATATGGTGGATTTCTGAAGCCCTTCCCATATCAGTAACAGCATTGCTTCCTATGATTCTATTTCCTCTAACAGGCGGGATGGAATTGGCTGATACAACTGCATCCTACGGGCATAAGTTGGTTTTTCTTACTATGGGAGGTTTTATAATTGCCATTGCCATCGAAAAATGGAATTTACACAAGCGTATTGCGCTTAATATCATTTATTTAATAGGAACGGATATCAGAAAAATTATTTTGGGCTTTATGCTCGCCACAGCCTTTCTATCAATGTGGATCTCCAATACCGCTACTTCGGTTATGATGTTGCCCATTGGAATTGTTATCATTAAACAATTAATGGACAATTCAAAGGTTAATGTGGACGAACGCAATACTTTTGCAAAGGCATTAATGCTTTCGATTGCTTACAGTGCATCCATTGGAGGTGTATCTACACTGATCGGCACTCCAACAAATATGGTCATGGCGGGTGCCATTTCTCAAATATATGGTTATGAAATATCTTTTATTGATTGGTTTATTTTTGGCTTTCCACTCTCAATGATACTCCTGTTCTTTTCATGGTATTATTTGACCAGAATGGCTTTTTCTTTTAAAGAAATTAGTTTTATTGGAGGTAGAGAAGAGATTTCAAAATTGAGGCAGGGATTGGGTAGTTTTACATATGAGCAAAAAGTGGTAAGTTTTGTATTTATAGCAGCGGCTATTTGTTGGATAACAAAGAATTTTTTACTTAAAAATATTTTCCCCAATATTGACGATACGATAATTGCCATATTTTTTGCAACACTTTTATTCATAATCAATTCAAAAGATAAGAAGGAAAAAATTCTGAAATGGAAGGATACAGTAAATTTACCTTGGGGGGTACTATTATTGTTGGGTTCTGGTATGTCCTTTGCCAAAGCAGTGGATAGCAGCGGATTGTCTCAATGGGTCGGGAATCAAATTTCTGTTTTTGGTACATTGAACCTCTTTTTTTTACTTATTTTATTGGCAACTGTGGTTAATTTTTTAACAGAGATTGCTTCAAATATGGCAATCATTGCTATGATGCTTCCTATCTTAGCTCCCATTAGTCTTGAATTTGATTTACATCCATTTGTATTGATGGTTGCTGCCTCTGTATCTGCTTCATGTGCGTTTATGTTGCCGGTTGCTACACCACCAAACGCAATAGTTTTTGGTTCAGGCTTTTTGAAAATGCCAGATATGGTCAAAAAAGGATTTTTATTGAACATTACATCAATCCTTATCATTACTGTAATGGTTTACTTCCTTTTGCCGATATTATGGGAATTGGTACCCGACAAATTTCCCGAAGATATAAAAGAAATAATTTTATTAAATTAAAATTTATTACAACTTATGGCCATCAAAATCACTCAAATCACTAGCCAGTCCTTTGAATGGGAAAGACCTGGGATATGGAATGGTATGCATTTTTATGGTCCAGGTCGACTTCATTTAGTAACTGTTTATACTGATCAGGGAATTCATGGAATAGGATGGAATGGTGGTACGGCGGCAGTACGACCCAATAATTTTTCCAAGCTTTTTGTGGACTATTACAAGTCTTTTTTGATTGGAGAGAATCCCCTAGAAACAGAAAAATTGTCCCTCAAATTGGGAGAAAAGCAAAATAAAATTCTAGGTTCTGCTGGATTGCATACTCAGGTATTGGCTGCAATAATTATTGCTTGCTGGGATATAAGGGGAAAAATGGAGGGCAAGTCCATTCACAACCTTTTGGGAGGTCAGCAAAAAAGAGTAAGGGCATATATTGCTGGGGGATACTATGCAAAAGATAAGGGACTTGAGGAATTAAAGGAGGAATTGCTTTACAATGTTAATACTTTGAATGCAACCGCCGTAAAAATCAAGATTGGGGATCCCTCTGCTGGAATTGCTATGGACATGAAACGCATCGAAGCTGCCAGAGAAGCCATTGGCTCCAATCTAGATTTGCTCGTAGATGCCAATTGCGCATTTGATTTGCCCACTGCCATGGAATATGCTAAAGAAATGGAAAACTACAACGTGTATTGGTTTGAAGAGCCTTTGGCCATACATGATTTTAAAGCCCACAAAACCCTAAATGCCTCAACATCTTTGACCATTTCAGCGGGAGAAAATTACTACACACTTGCTGATTTTGAAACTCTTATTGAAAATAAGGGAGCAAGTATGCTCAATGTAGATGCTACTATTTGTCCCGGCTATGATGTGGCTTTGGCAGTCGCAAAAATGGCCGAAGAAAAGGGTCTAAAAATTGCACCCCACGGATGTCAAGAGTTGCAATTACCATTGGTCGCTGCGGTTTCAAATGGTGAGTTACTTGAGTATTACCCACCTGAGGTGGACGAACTTCGAAAAGAGTTATTTTTTCCAAAGTTAAAATTAGACAGCGATGGATATGTAACGGTTCCTAAAAGGCCTGGGATTGGCTTTGATCTAAATATGGATATATTGAATCGTTATAGAGTAGGATAAGTTTTTAACTTTTCTATTATCTAAATAAGCCTTTTGGCGAGGTCTTTGGGGTTTTCACAGCACATCTGCTCCATCACTTGGGTTAATTGTGCTTTTAATATAGAAATGGTATGATCTCCACCTTTTTTTCCCAGTGCAGAGACACCATACATAAAACTCCTTCCCAAAAAAGTAAAATCTGCTCCGCAGGAAAGTGCTCTACCAATATCAGCTCCACTTCGAATACCGCTGTCCATCATAATTTTTATTTGAGCCCTATACTTTGGTGCAATGGTTTGTAATGAGGTTATCGTGGCTTGTCCCATATCTACCTGTCTTCCCCCATGGTTGGAAATGATTATGCCGTCCAAGCCCAATCGAATCGCCATTTCAACATCTGCCTGAGACTCTACTCCTTTTATCACCAATTTTCCTTTCCACATGTCCCTCAATTTCTTTACTTTTTCCTCATTTAGACGTCCCTCAAAAGTGGCATTCATGAATTTGCCCAGTTGTTTTAAATTAAGATTTTTGGGCATATAGGGTTTTAATACTTCAAAATTTGGTTGTCCATTGATCAGTGTTCTTAGGGCCCATTCAGGTCTTTTCATTACCCTGAGTATATTTTGTAATGTCATTCTGGGGGGCATGGACAATCCGTTTCGGATGTCTCTGGGTCGATATCCAAAGGAGGGAACATCTGCAAGAATAACCATAACTGGACAACCTACCGCACCAATTCTTTTTATTATATCCTCAGTTACTCTATTCTCAGCAGGATGATAGAGTTGGAACCAAGCTTGACCCTCTGTAATTTTGGCGATGGTTTCAATGCTGGCGGTAGTAACGGTGCTAAGTATAAATGGAATATTATGTTCAAAAGCGGCTTTGGCCAAAATTTCTGGAGACCTGGGCCACATTAAACCCTGAAGACCGACAGGAGATATTCCAAAAGGAGCTTCATATTGATGTCCAAATAATTCGGTTTTTAAGTTAGCTCCTTGGAAAGGAACTAAATAGCGGGGTTTCATCTCTATTTTTCGGAGCTCATTTGTATTTTTATAAAGACTAATGTCTTCGTTACAACCCCCGTCTAGATACTCAAATGCGAATTTGGGAATTCTTTTTTTGGCTTTGGCCCTTAGATCTTCAATTGAAGGATAACGTGGATTGTATTGAATTGGTTTTGACATTTCAATTAGGGGAATTACTTTCTGTGAAAAATCTTACTAAAAATAATAAAAAGGATTCCACAACACAACCATGCAGGAAGAGTAAGAAAAGATAAGAACACCCCTTGGGTTTTAGACCAGCCAAAAAAGATCACAAAACTGATCAACCAGGCAAAAAATACTGACCTGTTGAAAGCGATGTTACTTTTTTCAGCGTAGTTTTTGATCACACCATATCGATCGGCAAAATAATATTCAAAAACAATAATAGCCCCTACAGGAGCCAGGATAAACCCATATACTGCAACAAAATCAAGGAGTTTCATGGCAAAGGCGGGGAAAATACCCGCGATGGTCGCCACAGATCCTGCCAATAACGTAGCTTTTGAAATGGACAATTTGGGAAGTATGGCCTGAAATGCCAATCCTGATCTATAAATGGTAGGGTTGGCAGTGGTCCATCCCGCTAATATAACAGCAATTATTCCAAACCAACCAATGGCGTTGTAGGCCAGAGGACCAGGAGCGACAGGCGGCGCAGTTCCCTCTGCCAAAAAAGCAGCTGCTTCAGGCGATTTAATATAGACGGCATATAGTAAACAGGCTGCAATCCAAGCCACGTAATGACCTATATACATCCCAGCGGCAGTAGTCCAGCCTGACTCCACAGATTTGGCGTATCTGAATACTGAAAGGTCGGACATTCCGATATGCATGGCTGCATTACAAAACCACGACCACAGAAAAACATGCCAAAAGGTGTATTTTATTTGTCCGGGAAAGGGTTCCGATCCTTCTCCCCAAACGGCTATAAAATCGGAAAAACTTTGGATTCCCAATTGGTTTGACGCAACAACACCACAGGCTAAAAAAGCCAATACAATAATTGGAGACATCCAGTTGGCCGCCCTGGAAACCATTCCATATCCTCTGGCTGCTATCCATGTGGTTAGGCCTCCTATAATTATAACCACAATTATCCATGTGACGCTGTTGGGCATTACATCAGTCAGCTTAGGCATTTCCAAACCTGTAGGAACTCCTACTGCAGTTGCCGAAACTGTGATCATGGAACCCGCCAAAAAACAAAATAATACACCATTGGCTACATTATAAAAATTTACCAATTTTTTTCCAGAAATTTTTTCAAGTTTGAAATACAGTGTAAAACGTTCTTTAACTGCAATATTGGCTGTGATGAACCGCCAAGATAAAACCGCCATTAAATTTCCCAAAAACAAACCGGCAAGTAAATCAAAAGCACTTACTCCCACAGTGAGAAAAAGAGGGCCAATCATAAATTCAGTGCCTGCTGCATGCTCACCGGCATACATTCCTAAAAAGCTTTTCCAGCTCCTTAATTTATTTTCTGGAACCAACTCTCTTTCAAACTCTGACGGCTTTTTATCGTTTTTAGCCATAATTTTTTGTTTCTCTAAAACTAATCAATTGTTTGAAATGTAATAACCTTTAATGCACTGTTTAAAATGATTTTCGCTTAACAAACCTGAATTTATTTTAATTTAAAACACTTTCATTTTCATTAGCGAATTTTTTTCTCACTATACCAAGTGTATTAAAAAATCAAGATTCTAGTGAAATGCCATTGGATAAAATTTTATCTAATCGGTGAATTTATTTAGAGTTTAAAAAAATTGGTCTTCAATTTATATTTCATCAGTTGATATAGAAAATACTTATTAGTTTAGAAAAAAGTAAATTTGAGTTCCTTAATATTAAAATATGGAAGCTAAAAGTGAGTACAAGTTTGTAAACTATTTATGGGATGATAAAAAGGCAAAGCTATTCGGAGACGACCAAGTCTCTCTATTTTTGTACCGTTCAAATATTTTGGGTGAGGATTTAAGAATCACCAATTATGGAGGAGGAAACACCAGTTGTAAAACCATTGAAAAAGATCCCATTACCAATGAGGAGGTAGAGGTAATGTGGATTAAGGGATCTGGTGGAGACATTGGTACCCTCAAACGTAACGGAATTGCAGGCTTGTACAATCAGAGGCTACATGATCTTAAAAAAGTTTACCGTGGATTAGAGTACGAAGATGAAATGGTTGCCCTTTTCAATCACTGTATATATGATTTAAACAGTAGGGCACCTTCTATTGATACTCCACTTCATGGATTGCTTCCATTCAAACATATTGATCACCTACATCCAGACGCATTAATCGCCATCGCAGCGGCAGAGGATAGTGAAAAAATCACCAAAGAAATTTGGGGGGATACTATGGGTTGGGTGCCATGGCAACGTCCTGGCTTTGATTTGGGATTACAATTGGAAAAATGTTTGAATGAAAATCCCAGTATTAGAGGGATTGTTTTGGGTAGTCATGGGGTTTTTACTTGGGGAGAGACTTCCTACGAATGCTATGTCAACAGTTTAGAAGTCATCGAAGCGGCTTCACATTACATCGAGGATAAAGTTGCTAAAAATAGTAGTGTTTTTGGGGGGCAAAAAATCAAAAGTTTATCTGATGAAAAAAGGAAAGAAAAAGCAGCACAACTTGCCCCCATTTTAAGAGGTCTTTGCTCCTCGGAAAATATGATGATTGGCCATTTTACTGATGATGAAAAAGTTTTGGAATTTATTAACAGTAATGACCTTGAACGTTTGGCTCCTATGGGAACCTCTTGCCCAGATCACTTTTTAAGGACAAAAATTAAACCCCTTATTCTGAATTTAACACCTGAACAAGACCTAAGTGATAAGCAAATGGTTTTAGATAAAATTTCTGATTCATTTGAACAGTATCGTGATGATTATCGTGAGTATTATCATTCCTGTAAGCACAAAGATAGCCCTGCTGTTAGGGACGCCAACCCAGTTGTGATATTATATCCGGGAGTAGGTATGTTCACTTTTGCCAAGAATAAACAAACAGCCAGGGTGGCCTGTGAATTTTATATCAATGCCATAAATGTGATGCGTGGAGCAGAGGCTATTTAAAAATACACTTCTCTACCTCGACAAGAGGCTTTTAATATAGAATATTGGTTGTTGGAGGAAGCCAAATTACAACGACAACCAAAGGAAAAACCTCTTTCCAGAAAAGTTGCTTTAGTCACGGGTTCAGGGGGAGGCATTGGCAGGGCCATAGCTGACAAACTTATTGCTGAAGGAGCCAATGTCGTATTCACTGATATCTCTAAGAAATACCTTGAGGAGGCTACTTTAAATTACAGTTCTGACCAAGCCATAGGGTGTCAATGTGATGTTACTAAAGCCGAGAGTTTGGAGGATGCTATTCAAGAAACCTGTTTGCAATTCGGTGGTTTAGATATAGTGGTTCACAGTGCCGGTTTAGCGATTTCAAAGCCACTTGTTGACACTACAGAAGCAGATTGGAATTTATTGCAAAACGTACTGGTTAAAGGCCAGTTCCTTTTATCAAAACTAGCCGCTAGAATAATGAAAATACAAGGTTTAGGCGGAAGTATAGTTAATATTGCCAGTAAGAACGGTTTGGTTTCCGGGCCCAACAATGCAGGTTATGGGACGGCAAAAGCAGCACAAATCCATCTTTCAAGACTTTTGGCAGCCGAATTGGCCTCAGATAAGATCAGGGTCAATACAGTCAATCCCGATGGAGTGATTGTTGGGAGTAAAATCTGGGAAGGTGAATGGGCAAAGGGGCGAGCAAAAGCTTATGGTATCACCGTGGAGGAGTTGCCCGCTTTCTATGCAAAAAGAAATCTTTTGAATCAAATCATTAGACCTGAAGACATTGCCAATGGTGTTTTTGCCTTTTTGGCCTTGTTGGATAAATGTACAGGAAACACTATCAATGTAGATGGAGGAATGGCAAACTCCTTTGTTAGATAAGCATAAAAACCATGTTGGATCAAAAAAAACTTAAAACTTTTAACGAGGAACAACTGCCGAGGCATAAAACTAATTTTGACCATTTGGGAGAAAGTTTAACCCAAAAAGGGTTGGATATAGAGGCTGTGGTTGATCAAATCGGTGCCTTTCAAATCGCTATTCCCAGTTGGGCATTGGGAACCGGAGGGACTCGTTTTGGGAGATTTCCCAAAGGCGGTGAACCCTCTACTTTGGAGGAAAAAATCAAAGATGTAGGGATTCTTCATACTTTGAACCGATCTAGTGGTGCCATAAGTCTTCACATTCCTTGGGACATACCAAAAGATTACAAGGCCATCAAGAATTTAGCTAACAGATTAGACATTGTGTTTGATGCGGTCAATTCGAATACTTTTCAGGATCAGCCTGAGAGTCTACATTCCTATAAGTTTGGGTCATTATCACATATTGATACAGCCGTGAGAAAAGAAGCCATTCGACACAATAAAGAAGTGATCGACCATGGCATTGAATTAGGCTCTAAGGCTTTGACAGTCTGGTTGGCCGATGGAACCTCTTTTGCAGGTCAACATGATTTTCGAGGGGCATTTCAACGTTCTTTGGAATCATTGGAGGAGATATATGATTATTTGCCTTCGGATTGGAAACTGTTGATCGAGTACAAACCCTACGAGCCCAACTTTTATTCCATGGTTATTCCTGATTGGGGAACATCACACCTTTTGGCATCAAAACTTGGAGATCAAGCGACTACTTTGGTGGACTTGGGCCATCATCTGCCCAATACCAACATAGAACAGATCGTTGCTTTGTTGATGCATTTGAATAAATTGGGAGGATTTCATTTTAATGACAGTAAATATGGGGATGATGATCTCACAGTGGGAAGCATCAAACCTTATCAGTTGTTTTTAATTTTTTGTGAGTTAGTGAAAGGCATGCGGGAAACTGCAAATCCTGAATTGTCTTGGATGATCGATGCCAGTCACAACCTCAAAGACCCCATGGAAGATTTGTTGCAATCTGTGGAAAGTATCAAAATTGCCTATGCCAGAGCCTTATTGGTGAACTACGATGGATTGAAAGTCGCTCAGTCACAAAATGATGTGGCGGCCGCACAATCTATTCTACAGGAAGCTTTTAGAACCGATGTCAGGCCACTGGTCAAAGAGTCTATTTACAGAAAAGGAGGAGCCTTAGATGCCCTTGAAGCTTACCGCTCTTTTGATATTCGTAATCAACTCATAAGAAAAAGAGGGAGGAACTCTAAATCAACCGGACTTTAATGAAAAAAGAGTGTTGTTTGGTTTTTGATGTGGGGAAAACCAACCAAAAATATTTTTTATTCGATGCTGACTATAATATTTTGGCTCGAGCAAAAGTCACCCTATCCAAAATAGAGGATGAGGACGGATACAGTTCTGAAAATATCCACGAAATTGTATCTTGGATGAAGGAGAGTTTTGAGACTTTATCAGCTTCAGAAACTTTTGTCATTCATAAGGTAAATTTTTCCGGTTTTGGAGCTACCTTGATCCACTTGGATGAGAAGGGTGAGGTGGTTGCTCCGGTCTACGATTACCATAAGCCGGTGGAAGCCGACACTTTTGAGCCCTTTTACCGTGAATATGGGCCTGAATCTGTTTTCGCCTCACATACGGGATCTAAAAATTTAAATTTACTCAACTCCGGCAAACAGCTTTATTGGCTTAAATACAAACGCCCTGCGATTTTCAAAAAAATTCGTTATAGCTTGCATTTACCACAGTACTTAAGTTATGTTTTTACGGGAGAAATGTATACAGAATACACCAGTATAGGTTGTCATACCGATCTATGGGACTTTAAAAAAAAAGAATATCACCATTGGGTAAAAGCGGAGGGGATTGACCGTTTTTTTCCACCCATTGTTGAAACTCAAAAAAAGGTAATCAAAAATTTTGGAGGTCGAAAAATTGCCTTTGGAATCGGAATTCACGATAGCTCCTCGGCTTTGCTTACTTACCTTTTGAAAGGAAAAGAGTCTTTTATACTCTTGTCAACAGGAACGTGGTGTATCAATTTTAATCCCTTTTCCAGCGATTCACTTTTTGACGAGAAACAAATAAATGCCGGAGCTACTGCCTACATGAAAATTGATGGAAGCCCCGTAAAAAGTTCGCGCCTTTTTTTGGGAGAGGAACACCGGTTGAAAGTTGAAAAATTAATTAAACATTTTAGTATGCCAAAATTTTACCACCGTAGACTTCAATGGGAGAAAAAAGTAATGGAAGATGTACTCAAAAAATCAAAAAAACACTTTCACTGGAAATACCTAGATAATAGCCATGCTCCAGCCAAGGATGATCTTGGCTTTCCCAATTTTGAAACGGCCTACTATCAATTGATGAGAGAAATGATTGATTTATTAATAAATGAAATTGATGTAATTTGTGAAACTTTACCCAAAAGAATTTACGTCGATGGTGGATTTTCAGACAATAAAGTATTTCTTGCCCTTTTAAAAAAACAATTTCCCCAACAAAAAATTAAAGCAAAACCTGCTTCTTTTGCATGTGCTTTGGGAGCTGCCCAATTGATTACTAAATCATTATAAGATTAATTTATTATCTTGTAATAAAACCAAATTCTAGTTTTATTAAAAAAATCACTCGTAAAATGCGTACGCTTTATTCTATTTTAATTTTTTTGTCAGTTTTATTGGTTCAAGCTCAAAAAACAACCATTACTCAATTAGAAGTTGACAAACTTATTAATCCTTTGGGATTGGACAGCAGAAACCCAGATTTCTCATGGAGAATTAATTCTGATGAATATGATTTAAACCAAACTCATTACCAGATTTTTGTTGCAACAGATAAAATATTTTCAAAACAAAGCTTGGTTTGGGATTCAGGCAAAGTCAATTCTTCTGAGTCTGTTTATGTAAAATATCAGGGAAAATCACTTGAATATGCAACCAAGTATTATTGGACGGTGAAGGTTTGGACCAATCGATCAGCAAGACCTAAACAAAGTAAAATTAGCTCTTGGACAACAGGATTAATGGGTGAAAAGCAATGGAAGTCAGACTGGATAGGAGTCAAAAATGAAGATTTAAGGAGCCCAAAAAGCCCTTACTTTACTAATGATTTTATTGTTGGCAATAAAATAACATCAGCAAATCTATTTATCACCTCTAGAGGGATTTATGAGGCACACATCAACGGCAAAAGGGTTGGCAAGTCTTACCTAACCCCTGGATGGACTTCATACAGTAATAGGATTCAATACCAAGCTTATGATGTTAAAGATATGCTTTCATCGGGGGATAACAGATTGGGTATCATTCTTGCAGACGGATGGTTTAAGAATTTCAGACCCAATAGTGGTAAAAGAAAAACAGATTATGGGGATGAGTTGTCATTCATTACAGAGCTTGTAATAAGTTATGAGGACGGCACAAAGAAAAGTATCATAAATGATGACAACTGGAATTATCATTTTGGATCCATTCAAAATTCATCGATATACAATGGTGAGTTTGTAGATTTCAATTTATTTAATCCAAATTGGTCAATGCCAAAAAAGAAAAACACAAATTCAAAAAAAGCCAAATCGGTATTGAGCTATTCAGGCAATCTGGATCACACGAGAAACGAAATGATCAAAAAAAGAGAGATTTTGCAGGCAAAGGAGTTAATTACCACTCCATCAGGAGATAAGGTCATTGATTTTGGTCAAAATCTTGTTGGTTGGGTGCAGTTCAAATCTGATCTTCCAAAAGGAACAGAGGTCACTTTATATCATGCTGAAGTTCTTGACAAGGAAGGTGAATTTTACACGACCAATCTTAGGGCAGCAAAGCAAAAAAACTCATTTATATTGAATGGTAAAAAAGACCAACTTTATCATCCCACTTTTACCTTTCAGGGATTTAGATATCTAAAAGTTGAAGGAGTAAGTCAAATTAATATTGAAGATTTTCAGGCAGTTGCACTCTATTCGGATATGGAATTTACGGGTTCATTGAACACTTCAAATGAATTGATCAATCAGCTTCAACAAAACATACAGTGGGGTCAAAGAGGAAATTTCTTGGATGTTCCCACAGATTGTCCACAAAGAGATGAAAGATTGGGATGGACAGGAGATGCACAAGCATTCTTTAGTACGGCTGGATTCAATATGGATGTTAAAAATTTTTTTGATAAGTGGTTGATTGATTTGACCTACGATCAAAGAGATGATGGGGCCGTACCAGGAGTTGTTCCTCATAACAATTATTTAGGTTTCAATGACTCAAAAGAACTTAGAGGTAATTTTGGTAGAACAGGATGGGCCGATGCTGCTACTATAATTCCTTGGCATTCGTACTTGATTTATGGAGATGTAAAAACTTTAGAGAGACAGTATACAAGCATGGTAAAATGGGTTGATTTTATGACCCAAAACTCGAAGGATTATCTCTACATTAAAGAAGATCATTGGGGAGATTGGTTGTTTTTCTCAAGAGATGATGATAATTCCGGGCGGTCTGCTGTGACCAGCAAAAAATTGATTGCTCAAGCTTTTTATTGTTATTCAACTCAATTGTTAATCAAGTCTGCAAAAGTCTTAGGCTATGATGATGATGTTAAAAAATATAATGATCTATATGAAAAATTGGTTAAGGCATTTAATGATGAATTCGTTACTAAAAATGGGATGTTGGTTTCTGATTCTCAAACGGCCTATGTTTTGGCATTAAAATTCAAATTACTTTCGGAAAAAAACACCAAGATTGCTGTACAGAGGTTGGTTGATAATATAGAAGACTATGGTCACCTCACCACAGGGTTTTTGGGAACACCCTTCTTATGTCATGTATTATCTGATAATGGCAAAAATGAAGAAGCAATAAAATTATTGCTAAGAACAGAATACCCCTCGTGGCTATATCCTGTTACAAAAGGAGCTACAACTATTTGGGAGCGATGGAATGGAATCAAGCCCGACGGGAGCTTTCAGTATCCGAGCATGAATTCATTTAATCACTATGCTTATGGTGCCATTGGCGAGTGGATATATGCCAACCTGATGGGGTTGAGAATTAATGAGGAATTTCCCGGCTACAAACGTTATACCATCCAACCGCTATTCGATAAAAATTTTGACTCAGTAGAGGGAGGCTTTGATTCCAATTATGGGAAAATTGGGGTAGCCTGGTCACGCGAAAATGGAAAGCTACAATTGAGCCTTGAAATACCCGCCAATACTTCCTCCGATGTCATCCTTAATAAACCAACGCAGGGGAGTTGGAAGTTGGAAAACCCAAAATTGAACTCCAAAATTTTAAGTCAGCAAGATAATAAGCAAAAAACAAGCTTGCTTTTAGGATCCGGAAAATATAATTTTTCTTTTATAGCAAACTGATTTATTGAGAGTATTTCGCAATTTTCTTGTCGAGCTTTTCCCTCATCTCCAATACCACATTTGAATGGTCGGTGTCACCCGCTAGGTTGTTGAGTTCTTCTGGATCTGAGATCAGATCATAAAGCTCGTCTTGGGCTTTGATGTTTCTGTACCTCATAAACTTCCATTTTTCGGTTCTGATGCCTTCACTGGCAGGGATGGACTCCTTATCCCATAAATGCTCTATCAAAAGTTCCTCTCTCTTGAAGGGAGATTGACCGGTCTTGACATACGGCACCAAAGAGTTTCCATGTGTTTTCAGTTGAGCGTCAACTCCAGCAAAATCTAAAATAGTAGATGCCAAATCTACATTAGCGACCATGTCATCAACATCATGGTGTCGGTTGACACGTGGATCAAAAATGATCAATGGCACCCTGACCGAGTTGTCATACATCAACCACTTTCCTGCCATTTGTCTCTCTCCCAGAAAATAGCCATTGTCTCCCATCCAAATAATTATGGTATTGTCCTCTATTCCCTTTGCTTTAAGCAAATTCCTTATTTTTCCGAGTTCGTTGTCTACCCCACCGATCATTCTGTAGTACCCTTTAAGACTTTCCTGATAACGTTCGGGGGTATCATATCGCCAGTACCAGCGGGTTCTGTTAAATCCTTCTCTCACCTCTTTGGGCAGGGCATTAAATCGTTCGTCTGAGGCATTTTTAGGCCCTGGGATCTCGATATCTCTATAATAATGATCTACTTCATGCTGCCAGAAATATTGTTTCTGAATCCCCTCCCAGGCACCATCGTGTGCATGGGGGGCACTAAAGCTAATGGACAAACAAAAGGGTTGATCTTTAGAGCTATTTTCGATGAAATTTAAGGCTTTATGTCCGGTATATCGGGTAAGGTGAACGGTGTCTTTTCCAATTGTTTTATAATAATATCCTCTGTGATCTTTGAAATGGTTATTTCGGTCATAGACCTCATGTTCAGAAAAGGACTCAGTCAAGCCACCATCATTTTTAATCCCCAGTTTACCGAAAAAGCCAGTTTTATAACCTTTTTTTTGGAGTTCATTAGCATAATTTTGTTGGTTGTAGATCGAGTCAAGGGTGGTTCCTCCCAAGGTAAATTTGTGTTTCCGCTCATACATTCCTGTGATGATGGTTGCACGACTCGCACCACAGATGGGGGTGGTAACAAAAGCCTTATTGAAATAGGTTCCTTCTTTTGCCAATTGGTCTTGTTCTGGAGTGATGATGATTTCATTTCCGGCGTAGCCAATGGCATCCCACCTTTGGTCATCGGTTACAATTACAATGATATTTGGAGGGTTTTGGTTATCGGTATTTTGGTCGCATGACCAAAAAAGTACCAAAAAAAAGAGGAGTTTGATCGTTCTGTTCATCATAGGGAGAATACTTTATTTAGATTTAATTGTTTTGGAGAATGGTTGGGGTGAGTTTCCATCAGGTCGCTCATGTGTTCCCACCATTTTTGAACTATGGGATTTTCACCCAATGACTGGGAGTCTGTTCCACCAGTTTCCTGATAGGCGAATAGACAATCTGTTTCAGGATCATGGAAAATATGATATGCACTAATGCCTGATTCTTTGAGAAGTAGTGCCAATTCAGGCCAGATTTTGTTGTGACGTTTTTGGTATTCAGAAACTCTATTTGGTTTGAGATACATTTTAAAGGCTAATTGACACATAAGGTTTTGATTAGATTTTTAGTGGATCGGTTGCCACCATTCATTGATTTGGCGGCTCATTTTGGTAACGATATCAGGATATTTATTCGCCAGATTTACCTGTTCTTCAGGGTCATTTTCCAAGTCAAATAATTGAGGTTCATTGGAGTAGTACCCATAATATTGCTCCTGGGGAGTATCATATGCTTTTATCACCATTTTAGTATTGGGAAGCATCAACTTCCATTTTTGATTCAATGCGATTTTGTATAAAACAGTTTCAGAGGGCTTTTCTACATTTAATATATCGTGGTTGTAACATTCGATGAAAAGGGCTTCCCTTTTATTCAATTTTTCTTTGTTCAGAACATTGATCCCGGGCAATTCCTTATTGTTATAGTTTAAAAAATTCAATACGGTTGGGACCAAGTCAATATTACTGACCAAGTTTGTGTGATTGATTTCGGGTTGGATCACACCCGGTAGTTTGAACATGATTGGGGTTCTCACCCCTGCTTCGTGTGGGGCTCTTTTTGATCTCGGGGCGTATCGGTTGTGTTTTGCAGATTGAATCCAACCATTATCAGTGGTATAAACCACCAGAGTATTTTGGTCTAAAGATTTTTCTTTAAGATAATTCATCAAATCCCCTACTGTCTGATCCAACCATTCACACATTGCCCAGTATTTGGCAACACTTTCGTTGGGTGCTACTTCAATGTATTTATCTAATAGTTCCTTAGGAGGGTTGTGCGGAGTATGTGGTAAAAAAGGCGCATACCAAACAAAAAACGGAACTTTATCTTTTTGAGTTTGATCGACGAAGTTGAAGATCGGATCCAATCCTTCACGGCCGATTTTTAACCCTTCATCCCCATGCCTTCCTCTTTTTTTATAATCACCGTGGGTCATTCCGTCATCAAACTTTCCTTCCTTCCATGATCCCAGCCACCATTTACCTGACTGGAAAGAGTGGTAACCTTTGTCTGAAAGGTAATCTGTCAAAAGTTTATGCTTGTAAAATTTGGCTTTGATCACATCAAACTGATCATTTCGCTCTTTACTAAAAAGGTAGTCGTTTGATTTTTTCTTTTTGAGATTGTTGGAATTACTTGTCATCCATAAAGGAGGTTCGCGTTTGGAGTTACCGGCGTCATTCCCAGTTTGTCCGTGTTGAAAAGCATATTTACCTGTGATGATGCTCGCCAAAGATGGTCCACACAGCGGACTGGTCACATAACCTCTAGTATAAGTAGCCGATTCTTTTGCCAATTGGTCAATGTGAGGGGTTTGGATATGTGGGTGGTTCATAAAACTGTAATCTCCCCATGCCTGGTCATCAGAAAGGATAAAAATGATGTTGGGTGGATTTTTTTCAACAAGCTTTTGTTGTTTTGGACTACCACATGAGCAAAAGAGTAAAACCCATAAAGTTATTAGCAATGAATGATACATGTTTCTATGATGATATTTTTAAATGTAACCAATTTAGCTAAATTTTATGTCCCGCAGTGTCCTGTTAAATTGGCAAATGATAACTATTTGGAAATCTCAAGGGGTATTAATTTAGGATCTTCTAAAAGACCAGCCTCCATAAGTTCCCATTTTGAGGTATCAAAAGGTTGATAATCGAGTCCTACCATATTAATATCGTAAAAAGTTTTCCATTCCTCTCTTCTTGCCTCCTTTGCCTTGATACGATTAGCTCCTGTGTTAGTAACTTGAATGCGAAGGGTGTTTTCCCCCTTTTTTAAACTTTTAATATTAAGCTGATAAGGATTGGACCATAATGTACCGATGAACTTGTCATTTAACCAGATTTTTGCACTTTCCCGAACATTTCCCAATTCCAATAGCCAAGCGCCCTTATGTTCTGATGGCCTGTTGAATTTGATTTCATATTGAGCAGTACCTGAAAAGTTTTCCATTTTTTTACCCCATTGGGTCCATGAGGTTAATCGATTGGTTTTTTTTGAAAAGTTAGTATCTGGCCCCCCTTTAATTAATTTAAAATCCCAGTCACCTTTGATTTTGTATGAGTTTTTCGATTTTTTGTAATAATCCCATTTTTGTTTGTTTATCCTGTGGGAAGTTATGAGAAATAGACTTGATCCTGAGGGTAGTGAAACTTTTACTTTCGTAATCTCTTTTTGGTGCTCTGTAATTGCTTTACCTATTTTTCCAGTTAGTGGGTCAAAGATCATGACCTCTCTTTCGGGAATGCCCAAGGATACAAATTCCTCAATTTTTTTGGAGGTATGATTGACCAGATAGTAAATTTTTTCGCCACTATGTTCCCTACGTATGAATTTAATCCCTTTTTTGGCCAATTCCTCCTTTATTACTCCAGCTTTTTTAAGGGGGATTTCCATTTCTTTCAGAGAATAAACTTTATTGATTTTTTCTTTGACAAAGGCTTTAAGCTCCTGCTCTCTTTTTTGATAATCGAAAAAACCAGGGACGCTTTGGGGGGTTCCCAAAAAGACAACTGATGCTCCCATGGTTCTTAGGGCAACTAGTTTTTTCAAAGTTTTTAGAGGCATGTGATGAGCAGCTGGAACAACGATTGATCGGTAGTTTCCCCCTGGCAGTTGAATGATTCCATTTTCAACATTGATTTTTTCTAAAAAACGATCCGAGATGTAGTCGATGCTATAACCTTCTTGGATTAAATGATGCACAGTTTTATAAAATGGAGTTCCCGACAACCAAGTATCGAGGCGATGAATGGCAAATTGTACCAATGGGTTACCCTGATTAAATTTAGCCCAACTATCGTGAATAGTCCAATAGACCAAAACGTCATTGTTATGATTGCCCTGTTGTAATAGAGATTGTGATCGACTGATGTATTCAAAAAGGGCGGGAGCATCCTCCCAAATAGGGTTGTTATCATTAAAATTTACAGAGGCATAAAACTTCCACCCTGGCCAGTTGGCAGATTCTGGCGAATATGTTGATCCGTGTAAAAAGATATGATTAATACCATTTAGAAACAAATCTTCCAATTCGGGTTTGCACTGAGATAAAGCAGTTTTAAAATGTTCTCTCAACCAAGTAAAGCTTTCGGCCGAAACTTGTTTTTTCCCTAACAAATGTGCTGCAGAGGAGGAAAATTTGATCATGGCGATATCAGCATCTCCTGCTCTAACGTTTCCTTCAATTCTTCTAAAACCATCAATATTGTAGGGCATAGATCCAAAGGTTTCACATTCTGGGATGTCTGCCGAGGCATAAAGGTCAATTAGATTTCCCGGGGAACCGTGGGCTTGATATTTGGTTTTCACATCCATTTTTTGAGCCCATTTATTCCATACGGGATTGAATCCATCGATCATCAAATCAGATAAAGTTTCTCTGTAATCACTTCTGATTCGATTGCTTATTTCGTTATTGTAACGATCTAATAAGCGATTTATATGTGGCCTCAGGTCGTATCCGCGATTATTCTCAAATGCCTCAAAAAAACGAGGAGTAAAGTCTGCTTTATATACTTCATAGCTGTCATTGAAAACGGATCTTATATTACCGTTGATTTTATTAAAGGCATTGCTAAAATGCTGAAGATAATTTTCTAATGCTTGCGAAGAAAAGTGATCAAAGACCCAGCCCTCTCCTCCTGGGGCGGCTCTTTTAACTTTTTGCCTCGTTTGGTCTTCAAAGACAAAAAATAGTTCGTAGTCACTTCCTGTAGCCGTCCATTCTAGTTGCCCATTAATTACTTTAGTACTTAGGTCTGTGAAATTTTCATGGGTGTCATAGGCATAAACCCCTATAAGTTTTGGAATTCTTTGTAATGTTTCTATTCCCTTGATATCCCTGGTAGTTGGGATAATAAGTGATCCTGTATTGAAGGGAGAAACAATCTGCGAAAATTTCGTTCCTTTTTTTAGATTGGTTTTTCTAACCAAAAGACGTTTGGCGGCATCGTCGGGATTTACATTGGATCCGCCCCACGGCCAGCCAGTTGCCTGGGTGAAATCGACTCCCATTTGCAAGCTGTGTG
>JBMTKF010000009.1:0-72812 GCA_049439205.1 Flavobacteriaceae bacterium | reverse complement strand
ACAGTTCCAACTGCCGAGCCTTCATCAAATGAAGCTGTTGAGGATGAGCTTCCCGAGGAATTGACAGGTGTGGGATTTCCATTTGAAATCATCGCACTGAAATTACTAGACACCTCTTCAGCAGTTAATACCCTATTGTATAATCTTACAATTGGTAAAAACCCATCAAAAGCTTGGCTAGCATCTAAACCTCCTCCAGGAGAATCCTGTTCTTGTCCAATGTAATAATGACCATTTGTAGTTATTAAAGATCCTGCTTGAACAGTTTGATTATAAACAAGTTGTCCATCTAAATATATTTTTTCTGCTCCGGAGGTTCTGTTTGAAGTCCTCACTAAATGATGCCAAGCCCCATCAGAAATTCCAGAAACATTAGAATAGAAATCACCACCAGGTAAACCTAAATAAAGATTATCTTCATTAGAAAATTGCATCATCAGTGACTGATTGTCATTTCCTGAAACATTATATGACTTCCATGCACTATTGGTATTTCTGGAAGTCTTTATTAAAAACTCATCTGTGAAAGTTGTGGTTGGATGTGCAAACGAGTCATCTTTAAAATATTTAGTTGATTGACCAGTTTCAAAGTCAAATCCGTTTGAAGCACTGTGGGAAAAATTTCCAACCATTATAAAATCATTACTATTTCCACTAAGGTCACTCCAAGTATTTCCTGATCCTGAGTATGAATTAGGATTCCTTGAATCTAAATATAAAACCAACCCATTTTCTAATAAACTGGATGTAGTAAAACCAAGATCAATCGGTGCCTCATTGATATTAGTAACACTTACGGTAAATGCTTTTGCAAAAGTGTTAGCACCATCACTAACTTGAAGGTTGATATTTAAACTTGGAGTAGATTCAAAATCTATGTTAGGGTTATTTACTAAAAGTTGAGTCCCTGAAACCGTAAAATACGAATTATGAACGTCATTAGACCCGTCCCCTTGAACTAAACTAAAAGTAAAGTTTGATGAATCAGGATCAGTGGCAACTAGATTTGCTACTAATGAACCAACTGAAGAAATCTCTTTTACTGAAATATTTTCATTAGTATTTAATGCTTCGAAATTCATTTTAACATCATCTGCACTAAATTTTGATCCATAAATTAAAAGTGACTTAACTTTTCCATTTAAATAATGATTAGTTCCCCCCCTCGAACCAATATAAAAATGATAGTTTCCAAAATTTAAATCATTAGAGGTGGAAGTTCCGTTCGGATAGGTTCCTGTGGGTTGATTAGAAAAATTGATTAAATTTTCATCTATATAGGTAAGTCTTCCTGTTGGGTCACTTATGGTACTAAAAATATTAGTTTGAAGTTGAAATTCATTTACTAAGTCTGCTTCGTAATTTCTTGGGAAGCCCATGTGATTAGTGTGATGGAGATTATTTATATAAGTAGAACCTCCACAGTGATTAGCAAGGCCAAAACCACCATCATTTGTATTCCAGTTTTCGCTATGCTCAAAAGTGATTTCAACCTCACTATTATTTTCAATTAGAGCATTGATTTGAATAGTTACATGATCATAAGCACTTAGATCTAAAGTTGATATTGTTCTTGCCCAATCATTTTCACCATCAAAATTTATAAATCCATTTTCATCATAAGTTGCTCCATTTAAATTGAAATCATTACTATTACTTGTTAAATCATACCAAATATCTCCAGTTCCTGGGTATGACTGGGAGTTTTCTGCATCAAGATGAAGAATTAAATTGTTTTGGATTACATTTTGGTTTGACTCTAATTCTATATCAACTGGCACCTCGTCAATATTAGTAACACTCATAGTGAATGTTTTAGCAAAATCATTTAACCCATCATTGACATTGATATATATACTATAACTTGATTTAGTTTCATAATCGGCAGTGGAGTTTATAATTAAACTAGTTCCGCTTATTGTAAAACTTGAGTTATCAGCATCATTAGATCCATCACCGTCAATTAAAGTAAAAATATGAGTGTCACTTGTATCAGAGTCAACAGCAGATAAGGTGGCAATTGTCGAACTAGCCGACACACTCTCTGAAATTGTATTTGATGAAAGTCCAATGTCTGTAGGTGATTCATTAATATTTGTTACACTAACTGTTAGTGCTTTTGCAAAAATATTTACCCCATCACTGGCTTGGACATATATATTTAAACTGGGTGTAGTCTCAAAATCAATATCAGCATTATTTACTAAAAGTTGAGTTCCTGAAACCGTAAAATATGAATTATGAATATCATTGGATCCATCACCAGAAATTAGACTAAAAGTAAAATCTGTTGAGTCAGGATCAGTAGCAGTAAGTTTTGCAACCATAGTTCCAACTGCAGAGCCTTCATCAAATGATGCAGTGGAGGTTGAAGTACCTCCAGATGAAACTGTTAAGTATGAGTTCCCAACCTGAGTAAAAGTGTGCATAGTATATCCTCCACTTTGTGTTACAGTTCCACCAGTAGCTATTGGGTTTCCTAGGTATCTAAGAATTACGACACCAGAACCTCCAGATCCACCTGTCTGATTATCTTCTCCGCCTCCACCTCCTCCAGTATTAGGGAGACCATTTCCAGGATCTAGGTTAGGAGTTTGACGACCACCTATACCACCTCCACCAACACCACCATTACCAACTGTTGCATTACTTTCTGCCCCACCTCCACCTCCACCAGCAAGGTATCTTTGACCACCACTTAACTCTCCAATATTACTATCTTCAAATGGATTAGGTAAACCAGGACCACCAGCACCAGCTTGGTCTTGACTTGGTGCATTTTCTCCTAATCCTCCTGCACCACCTCCACCACCTTGGGGATAGTTACCACCACCTAATCCTGTTCCACCATCATGTCCCTGACAACTCTCACCTGAACCTGGATTATTACCACCTTGCCCTGTTGAACCAGATCCAGATCCACCTGCTCTACCGTCACTAGCTCTCCATCCAGGGGCACCACCACCACCTTTAGAAATTATTCCATTAAAACTTGAATCTCCTCCATCGCTCGCCCATCCATAAGAATCACTACCACCATTTCCACCAGCACCTACTACTACAGTATAAGTTCCAGCTGTAATTGCCATGGGTGCTTCAGCAGCACATCCTCCTCCAGATTGTGAACCAGTTTTATTAGTTCGGAAACCACCAGCACCACCACCAGCACCAACGTCTCCTCCACCTCCACCTCCACCACCACCAACAACTAAGTATTCTAAGTTGACACCTGTTGTCTCAAACAAAATTTCAGTTGGCGCCTCATTAATATTAGTAACACTTACGGTGAATGCTTTAGCCACGGTATTAAGACCATCACTAACTTGAAGGTTAATATTTAAAATCGGAGTAGTTTCAAAATCAATATCACCATTATTTACTAAAAGTTGAGTTCCTGAAACTGTAAAATACGAATTGTGAATATCATTGGATCCATCACCTGAAACAAGACTAAAAGTAAATTCTGTTGAATCAGGATCAGTAGCAACTAAATTTGTTACTAAAGTACCTACTGATGAACCCTCTTGGACTGAACCATTTGAGGATGACGGTATCTGTCCATTGGTAAACCTGTCATTATAATTTTGGTAAATATCGTTTATTTCAGAGTCTGTTAATTTTCTATTGTAAAATAAAATAACACCAATATCGGCATCCATAGTATATGATGCTCCATCGTCTCTTACCCATCCGATTGAAAATTTGTTATTGTTTGAATCAGTCACATTATTTGTATGAGAGCTAGATGATTTATCAAGAGTGCCATTTATATATACCCTCTCAGTAGAGCCGTCCCAAGAGGTAGCCTGAAAAACATATTGACTGGTACTGGGGGTAACTCCAGAGTTTGTCTCCCATGTGTTTCTACCTCCACAAGAACCACCACCAAATTTACCTTTATTGTTTATTGCCAATGGGTGTAATTGTGCTCCATTACAACTATTGTCTGGAGGTCCATAACTCAAAAGCATTCTTCTAGAATCTGTGCTATTTGGTTTGAAAAAAGATATAGCTGTATATGCATTATTACCTATTACTACATTAGGATTAGTAGGAGCAGAAACCATATTCCTAAGTGATCCTGTAGCATTTGTGGTTCTCAAAATTTTAACCCCATTGGAGTCTTGTGTAAATAATGGTTTTGGATTTGAAAAAAGAATATCATTTCCACTTGAGGAGAGGTCCGACCATCTATCATCACTCCCAGTATTTGAATTAGAATTTTGAGCATCTAAATGTAATACCAAACCATCTGTAGGGATATTACTACTTTGGAAACCAATATCAGTTGGAGCAAGATTATTTAGGGAAACAGTATTACTGATCTGCTGACTTGAGGCGTTATAACCGATTGAGTTGAAAACAGAATAACTGGTTAAATTTACTGTTAGCTGCTCATTTCCATTATAGCTACCAGCAAGAGGAACTCCGAGTTCTATGGTATCTCCACTAATTGAAATGCTTGATGGAGTGGAAGAGGATAAGGTAGAAGTCCCCCCTGAAATAGATAGAGAAAAATCAGTAGTCTCCAGGTTTCCACTTCCACTATTTGAATTATATACTAACTGATCAAAAGTCACTGAAACTGTTGAATTGTCAGCAGAAATAGATGTACTTATAATCTTTGGTGCCTTGGATAAGGAATTATAATTTTGATAAACCTCATCACTAGAAAGTGCTCTATTATAGATCATTAAGGATCTTATTTTACCATCTGGATCGGGGCATTTTCCAATTACTAATGGTCCATCGGTCACAGGGCCAAGTACTTGACCATTATGATTAAGTGTATGTTTTATTTCTCCATCTATGTAGGTTTTTACAAAATTAGATTGATCAATTGTTATTGTAATTAACCTAAACTGGCCGGTGTAAAAATCATCAGCAGTAGCATAATATAATTGTCCCCTTAAATTTGTATTACCAACGAAGTCAATTTGTAAATCATTATTTCCATACCATGTATAATAATTTAGATTACCTGTTCCGCAATTATTTAAACCACTACCTTTTTCAATAGCAGGACTCCAATTAGTTCCTGTTCTATCAATTTCTATTAAATATGAAATGGTCATTTGATTATTATCCATATCGAGTGATGGATCATCACCAATTTCGACATAGTCACTGGAACTCCCGAATTCGAAACTTCCACCACCGTCATTGCTAAAAGTAGTGCCCGAAATAACACCATCATTTCCATTAGATGTAAGGTCATACCAAATCGATCCAGATCCAGAATATGAATTTTCATTTGAAGCATCGAGATAGATCATTAGACCTGATGTAACGATATCAGATATAAGTTGAATAGTGTTTGAAGTTTGTGAGGTCGATGCTGGATTCCCAGCAGCATCAAATATTGCATTATTAGCAGGAGAAATTGTTAGGATTTCATCTCCATCAGGGATTCCGTTAAGAGGAATTCCAAGTGAAATAGTTGATCCATCTATTAAAATACTGGATGGATTTGAGGAAGATAAAGTTGCATTACCCCCACTTATCGTTAAATTAAAATCTGAAGCCTCTAGATTTCCGCTTCCATTACTAGAGTTATAGACAGCCTCAGTAAATGTGATTGAAACAACACTATTATCAACTTTAAGTTTTGATGAAAAAATTTCAGGTGCAGTATTATCAGCTTCTGATTCTAATCCAAATCTCGAAGCAAACGCATTGAAGTTTTGTGTAGTCTCAGATTCAGTAAGTTCTCTATCATAATATAGAAATACTCCGATTTTACCCCACCACTGACTTCCAGTATTTACATTATTTTGATTTTGAAACCACTTGCCAATGGCATGGAAACCCCTGTGATAGTTTGCATTTGGATCTGTTATTTGATAAACGTTTGTATCTGTATTATATCTAAACTTCATGTACGGAGAGGACTGTGCAAGTTTAAAATCAAGGAAATTAAACTGAGTATAGGGATTGGGTAATGAAGTAATATCAAAACCCGTATCAATAAATCCTCCATTATCATTATCATGCATTCCAAGGTTATTGTTGCCAATTTCAATTATAACCGGGTGATCATTGGCACTACCTCTAACCAGTGTTCTGTGGTCACTAGTTGTATTTTTTATACTTGTAAATACTTGCATAGTTGCATTGCTATATGAGGGAACATTTAACCTTGATCCATTTACTATATATTGGGCTGCACCATATGAACCCTCAAAATCCATATGCTTTATATCATTTACAGTTCGAAAAGCATCTGAATTAATCGTAAAGTCATAATTACTTTGGGACAAATCATACCAAAAATTTCCGGTGCCAGGGAATGAACTGAAATTATCGGCATCTAAATATAACTGTAAGCCATCTGTAACTAAATATCGATTTATTGTAGACCAATAATTTTGCTTTATTTCGTCAGCATTCAGCTTTCTGTTATAAATTCTTACAGATTTGATTTCTCCATTAAAATATTCGCCATTTGAAGATAGTTTGTAACCTATTGCTGATCCATGAGATCCTAGATTTAATTCTCCTCCGTTTGCTTGATTGCCTTGCCAATGCAATACACCATTAACATACATTTCGACCTGAGGATAACCCCCATTATTGTCAATGGCAATTACCCAGTGATTCCATAAGCCAGCAGAGTAATCTATTTCATCATGTCGATCATTATTCTGACCATTAAATCCACCTTCTCCATCACTAAGTAAGATCATACATCCTCTTCTATGGCTTGTTGAAACTGATGTATTTTGTTCCCATATAACTTGAGTTTTATTATTTTGATCTGTCTTAAAATAAGCTTCAATAGTGTATGTGTCATCACCCTCTGATAAAACTGCAGGGAAGCTTACTTTGTCGTCATTACCATCAAAATCAAAAGATTTTCTGTCTGAATCGTATGATGCTCCTGAAATTGTTCCATTATTGTTATTACCGCTTAAATCATTCCATGATAAACCACTTCCGTTATATGATAGGTCATTTTCTGCATCAACATACATAACAAGCCCACTTGTAACATGAGTGTTAACAACAGGAATATTGTTAGGGTGTAAATAATGGTTGTAATTATTTGATATCTCTTGATCAGTAAGTGCCCTATTGTAGACTCTTACTGAGTAAATTTTTGAATTCGTGTGATGGCTGTTTCCATCTGAGTAAATAAATCCTCCAATAGTAGCTTCAACTGATGTAAAGTTATTTGTTGAGGTGTTACTTGAACCTGAATTAATTACAGAACTGCCATTTACAAATACCTCTCTTTTAGAATCGCCAGATGGTTTTGATCGCAATATTACGTGAGTCTTTTGTCCAACAATATTAGGACCTCCCTCAATTCTATCATCTGAATCACAGCAACCTCCAACATCATAAAAGATAACGTTACTGCTCCATGGAAGGTGAGCGTTGATTCCATAGTTGTGACTGTCACCCCTAAAGTTAATTACTGAACCGCCGCCACTTACAGGTTCTAAAATTATTTCAATTGTGTGATCGGTCTGAGATAATCCAAAAGAATTTGAGGGGGGACCTGTCATAGAATCGTCACCATCAAATACAAAATAACCTTCACTATTGTAAGTGGCAGTATTTATGTTAAAATGATTATTATTTCCACTTATGTCATTCCAAGTTGCACCAATGCCACTATATGAAGTTGAGTTAGATGCATCAAGATTTAAAACAAGACCATTCGACGTTAGTTGAGACTGTACTAATTGGATTTGTATTAAAAACAATAAAGAATTAAAAAATATTATGTATTTCGAATTCCTCATTAATAAATTTAATTAAATATATACAACCAACCTTCCTCAACAGTGGTTTCGTCGCCTCGATCAATAATGTAATAATATGGCCCTGACTTAAGGGGTTGTCCATTTTTATTTGTACCTCCCCAGTCATTTTTATATGACCAAGATTCATAAACTATCACTCCACTTCCATCATAAACTTTTACATTCGCCGTGGGATATTTATCAATATTAATAATTTTCCACTTAGACTCCTCACCAGAGGTATTTGGAGTTAGAAGCTCAGAAACGAAAAGTGGAATAACTTCCTCCCCATTCGCATTAAATATGGGCTCTTCTGGGAACCCGTCATTATTATCATCTTGATCAGCATTATCTCCAATTCCATCACCATCAGAATCTCTACTTTCGTTTGGATCTAATGGGAAGTCATCAAAACTATCAAAAACTCCATCATTATCAGCATCTAAGTCTGAATTGTCACCAATTCCATCGCCATCGCTGTCTAAACACTCATTTTCATTGAATGGGAAAACATCTTCTTCATCAATACACCCATCATTGTCGTCATCGTTATCTAAACAATCTGGGATCAAATCTCTATCATAATCTCTTGGTCTTTTGTAATCTTTAAGAGGGTCGCTGTCACATTCAATTTCATGATCATCACTGTATCCATCTCCATCATCATCTTGGTCAGCATTATTTCCAATACCATCACCGTCGGTATCCAAATATTCTGAACTATCTTCAGGGAAAGCGTCTTCTTTGTTAATCACACCATCATTATCAATATCTCTATCCAAACAATCTATGATATTATCACCATCTGAATCCTTAGGAAAATCCGATGAGTCAAATGGATTAGTTCCGCAAATAGTCTCAATTTTATCATTGAATCCATCGTTATCATTATCTCTATCAATGTTATTAGGAATTCCATCTAAATCAAAATCTTCTATCTCAGTTTGAGAAGAATTATTAGTTGATCCTGAATTATCTATTTGATTATTATTGCCTGATTGTGAGGTGTCATTATTATCTTGATCCTCCTCTATATCATTTACATTAATTACTGTATCACTTGAAGTCGCAATAACTAAATCTAATCCAAGATCTTTAACCTCTTGAATCAGTATTTCAATTTCTTGATCCTCAGAACATCCGTTAGTAAATACTATTACACTAGAGGAAGAATCCTCACAATTGTCTATTTCATCCGCAACTCCATCACTGTCACTATCCTCGATATTCGTAGGTGTAGTTCTAACATAAGTATATCCTCCACCCATATATCCTAAACTCCAGTCTTCAAAATACAATTCAAAATATATATTCTCTTCTTTAAGGTGACCAATGAATTTTTTGCTTAATAAGGATTTAATATTTGCATCTGAACCAAATAAATTATTCCAACTTGTGTATTCAAGAAGTAATGGATTATTATCTCCAAGGTTTCCTTCCGCCCATTCGACACCATTAGTTTCTCCCGATTGATTATTAAAGCTTTGTTCCTTTGAAATATTAAATAACCCACTAGTGGATCTAGCAAGTTCAACCTCTGAAGTTAAACTATCATGATTTTCCTCTTTTGTCCAATCTGAGAAAATTAGTTTTCTAAATCGGACTTTTTTACCGCTCCATATTTCTGGTGGCACTTGAGTTTCCTCACAACCATTTCCGTCTACCTCTACACCCTCAGTTGTATCTGGGCATAAATCAAGTCCATTGACAACTCCATCATTATCATCATCAAATTGACTTTCTGAACATCCTTTTGAATCTGCAATTTCTCCCTCTGGGGTATTAGGGCAATTATCTACCTCATTAGCTATTCCATCTCCATCATCATCTTGAATATCACTTGGTGTGCTTCTAACATACTTTACAAGTCCATTACTACTCTTCCCCCATTCTAGGAACTTTAGATTGAGATAAACATTGTCTGTTTCTAAATGAACAATAAAGTTAATTCCAACAGATTCATTAGTTCTTCTCCCATCACTTCTCATTGCATCCCTCCATGACATAAATTCAAGTTCATTAATTAATGTACTTGATGTGAGACTTCCAATAGCCCATTTTGTATCTATTGTTGAACCATAAGATGATTCTTTTGCAATATTAAATAGACCTCTTCGGTTTTGTCTAGTAAGAATTACATTTGAAGTAAGGCTATCTTGGTGTTTTGGGAGAGTCCAATCAACATTGTGATCCTTGCTAAACTCGATATTTGGACCTAACCAAAACTTAGCCTTAACTTGAGAATCAGAACATCCATTTTCATCCACAGATTCACCTAGAGGTGTATCTTCACATAAATCATAAAGATCAATGACTCCATCCTGATCTTGATCCTTTTGGTTCTCGGAACATCCATTAACAAAAGCCATTTCATCCTCTGGGGTGTAAGGACATTGATCAAATGAATTATCAACACCATCATTATCATCATCTTCAATGTCTAATGGAGTTGACCTCTCATAGGAAAAAGAATAATTCGAGTCACTAAATGAAGTAAATTTAATTTCAAAGAATATGTTTTCACTCTCCAAGTGGACTACCATATCTTTTCCAATCAGATCTTTATTATTTGAACCTAATTCACTTCTAATTGAGGACAGTGATTTAAAATCAAGGCTAGAAATTTGACTTATTTTTCCAAGTGCCCACTTAGAATAAATCGGAGCACCAATTCTAGAATTATATGAAGTTTCAAAAATAGAGTTGAACAATAAATTTGAGCCACTACTTGATCTGGTAAATTCAGTAACCACAGTTAAACTATCTTTATCATTTTGCCAACTTGCAGTTCTATCTTTTTTATAAATTACTTTTGGACCTGTCCATAACTGCCTTGCGGGACAACCACTATCATCAACTTGATATCCGATAGGTGTATTAGGGCAGTTATCAAAAATATCTAAAACACCATCTTGGTCTTGATCTGAATCTGCGGGATCACATCCATTTACAAGTGCAGTAATATTGGCAGGGGTGTTGTTACATTTATCTACTGAATCATCAACACCATCACTATCAGCATCATCAATATTTTGAGGTGTAGACCTAATATATTCAAGTCCACCACCCATACCGCCACTAGTCCATTTATTAAACGTTATATCGATATATATGTTATCAGCTATCAAGTGTAAAATCATAGGCCTATCTAGGGCAGTATGAATCTGGCCATTTTGACGCATGATATCTTTCCATGAGCGATATGTATTTAATACTGGGTTTCCATCATCAATACTTCCATAACTCCATTCAGTATCTTGGGTTGATCCATAACTTGATTCTTTAGCTATGTTAAATAAGCCTCGTTTATTTTGTCGAGTTAAAATTACATTAGATGTAAGGCTATCTTGATTCTCAGACAATGTCCAGTCTACAGAATCATATTTTCTGAAAATTACTTTTTTACCAAGCCAAAGGGTTGGTGAGTTTTGACTAGCGGAGCATCCATTTTCATCAACTGTTTCACCTGATGGAGTGTCAGGACAATAATCAGTCAAGTCTGGAACTCCATCAAAATCAGTGTCCATATCTTCCTCTTTACAACCAGTAACTAAATAAGTTATTTCTGGGTCACAATATTCAGTTGTGTTGGATGAGGTATCTGTTGTGTTGGATGAGGTATCTGTATCATCAATAGGTTCAAACTTAGGAATTTCGAAGGTAATTTCATAGGGATATATGTTTCCTTGTGAATCATAAATTGAATTTTCTGAAGGAGTAACTATTAAAATTTCATCTCCACTTGGAAGTCCATGAATTTCAAGACCTAACTTAACTGTATTTGAATCATGTTCAATAACCGTAGGTGAAGTAGATGCTAATGATAATGACCCGCCGGATATAGATAGAGTAAAGTCTTGATTTGATAAAGTCTCAGATGATGTTGAAGAACCTCCATAAATTGGTTCATTTAATTCGATATCTAAAACATAACTATTTGATACAGATTCACTTCGTTCTATATTTTTAGAGACAATAACAGGATATTCAATAATTGAATTGTAATTATTGAGTATTTCTTGTTCAGTAAGTACTCTACTGTAAAGTCTATAAATCGGAATATATCCGTCAAATGCATTTGAATTAGATAAACCTCCTGTCTGACTTGGTGGATTAAAAGTATCATCCATTTCATTTCCAATTATCAATGTACCACCAGGTAATATTGAAACACCAGCATTTAATTTACCGCTAAAAACTAACTTTCCATCTATGAAAATCTCTTCTTTTCCAGAGGTCCTATCAGAGGTCCTGACTAAATGATGCCAGCCATCTGGGCCATTTAGGTTGATCCCTGTGTCTAAATTGTTATTATTTCCGATTGATGCTCTAGAGAAAATTTTGATGTTTTCAGTACCCAAAAGCAATGACTGATTATCATTTCCTTGAAGGTTATATGCTTTAAATGCTCCTAAATTATTTACTTCGGTTTTAATGTAATATTCATCAGTATATTTCTCAGCAGGATGGTCAAAATCTTTGAGATAAAAATATTTACTTTTTTGGTCGCCTTCAAATTTAAATCCATTTGAAATTTCATATGTTGGAGTTCCAACTATGGTAAAATTATTTTCATTTCCGGATAAATCATACCATGTATTACCATTTCCAGGATATGAATTTTGATCAAGTGAATTTAAATGAATTACCAATCCATTTGAACTTATATCAGTTGAATTTGGAACTAAAGGTATCTGAAAATCATTAGATTTATTTGAAGATTCAAGTGATTCAATATAATTGGGATCGATTTCACAAATGCAATTATCAACCGAATCATCAACACCATCATAATCAGAGTCATTAATTTCATTAGGGGTAGTCCTTATATATGAAAAACCACCCATACCTCCTTGGTTACCCCTAGACCATGACAAGAATTTTATTTCAAGATAAATGTTATCATCTTGAAGATGTACCACCATATCTCTATCGGTAGCCTGATATGTAGCTCCTAGTGATCTCATAGCATCTTTCCAAGACCTAAAATTAAGTTTCGATGGGTCAATGCCAGAACTTGTTCGCATTTGATCAAGACTACCTACAGCCCATCTGGTACCTATAGTCGATCCATAGCTAGATTCTTTAGCAATATTAAATAAACCTCTTTTATCTTGTCTTGTGAAAATCACATTAGGAGTAAGACTGTCTTGATTAACTTTATTTAGCCAGTCTGCTCCGTCTCTTTTGATAAATTTTACTTTTTTCCCTGTCCAAAGTATTATAGGATCTTGATCAGTAGTACATCCTTTATCATCAACTGACTCACCCTCTGCAGTCTCGGGACAAAGATCATCTAAATCATTAACTCCATCACCGTCACTATCAGTTTGACTTGTTGCACAACCTTGTGAATTAGAAATTTGATCCAATGGGGTATTAGGACATTGATCAATAGAATCAGGAACTCCATCTTTATCCTGATCGTCAATGTCAGTAGGGGTTCCCCTCTCATATGCAAAACCACCACCAGAATTGCTTTTTGTCCAATGTAGCAATTTAATATCTACGTATATATTATCAGTAATCATGTGCATGACAAATGTTCTACCAACATTTTCATGAGTTTTACCAAGTGATCTAAATGTATCTTTCCAAGGTCTAAATTGAAGGTCATTGATATTGTCATTCTCAATGGATCCGATTGCCCACTCAGTATCTACTGTGGAGCCATAACTAGACTCTTGTGCAATATTAAACAAGCCTCGATTACTTTTTCTAGTTAATATTACATTACTTGTCAAACTATCTTGATTGATTGACAAATTAAAATCAGCATGGTCTTTCTTTTCAAAAAGAATCTTTTTCCCAGTCCATAATATTGGAGATTTTTGGCTTGTTGAGCATCCATATTCGTCAACAGCTTCAATAGCTGGAGTATTTGGACAAAGATCTATATTATCTGAAACACCGTCATTATCACTATCATTTGAACCAACAGGACATCCATTTTGAAGAACAGTAGTTCCTGATGGTGTATTAGAACATTCATCAAGAAGGTCTGGAACTCCATCATTGTCAGAGTCTAAAATTTGTTCATCTGTCCTTCTAACATATGAGAAACCTCCCCCAGTTTTAACTCTTCCACTATCCCAAGTCAAGAATTTTAAATCAAAATATATGTTATGGTCTGTCAACCATACAACCATATCTTGATTAGGTAAATCAGAAGTTTTTTTACCATTATACCTTGCGGCATCTCTCCATGTCATGAATGTTAAATTTCCTATCCCATCAGATGTTTTTCCAAAAGCCCATAAAGTTCCAGCTGGTCCTTCATTATTTGAATCGTAGGAATTCTCAACAGATGAGTTGTAAAGACCTCTATTATCCCCTCTAGTGATCGAAACCCCATCAATAATAAGGTCAGTATTAGCGACTAGGTTTGTGTCAGCATTGGGTAATTTTTTAAATACAATCTCAGGACCATTCCAAATGATATAATTACACCCATTGGGGTCAACACTAGAGCCTTCTTCAGAATCTGGACAAAAGTCTCTATCATCATTTACCCCGTCGTTGTCATTATCCATTTCACTATACAAACAACCGTTTACACTTACAGGGGTGTTAATATTTTGATTATCACAATTATCAACTTCGTCAGCGACACCATCCATATCAGAGTCTGAAATATCATTTGGAGTTGAACGCAAATAAGATAGTTCTCCACCCTGCTCATTATTCTTGTAGCTAAGGAATTTTATATCTAAGTAAATGTTATCATCTTGTAGAAATAAAACTAAATCTTTATCTAACCCAAAAACATCTTTAAATGGTTTAAAATCTAATTCATTTAAATTATCGTTAGTTGTTCCCTCAGCCCATAGGGTGTTTTTTGGGGTTCTGTATGATGAATTATATTTTGTTTCTTGTTTTATATTAAAAATTTCCCAACGAAAATCCCTAGTAAGAATATAATTTGATGTAAGACTATCTTGATGAATTGATTTCCTCCAATCACTATAGTTTACTTTTTTAAATAAAACTTTTGGGCCCTTCCATATTTGAGCAATTAACTGGTTTGAAGAACAACCATTTTCATCAACTTCATCACCCAATGGAGTATTATCACATAAATCTATATAATCTGAGACACCATCTTCATCTTTATCTCTTTGATAGATAGAACATCCATCAATATAGGATGTTTGTTCATCAGGGGTATCAGGACACAAATCTAGAGAATCAGGCACACCATCTTTATCCTGGTCATTTTCGTAATACGGTGTTGATCTCTCATATGAAAAACCTCCACTTACTCCTTGCTGAGCATTTCCTTTTGTCCAGCTTAAAAATTTAACATCAATGAAAATATTTTTAGATACAATTTTCATTACAAAGTTTTTATCACCATCTGCAACTTGATGCGTTGAACCTGTTGACCTAATTGCATCTCTCCAACTCTGGAAAGTTAAATTTTCAATACCATCCTCTATTTTACCGACAGCCCATCGAGTATCTTCAGGGGATGAGTTGTTACTTCTATTATAACTAGTTTCAGAAAATGAATTAAATAGACCCTGTTTATCTCCTCTTGTAATTAATACTTCATCAATTATTTTATCTTGATTTTCTGCAAGAGAGAAATTTGCATTATCTTTTTTCTCAAATATTACTTTTGGTCCTGTCCAAAGAATATCCGCAGGACAACCCTTATCATTGACTCCAAGATTTTCAGGGGTTGAAGGACATTCATCTAAATAATCCATAACTCCATCGGAATCTCTGTCAGTAACAAAAGGAGAGCATCCGTTTGGATAAACCATATGCCCATATGGAGTATTGGGGCATTCGTCGATATCATTTGACACTCCATCTATGTCATCATCATCATAACCAAGAGGAGTACTTCTGATATATGAAAAACCACCTCCTCCAGTACCTCCATTTCTACCCTGCGACCAACTTAAAAACTTTAAATCAAAATATATATCAGAGGAAATTAAATGAACAACTAATGATTTCCCTACGAATTCTCCATTCCTATGATTACTATTATCTCCTCTAAAAATCTCTTTCCATTTCTTGAATTCAAGATTTTCAATTCCATCACTTATACTCCCTAGAGCCCACTCAGTATCTTTTGGATTATCGTTATTATAACTATTTTCCTGAGCATAATTAAATATACCTCTTTTGTCTTGCCTTGTAAAAAACACATTGCCAACTATACTATCATAATTAGATTTTAATTTCCAATCTGAATAATCATCTTTTACGAATAAGATATTTGGGCCTGTCCAGAGTGTTTTAGTCACACACCCAGTTTGATCAACACTAGCCCCAAATGGCGTTGATTCACATTCATCGATTAAATCAAGTATCCCATCTCTATCTTCATCATTTTCATCAGCAGTACAACCATTAACAAAACTTATCCCCCCTTCTTCTGAATCAGGGCAAATGTCTTTGTCATTTGCAACACCGTCATAATCATCATCTAAAATATCGTTTGGAGTAGATCTAATATAGGAGAAACCCCCATCCATATCACCTTCTCTTCCACTTCTCCAACTAAGGAATTTGATTTCTAGGTAGATATTCTCTTGAACCAAATGAACAACCATATTTTTTCCAACACCATCTTGCATTTCACCATTAGATCTCATAAGATCTCTCCAAGTCATAAAATTTAGTTGATCAATATATTCAATATCACCATAAGCCCATCTTGTGTTTAGAGGTCCTTCAGCATGGCTACTGGAATTATACTGAGTTTCCTGAGCGATATTAAATAACCCTCTATTATTTTGCCTTGTAAAAATGTAATTGTCAGTAAGCTTATCTTGATTCTCGGGTTTTGTCCAGTCAACCATGTCTTTTTTAACAAAAATAACTTTTGGACCAGTCCATAAAATTGGCGAGCTACAGCCATCTTCATCAACTTCTTCCCCGGAAGTGGTTTGAGGACATAAATCTGATTCATTATAAACTCCATCATTATCTGAATCTAAATTTTGAATTTCACATCCATTTACAGATACTGTAATATATGAAGGTGTATCTGGACACTGATCGTAATCATTTGCAATGCCATCAGAATCATCATCTTCTAATTCTTCAGAGGTAGTTCTGTAGTATGAAAAACCACCGGTTAGATTATTTTTACCATTTATCCATTTTTCAAATTCTATTTCAAAAAATAAATTTGTAGATAATTGATGTACAACAAACTTTTTCCCAGGCAAGTTAGATGCTCTATATCCCTCATTCTCCATAGCTTGCTTCCAATTGGTAAAATTTAAACTTGTCAAATCATCATTGATTGAACCAGCTGCCCATTCAGTATCTTTTGGTCCATTCAATGATGTATTGTACTGGTTTTCTTGTTGTATATTAAATAATCCTCTATTATCTCCTCTAGTCAGTGTTAATCCAGAGTAAATACTATCTTTATTTTGACTTAAATTCCAATCTGCACCTGCAGGTTTTTCAAAATAAACCTTTTTACCTTTCCAAATCATTGGGGAGTTTTGATCAGCTGCACATCCATAATCGTTAACCTCTAAACCTTGTCTAGTGTCTGGACAGTAATCCAATGAATCTATAACTCCATCGCCATCGTCATCTTGCTGGTAAATGGAACAACCACGTGTATTAGCAATTACACCATCTTGAGTATTAGGACACTGATCTAACTCATCGCTGACCCCATCCATGTCAGTATCAGTTATGTCATTTGGAGTAGATCTTATGTAGGTAAATCCTCCACCCTTATTACTTCTTGTCCAATTCAAAAATTTAAAATCAATGTAAATATTTTTATCATCAATTCTCATCACAAAATTGTGATCAACTAATTGGTATGTTTGTCCAACCGACCTAACAGCATCTCTCCAAGATTTGAAATCTAAATTTTCAATCCCATCTTCAATCTTACCTACTGCCCATGATGTTCCAACTGGAGAAAATCTTGATGACCTATCATATTCATTCTCTTGAGCGAAATTATATAATCCTCTATTTTCCTTTCTTGTAATCGATATATCATTGTAGATTAAGTCTTGATTTTTTTCGTCATTGTAATCGGCATAATCATCTTTAGAAAATTTAACCATAGGACCAGTCCAAAGAATTGGAGGAAGACAACCATAACTGGTAACAGTTTCACCGGAGGGGGTATTTGGACATAGGTCTATATCATCCATCACTCCGTCATTATCCCTGTCAAGCTCCGAAAGAAGACATCCATTTACAAAGACAATTGTTCCGGACGTTGTATCGGAACATTGATCAATTTTATCACTTACTCCATCTCCATCTGAATCAATTTGATTGTTTGGAGTCCCTCTCTCATAAGAAAATCCTCCTCCTACTGAATATGATAGAAGTCTAATATCAAAGTAGATATTAGTAGATTTAATATGAACAACATAATCTTTTTCAAGAATATTTTGATTATTACTACCACCATTTAATGCAAAAATATCCTCCATATTATCGAATGATAGCCTGGTAAGATCTTCTTTACCGGTATTTGGGTCATATAGCATTGATGTATTACCTAAGGCCCATTCAGTATCAAAAGGCCCCCCATATTCTTGATTGTATTTTAGTTGTCTAGCTCGATTATACAAACCATTTTGATCACCACGTGCAAACCAAAGAAATCTGGTTATGCTATCATAACTCTGTCTATTTGACTCAACTTGACCTTTAAATTTTTGAAAAAGAACTTTAGGCCCTTTCCATATCTCAGCCTTATCCTCATTCTCAGAGCACCCAAATTCGTCAACTATAGATCCATTCCTTGTGAATGGGCAGAGATCTTCAAAATCAGGAATTCCATCCTGATCAGTATCAATTTGTTTATCGGAACATCCCCTTGTGTTTGCTATTTCTCCGGAAGGTGTATCAGGACATAAATCAATTTCGTCAGCTACTCCATCATCATCCTGGTCATCAATTTCAGATGGGGTTGACCTAATGTAAGAAAAACCTCCTCCTTGATTACTTCTTGTCCACTGTTCAAATGTTAGTTCTAAATAAATATTTTCATCAATAATATGGACAACAAAAGTTTTACCAACTGATTCATAAGTTTGCCCAACTGTTCTAACAGCATCTCTCCAGGATTTGAACTCTAAAGCCTGTGGATCTAAAGATCCGAAATTATAGATTTGGTCTAATGTGCCAAATGCCCATTCTGTGTTTACAGGTGAATCTCTCTGACTTCTGTCGTATTCATTTTCAAAAACTGAATTGAAGAGTCCTCTGTTTGACAGTCTTGCTAAAGTTAGACTCTCAGTAATACTATCTTGATTATTGATAAGTGTACCATCACTTTTAGGCTCTTTTGTAAATCTCACTTTTTTCCCATTCCAAATAGTTATGGGAATTTGATCAATAGTGCAACCTTGACTATTCACATTAGTATTGGATGGGGTATAAGGACATTTATCATATAAATCTGAAACACCATCAGAATCAGCATCTAACTGATCGGCTGAGCATCCAAAATTATTTACCTCAGTATTTAGAGTGGTATTCAAACAATCATCATAATCATCAGCTATTCCATCATTGTCGGTATCTAAAGTGCCTGATACAGTACTTCTTATATATGAGAAGCCTCCACCTGTTCCATCATGATCATTCCTACCAGTTGTCCAACTTAAAAACTTGATATCAACATATACATTATCTTCTTCTAAATGTAATACCATATCATTTCCTACAGCCTGATAAGTTTTGCCAAAAGATCTCATGGTATTATGCCATGAATTAAAATTTAACTGCGAAATTCCATCAGAAATTTTTCCAGGCGCCCATTTTGTACCGATGGTTGAACCATAACTGCTTTCTTTTGCGATATTGAATAGACCTCTATTATTTTGTCTTGTAAGGATTACATTATCAGTAAGAAAATCTTGATTTTCAGTGTTATTGTGATCAGCGTTATTTTCTTTCACGAAATACCTTTTAGGACCGGTCCAGAAAATTGGCTTGTCTTGCGATTCACTACAGCCATCTTGGTCAACTGATTCTCCTTCGGGAGTATCAGGACACAAATCTAAATTATCCGTTACTCCGTCATTATCCGAATCTTCATAAATTAATACAGAACATCCAAAAATATTTGACATAGATTCCTCATCTAGACATAATGAACTTGTTGAAGAACTTGCGGTGTCAGAAGGACAAATGCAATCATCAACACTATCATCAACACCGTCATTATCAATATCTGTATCTAAATTATTTGGAGTGCTTCTTATATATTTGAAACCTCCAGATCCTTTTGCTTGCCATTGGGTTATTTTAATATCGATGTATATATTTTCTCTTATTAAGTGAAGAACTAAATCATTATCCACTGATTGAGTAGTGTATCCAAATGATCTAACTACGTCTCTCCAGGGTTGAAATACTAGTTGACCAAAATTTGTAGTGTTTCCAACAGCCCATTCAGTAAGTGCAGGTCCTTTTGAAGTTGAATTATATGAATTTTCAACCGCTATATTAAATAAACCGCGATTATTTTGTCTAGTAAGAATTACATTTGGTGTAATACTATCTTGATATTTTGTAAGAGTGTAATCTGCTTTAGAAGGTTTTCTGAATTCAACTTTTTTACCATTCCAAACCGAACTTATAACACACCCATTAGAGTCAACTGCAAAACCTTCCAAAGAATTGGGGCAGCTATCAAGATGATCCATAATTCCATCTTGATCATAATCAGTTTCTGAGAGGAGACAACCACTAACCAAAGAAATCTCCTGACTATTGGAATTATCGCAGTTATCATACTCATCAGCAACACCATCAGAATCACTATCAGTGATACCATTGGCAGTAGATCTAATATAGCTGTATCCTCCTCCAATAATATTCTCATTCGTCCAACTTAAAAATTTTATTTGTAAATAAATATTATCAGAAATGAGTTTAAGAACAATATCCTTATTCAATGGAAATGTATTTCCATTATCAGAAACAATTTGATTAAAATCTTTAAAATCAAGTCTTGTAGGATTTTCAGTTATCGATCCAAAAGCCCATTTGGTATTAGATGGGTTAGATGAGGTAGACTCATCAACCTCACTATTAAATAACCATCCCTTCAAAGCTCTGTTTAGAGTATTTGATACTGTTAAAGAATCACCAAAAGAATTATCTTCACCATATGTATAGTCATAGCGAATAAATTTAACGTTTGGCCCTGTCCAAATTGTTGGTGCTACTTGTGAGGAACTACAACCATTTTCATCTACATTTTCACCCTCAGGAGATTCAGGACATATATCATTTGGATTTGGAACTCCATCATTATCATCATCTATTTGAGATTCTGAGCATCCTGAAGTAAATGCAGTGAGATTTTCATCTGTATTAGGACATTCATCTATTTCATCAGGAACTCCATCGTTATCTTGATCATTCTCTAAGTTTGGAGTTGTTCTACTGTATGAGAAACCTCCACCTTGACCACTTTTTTGCCAACTTAGGAAAGTAACATCAAAATAAATATTTTCGCTTACAACGTGAACTACAAAAGTTTTTCCTGGAACTTCCCACGTTTGACCCTGAGACCTTATTGCATCTTTCCATGTCTGAAAATTTAGAGAGCCAACACTTTGGGTCTTAATACTTCCGAATGCCCACTCAGTATCAGCTGGACCTTCATAATCTCTGTTGTAATCATCATTATAAATTGTATTAAATAACCCTTTGTTAGTACCTCTTGCTATAATTAGATTAGGTAAGATACTATCTCGATTCTCCCTTAAATTAATGTCAGCATTATTTTCCTTTTTGAAAATAACATTCTTCCCTGTCCATATTTCAACAGGAGCACATCCTCCATCATCAACATTATCTGGAGAGGAGGAATTTGGACATTGATCTCTGTCATCAGGGACACCGTCTTGGTCATAATCACTTTCATTTAGCATACATCCTGTTGTATAGGCATAACCAGGAGGGGTATTTTCGCATTGATCTTTTGAATTAGGCACTCCATCACCATCTAAATCATCAATTTCAGTGGGGGTTGACCGAGAATATGAAAAACCTCCACCCTGACCATTTGAGGTCCAACTATCAAATTTTATATCTAAATATATATTATCATCAATTAGATGAAGAATTAAATCTCTATCTTTTTCAATGTTTTGTATTATGGAATTATGTCTATCCTGCATAATATCTTTCCAAGACATAAATTTTAAATCAAAGACATTGTCATTTGAAATTTTACCAACAGCCCACTCTGTTCCCTCAGGTCCATTATCTGAAGAATTATAAATCGTATCTGTTATTGCATTAAAAATTCCATCATAAGATCTTCTGGTAATAATTATATTATCATTTATTTGATCTTGATTCTTAGCGTCATTCCAATCAGTAAAATTGTATTTAATAAATTTTACCCTTGGACCAGTCCAAAAAACTGGTTTAATTTGACTCTCTGAACACCCTTGATCATCAACGCTTTCGCCATCAGGAGTCTCGGGACAGATATCCAAGTCATCAAAAACTCCATCTCCATCCGAATCAGTCTGTGTCAAAGAACACCCATTAGTATGTGCTATTTCATCTGATGGAGTATTAGGACATTGATCTAAATTATCTGGGACACCGTCGGAATCCTCATCTAGAATATTTTCAGGAGTAGATCTTGAATATTTAAAGCCTCCTCCTTTTCCTTGAGATGTCCATTCTAATAGTGTTAAGTCGAAATAGATATTGTGAGATTTTAAATGAACAACAAATGTCTTTCCAATTTGCTCATTCATTTTTTGACCATTAGATCTCCACAAAGTTTTCCAGTTCTTAAAGTCTAATTCTGTTACATCATTTGAGGTTTTTAGGGCCCATTGGGTCTCTTTAGGTCCTTCTTGGCCACCAGAATTGTATGAACTCTCTAAAGCGATATTAAAAAGTCCATTACTGTTTTTACGAGTAAATATTACATCAACAGTAATACTATCTTGATTCTCGGAAAGGGAATAATCCGCATAATCATTTTTTTCGAAAATAACTCGGGGTCCATTCCATATAGTAGGAGTTATCTGATCGCTTTCTTGACCAAAGGAAAAATTAGTTACATTAAAAAATATAACTAATAATATATATTTCTTAAACCATAGTCTATGGACATCCAAAAACGTCAGAAATTTCATTTTTTGGTGAATTTGGACATTGATCAACCTGGTTTGAAACACCATCTTGATCATCATCAGATAAATTATTAGGTGTAGATCTAATATATGTTAAAGCACCCGGATCATTAGTTCCTCCTCCACCCCAATATTTCATTAAAATTGTGAAGTAAATATCATCACTAATTAGGTGTACTACGAATTCTTGATCTAGATAATCTGTTGGTGAACCATCTACTGCATCTATCCAGCTTGAAAAGGTAAGATTATCAATATCATCAATACTACCGAGGGCCCATTCAGTGTCAGAGGGACCGCCGAAATCCTTGTTGTATGAGTTTTCTTTTTTTATGTTAAAAATAGCTTGTTTATTTGCTCGAGTAAAAATAACATTTGAGGTTATTGAATCTTGAAATTGTTTTGAGGTCCAATCATCATCAGTAGTCTTGCTAAACTCCACCATGACACCTTTCCAGATATTTTCAGGAATATCCAGGTTATCATCTGATGAACTATCATCTTCTGACTTTGAACAATGAGATAGAGATATTAACAAAAAAAGAAATAGGTAAGTTTTTTTTGAAAAATTCATATTTAAATTAATTGGTTGTAATTAAATTTATATAATTAAGTATTAATGCAGTATTTCAGAGATAATTATTTTAATTTTATTTAATAAATGAAGCAAATGTTATATTTATGAAACATGATTCTTGATTTTATTTCCCTTTTTGTCACCTTTCTATGTTTGCTAATATTTATCATGATAATTGGTACGTTTAAGTACAGTAAGAGTATTAATATACCCTTTGTCATAATTATCTTATTTGTTGGGATTCAAAGATTTCAGAGCTCTATGTCAAATCTTAAATTATTAGAATCTAAATCTCCTTTTGAAGAATTTCCTTTTTTTGCATTATTTTTCATTCCGCTATTCTTATTCTTTTTTAAGGAATCAATTAATAAAAAAAAAACCTCATTTAGAGAACTTAGTCACCTACTACCACCGGTTATACTAATCTTGTTAAAAAAGATTGGTGCGATCCCAGATCAAACAAGTAGAGTCGTATTTTTTCTTTATTCGATTATTTATTGGGTTATTATTCTATTTGAGATAATAAAGTATTATAAGAGCTCACTAATGAAATACTCTTTGAATAGGATAAATTTTAGATGGTTAATTCTAATTTTTTCGAATGTTACCTTTATAATGTTTTTTTTAAATTACATGGTTATCTATTGGGATTTAAATAAATCTGATATTTCACTATCAAACTTTTATAGGGGAAGTTCAATAGCATGGGTTATTGCATTAGTATATTTATTTTATAATCCGGTAATTATTTATGGTAGAAATTATTTGTTAAATCAGTTGTCCATTAGGACAAAATTGTACGATCCATGGAGTTATAAATCGTTAAATAAAATAGATATAAGAGATTTGGGTTTATACAAAAAATTAAAAACAATAATCCCAGAGCTCATATACAAGACTAAAATACTTGAGCAGGACTTTAGCTTTTTAGGTACTGATGATAAAGACTCTAAATCATTATCTAATAAACTAAATATTCCAAATACTCATTTAAAAATTTTATTCAAATATCATAGTAAACTCTCACTCCATGAATATTTTAACTTGCTTAAAATTTCTCATTCGATAGAACTGATGAGACAGGGCTTTTTAAAAAATCAAACTATAGAGTCTTTGTCAAATAAATGCTTTTTTGATTCCAGAATAACTTTCTACAAAAATTTCAAAAAATTCACTGGAGTAAGTCCTTCTGAATTCTCATAAAAAATTTACTCTCTAAAAACAATACTCGTCCCCAACAGCATATTGGTCATATTCTTTTTTAGAAACCTTTCCTGATGCATATTGAGAAGCAAAACCAGTTCCTCCAATATTATTGGCTTGAGAGTTTGGAAGAAAATTTGAGCGAAAATAAAAATAATAGTTTCCATTTACCTCGTCTTTATCTCTTATAATCTCACACTCCTGATCCCTTTTACATGAGAGGGTAAATAAAATAATTAAAATTGTCGTGATAATTTTCATGGCCAATTTTTGCAAAGTTAGTAAATTGAAATTCGATACAACTATACAAAAATTCAAGAGTACTAATGAAAAACAAAACTACAGACAGTCTCCAATTCGGTGAAGGTAATTTTCTCAGAGCTTTTGTAGATTTTTGTCTGCAAACCCTTAACGAAAAAACATCTTTTTCAGGTAAAGTAAACATCGTACAACCCCTTCCAAACGGGATGATAGAACAGCTAAAAAAACAAAATGGAAAATATCATCTATTTCAAGAAGGAGTGATGGGGGGGGAAAATATAAGATTGGGGCAGCAGATCAACTGTATCGACCAGATGATAAACCCTTACCAAGAATTCAGTAATTTCCTAAAACTTGCTGAAAATGAAAATTTAACTTTTGTTTTTTCAAATACCACCGAGGCTGGAATTATGCTAGATCATAAAGATCAATTCAATAACACGCCAGCCCTATCATTCCCAGGTAAACTTACTCAGCTACTCCATCATCGATACAAAACATTCAATGGCGATAATTCTAAGGCACTTCATATAATACCTTGCGAACTAATCGAAAAAAATGGGGACAAACTCAGAGAAATCGTATTAGAACTGTGCGACAAATGGGAGTTGGAGAGCAAATTCAAATCATGGATTGAACAAAACAATTTTTACAATACTTTGGTCGACAGGATCGTGCCTGGTTTTCCAAAAAACGATCTGGAATTTTACCAAAAAAATCTCACCTTCGATGACCAACTCATTGTTACTTGTGAACCCTTTTTCCTCTGGGTTATAGAAGGAAATACCAAATTACTCGATATTTTTCCCGTAAATCAATTAAAAAATATTGATATTAAAATTGTCCCTGACTTAGGCATCTACAGAACTCGAAAAGTGAGAATCCTCAATGGGTGCCACACCACACTTGTACCTGTTGGATTACTAAACGGAACCCAAACCGTGTCTGAATCTCTCAAAGACGATTTTCTAAAAAATTTCCTGTTTAATACACTTTTTGATGAAATCATTCCAAGTGTAGATTTTGATAAAAAAGAATTAGAAAATTACGCCCATTCCGTTTTAGAACGTTTTTCAAATCCATTCATCATTCACCAATTAGAATCTATTTCTTTAAATTCTATCTCAAAATTTAAAGTTAGGGTGTTACCCAGTTTGCTTTCCTATTTCAAAAAAGAATCAAAAGTTCCAAAAAATTTGACTTTTGCCATGGCTGCCCTTATATACTTTTATGGTAAAGAAGTTTCAAAACATACCTACTCAATAAAAGATGACCCCAAAAACATTACTTTTTTTAATCAAATTTGGAAGGATAACAATATCGAAAAAGTGGTTTTAGAAACCCTTTCAAACACTGCCCTATGGGGTCAAAACTTAGCCCAGATCAGCCATCTAAAAGACAGTCTTACCCTAGCCCTAAAAACTATAGTTTCTCAAGACAAAATAAGCGAAGCACATCATGTTTTTCAAAACCTTCAGTCATGAATAAAGCCATTAAGATCAATCAACAAGACAATATGATTGTTGCACTTGAAAATCTCAAAAAAGGAGAAGTAATTGAAATTGAGGAGGAGCAAATCACCTTGGTGGAGGATGTTCAACAAAAACATAAATTCACGCAAAAACCAATGAATAAAGGTGACCAACTGCTCATGTACGGTGTGAAAGTTGGCATTGCCAATCAAGAAATTCCTAAAGGTGCTGCGCTGACTACAAAAAATATGGACAATGCTTTCAATAATGACATTAGCTTTGAAAACGTTGGAAAAATAGTATCACAGAACCAGAACAGAACTGAAAAGTATTTTATGGGATACCCTCGCAAAGATGGAACCGTTGGAACCCAAAACATCTGGCTTTTTTTTCCTCTTGTTTTTTGCGAAAACAGAAACGTAGAACTCCTAAAAACCATATTTGAACGAGAATTCTATCCCGACAAATTATCCGAACACCAACATTTCTTGAGAACTCTGATTCAAGGAAAAACAGAAACCGTCCAAGAACCTGAAACCATTAACCCCTTCCCCAATGTTGAAGTAAGATTTATCACCCATAACGCCGGTTGTGGGGGAACAAGAGCCGATGCCACCATGCTGGGAAAACTTTTAGCAGGCTATGTCAATAATCCTAATGTTGCAGGGGCATCAGTCTTGAGTTTAGGTTGTCAAAACTTACAAGTCGATCTATTCCTTGAGCAGCTCAAAATAATCAATAAAAACTTTAATAAACCCCTACTGGTATTTGATCAACAAAAAGAGGGAAACAGTGAAAGATTAATTCAAAAAATAATCAAAGACTCCCTAATAGAAATAAAAAAAGCCAATGAAGTCAATAGAAAAAAAACACCCCTTTCCAAACTGACTGTTGGATTGGAATGCGGAGGCTCTGACGGTTTTTCAGGTATCTCTGCCAACCCCACTTTGGGGTCCTCAATGGATAAACTTATCGCTTTTGGAGGAAGTGCTATACTTTCAGAATTTCCAGAACTAAGGGGAGTTGAGCAAGAGTTGGTAGACCGCTGCGTTGATGTTTCAAAAGCTAAAAAATTCATCAACCTTATGCAATCATATGAAAGCAAAGTCATTGCTTCAGGAACTGATTTCAGTACCAACCCCTCACCTGGAAATATCAAAGACGGACTCATCACCGATGCCATGAAATCTGCCGGTGCAGCCAAAAAAGGGGGAAGTTCCATAATAGTCGATGTATTGGATTATGGAGAATATATAAGCAATCAAGGGTTAAACCTGCTTTGTACTCCAGGAAACGATGTGGAAAGTACCACTGCAATGGCAGGGTCGGGAGCCAACCTAATAATATTTACCACAGGGCTTGGAACCCCAACTGGTAACCCCATTGCTCCAGTCATCAAAGTATCCTCAAATACATCAATTTATCACAAAATGAAAGATATTATTGATTTCAATACCGGATCAATCATACAAGGAAACCAATCATTAGATGAACTATCTGATGATTTACTGGATTATATCATCAAAGTTGCCAGTGGTGAAATTATTACAAAGGCGTCGCAAAACAGACAGTTTGACTTTCTGCCTTGGAAAAGGGATATATCCCTCTAAGTTCAGCGAAAAGACAATCTTGTGAAAATTAAAAAACTTAACTACATTTACAATACACGAAAAATAAGAATATGCACAAAAAACAATCCAAATCACGTAGAAATTTCATAAAAAAAACAGGTATGATCGGGACGGGAGTATTCATTGTTCCTCGTCACGTTCTGGGTGGAGAAGGTTATACTGCTCCCAGTGATCAATTGGGATTAGCAGCCATCGGATCAGGAGGTAAAGGAACCTCTGACATCAGCAATGCCTACCAAGGTGGAAAAAACAGAGTCGTTGCACTTTGCGATGTTGATCCCGCAAGAGCGAAAAGTGCATACACTACACATGCCGATGTCAATAAATATGTTGACTACAGAGAAATGTTAGACAAAGAAAAGCATATTGATGCACTAACTATTTCTACCCCAGATCACAATCATGCCAAAATTGCTTATGATTGTATGAACAGGGGCATTCATGTATACGTACAAAAACCGCTAACCCATACCATTGCCGAAGCAAGACTTTTAGCAAAAACGGCAGAAAAAAATAAGGTTGTTACCCAAATGGGTAACCAAGGTGGATCCAGCATTGGAGTTCCCAAAATTCAAGAATGGATTGATGAAAATAAAATTGGAAAAGTTCACACCATATATGCTTGGACCAATCGCCCTGTTTGGCCACAGGGAGTGAACCATCCTAGTGCAGACTTAGCCAAAAAACCCGATTCATTGAACTGGGATTTATGGTTGGGAACCGCCCAATCAAAGCCATACTCTCCTGGATTACACCCATTTGATTGGAGAGGTTTTTGGGAGTATGGAACGGGTGCGCTAGGCGACATTGGATGCCATACCCTGGACGCACCATACAAAACATTACAGTTGGGCTATCCCAGTAGTGTTGAATGTACCGCAACTAACGTTTTTAAGAAAATGTGGACCCCAGAATATACCCCAGAGGGATGCCCCATTTCATCGATGGTAACTTTAGAATATAAAAACTCTCCGCACAACAAAGATGGAATCAAACTCATATGGATGGATGGAGGACTCACACCGACCATTCCTGAAGAAATACAAGATGAATTCATCATGAATTACGACATGGGTAACTCCAGTGGTATTATGATGCTAGGATCTAAAGGGGTTATAACTTCAGAAATTTATGCCAATAATCCGACCTTGTACATCAAAGGTGAGGATCCGGTAGTTTTCGATACAAGTAAACAACCAAATGTAAATGATGTTCATGCTGCAGCTTGGACCGAAGCCTGTAAAGCTGGATTTAATAGTACCGAATATAAAAATTTAACCTCTTCATTTGATTATTCTGGACCGTTTACAGAAACCGTCATCATGGGGAACCTAGCCCTTCGCAGCAGAGATCTTAGACAGGTCGTTGGAACTCGAAAGAACGGTAGAAAAATCATGAAATATTACGGTAGAAAAAAGCTAATTTGGGATGGCGAAAACATGAAAATCAAAAATCTAGAGGAAGCCAATGCATTTGTGAGCAAAGAATACCGCAAAGGTTGGGAACTTCCCATTTAATGATTTAAGTCCTAGACCATATCAAAACAGGAATAGTAATTTACTATTCCTGTTATTTTATTATATGAATCAGTCCAATCAATTTATTAAAGTCAAAAAACATATCGAATCCTTTGGCTACCAAATTGTTGATTTCGATTTTGAACGTCCTTGGGGAGGCTTCTTGGTGGTAAACGAAACCCAAGCGCAAAAATTTGCAAATCAATTTTTTGATGGTATCGCAATTGAAAGGCTAAAAATTGGAGGGAAACTAAGCCCAAAAATTCTTATTGTTAGTCCAGACTCAAGACTCTCATGGCAATATCACCACCGACGGGCTGAAGTCTGGCGGGTCTATCAAGGAACAGTTGGCATTATCCGATCTAATGATAATGATCAAAAACCCATTCTAACCTTAAATGAAGGGGATCAAGTAAGGCTTAACCAAGGAGAGCGCCACCGACTTATTGGCTTTGATCAACAAGCTGTGGTTGCTGAAATCTGGCAACATACCGATCCCAATAACCCATCCAACGAGGAGGACATAGTAAGACTTCAAGATGACTTTGGTCGTTAAAGCTGGTCGTTTGTTAATAAAATGTTTTAAGTAAATACTAAAGTTGATATACTTTTAACTTTAGATTATATTAATTGTTTTGATTAGAGTAAAATTAGAAAATCAAAATCGACTTTTTTTATAAAAAAAATTGTCTTATTAATTCCCACAACATTAAATAAAAAAAGGAGTATCTTATTGAGGAAGAATTCAACAGTTATTGTAAAAGAAATATAGATAACTTAAAGAGATTCTGACTAAATGGAAGAAGATTACAAAGAAGTTTTAGACACCTCGATCCGAAACCTCTTCTATGATTTAAATGAATGGTAAATAAATTTTTTATGACAAAAATTAATTCAAGAGCAATTCTCCTGTTGATTTTAATATCTCCATTGTTGATTTGCGCACAGGATCAACCTCTTTTTATGGCCCCTGAGGGACAATCAATTGTCAGTACAGACTTACATATCCACACCACCTTTTCCGATGGCTCTGTTTGGCCCAACATAAGAGTAGAGGAGGCACTAAAAGAAGGACTGGATTTGATCTCTATTACAGATCACCTGGAATATCAACCTCACCGTAAAGATCTTCCCAATCCCGATAGAAATCGATCCTATGATATTGCCAAGGGAGCAGCCGAAAAATCAAAACTTAGAGTGATCAGAGGTGCAGAGATCACAAGATCCATGCCCCCTGGGCATATCAATGCAGTATTTATTCAGGATGCTAACAAACTTTTATTCCCTGATAACCCCACTGCCGGGATCATAGAGGCCAATCGTCAAAATGGATTTGTTTTTTGGAATCACCCCAATTGGGAAGCCCAACTTAAAGACGGAATAGCTAAGCTAGATCCTATGCATGTTGAACTTATTGAAAGAAAACTCCTTCACGGGATCGAGGTGGTCAACTTCACAACACTCTCTGAAGAAGCCATTGAAATCGCATTAGAGAACAACCTCACTATGGTGGGAACTTCAGATGTACACAAATTGACCGCTTGGGATTTTGATATACCTCAGGGTGGTCACAGACCCATTACGTTTGTTTTGTCCAAAAATAATAGTCCCGAAGAAATCAAAAAAGCTCTTTTTGAAGGGAAAACAATGGTTTGGTTCAAGGAGCTTATAATTGGAAAGGAGGAACATCTGGTTGAAGTGGTTAAAGCAAATCTCAGTGCCTCCCACCCAACCTACAAGGATGACGAATTGATTGCAAAAGTCGTTCTAAAAAATTACTCCGCCAATCCACTCCACCTAAGATACACAGGACCCTTCACTTTTCATCAAGATAGTAACATTTTCAAAATTAATCCATACAGTGAGAAAAATTTAGAGGTCAAAACATTGGAAATAAAAACATTCCTTGAACTTCCATTCGAATTACTCAATGGCATTATTGGCCGAAAAAAATACCTCAACTTCAAGATAGAAACACAATAGAGTTTTTGAAAACTTTAATTAATTTACTTATTCTAATAGTGCTTTTTTTGGGTTCAAAAAACAGCACAAAGATTATCGCTCAGACAATAATCTTCAAGACCCGACTCCCAAAACAAATTGATGAAACCTCTGGTTTAGAGTTTTTTAAAGACGCTTTCCTTACTCACAATGATTCTGGGGGGAAAGCTTCATTATATGCCTTTAATGAAGCAGGAATCATATTAAAGGAATACAGCATTATGGGAGCTGAAAATATTGACTGGGAAGACATAGCACAAGATGAAAATTACATCTACATCTCAGATACTGGTAACAATAAAGGAAAAAGACAGAATCTCAATATCATAATCGTTGACCCCAATAATGATTTCAAAAAAGTTGGAAAAATAAAATTTAACTACAGCAATCAACAAAATTTTGACAAAAGAAGCAAACATCCTTTTGATGCAGAGGCCCTTGTATCCACTTCCAATGAATTAATCTTATTTTTAAAAAATAGAGTTACCAATACAACGGAATTGTATTCCATTCCTAAAACCCCGGGAAATTATTCCCTTAGTCCCAAAAAATCTTATGATGTTAAATCGCTGATCACAGGTGCCGATTATCACAATCCAACCAAGTTGATCGCATTGGTGGGATACACAAGATCCAGGGAACAATTTCTATACACCCTTAGTTCATTTGATATGGAAAATCTAGACCAGGTTAAAATAAAAAAAATCAAATTACCTCTAAATGGAAAACAAATAGAAGCCATCAAAATCATCGATCAAAATACCTTTTGGCTAACCAGTGAAGATGAAGGAGTTGGTTATCCCATGCTCTATAAAATTCGACTTTAAAACTTACCTTTCAAATAAGCTTCAATTCTTTCAAATATTTTATTAGATTCAAAATTTTCAGTTACAAAGGTTCTGCCATTTTTTCCTATGGCTTTGCGTTCTTGCGGATGTTCATATAAATAAACAATTTTATCACAAAATGCAGCAACCTTACCAGGAGGTGTCAAATATCCGGTCGATTCATTGATTACTTCACCATTACTGCTGGTATCAAAAGCAATAACGGGGAGTTCACTCAAAGAAGCCTCGACGATGACATATCCAAAACCCTCCCATAAAGAAGGCAAAAGAAAAACATCAGAAGACATCAATAAGTCCTTGGGGTTATCTAAAAATCCCAAAAAAATAAAATAATCTGTCAGACCATTTTCAGCAACAATCGATTTAAGGATTGACTCCTGAGAACCTTTTCCTCCAATTAAAAATTGAAAGGGAACACCCCTATTTTTTAATTCTAAGGCCACAGGGATCAAAAACTTAAAATTCTTTTGTGGCTCTAACCTTCCCATTGCACCCAATACAATGTAGGATTTTTGTTTAGGCTGGAGAGCTTGAAAGTCCTTATTCAAAAAATTTTGAGTATCAATACCATTGGGGATTACAGTTATTTTATCCGGATCAACCAACGAAATACCATTGGATAAAATAGCCTTTTTAGTCGCTTGAGAATTCGTTAATATTCCGGTCAATACCCTTTGGTAAAGGTATCGATTGATAAAATAATTCTTAACACTTCGGTCACTACCGCGTCTAAAAATAATATTTTTTACCCCTGCGATCTGAGCAGAAATTCCCCCACATTTCAAATCACGGGAAAGATTTAAAATTACCGTATCAATCTTATTAGCTTTATAAACATTAACCAATTTGAGTAAAACAAATGGATTCAAAACACTCAAATTTTTCAAAGTAATATCGAAAACGGTTATACCTTCTTTTCGGGCACGATTCCCCAAAACTGCTCCAGGCTTTGTTATGACCATCACGAAGTGTCCCTTGGAACGAAGATGAAGTGCCATGTCCAAATGCCAGCGTTCACCTCCACCCCATTCGTCTACAGTATTAAAAAAACAAAATGAACTCAAGAATAATAAATATTGTAATCAAGAATAAGCAAAAAAAAACAAGAGAAAAAAGAATCAATATCTTTTTTGGTGAATCTTTTCTTAATGATATGCAAAAAGAGAGTTAAAAAAAATTGGGATTCAATAATTTCCTTGAAAAACCTCTCTCTATTAGAAACCTCTGCATCCATATACTCGATATAAAAGTAAACCAAAAGGTATCTAAAAAACAAACTGGATACCATCCTGATTAAATGAAAAAATCAACCAATTGATATAAATATATGTCAATCTATTTTGATTGATCATCAAACGAAATGTTGAATTTTTATGTAAAGTGCTACCTTTGAGGAATTCATTTATGAAAACTCCATGGAGAAAGATTAATTTAAGTTATCATAAAATCACCGTTGATATTTTAATTACATATGGGTTGTTCCATTTCTAAAATAAATTAATTGAATCCACTAGAATTATGAGCTCTCAACTAGTTTTATCAGAAAAAAAGTAAATGGTCAAAATTTTGATCATCCAACACAAAATGATCGGGGATGTCCTGATCTGCAGCTTACTTTGTAAAAATATCAAGTTGTGGAATCCAGATGCAAAAATTGATTTTGTAGCCAATCGTCACACTTTGGATGTGATTCGAAACAACCCCTATATTGATGATATAATCATTTTTGAAGATAATTTCAAAAAAGACAAATGGGGACTTTTAAAGTTTTTAAGTTGCTTTAGAAAAAAAAGGTATGATTACGTCATTGATGCCTATGGCAAATTGGAAAGTGTATTGATTTGTTTATTTACCCCAGCGAGATACAAAATCGGTTATAAAAAAATTTACTCTTCTTTTGTTTACAATCAATCAATCGAAAGAAAGAAAACTTTAGAAGATGAACTTCAATTATCAATCAAAAATAGGCTTGAATTGTTAGAACCAATCATGGGGGATTTTCCAAAAAATAGTGAAGTTGAAATTCATCTAACCCCAGAAGAAATTAAAAACAGTAGAGAGCATTTAAACTCCGTATTGGGTAAGGGAAATAAAGCCATTATGGTCTCTGCCTTGGGCAGCAGTGAAAATAAAACCTATCCATTTGAGTATATGGCTCAATTAATGGACACTGCCCATCAAATCACACAGCTTCCATTTATACTGAATTACCGTCCCAATCAAAAAACTCAAATAAACCAACTAATTGATCATCTCCAACCTTCCACCCAAAAAGCGGTGATCAAATCCTTGACCCCAAATTCTTTGAGGGATTATATGGCCACAGCGTATCATTGTATTGCTGTAGTAGGCAATGAGGGAGGAGCCATTAATATTGCCAAAGGACTCAAAAAGCCAACATTTGCAATTTTTTCTCCATTGATCGATCCCATTGGCTGGCATACTGAAATCCCCAATAAAAGTATGGCGGTAAATCTTCAAATGTTTTTTCCCAATAAAATCAATTACAAAGATCACCGGAAGATTGCAAAAGATCCTGCAAAAGTTATGGAACTTTATAAAATGCTAAAACCCGAACTATTCAAAAAACAGTGGATTAATTTTTTTAAAAATTTTATTTCTAACTAGATTTTAAGTAAAAATTATTTTAGTTTCTATTGGGTTTTTCTCAAACAAAAGGAATTTAAAAAAAGTGGATTTGTGTTGTCTTTAAAAGTTTTTAAAACTTAATATAGCTTACCTGATTCATTCTTTGAATTGATTTACAGTTAAAACTATAGAATCTTTTAGATGCCATTTTTAAAATTTATTTTAACTTCCATTTAACCCTTCTTTACCAATTCTTTAACAAATCACATAATAAATTTATATTGGATTATAATAAACTGCTTTTTGTTTGTTTAATTGGTTTACCCGTGATAGTTTCAGAGAAACTACACGGGTTTTTTTGTAAACCGAGATAATGATTATTGGGAAATTTCGTATTCAAACTCCCAATTGGGATTGTCCAATTTGTTGATAATATACTTAATAGTAATTTCCTGGCCCTTAGAAATAGATTCTATAGCTTCAATGCGAATGTGTCTCAACTTGCCCATTTCTTTGTCAACTTCAGCTAAAATAGCTCTACAATTAGGAATCTCATGATGATTGATGAATCCCCCCAATGGTAATCGAATATATCCATCCGGAAAACGTTCGTCAAAGATATGTGAAATTCCCAAATCAAAACCTTTGGATAAATCCGTTGTAGTAAAAACTCCCAGCCCCTCAATTTTACTTTCCCTGATAGTCAAAAATTGAGGCAAAGGACGCCAAGTTGTTTTTTTTATCATGTCTCTATTTATGAAATATTATATGATACCAAGAAATACTTTTTGCTAATGTTCTATTACAAATTTATTCTCAACAATGTTTAGATATATAAATCTATCTAAACGTTTAAAATTAATCTATTAAAATTAATCATTTTTACTTTAAAATTACCTTCTTAAACTGCTTGAGTGTCGGACTCAATTGAGGTTCATAGTTGTCGGTATAATGGCCCATTCCATGATTACTATAATGAGAGCCCTCAGTTACTGCCTATCAATATTGCCCCAATAAATGATCTCCAGCCATGTAACACAAGTTTCCAAACCCTTCGTAATTCAATTCAGAATAAGTTTTTTTGAGTCCTACTCGGTTTTTGATATTTGGATTTTTCATGAGGGAAAATTAGGTGTTGGTAAAACTCCGATCTTCTATCAGGTTTTATGTATTTTTTCATGTGAAGGCTTAGTAGATCTCCTAAATAAGGCCACAAAAATACTTCCGTAAAGGGAATGAACCAAGCTGGAAATTGCTGCAGGAATAGCTACCGCTGGATTGACAAAATTTTCCTTAGCCAAAACCACTCCCAAGCCAGAATTTTGCATTCCAACCTCTACAGAAATTGTTTTACTAACTGCATCGTCTTTCAACAAAAGTTTACTAAAAAAATAACCCAAAAAGAATCCTGCAAGATGAAGGGTCATTATGGAAAAAATCAATGAAACCCCTGAACCTAAGATGATTTCTTTTCCCTGTCCAATGATACTGGCCACTATTAATGTGATCAGAATGACCGCTACAGAAGGAGCGTAAAATTGAATCTTTTTGCTGTAATGCGGTAATCGAGAATTAAGAAAGACACCCAAAATAACAGGAACCAAAACTACTTTAACGGTACTGTAAAATAATCCCATACCATCTACCTCGATCTCATTACCTGAAAGACTAATGGTCAACAAGGGGGTCATGACTATAGCTGCAATGGTCGATAGCGCTGTCATGGTGACTGATAGTGCCAAATTGGATCGAGATAAAAAAACGATAACATTAGATGCCGTTCCTCCGGGACAACTTGATACTAAGATCAGTCCCACCGCAAAGAAAGGTTCTAGATCAAAGGCCTTTCCCAAAAGCCATCCTAAAAAAGGCATGACCGTAAACTGTAAAAATAAACCAGTAATTATCCACTTGGGTGTTTGGGTCACCCGACGAAAATCTTCCAATCTCAGTGTTAGCCCCATACCTAACATAATTACTCCTAAGCCTAGGGTTATCAAATCCCTGGAAAACCATGTAAAAATAGGAGGATGGTACAACGCCAAGCAGGAGGCTGACAGTATGATCCAAGGGAAAGCTGATGGGATATAGTTAAAAATTCGCAACGGCTAAGGAATTCTGAAGGTCCATATTTCGTGTAAAGGTTCTCCCCTACTGCTAAATCCCTTGTGATGCCAATCCATCGCTTTTTTTGCATATTCAAACTCCAACGAAATACCCACTTTATTGTTGTCTCTAGAGAAATAATCTATTATTTCTGTGTAAATGCCCTCTGACGCATTGTAAGTTCCTCCTCCTGTACCATGAAAGGAAAAGCTTTCGGTGTTAAATGCAATCCACTGGAAATAACCCTCAACCAGAATTTTCATTGTTTTCCTGGGACGGTTGATATCTCTTTTTCGCTCTAGGTCACCATTAACCCGACCTGCCATCAACCACTTCCCCTGAAGGGGTAAAGTGTTTTTGGAAATTTTTTCCCATTCTTCCTGTCGCTCAATCATAAAATATTTGAGACTGTCCTTAGAAAAATCAGAATTGAACTCCAAGTCAACTCTAAGTCCATTCCCACTTTTTTGATAAAAACCCCCTACGGTTTTTATAAATTGATTGGGCTTGGTAGTAAACTGAGTTTCTACATAATACTCGTCATCCATTAGTATTCGATGGTGTATATCCTGGCCATTTTCTTGGGTTTTGTAAGAGAATACTTGACCAAATAGTGTCTGACAAATAAATAGCTGTAAGATTAAAACGAAAAAAAAATTATTTTCCATGTATTTAAATTTAAGTTAATTCTTTGGTGTTTAATCATTTATTTCTGTTAACAAGAAGGTTGTTTTTATGAATAATTTATTTTGGATTATCAAATCCCCGTTTAAGGATCTCATATTTGTAAACAGCTCTACCCAGTGCACCTAGAAAAGGAATCCCCAAATCATCATATTCATATTCTCCATCATTGAATATTTGGTTTTGATTTACTAAAACCGTTGCTGCCAAAAAAAACTCGACTCCCAGATCATCTTTTATATAAGCAACGTCTGTTAAAGTTCCATAGGCCAAACCAACTTTGTTGTAAATTCGGATTCGATTGGACATTTCCCCTTTTGTGTCTCCATAAATCAAAAATTTACAATAGCTATCATAATAATGATCTCTATCATAGAAGGGGACTTCCACCTCAGGAGGCGTCGTACTCATCCAATATTTGATAAACTCATAATCCTGGGATATAAGATCAAAAGTCTCCTCTTTGGGGAATTGATTCGGAAAAATCAACCTTTTTAAAATTTGATTTAATGCGCTGAGAGAGGCAAAATTCCTTTTCGAAAAATCCATCGGAGCTTTGACCAATCCTCCCTCCTCAATATAGCCTTTTCCTTTACTAACTCCCATAAGATCATTTTTTTTTGGTTCCATTTTGAAAACCCTCGATGGCTGCCGATAAATCTCCTTACTTTCTTCTGAGTAAAATACAAACTCTGGGCTTTTATTGTTGTTTGTCGAACCAGAAAACTTATGGAAAAGCTGAAAATCAAAGATTCTTTTTTTAGCAAGACTTTCATTTATGCTGTCTCGACCTAAAAAATCAAAAAGATAATTGTATGCCTGATTGTCACTCACTAAAAATAATTTTTTGATTAAATGAGAAATGGTGAGCTTCCCATCGGGATGGGTACTGTCCAAAACTGAAAGAGTATTATGATTTTCATCGAGAATCTCAAAGGGTGATTCAGGAGTGATCTCAATCCCTTGCCTTCGAAGTCTTCTTAATTTTTCTAATGCTAGAATCGCTACTGGAAGCTTGACAGTACTAGCAGGATAAAAATAACATTTGGGATTTTCTTGATAACTAAATTCTTTAAAATTGGGATTACCTTCTCTATCCCTTATAATTTGTGTATAAATGATTTGAATTTCGTGTATTGATTTATTTGAGTATATTTTTTGAATTAAAGAATCCTTGCTATTATTGAGCAACTGGGTCAAGACATTCTGATCTTTTTCGAAGTTGGGGACACATCCAATAACCAAGTACAGAATAAAGAGCACTCCTGTTAAAAGGACTTTTATTTTAATTGTAATTGTTGATCGCATCCATTATTTATTTGATTTCAAATAATTGAGTTTTAACACTCTTAATGTATAATTTATTAAATTGAATTAAATTTAGCCTGAATAATTATATGAAAAAACTTAACCTTAGCTTATTTATAATATTATGGGTTGGCTGTCAACTCTTTTACGGTCAAAAAGTAGCATTTGAAGAATACGATCTCGAAAACGGTCTTCATGTAATTTTACATCAAGACAACTCAGTTCCAATAGTGACAACCTCAGTACTCTATCATGTAGGTTCTAAAGATGAAAACCCTGAAAGAACTGGTTTTGCACATTTCTTCGAACACCTTCTGTTTGAAGGTACCAAAAACATTCCAAAAGGGAAATGGTTCAGTATAGTGACCGGTAACGGAGGCTCCAACAACGCGTATACCACAAATGATTTTACTTATTACTACGAAAATTTCCCCTCCAATAATCTTAAACTGGGTCTTTGGATGGAATCTGAGCGCATGCTCCATCCCATTATAGACCAGACCGGAGTAGATACCCAAAACGAGGTGGTCAAAGAGGAAAAACGAATGCGTTATGACAACAGCCCTTATGGAAAATGGAATGAAGAGGTCAAATCCTATTTATACAAACTACATCCATACAGCAGAACGAGCATAGGAAAAATGGAACATTTGGATGCTGCAACCCTTATGGAATTTATGGCCTTCAACAAAAAATATTATATCCCCAATAATGCTACTCTTACTGTTGCCGGAGACATCGACATTCCCCAAACCAAAAAATGGATTGAAGAGTATTTTGGCCCTATTCCCGAAGGTCCTGAGATTCAGAGGAAATTTCCAAGAGAATCCCCCATTACCGAAACCATTAGAGCAAAAGCATTTGACCCCAATATTCAAATTCCAGCAATTTTTTTGGCCTATAGAACACCGGGGCGAAATTCCAGAGATGCCCGAGTGCTGGATGTAATTTCAACCTATCTCAGTCAAGGCAAAAGTTCCATACTTTATAAAAAATTAGTGGATGACCAAAAAATGTCACTTGAAGTCACAGCATTCAATATGAATAATGAAGATTACAGTACTTATGTGATCTTGAGTTTACCTATGGGTGAAACCAAACTGGAAAATTTGATCACTGAAATTGATGAAGAACTCACCAAAATTCAAAATGAACTCATCTCTGAAAAAGATTACCAAAAGTTACAAAATCAGTTTGAATCCGAATATGTAAATTCTAATTCAACCATAGAGGGTATAGCTAATTCATTGGCAGAATACTACACCTTTTACAACGGAGACACTAACATGATCAACAAAGAGTTAGACCTTTACAAGTCGATTAGCCGGGAAGAAATTCGCATTGTTGCGCAAAAATATCTTAACACCAACCAGCGATTGGAGCTTCAGTATTTACCTAAACCTTCAAAAGAAGAAAAATGAAAAAAGCTCTAATATTGTTTTTTTGCGTTGGCTTTTTGGGAAGTTTAATAGCGCAAATTGACCGATCCGTTCAACCCCAACCAGGCCCTGCTCCAGAAATTAATTTTGGAACACCAAAAGAACATCGCTTTGTCAATGGACTTACACTAATGGTGGTTGAAAATCATAAATTACCTCAGGTTTCTGTTTCCCTTCGAATCGACAACCCCCTTTATGTAGAGGGAGAAAAAGCCGGCTTATCAGGACTGTTGAGCAGAATGATTGGAAAAGGATCCAAAAACATCCCCAAAGATGATTTTGAGGAGGAAGTTGATTTTATGGGAGCTAGCCTTACCCTTAATGCTCAAGGCGGCTATGCGAATGCATTAAAACGCTACTTCCCCAGGGTTTTTGAAATGATGGCTGATGCTGCACTAAACCCCCTTTTCCTTGAAGAGGAATTCAAAAAAGAAGTGGATAAAGTAATAGAAGGTCTAAAATCAAGTGAAAAAAATGTGAAAACTGCAGCTCGCAGGGTAGAAAATCTTCTTTCTTACGGCAAAGATCATCCCTTTGGTGAATTCGTTTCACAAGAAAGTGTGAACAAGATATCGATAGACGATCTGGATCAATTGTATCAAAAAAACTTTCACCCTCAGGATGCTTACATTATAATAGTAGGAGATATTGATTTTGAAACCGCAAAAAAGCTAACCCAAAAATACTTTGGTAAATGGCCCAAAGGGCGAGTTTCCTCGTCATCTTTTCCTGAACCAGAAAACTTAGCCCAAACACAAATCGCGTTTGTGGAAATGCCCAATGCCGTTCAGTCGGAGGTTTCGGTATTAAGTACTGCAAACATCGACAGAAAAAACCCAGATTACTTCGCTCTGACAATTGCCAATCAAATTTTGGGAGGTGGTGGTGAAGCTCGGCTATTCCTCAACCTAAGAGAAGACAAAGGTTATACCTATGGATCCTATTCTCGTTTTAATATCAACCATAAAACCAAATCACAATTTCGAGCTTTCGCCGCTGTTCGTAATGCAGTGACAGATAGTGCTGTGATAGAATTACTATACGAAATTGACCGTATGAATAAAGAAATTGTCACAAATGAGGAGCTCAAACTGGTCAAAGAAAAATATGCAGGTTCACTTATTCGATCTATGGAGGACCCCGAAAACATTGCAAATTTTGCTTACAACACTAAGACACAAGATTTGCCTCCCAATTTCTATAACAACCTTTTAAAAAATATACAAAAGGTCACAATAGAAGACATTTCCAGAGTCTCCAAAAAATACTTTGACCCCAATCTGATGAGGGTGGTAGTTACCGGTAAAGGAAGTGATATTTTGGCTCCATTGGAAAAAATAGAATTCAATGGTAATCAGTTAAAGGTCAACTATTTTGATAAATACGGCAATGCCACAGCCCGACCCGTATTTTTCAAACCCCTGCCAGAAGGTTTGACCGCCATGAACGTAATTGAGGGCTATATTGAGTCCATCGGGGGTAAGGACAAATTGAAAACAATAAAAACCAAGTCCTCGATCTCGGAAGCTAGCATGCAGGGCATGACCCTAAATGTCTCCAACCGACAAACTACCAAAAATCAAATGCGAGTGGAGGTCAGTATGATTGGTAATGTGATGCAAAAAACCGTGATCAATGCCACCAAAGGTTATAACGAAATGCAAGGACAAAAAATGGAAATGGATGGTGAAGAATTAGAGAAAGCAATTAAGGATACTCAAATATTCCCTGAATTGGGAATCGACCCCAATCAAATTTCATTGAAAGGAATCGTATCTTTAGACGGAGTAGACGCCTTTGAGGTCAAATGGTCGGACAACAAAACCGTTTTTTATGCTGTAGAGGATTTTCTCAAACTCCAAACCATAGTAACCATAGAAATACAGGGGCAAATTCAATCTTCGACGACCACCTTTAGTGATTATAAAGCCATCGAAGGGATACTCTTCCCCCACCTTGTCAAACAAGATATAGGCCTGAAAAAATTAGATTTTCATGTGAAATCAATCATCCTTAACGAACCCATGCCCGATAGTTTATTTGAATAAAATACCTCCTATAGAAAATGCTTTTTTTGCCAAAATAAGAAGTCATTGGTTAACCCAAACCATTACGATCATCTTCTGATATAATATTATCTTTAACCTATGAAAAAAATACACCTCTTTTCGCTATTGATTGGACTGTTGTTTTTTAAAGCCTGTAAAAACATTCAAGCTCCAAAACCCGTTACAGTAGAAACAACTGCAGTTAAGAATTTAGAAGCCTCACTTTATGAAGCTCAGTCGATGACCATGAAAATTGAAGGAATGGTTTGTGCCATGGGTTGTGCAGCAGTGATTGAAAAAAACCTAAACCAGACCGCAGGGATCATAAAAGCCGAAGTAAATTTCGAGACCAAAAAATCCACTTTAATTTTTGATGCCAATATATTATCCCCTGATGAAGTCATGCAAGTCGTGCTCAACTCAGGAGAAGCTTATACAGTAAAAGATTTCCAACTGTTGGATTAATCTTTCCAGCGAAAGGTCTCCATAAGATGTATTACATCTCGCTCCACGTATTTTGCCGCGGGCATTATCGAATCATAATTGGGTCGTGAATAAAAGTAGAGTGAGCCCATCAGAAAGTGATTAATAGAATCCGTTAGAAAAAATTGAAGTTGAGATGCTGCATTTCCAACCACCGTAAAGAGTGTGCCATATACACTTTTATCAGATGCAATAAAAACCCTTTCGGGAATTTCCTCCGCTTTGATCATGTGTTTTCCTGGAAGTAGATAAGCGTCTTTCAATAGCGAATTTATGTTGTTCTCTACCGCCTCATAGGACATATAAAGGGTGGCTTTCATTTTGGGGTAATAAAGATCTGGGGCTGTCTTGGTAATACCTTTCAATTCTACCCAATCATTGTATTCGAAGTCGAACGGGAAATTATCGGGTATCGATTTGTATTTTGGCTGGGGGTAATGAAGGCGCAATTGTGCTTGGGGTTTTGGTTGTTGGACACTTTCACAATGCACCAATGGTAGAGTCAAAAACAATAAAAAAGCAACGGTCCACTTTTTTAATCTCATGGTGAGGAAGGTAAAATAACCTTAATTCTTTTAATTCTTTTTCGATCAACGGATTCAATTACAAACTCATATCCTTCGAATTGAATGACTTGGCCTATTTTGGGAAAAGCCTGAGCAATCTCAAGAACAAAACCCGCTATGGATTCTGACTCACCCTTGGCTTTTTCAAAAATTTCCTCCTCCTCTAGGTCAATAACTTTGTAAAAATCTTTTAGATTAATCTTGGCATCAAAAACATAATTATAATCATCCAACTTGGAATATATCAATTCATCATCATCAAATTCATCACTTATATCACCAACAATTTCCTCGATCACATCCTCTAAGGTAATTACCCCAGAAGTACCCCCATATTCATCGACCACTACTGCCAAATGAATTTTTTTCTGTTGAAATTCTTTTAATAGATCATCTAATTTCTTGTTCTCAGGGACATAAAAAGGGGGTTTTAGAAGATTTTGCCACTTAAAGTTGGATTGCTCAAGATGGGGCAGTAAATCTTTTGTGTATAAAATTCCAACAACATTATCCATACTCTCGGAATAGACAGGAACCCTAGAAAATCCTTTTTCTAAGATTAGCGGAACGATGTTTTCTATATCCATTTCCTCTGAGAGAGCAAACACATCGATACGAGGACACATGACTTGTTTGGTGTCGGTATTCCCGAAATTTACTATACCTTGTAAAATTTTGTGCTCCTCCTTGGTGGTTTCCTCCTCATTAGTCAACTCAAAGGCTTGAGACAGTTTGTCAATTGAAAATTCATTGTTTTTTTGTGCCAAACGAGATTCCATAAATCGAGTGATTTTACTCATTGGAATGGTCAGAAAAAATAAAAAATAACGATCTATTAAATAAATAGGGAAGGCCAATGTTTTGGAGAAAGACAATGCGTTTCTGTTGGCATATACCTTGGGGAGGATTTCTCCAAAAAAGAGGATCAAAAAAGTAATGACCCCTATTTCAATCAAAAGGACAATCAAAGGATTCTCAATTCGGATGAAGAGATTCTCTCCCAGTGAAGCAAATAGCAAAACTATGGCAATATTGATAAAATTATTAGTGATTAGAATGGTGGCCAAAAGACGTTTAGGATTATGTAGCATTTTTTTGACAATCTCCATTTGCCTTGATTTCTCCTCTTCCTCAGAATCCAATATTTCTTTGGTCAAAGAAAAGAGAGCCACCTCGGAGCCAGAGACAAGCGCAGAAGTGATCAATAGCAATACAATTAAAATTACCTGGATCAACAACGTCCCTTGAATATCTGAGCTATTGACTAGTATACTTAAAGAATCCAGATTCAATTAATTGATACTTTGATTAAAAAGGAAGATCACTATCTGGGAGGTTTTCTTCCGAAGGTGGTGGTGCAGATGTATTGGGGTTCGACATCTCTGTTTCAGTCCTTTTCGTTGTCAGGAAAGTAAATTCATCTAAATTGATTTCAGTGGTGTATCGCTCTTTTTGATCCTTATCTTGCCACTTTCTAGTTTTGATTCGTCCTTCAATATAAATTTTATCACCTTTACTCAGGTACTTCTCACAAATCTCTGCAGCCTTATTCCTGACAACTATATTGTGCCAGTCAGTATTAGTCATTTTTTCCCCGGAGGTTTTATTTGTATAAACCTCGTTTGTTGCGAGTGGAAATCTCCCTATACAACCACCACCATCGAAGTAGTGCATTTTAACATCATCTCCTAGGTGGCCAATTAACATAACTTTGTTTAGTGTACCATTCATGATAAAAGATTTTTGGATTACTATTTCAAATGTAATGAATCACAATCAGTTGATAAAAAAATTATCTCTAAAATTTTGGAGTACCTTAGGCATTGGATAATCCTTTATCCTATTACTTTGAGTACTCAGGTTGGTACTAAATTTCATCTTGAGAATCCAAAAATTAATTTCTAAATGCTGATGTGTAAGTTTGTGAAATATTGGTCGATCATTCCATTTCTCCATTACAAAATCTGAAGTAATCTGATGTTCAGCTAATAGTGAATCGAGTTGATTTTTTTTAAATTTTTTTTGTTTTTCAAAAGTTTCAATCAGAGGAAATTGATACAAGTTTTGCCAAATTCCTTTTCCTTTTCTTTTTTGTAAAAGGGTGTTTTTAGAACTATCGATCAATACAAAAAAATGAAGGAAACGGTTTTTTACTTTCACTTTTCTGACTTTGATTGGAAAAAGGCCTACGTTTCCACTTTGGAAAGCCACGCAGTTCTTTTTAAAAATACAATCTTGGCAATTAGGCTTTTTTGGAACACATTGAAGTGCCCCGAACTCCATCATGGCCTGGTTAAAGTCCCCCGGTGGAGTCCCTTTTATTAACTGTTGGGCTTTTTCTTTGAAAATTTTATAGGATCCTGAGGAATCAATGGGTTGATCAATACCAAAAATTCTTGACAGCATCCTGTAAACATTGCCATCTACAACTGCTTGTTCCTGATCAAAACAAATAGAAGCAATGGCACTGGCAGTATAGTCTCCAATTCCTTTTAGACTTTTAAGATGATTGAAATCCTTGGGAAACTTTCCGTCGTACTTATCTGTAATTATTTTGGCAGTAGCATGAAGGTTTCTCGCTCTTGAATAGTAACCCAAGCCTTGCCATAGTCTCATTATTTGATCTTCTTTGGCTCGCGCCAGTTTCTCAATTGTTGGGAAATTTGAAATAAAAGTTTCATAATAGGGTAATCCTTGAGCAGTCCTTGTCTGCTGTAGAATAATTTCTGACAACCAAACATTGTATGGTTCAGCTTTGTTCCGCCAAGGAAAGGGCCTGCGGTTTTCTTTAAACCAGTCTAACAATTTTTTTTGAAAACCCATTCTTGTATTAAAAAATAAATTTTGAGAAAAAGCATCAACAAAGATAAAAAGGTAAGTCTGAATGAATTATCATTTTAATTTTTATATTTGCAAGCCTCTAAACTAATAACAGTAATATATAACAAAATATGACAAAAGCTGATATAGTTAACAACATATCCGATCAGCTAGGGATTGACAAAACTGATGTTCAAGCCACTTTGGAGAATTTTATGAAAGAGATTATAAATTCTTTAGAGAGTGGTGAGAATGTATACTTGAGGGGTTTTGGAAGCTTTATTATCAAAACCAGAGCTGAGAAAACAGGTAGAAATATTTCAAAAAATGTAGCTGTAAGAATACCGGCTCACAATATTCCTGCCTTTAAGCCTGCAAAAATTTTCACCAATGGCGTAAAATCGAAGGTAGACGTTGCATAAAAATTATTTATTAATAATATAACTTAAACTCGAACTATGCCAAGTGGTAAAAAAAGAAAACGGCATAAGGTTGCCACGCACAAAAGAAAAAAGCGAAGAAGAGCAAACCGCCACAAGAAAAAATAGTGTTTGGAAATACACTTAAAAATTTATCCAAAGTTCATTGATATCTGATGCCGCCATGTCGGCATCACCAGGAAAATCCTGAATATTTATTGTTTAACATCGACACGCCTTTGTGTGTCGTATCTAAATTCAACAGAGTGAATAAAGAATTGATAATACGATCGAATCCCTCTGCTGTTGATTTTGCATTGCTCAAGGATGGAAAATTAATTGAGCTCAATAAAGAAGTAGATAATAATAAGTTTTCTGTTGGCGACATTTATGCGGCCAGAATCAGAAAACCTATTTCCGGCCTTAATGCGGCTTTTGTAGGTGTAGGTCACGAAAAAGATGGTTTTTTACACTATCATGACTTAGGGCCCAACCTACCTACTTTATTAAAATTTTTTAAACAGGTAAGCTCAGGTAGAACCAAAAATTATTTATTAAAGAATTTTCGTTTTGAAAAAGAAATACCCAAAGACGGATCTATACAAGACTATCTAAAGACCCAACAACAGATTCTTGTTCAAATCGTCAAGGAACCCATTTCCTCAAAGGGACCAAGAGTCAGCTCTGAATTGTCTCTCGCTGGAAGGTTCATGGTGCTCATTCCCTTTTCAGATCGCATTTCGATTTCCCAAAAAATTGAAAGCAATGCTGAAAAAAATCGGTTAAAAAAATTAGTCAAAAGCATTCGGCCTAAAGGCTTCGGTGTCATTATTAGAACGGTAGCAAAAGACCAAAATGTCAAAGAACTAGATGCCGATTTGCATCAATTGCTAGGCCGATGGAAAAACTTGTGTGAGAAATTTGTAAAAGTAGATAAATACCCTAGCAAAATTCTCAGTGAAATAAATAGATCCTCTTCTATTTTGAGAGATATTTTTGATAATGATTTTTCAGGCATCCACGTAGATGACTCTGAAATGCAAGTAGAAATAAAAGATTATTTGAAAACCATAGCTCCTGACAAAGTTTCCATCGTCAAGTATTTCAAAAATAAATCAACGCCCATTTTCGACCATTTTGGAGTTGAAAGGCAAATCAAAACCTCATTTGGCAAAACGGTATCCATGCAGAAAGGTGCTTACTTGGTCATTGAACATACCGAGGCACTTCATGTAATAGATGTCAACAGTGGGAACAGGTCTAACAAGGCCAAATCTCAAGAACAAACTGCCTTGGAAGTAAATCTGATAGCTGCCAGTGAAATTGCTAGACAATTAAGGTTGAGAGACATGGGAGGTATAATTGTTATTGATTTTATCGACCTCAATAATAACGAAAATCGAACAAAATTATTTGAACATCTTCGAAAGGAAATGGAAAGTGACAGAACTAAACACAAAATTCTGCCTCCTTCACGATTTGGATTGATCCAAATTACGCGCCAACGCGTCCGACAAGAGATGAGTATTAAAACACGAGAACCCAACCCGAACAAAAACGGTGAGGTTGAAGCTCCCATTGTTTTAATTGACAAAATCAACGCAGAGCTTGACAAAATTGTCAAGCACGGGCACAACAAAAAGAAAAAGTTGCATTTGCATCTTCACCCATTTGTTGCTGCCTTTTTAACCAGCGGTTTCCCTTCCATCCGGGTCGACTGGTATCTTAAACACAAAAAGTGGGTACGAATCGTACCCCGAGATGCTTACCTTTATCTGGAGTTCCGTTTTTTGGATGAAAACAGAAGACTACTCAGAACCAAATAATCGAAAACCGCCTTGAAATCAAGGCGGTTTTTTAATGTTATAATTTTACTGTTTTTTTTGAACTTCCGCTTTTAATGACGCACACAATTTGATCCACTAATGATCTTACCTCTTTTTGTTTTTTATAACCTTTACTCATAAATTTAAGATTTGATATTTCGATTTAGTTAAATATCAAGTAGCAATTTTTTGAAGCTTCAAAAACTTAGTAATTTTGGCTATGCCTAATCAAATAGTTGCCTTAATTGAAATCCAGAAAAAATTAGAGCATTATTGTGCCTATCAAGAGCGTTGTCATCAAGAAGTATCCCAAAAACTAAAACAACTTGGGGTATCCGGAACCCCAATGAATATAATTGTTACTCATTTAATCGAGCAAAATTATCTGAACGAGACAAGATTTGCAGAACAATTTGTTCGTGGAAAATTCAACATCAAAAAATGGGGAAAAACACGACTGGTCAGGGAACTAAAACAACGTCATATCTCTGACTGGAACATCAAAAATGCCATGAAAGAAATTTCTGATAGAACTTACCTGGAATGTGGTCAAGTTTTGGCAGAAAAGTTTTGGATAGCCAATCAAAATTGTCCATTAGAAGTAAAAAAGAAAAAGGTTTGGAATGCCATGCATTACCGGGGCTGGGAAACAGATTTGATTATGGAAAATATCCTAAAACTGGAGCATCAAAAAGAATAACTCAATCCCAAAAGTCCATTACCCTTGGGCATAGGGACCATATTGGACTCCCAATACTCCTGGTTAAAAATATTATTAAAATAAACGCTCACTTGGCATCGACTGATTGTCCATTGTGCAGAAATATCAATCACAGAATAAGCATCGCCCGAGGTTCTTTCTAGGTATTTGTATACAAAATAGGTGTTGAGATTTTTATGGATCGGCAGGTAATAGTTGGACACAAAATGGTGTTTTAGATCGTTATTGATGGAGTAGCGAGAAAAATTAAAGCCACTATTTTTTAAATTGTTTTCCAGATAGGAATAACTGATTTTGAACTCATGGGTAAGGGCGTTGTTGATCGGAATGGGGTGTATGAATTCTATATCGATTCCACTGGTGTTGACCTGCTGTATGTTTTGTGCCTTGAAGGGAATAGTATCGTCCCGGTTGTTTTTGACATAGTCTATTAAGTTTTTGGCCTTGCGACTAAAAAAGGCCAAAGAGAGAGAAACTTTGGGGCTAAATAGACGTATTCCTACTTCGTTGGAAGTGGCTTCTTCGGGTTTTAAATCGGCATTACCCAAAGTGGTTCTGTCTGAATAATATAGATCGGTAAATGTGGGGATGCGAAAGGTGGCTCCTGAGTTTATATAAAGGCGAAACTTAGGGCTAATTTGCCAACCCATGTCGATACCGGGAAAACTGTGGCTTCCAAAATCGGAGAAATAGTTCGCCACCAAGCCAGGGGTAATATCTACGCTTTTGTTGAACAGATAAAATCGGTGTTCTAAAAAGAAATTCATCATGGTACGACTTCGATCACCCAGGTTGTTGCTACGGATACTGACCTTGGAGATATCAACTCCCATTCCCGTCAATCCCCAATCCGACGCAACAGAGGTGTCAAAAGCCATCCCTATTTTGTTGGTAACATGAAGATTACGATATATTTCGGGTTTGTTACGGATGTATTCATACATGTCCTGTCCCCTGCGCCAATAAACTTTAGGTTTGAATATCCAAGCTCCTATATTTCGTCTTTGTGACAATGAAATTAAGCTGGCTTGGGTTTCCTCGTATTGATCCTTTGCTGAAGGGGTGGCATAAAAACCATTGGCTCCAAAATTTCGTCCTGAGAAGGAAGCAATCAGATCGAGTGGTGTTTTATGTCGATTAAAAGTGGATTTAATAAAATATTGGGTTTGGTCGTAGTCGGTGTTGTATCGGTAGCCGTCGGAATTATTTCTGGAAACAAATCCCAGAACGCTGATTTTCTCGCCTGTATCTCCCAAAAAAATTGAACCATTGGTTTGATCATAGTTCCCTTGTTGCAAATTCAAGGTCAATGTTTTAGGGATCTCTTTTTTGGTTACTATATTTATAGCTCCTGTAAAAGCATTTTGGCCATATACTCTGGCAGCGGGGCCTTTGATAATTTCGATGCGTTGGATCATTTGAGGAGGTGGGAGAAAATTTAGGGTATGGTGTCCGGTTTGGGCATCGTCTAATTTGATTCCGTCTATGAGCAAAAGGGTTTGGTCAAAAGTCCCACCCCGAATGTTGAGATCGGCTTGTGTAGATCCTGCTCCTCTTCTTTTGATGTCTAACCCGGCAATTTGTTGCAATAGGTCTAAAATATGGGTAACTCCACTTTGACGGATTTGGTCTGCGGTAAGAATTTGTATCGTCTTGGAGTTTTGACGTAATGGGATTTCTAAACGGTTCGAAGAGAGTACTACCTCATGGAGCTTTTGTGTTTGAAAAGAGTCAACGTTGATTTTATTCTGGGCTTTGATTCCACAAACCACAAAAACAAGACACATGAGTGTTTGTACTCGGATTTTTTTCATGATCAAAAAAATTTTGATTGAGCAAATTAATCCGCTAAGAGAATCAATTTATTATTCCTCATTTCAACAGTACCGGAACTAATCTGAAATAGTGTTGTATTGTCATCTTGTTTTTTAAACTTGTTTTTAAAGGTATCATCCAAGTCTATTTTACCGGATATGGTAACGATTCCCTTTTTTAGTGTAGAAACAATGGGAGCGTGGTTATTGAGCATCTGAAAAGATCCGGTTGTTCCCGGAACAATTACTGAATCAACTTCACCACTGAATAGAGTGGCTTCAGGGGAAACGATTTCTAAATACATTATACTTCGGCTAACATTTTTTCTCCAGCCTCAATCGCATCCTCAATGGTTCCCTTGAGGTTGAAGGCTGCTTCGGGAAGGTGATCTAATTCACCATCCATGATCATATTGAATCCTTTGATGGTGTCTTTAATGTCCACCAATACTCCAGGAATTCCCGTAAACTGTTCCGCTACATGGAAAGGTTGAGAGAGAAAACGTTGTACCCTTCTGGCTCTTGATACAGCCAACTTGTCTTCTTCGGAGAGTTCTTCCATTCCCAGGATCGCAATGATATCTTGTAACTCCTTATAGCGTTGTAACAATTCTTTAACCCTTTGAGCGCAGTTATAATGATCGTCTCCTAGAATATCAGCAGTAAGGATTCTGGAGGAAGACTCTAATGGGTCTACTGCGGGATAAATTCCAAGCTCGGCAATTTTACGTGATAGTACTGTAGTTGCATCTAAGTGGGCAAAAGTGGTAGCAGGTGCAGGGTCCGTCAAGTCATCTGCCGGGACATATACGGCTTGTACCGAAGTAATAGATCCTTTTTTGGTGGAGGTAATTCTTTCTTGCATGGCTCCCATTTCAGTAGCCAATGTGGGCTGATAACCGACGGCAGAAGGCATACGCCCCAAAAGTGCAGAAACCTCTGAACCAGCTTGTGTAAATCGAAAGATATTGTCTACAAAGAAAAGTACATCTTTCCCTTGTCCATCTCCGGCACCATCTCTAAAATATTCTGCAATGGTCAAGCCGGATAAGGCTACACGAGCTCTTGCTCCCGGAGGCTCGTTCATTTGCCCAAAAACAAATGTAGCTTTGGATTCGAGCATGGCTTTTTTATCCACTTTGGTCAAATCCCAACCACCTTCTTCCATGGAGTGCAAAAAATCATCACCATATTTTATAATGCCTGATTCTAACATCTCTCGCAGGAGGTCATTTCCTTCTCTGGTTCTTTCGCCTACTCCAGCAAATACAGAGAGTCCCCCATGACCTTTAGCAATGTTATTGATCAATTCTTGAATCAAAACGGTTTTCCCTACTCCAGCTCCTCCAAACAAACCAATTTTCCCTCCTTTGGCATAGGGTTCAATAAGATCAATTACTTTAATACCAGTAAAAAGAACTTCGGTAGAAGTAGAGAGATCTTCGAAGGCAGGAGCTTGGCGGTGAATGGGCAGTCCGTTGTCATTTTCTTTTGGTAGATTCCCCAATCCATCAATGGCATCACCAATCACATTGAATAGTCTTCCGTAGACTTCCTCGCCTGTGGGCATTTGGATGGGGCTTCCGGTGGCTTTGGCTTCAGCACCTCGACTCAAACCGTCTGTAGAATCCATGGAAACCGTTCTTACGGTATTCTCTCCAATATGAGATTGAACTTCAAGTACCAACTTAGTGCCGTCAGCTTTAGATATCTCAAGAGAATCATATATTTTTGGAAGGGAATTTCCTTTACCAGTAAAAGTTACATCTACAACGGGTCCTATTATTTGGGATACCAATCCTATTGAGTCTACCATTTAAATCAATTTGAATGCAAATATAGTATTTAGCTATAAATTAAAATCAAAAAAATTTTACAGAAATCTAAAATTTTATCTTAATACACTTTTAAAAAATCCAAAACAAAAAAGAGCAACTTAAGTTGCTCTTTTTTGTTAGGTATATAATTTGGCTAGAAGTCAAAAGTCGCCTTCAAAATGGCTCTTCTTTTTATAACAGGTAAGCCTGGATAAGCTCTATATTCAACATTAGCTAAATTGGTTACTTGAAGATCAAGTCCAATTTTACTTGTTAGAGGAAATCCTAAGTTGAAATCAAGAAGATTTCTTTCAGGAGTATCTCCACCAAGACCTTGACCAAAGTTGGAAAAGAATGCATCATCATGTTGGAAAGCGAGCCCTGCTCTTATTCCACTTTGTGATGAAAATTTAACCCCCATTCTATATTTATTTAATGGAGTGTTTAAGTAAGATGGGAAAGGAAGATCATCATCATTAGACTCACCTGGAATCCATTCATTTTGACTGATGTAAGAATAGTTTGCCCATAAAGTTAAATTATCATTTGCAAAATACTCCACAGCAACATCAGTCCCCCAATGACTCCTTTTTGCATCAGGATAATTTCTGTAACCAGCCATACTGTGAGTTACACCATCATTTGGAGCTCTATTACTCTCAACAGCACCAATTACTTGTCGATTAATATTCCCCTCGAAACCTTGACCTCCAAGTGCGAAACCACCACCAACTTGCTGGCTAAGACTTGCCAAAGAACCTTGAGTAGCTATATCTGCTGAAGGTAGCGAGCCATCCCCTGCAAGTAAACCAACAGCTTCAAGAGCGTCACCTAATCCAAGCCCGGTTACTTGAGCTGCAGATAATCCAGTAAGAGGAAGGCCATTGTCATTGTAGGCGCCCTGAATTGCACCACCAACAACTGCTTGAATTGTAGGATCTGCAACAAGGTCAGCTCCAACTTGTGAAAGTGTACCAGGAATATCTCCACCAACTAAAGCATATGTAGGCCCAACTCCAGTAAACTCAATAAACCCTTCTCTTTCAAATGTGTAAACATCAACAGCTAGTGATAGCTTATCACCTAGCAAACCTTTATATCCGACCTCCCAACCATTGGTATATGCTATTTGTGCGGTAGCAACATTATCTAAAGTCGGCATTGCTTGTGATGGATTAAATAAATTATAAGGAGCAAGTTGACCAATTACACCAGATGGTCCTTGATATGTGCTAAAAAAATTTGTTATAAACGGAACTAGAGCTCCTTGACCAGCATTAGTTAAGCCGTCATATACCTGAGGTAGTACAAGGTTTTTTACAGCCGCATAAGGAATAGCAGCTGGTAAACCAGTTAAACTTCTTGGTATAGAAGTTCCTAGTCCAGTTAATTCTATTGGAGCATTTGGATCAAAAATATGAGGTTCAATGTTACCGGCTAACCAAACATCGAGTACGCCAGGCGCAAGAGTTGCAACTGGAAAGTCAATGAATGATTGTAAAGCAGATGGACCAGTAGTTGATCTACTGTAAGATACTCTGAAGGAATTTCTTTCATCAGCTTTGTAAACTAAAGCTACCCTTGGGGCAATTGCACCTTCATCAATTATATTCATTTTGTCCCTTCTTAGTGCATAGGTTAGTTTTAGATTTTCACCTATGCTTGACGTCCCTTGAATATATCCCCCCATTATTCTATAATCAGAATCGTTTTCATTGTTTCCATAAAGTGTATATTCTGAGTCAGATGTAGTATTTCTGTAATCTAATCCAACAATAAAATTTGTGTCAAGAAATGGAATATCAAAATTGTATTGTAAAAGTGCCTCTGTTGCTCCTCGAGCCGAAACTACTCGGTTACCCGTGGAATATAAAAATGTTGGATTATCCTCGGCTCCACCATCATTGTAGGTGTAAGCAATCTGAGCGAAAAAGTTTCCTCTTGTTAATCTTGCTTGGCCCCACATATCATTACCTTGAGTCAAACCAAAACCTTGATCATTGATAAAAATACCTGATCCATTAGCAATTCCTCCGGAGATAATCCCAGATGTATCGCTATTTGGTCTAAACTCAAGATGTACATTTGCAGAAATATTTCTATACTCTTGTTGTAATGGATTACCATCGCCATCTGGGTCAAGGTCTGATCTATTTAAAAGTACTTTGCCTGGTAGAGTAGCGTCTACAACATTATTAGTTATTGCTGGCTGTTTGATAGTAGTTTGGAATGAAGCAATTTGTTCTGCGTCCTCATTGGGATCTAATGTAAAATCATCTCCCTTTGAATATTTTACATTTACTTTATAACCAAATGTTTTTGAATCATTGGAAAAAGCATGTCTTACCGCACCTCCCATTGAACTCATATTTCCTCCATATAATTCTGCAGTTGTTCCTGGATAATCAATTGCCTTCTTTGTCAAAAAATGGACAACACCAGCTTCAACACCAGGACCATACAAAGCAGAATTTGCTCCTCTTACTACCTCAATACGTTCTAAATCAAGGTTTGATAGTCCCGCCTGATAGGTGAAAAAAGATCTTGCAACTGGAGTTACAATATTTCTGTAATCTAACATTGGATAAACTCCTGTACCAAACAAACCATTACCACCTCTCATTTCTATATTCATGGTATTAGCTGTTTGCTGTTGAACTGTTACTCCAGGAATATTGATAAGGTGTCTTACAGGATCGATAGCTTCAGAGGAATTTTGAATATCTCGAGCTGTTATTAAAGAAATTGAAGCGGGAGCATCTTGAATTTTTTCTGCTCTTCTATTTGCAGAAATGATTACCTCCTCGAGTAAATCATTACCTTCTACCATAGATACATTAATTTTTTGAGAACTATCAGTGATTTGAATTACTTGAGTTACAAAACCTAGATAACTTAATTCAATGGAAAAAGGTAGTTCTTGTGTAATATTAATAGAAAAATTTCCGTCAAAATCCGCAGTGGTACCAATATTTGATCCTTGAACAACAATATTCACACCTGGTAAGGGATTGTTTTGCTCATCCACGACCGAACCACTGATACTAGTCTGGGCAAGCGTGATGTTTATTAGAAGCAATGCAAATAATAAACTTAATTTTTTAAAAAGTGGTTTTGTTTTCATTTAATTATTGTTTAAGTTAAAGTAGTCAATAACATTTCGAGTGTAAATACCCGGTTCGGTTTTTAGGGGTAAATATACTACTTTTCAAATAAAACAGTATCAGAAGCTTCATGCCAACTCTTGTAGTTCTTAGAGTACATTTCCTCAACATTTCCTCTTTTGATCTTTAAAGTAGGTCCTAAAATCTTATTTTGCTCCGTCCATTGTTCTTTTACCAAGATTAGGGTAGAAATTTTTTTGTAACTTTCTAATGAAGCGTTAATCTCTATCAATTTTCCTTCCATTAATCTTTTGATTTCTTCTTTTGGAAGGGCTTTACCTATTTCTGACAATTGAGCCAAGGCGATGGGTTGAGGTAAACCCAAGCCAGTAATACAAACTTCTTCTAATTCTTTGATGTTTCCAAAGTGATTTTCTATGGTTAGAGGTTCAATGAATTTACCTTTAGAGGTTTTAAAACTGTCAGCTACCCTACCGGTTATAAACAAATAATTGTCTTGATCTAAATAACCTTTATCCCCAGTATGCAACCAACCATCAACAAGGGTGGATTTACTCATTTTTTCGTTTTTAAAATAACCATCCATTACAAAAGGACCTCTCATAAGAATTTCCTCGGTATTTTGATCTACTTTGATCTCAACACCACATTGTGGTTTTCCAACAGAATCTAACTTTTCGAAGTCCCGGCCGTCTACTTGAGTGCAAATGGCGCAATTTTCTGTCATTCCATAGCCATTAGTAATAAATATATCTATTTTTCTGAACCATTCTATAATAGATAGTTGTAAAGGGGCAGATCCTGATACTGTTGATCTGGCTCGGCTTAAGCCAAGATTCTTTTTTAGTTTTCGCTTAATCAAGTTAGAAAGCAATGGTATTTTGATTAAAGTAGCTAATTTTCCTTGAGGAACTTTTGCTAAAATTCCCATTTGAAATTTGGTCCATATCCTTGGTGCTGCAAAAAATACATGGGGTTGAATATCTTTAAGGTTTGTAGCGAAAGTATCCAAAGATTCAACAAAAGAAATACTGCCGCCAAATCTAAGGCAAACATGCTCCACAACCACTCGCTCTGCTATATGGTTTAGAGGTAAATATGAGATAAAGTCATTATTTCCTGAAAAATCAATCTTCAAAGGATTGACCTGTTCGGTAATTATCTTTGTTTCATCTAAGGCCAAATAAGATAGCATAACACCTTTGGGATTCCCCGTAGTTCCCGAGGTAAAAATGATGGTCCATAAATCAGAAAGTTTAGGTACATGAGGATCTTCCATAGGTTGGTTTCGGTTGATAAAATTAAACCACTCCTCACCCCTATCAATGGGAGTGCAACCCTGATAGTGGGGAAACCTGATTATTGGAAATTCTTCAGGAATATGACTCTGTATATCAGCCCATGTCTCAATTTTTCCTATAAATATTAGGTCAACTTCACCAAAATCAAGCAGATATCCCAACTCCTCTCCCTTTAGTGAAGGGAAAAAAGGAACTGAAACATAGCCTGCCATCATTATGGCCATATCAGCTATAATCCATTCTCTACAATTTTTTGAAATAAGTCCAATGTGAGCATTTTCTCTTAGTCCCATCGACTTCAATCCGGTAGCTAATTTTCTAGCCATTTGTCCAGCCTCAGCCCATGTATATTCTTCCCATTGATCTCCAAATGGTTGTCTTAAAAAAGGACGGTCATGGAACTTCTTTTCCCACTCATAAAATTTAAAGTCAAACCGTTCATCTTTACTCATAATTGTGTGGTTTTTAATATTTCTACTTCTTAAAATGGAAGTGCCAACTTATATTTAAGAGAAGTTGAATTTCCAAAACATAACAATATATGAAAAAATAACAAAATCTCTATGAGGCGCTGAATAGCCTAATAAATCTTTAAATTTATTTTTCTAAATTGTGGTAGTTTTATGGTTAATTTCTATGCCTAGGTCTTCAAAATTATCCCCAATTAATCAATGAAGAAGCTGTTTTACTACTTCATAAAGTATACTATCAGAATTATTACAAACTGTTATTTCAGAAAAATCAGGATTTATGGCCTGGATAATATTCCCAAAAATGGGGGTATTTTGTTTTCCCCAAATCATCAAAGTGCTTTTATGGACCCACTACTAATAGGTTGTAACATTGACAGGCCCGTAACATCTCTGACCCGTGGTGATATTTTTGGAGGTCCAATGCAATGGTTTATGGATGCCTTGATGATGCTTCCAGTATACAGAATTAGAAATGGCTATGCCAACCTGAAAAAAAATGAAGCCATTTTTAATCGATGTAAAAATCTACTTTCAAATAATCAGTCTATCATGATGTTCTCAGAGGCTGGACATCACGACGAGTTTTTCCTTCAACCGTTATCAAAGGGAAGCAGCAGATTGGCATATGAAACCCAGGAAAACTGTGATAACCAAATTTACATTGTGCCGGTAGGGATTAATTATGGGCACCACAGGAATCCACTATGTGATCTGCATATAGTTTTTGGAGAGGCAATTATGATTAAGCCTTTCATAGATGAAGATGGTAAAAAACCCAAGCAGATCAATGCAATCAGAGACTCTTTAGAATTGAATATGAAAAAATGTTTATGGCTTCCCGAAAAGGATGAACATTATGAAATTCGAAAAAAGTTGATTCACCGAGGAAATACCAAAAAGTCGTTTCAAGAAATGAAAAAAGGGGTTGAAGAGAAAACACTACCCCAGAAAAAAAGGATAGAAAAATATAAATGGCATAAGCTAATAATCGGTTTATTTTCTATACCCAATCTTCCTCCTTTGATAATACTAAAAAAGATATTGGGACTTTTCAAGGATTTAGTTTTCTATAGTTCTATCAAAATGAGTGTGGGATTAATATTATTTGTTTTCTGGTGGGCTAGTATTTTTCTATGCGTCTCAATGCTCTATAGTTGGAAGATAGGATTAATTATTACGCTGGGCTGCATAATTTTCTTATACATTAAACAATTACTATCAATAAAATATTTACAATAATTTTTTCTAATAATATTTTGTAAAGTAGCAAAAAAATAGATTAAAAATAGTGCTTTATTGCAATAAAATAGATTTATGTTATATAAAAATTAAATATAATTGATTAAATCTATTTAAATATAAAAAATCAGGACAGGATTAAAATAAAAATTTCTTTTAGCTAGTACTCAGTGTAGAAAATCTCAAGTTTTAATCCCCCATTCTCGGGATGATTTTCACTTTCAGTGCCATGAAGAATGACACCCCTTGGATTTAAAATAGCCGTAGTTGGATAATTGATAAATTCTTGGTCAGTGGTCTCTGCTCTTCTAGAATTGATGGCTGTAATGCCGTTGGCCGGAACCAACCCAAGTGACACATTAGTTGAATCGTTTTTAAAAAGACGATTGATATGATCCGTTATCCTGAATTTATAACGAAAAGGCCTGTCAGCATCATCAAGTTCTAATATTCCTCCATAAATAAATTTGTCCCTATTCCTAACCGTGTTGTTTACGGAGTTGTCAATAATAAAATCGGTAAGTGGAGCTCCTGAGTCAAACTTATACAAATAAAGTCGATCAGGAAATTGAGATTGGTCATGAGGGCTAAACTGATCTTGATCAATATAAAGTACTAAATTGGCCTCATTAATCAACCACTTATTTTTTCTGAGGTTATCCAACATTTGTTCTCCTTGACCATTTTGATCAAATAATCTCAATATGGAAAATAATCCATTTCCGCTAAGGTAAATATTATGGGAAGGTTTATTGTTTTGACCGGAAAGGATCTCCTGGTCAATCTGGGAATTTAAGTTGTTGTTTTTAATTGTATTAAAATGCATCCCGAAATTCATCAGAAAAGTTTTTGACTTCTTTTCTGTGACATCATCAGAGGTGTTGCTTTCAGTTCCATTTTTGTCAACTTGATTATATTCGTACTCAATTCTGATGATGGCATTTCTAAGGTCCAATAACATGTATAAGTCATCCTCAAAATTATCGGCTCTGATAATAATCCCTCTCAGGTGTTGGGAAAAATTATCTTCATTGGAAAAAACAGTTTCACCCTCTTGGTCAAGAATTTTTTCTTGAAAAAAGTCTTTGTCCAATGGAATTCGGATTCGTGGCGTTAGACGAGTTTCTACTGTTTCACGCTCATCAACGTCCTCTGTATCAGGATCATCTTCTCTATAATTAAAACGCAACTCTTCAAAATTTAGTTGATAGGTGGCGTCATGAAGAGTTTTACCATAAAAGCCGGATTCAAAATAGTCTGTATTGGAGAAATATTTTGTTTGTTTTTGAAATTCTGTGGCAGGGTCATATTTAGATAAAAAATACTTGAGCTCGTATACTTTAATTGCGAAACGGGCTTTACGATTTCCATAGATCGAATCGATTTCGTAAACATTATTTTCGTGATCATAGGTCTTGTTATCTCTGTCATCTCCATCTAAAATACCATCACCATCGCTATCATCACTTAATGGATTAAGATTGTTTTGAGTTTCATCATAATCACTAATACCGTCACCATCGGTATCACTGTCTCTATCGTTGGAATCTAAATCCAAAGCATCTATGACACCATCACCGTCCTTATCATTTGTATTGTTGAAAAATGGTATTTCAAGAAAGACTTGAGTTACAGTTTCTTTTTCATCAATTACAGCAACATCATTTTCATCTCCCTCATCCTCTCTTTTTTGGGTGTAATTGCCAAAAATTGGATTTTCGGTAACTACCAGCTTGGATGTAATATTAGCTTCGGTAGTACCCAAACCAGTTAGTTGGATTTTACCGAGTTGGCCCAAAGGAAGTCCATCGGTTTGAAAATTATTAACCTTCTTTTGGTATGAGAAAACGGGAGCGACATAGGATTTTGACTCAAGGGCGGTAGAAAGTAAAATTTCAGAGCCGGCAGCGTGATAATCTTTATCACATGAAAAAATCACAAGGGAAAATGCCAAAAGAATAATCACACGATTGATGAACATCCTCACAAAATACATCCGCTATTTTAAAATATGATTAGTGTAAAATTCAACTAAAGCATTCTCATTTTGAGATTCTTGGAAGCTAAGTAGGGGGATTTGTTTTTCCTTAGAATATTTTTTTATTGACTCAGGAACCTCAGCATCTGCAATTACAAAACCCTCCGAAAAGTTTAAACTCAATTTCTCTAAATTTTCATAATTAGCATTTTTCAAAGGTTCAATTAGTTCGTCAGGTATTTTATCAAATGCTACTTTTTGGTAAAATTGGTCGGATAGAACACCTTCAAAATCTTGGGCATAAACCGAAGTTACGATCTTACTTTGGGCAAAAATGGGATCATCTTTATAATAGGTATTAAGGTAAAGCGGAAAAAGACAAGTAAACCAACCGTGTAAATGGATAATATCTGGTGACCAATTTAATTTTTTAATAGTTTCAATAACCCCTTTAGTGAAGAAAATCATCCTTTCGTCATTGTCTGCAAAAAGCTTTTGATTTTCATTTCTTAATACGCCCCGTCTCTTAAAATATTCATCATTGTCAATAAAATAGACTTGCATTCTCTCCTTCGGTATTGAAGCAACTTTGATAATCAAAGGCATATCAATATCATTGATCACCAAATTCATCCCTGACAGACGAATAACCTCATGAAGCTGATGTCTTCTCTCATTGATCAGTCCATATCGAGGCATAAAAATTCGAGTCTGACCACCACTGTCATTAATGAATTTTGGAATTTTATATGAATTAATCGCTTGATTAGTCTGTGGGAGATATGGAACCACTTCAGACGAGATATTTAGAACCTTTTTGTCTTTCATAAACTCTCTATAAATAACCAAGTAGGCAAAGTTTGGCAAAATTACGAAAATTTAACGGAATATGCTGAATTCTGTATCTTTACACCTGTTAATTTTTTACTAAATGAGGGTTTTCGAGACATCTAAATCCTTGGTTGAACATTTATCAAAAGAAACTCGCCCTATTGGAATGGTTCCTACTATGGGTGCGCTTCACCTAGGGCATTTATCTTTGATTAAAAGGGCCGTAGAAGAAAATAAAACGGTTTTAGTAAGTATTTTTATTAACCCTACTCAATTTGAAGACAAGACTGATCTGGAGCGTTATCCCGTTAATATTCGTGAAGATTTCCAGTTGATGAGAAAAATCAGTAATGATATAATTGTTTATGTTCCCAAAGCTAATGATGTTTACGGTAATATCGTGAAATCAAAATCCTTTGATCTAGGGGGATTAGACAAAGTGATGGAAGGTGAAAAAAGAACAGGACATTTCCAAGGTGTAGCTACAGTAGTAACACATTTTCTAAGAAAATTCTCACCAGATCATGCTTATTTTGGAGAAAAAGATTTTCAACAGCTTGTGATTATCTGTTATATAACCAGTTCCTTGAACCTGAAAACAAAAATTATTGGATGCCCTACAATTAGAGAAAGTGATGGGCTGGCTATGAGTTCAAGGAATATTTTACTGTCTACTGATCATAGAAAATTGGCTTCAAAATTGTTTGAAGGATTGAAATTTGCAAAGTCCAACGCCAAAAAAGTCCCCTATGAGAAACTTAAAAAACTTGTTATTGATTTTTTTAAAAATCAAACTGAGTTTAAATTGGATTATTTCAAAATAACAGACCCTGAAACACTTAAAGAGATTGATTTGGAAAAAATTAGTGATGGAGGTCGAGGTTTTATTGCCGCCTACTTGGGTAAAATACGGTTGATAGATAATTTGGATATGTCTTAAATCACTAAATTTGGCGAATGTTGATAGAAGTAATAAAGTCAAAAATCCACAGGGTCAAGGTTACTGATGCTGACTTAAGTTACATTGGGAGCATAACCTTAGACAAAGACTTGATCGATGCAGCTAACTTTGTAGTTGGTGAAAAAGTACAAGTCGTAAATATTAATAATGGTGAACGATTAGAAACCTATATTATTGAGGGGAAAAGAGCCAGTGGGGAGGTAACACTCAATGGACCTGCAGCCAGGAAAGCCCAAAAAGGAGACATCATCATCATTATTGGATATGCACAAATGGAATTTGAAGATGCCAAAAATTTTAAGCCTACCATTATTTTTCCTGATGAAAACACCAACCGCCTAAATTAAAATATTGAAGAAAGTCCTTTCACTTTCAAAAAAAATGATCCCATTTGCCCTAGGGATTTTCTTTGTTTATCTGAGTTATCGAAACACAACTCCCGAAGACCGTCATAACATCTTTAGATACATTAAAAATGCGGATTATCGTTTTGTGGCCCTTTCTGTTTTTTTTGGAATATTAAGCCATATTTCTAGAGCTTTGCGATGGAAATATCTTCTATCACCACTGGGTTATTGTCCAAAAACCATCAATTCTATTTTGGCTGTTTTAATCGGTTATCTCGCAAATTTAGGCATTCCCCGATCCGGAGAATTACTCCGTGCTTCGGCTATGGATCGTTATGAAAATATCCCTTTTCAAAAAGGCTTTGGCACTGTCATAACGGAGCGGATCATCGATCTTGCCATATTAATGATCTTCATTCTTTTAGCATTGTCGCTTCAGTATGAATTGATTGTCGATTATATCAATTTTGAGGAACTGAACTTCTTTCAAATAGCAATCAGTCTGTTTATTTTAGCCTTATCATTAATATTTTTAAAAACGTTTTTAATTCAATCGACTCACCCCATTGCCTTAAGAATAAAAAAATTTTTTCAGGGCATTTGGAAGGGAATGATTTCCGTAAATAAAATGAAAAACAAGGAACTTTTCATAGCCCACACGTTATTTATTTGGATTATGTATATTTTAATGTTTTGGATTATCAAATTTTCCATTCCTGAAACAGCAAGTCTTGGAATAAATGCTATGATTACTGCATTTGTCGTGGGGGGACTTACGATTTCCGCTACTAATGGCGGTTTAGGTATTTACCCTTATTCTGTCTCCTTGGTATTGATTGCTTTTGGGATTTCAAATGAATCCAGCTTAGCCTTTGGGTGGATAATATGGACATGCCAGACGCTTATGGTAGTAACTTTTGGTGCCATGGCATTTTTTGCTTTACCTTTGGTTAATCGCCAAAAATAAGTCTGATTTTTTGATGTTGTCCATATGAGTAAGGTTAAAACCTCTTTTTTTTGTCAAAACTGTGGAACGCAACACGCTCAATGGCAAGGTCAGTGTAATTCCTGTAAACAATGGAACACCCTAACAGAGGAGTTATTGGAAAAAGCAGATAAAAAAGATTGGAAAACCAAAAAAAAAACTAATCCCGTTTCAAAGCCCCTCAAAATCGATCAGATTGAAATTTCCTCAGAATCAAGAATGGATACAGGAGATGACGAATTGAATCGAGTCTTGGGAGGGGGGATTATTCCTGGAGCTTTGATGCTTTTGGGAGGTGAGCCCGGTATAGGAAAGTCTACTTTATTGTTGCAAATTGCCATTACCACCGGATATAAAGTTCTTTATGTGTCCGGAGAGGAAAGCCAACAACAGATCAAAATCCGTTCCGACCGAATGGATATCTCCTCAGATCATTGTTATATACTCAGTGAGACAAAAACCCAAAATATTTTTTCACAAATTGAAAAATTAGCTCCCGAATTGGTAATTATTGATTCTGTACAGACATTACACACCAACTATATTGACGGTAATCCTGGGAGTGTATCACAAATCAAAGAATGTACTGCAGAATTTATCCAATTCGCCAAAGAAACTCATGTGCCTGTTTTTTTAGTGGGACACATTACTAAAGATGGGCAAATTGCAGGCCCGAAGATATTAGAACATATGGTCGATGTAGTACTGCAGTTCGAGGGTGACCGCAATCACATCTACCGCATCTTGAGAACCCAAAAAAATCGATTTGGTGCTACATCCGAGATCGGAATTTATGAAATGCAATCCAAAGGTTTAAGGGCAGTGAAAAACCCCAGTGAACTTTTGATTTCGGAGAAAGATGAAAAATTGAGTGGGCACTCTATCGCTGCAACTATTGAAGGCATTCGTCCCTTGATGATAGAAATTCAAGCTTTAGTCAGTACTGCCGTATATGGCACTCCTCAAAGAACCACTTCAGGCTACAATTCCAAAAGGCTCAATATGCTTTTAGCTGTTTTGGAGAAAAGAGCAGGTTTTTCCTTAGGCACCAAGGATGTTTTTATCAATATTACTGGAGGTATTTCTATCTCCGACCCAGCCATTGATCTAGCGGTCATCGTTGCCATATTATCCAGTTATCACGACATGGCTGTTTCTGAAAACTTTTGTTTCGCTGCAGAGGTTGGTTTATCTGGTGAAATAAGGCCAGTGACAAAAACCGAACAACGCATACAAGAAGCATCAAAACTAGGTTTTGATACAATTGTGATCTCCAAATTTGCTAAAATTGGCAAACAAAATGAGTCAATTAAAGTGTTGGCCGTCTCTAAAATTGAAGCTTTGATATCAGCACTTTTTGATTGAAATTTAAATTCATTCCCATTATAAAAATGTAAATTTAATTGATCAAAAACCAATCCTATGGACAAAATAATCAGGGATTTTCTCGCTGAAGTCAACAAAAGAAATCAAAATGAGCCTGAATTTATGCAAGCAGTAACCGAAGTGGCCGAGACGGTTATCCCTTATATCGTGAAAAATGATGTTTATTACGGTCAAAACATTCTGTTGCGTATGGTAGAACCCGAACGCGTGGTCTCCTTTAGAGTTGCCTGGATCGATGACCAAGAGGAAATTCAGGTAAACCGAGGCTACAGAATAGAAATGAATTCTGCAATTGGCCCATACAAGGGAGGTCTGCGTTTTCATCCGAGTGTAAACTTAAGCGTTCTGAAGTTTTTGGCTTTTGAACAGATCTTTAAAAACAGCTTGACCACCCTTCCTATGGGTGGTGGAAAAGGAGGTTCAGATTTTGATCCAAAAGGAAAAACTGACACAGAGGTTATGCGTTTTTGCCAAAGTTTTATGACCGAGTTGTTTAGACACATTGGGCCGAACAGAGATATCCCTGCGGGAGATATAGGGGTGGGAAGTAGAGAAATTGGCTATATGTTTGGACAATATAAGCGCTTGAAAAACGAGTTTACAGGGGTTTTGACCGGAAAAGGTATTTCTTGGGGAGGTTCTCTTATTAGACCTGAGGCCACAGGCTATGGAGTGGTATATTTTGTTCAAAAAATGATGGAAAATAATGGAACAGGCCTGAAAGATAAAAGGGTAGTAATTTCAGGAAGTGGAAATGTAGCCCAGTACGCTGCCGAGAAAGCCATTCAATTGGGAAGTAAAGTATTGACCTTGTCAGATTCTTCTGGGTATATTTTTGACTCGGAGGGCATAGACGAGGAAAAATTACAACATGTAATGACACTCAAAAACATAAAAAGGGAGCGTATCAGTGCCTATATTGAAAAATATCCTAATGCGAGATTCGTTGCCGGAAAAACCCCTTGGGAAGTAGCCTGTGAGATTGCCCTACCCTGTGCTACCCAAAATGAATTGAACGAAAAAGATGCTGCTTTATTGATCAACAATGGATGTATTTGTGTCGGAGAGGGAGCCAACATGCCCTCTACTCCAGAAGCCATTCACAAATTCACCAATCACAAAATTCTCTATGCTCCTGGTAAAGCCTCCAATGCAGGTGGAGTTGCTGTTTCGGGATTAGAAATGGCACAAAACTCGCTCAGGTACAATTGGTCCAGAGAGGAAGTAGATGCCAAATTACAATCCATCATGGCCGATATTCATCAATCTTGTATAGATTACGGTAAAGGACAGAACTACGTCAATTATGTTAAAGGAGCTAATATTGCAGGTTTTGTTAAAGTCGCCGATGCCATGCTTGCACAAGGGGTGGTTTAATTCCGCTTTAGAACATGTTGATTGAAACCGATGCCATTGTTATTAGCACACTGAAATATGGTGATTCCAGCTTAATAGCACGTTGCTATTGCAAAAAACTGGGATTAAAATCTTTTATGCTCAAAGGCATACTCTCCTACAAAAAAGGGCCGCTGAAAAAGTCACTTTTTCAACCCCTCAGCATTATCAAAATCATTACACAAGTGAAAAATGAAAACAATGAGGGACTTCATTTTATTAACGAGGCCAGAGTCTGTTTTCCTTTAATCGAAATTCCGGCAGACATCAAAAAAAATACCGTAGCACTCTTTTTGTCAGAAGTGATGACCCGTGTCATAACAGAGGAGGGTGCCCCCAATAGTCCGCTATACCTTTTTATCCAAAAAAATATTATTCATTTGGAGGAAAAACAGTTTTCCCCCCTTTTTCATTTAAAGTTTATGATGGATCTCAGTCAACATCTCGGATTCTATCCGAATCAATCTAATTTGAAAGAGGATTTTTTTGACATGGAAAGCGGATGTTTTTGCAGTTCATCTCACTCTAATTATGTTATTGGAGGAGACTTGGTCGTTGCATTTAAAAAATTACTTGGCACCAATTTTGAGGCATTGAATGATTTAACGATACCCAATTCACTAAGAGTAAAGGTGTTGAGCGTATTGCTAGATTATTTTAATTTACATTTACAGGGTTTTGGAAAAATAAAATCAGTCGACATACTCCATGAAATTTTTCGCTAAGAATTGTTTTCTCTTGCTGATCTCTTTTTTTTCGTTCTTCCACAGTATTAGTGGTCAAGACGTTTGGGTGGAAGACGGGGTAACCGGTGAACCCCTTGAAAATGTAGTAATTTTTTCAGAAAATAGAAATAATAGTACATTGACTAATAAAATGGGGAAAGCCATACTTAATGACTTTCCTCGCAATGGACAAATCAACTTCAGTCTGCTAGGGTATCAACCCTTGACAATTTCAATTCATGAAGTTTTACAAGGTAAAAAAGTAATCATATTGAGTTCGGAAGATGAAATTTTAGAGGAAGTGGTCCTTTCTGTTGCCCGTTCCCAAGCCACTAGAGACAAAATAGCCGAACAAGTCGCAATTATCTCCCAAAAAGAAATTGAAATAGGTGTGGTGGCTAACGGGGCAGACCTTTTGGAAATAAATCCCAATATTAGGATTCAAAAATCTCAAGGTGGAGGAGGAAGTCCTGTTTTGAGGGGATTTGAGGCCAATCGGGTCTTGATCGTGGTCGATGGAGTAAGAATGAATAACGCCATATACAGATCAGGACACTTACAAAACGCCATTACCATCGATCCTCATAACATAGATCGAGTAGAAGTCACTTTCGGATCTTCCTCCGTAGGTTATGGTTCCGATGCGCTAGGAGGGGTCATTCACTATTACACCAAATCACCTCAGTTAAACAGCAAAAAACTTGTAAAATCAGAGTTTTCATCTACCTTCAATTATGCCAACCTGTCTTTTGTAAATAATGCAAATACCTCTTTGAGCTTCAAAAACTGGGGGAGCCTTACCAGTTTGAGTTTTTCTAATTTCGGTGACATCAGAATTGGTAAAAATAGAACTCACGGTTTTTCTAAATGGGGACTGACCCCTTTCTACTCGCTAAATAGTCGAAATAAATTCAATGAAAAACAAGTAAGTAATTCTAATCCTAATATTCAAAAGAATACGGGTTACGACCAATTCGATATTTTCCAAAAATTCCTTGTTCGCCTTCCCAGCGACATGAATTTAAAGATCAATATTCAATATTCAGAATCCTCTGACATTGATCGATACGATAAATTGACAGAGGAACGTAATGGAAGTCTCCGCTTTAGTGAATGGTATTATGGGCCCCAAAAAAGATTATTTCTCTCCCCACAACTCAAATTTTTCTTGGGTAAAAATTGGTTAAAAAAAGGAACGCTTACTGCCGCCTATCAAAATTTAGAAGAGTCAAGGGTCAATCGAAAGTTTGGAAGCCTAACCCGATCCCACCAAATTGAAGAGGTTGATGTTTATAGTATTAATGCCGATTTTTTTGGAAATATAGCACAAGGACATTCCTTGTCCTATGGTCTTGAATGGACTTACAATAAAATTCGCTCACAAGGCTACACCTTAGATTTGGTTCTCGATCTGGAGAATATCATCGATTACACCAATCGAATCATGATCCCTTCACGATACCCCAGTGATGGGAGTAGTGCCAAAAGTTTTGCGGGTTATTTGAATTGGATCTTCAAGGCAAACGATTGTTTGACAATCAATGGAGGATTAAGATTAACTGGATCGAAGATCGTTGCTCGGTGGAATGACTCTGCTCAAATAGATAAACTCCTCACCAAAGTTGACTTACAATCTGAAGCTTTAACCTATACTTTAGCCATGACCTATCGACCTAATGAAAAATGGCAAATCAACAGTTTGATTTCTAGTGGATTCAGAAACCCCAACATTGATGACATAGGAAAAATCAGAGAGAGCAATGGTGTTTTATTGGTTCCCAATTCTTTTTTAAAACCTGAATACGCCTATACATTAGAATCCGGAATCAAATATTATAGTTCAAATAAAATGAATTATATTGATATAAGAGCTTTTACTACACTGGTTTCTCGACACATCGTAAGGTCTGATTTTATCGTTTTTTCTGACACCAGTACCCCAGATGAAGATACTATTCTGTACAATGGAGAGGAAGTATTTACCCAAGCCAATAAAAACCTAGGAAACAGATTTATTTACGGGGGTTCCCTCCAAGGAAAATGGGTGTTAAGTGATCCGATAGAAATCTCAGGAGGAATAACCTTTACTGACGCAGATCAAAATGCTGATTATGGTCCCATGCCATCTATCGCTCCACTATTTGGAACTTTTACACTCTCCCATGAAATTAAAAACTTGAAAACCTTTCTGATTTGGAAATTCAGTGACCGGAAACTCCCCGCTAATTTCAGTTGGGGTGGAGAAGATGGACTGAACGAAACTCCTTTGGTTAATCCCAGTGCCACTGGAGAAATCAATAAATATTATGGTATGCCTTCATGGAACACATGGTCTATTTTGTCCCAATATCAGTTTAAAAAATCCTTCATTTTGAATGTAGGGCTGAAAAACATTTTTGATCTGCACTACAGAACTTTTGCTTCGGGGATCTCTGCTGAGGGGAGGAGTTTGCAGTTAGGAGTGAAGGTTAAAATCTAAAATCCTTTTTTTTTACCTAAAATCCTTAATTTCGCATCGTTAATAAATATCCCTGACATGGTTTTCAAGGAGTACAAAGGATTGGATTTACCGACAATTTCTTCGGAAATACTAAACTTCTGGGAGGAAAACCAGATTTTTGAAAAAAGCACCACAGAAAGAGAAAATCATCCTCCTTATATTTTTTACGAAGGTCCTCCTTCTGCAAATGGAATACCAGGGATTCACCATGTTATGGCACGAACCATCAAAGATATTTTTTGCCGCTACAAAACTCAAAAAGGCTATCAAGTAAATCGAAAAGCAGGCTGGGATACCCATGGGCTACCAGTAGAGTTGGGGGTTGAAAAGGAATTGGGTATCACCAAAGACGCCATTGGAAAGTCCATTTCTATAGAGCAATACAATAATGCATGCAAGGAAGCGGTGATGAAATACACCGATTCTTGGAACCAACTGACCCGGAAAATGGGCTATTGGGTTGACACGGATGATCCCTATTTGACCTATACTTCCAAATACATGGAAACCGTCTGGTGGCTGATTAAACAAATTCATGAAAAAGGACTTCTGTACAAAGGTTATACAATTCAGCCCTACTCCCCAAAGGCAGGAACAGGACTGAGTTCTCACGAGTTGAACCAGCCCGGTACCTATCAAGAAGCAAGAGACACCACCGTAACGGCACAGTTTAAAACCAAAGAGAATTCACTCCCCGACTCCCTAAAAGGAAGCGTACCACTATATCTTTTGGCATGGACCACTACCCCGTGGACACTCCCTTCCAATACCGCATTGACCGTAGGGCCAAAAATTGACTACGTTTTAGTCCATACTTTCAACCAATATACCTTTCAACCCATTCGCGTAATATTAGCCAAAGCCTTGGTGGGAAAACAGTTTTCTGGAAAATATGAAGAAGTTACATCTTTATCTGGCTTAAGCGACTATGTAGAAGGAGTAAAAAAAATCCCTTTTTTCCTTGAAAAGGAAATCAAAGGGAAAGACCTCCTTGATATCAAATATGAAAAAATATGGGAAGAGGCGCCTGAACCGGTTAATCATCCCGAAAATGCTTACAGGGTCATTTTAGGAGATTTTGTAACCACCGAAGATGGAACCGGGATTGTTCACACGGCCCCAACTTTTGGTGCCGATGACGCCAAGGTAGCCAAAGAAGCAACGCCTGAAGTTCCCCCGCTTTTGATTTTGGACGAAAACAATAACAAAGTTCCTATAGTAGATCTACAGGGTAAGTTTAGGCCGGAAATGGGAAGTTTAGCAGGACAATATGTGAAAAACGAATATTACGAAGAAGGCAAGGCTCCGGACAAATCCTGTGATGTAAAAATCGCAATCCGACTCAAAGAGAAGAATGCCGCATTTAAGGTCGAAAAATATGTTCACTCTTATCCAAATTGCTGGAGAACAGACAAACCCATTCTTTACTACCCTCTTGATTCATGGTTTATCAAAATCTCAGAAGTAAGGGATAAACTTACAGCTTTGAATCAAGAAATCAACTGGAAACCTAAAGCCACTGGGGAAGGAAGGTTTGGCAACTGGTTGGCCAACGCAAACGACTGGAACCTCTCAAGATCTCGATTTTGGGGAATCCCACTTCCTATATGGAGAACAGAGGAAGGAGAGGAAACCAAAGTAATCGGATCGGTCGAGGAATTGTATCAAGAAATTGAAAAATCCATCCTAAGTGGCAACATGAGTGTAAATCCGCTGGGAGATTTTAAAATAGGCGACATGAGTGAAGCGAACTATAAAAAAATCGACCTCCACAAACATATCGTTGATGAGATTGTACTAACTTCTGCGCAAGGGGGTCCCATGCAACGTGAAAAAGACTTGATAGATGTTTGGTTTGACTCTGGATCCATGCCCTATGCCCAATGGCACTATCCATTCGAAAACAAAGAAAAGATTGAACGAGGTACTGCTTTCCCAGCTGACTATATCGCGGAGGGCGTTGATCAAACCCGTGGTTGGTTCTATACCCTTCATGCCATCAGCACACTGGTTTTTGATTCCATCTCATACAAAAATGTAGTTTCCAACGGACTGGTTTTAGACAAAAACGGACAAAAAATGTCGAAACGCTTGGGCAATGCAGTGGATCCCTTCGAGACCATTAGCCAATATGGAGCAGATGCTACCCGCTGGTATATGATTTCCAACGCCAATCCTTGGGACAATCTCAAATTTGACCCAGATGGAATAGGTGAAGTACAACGTAAATTTTTTGGTACCCTGCACAATACCTATTCCTTCTTCAGCCTTTACGCCAATATAGACGATTATAAAAATGAAGAAGCCCCCATTCCTCTTAACGAGCGCGCTGAACTGGATCGTTGGATTTTATCTGAATTGAACAGTTTGATTCAAAAAGTTGATGCTTTTTACGATGATTATGAGCCTACAAAAGCTACTCGAGCCATTTCAGAATTTGTTCAGGAAAAATTGAGTAACTGGTATGTACGATTGTGCAGAAGACGTTTTTGGAAAGGAGAATATCAAAAAGATAAAATTGCAGCCTATCAAACCCT
>JBMTKF010000008.1:0-92363 GCA_049439205.1 Flavobacteriaceae bacterium | reverse complement strand
TCTTTCATAAATACACTCTGTGACCAATCTATATCAGAGAAAGTACCATTTACAACTGTACCTTCACCAACAGATAAATTAACCACACCATCAGGTGGGGTAACTAATTCGTGTTCTTCTACATAAACAGGTGTTGCAGTAGAGGACTGATACATCAGAGAGAACTTAAACTTAACTTGGTTATTAGTTACGGGATTTCCATCGCTATCCTTTACAATAGCTTGGTAGTTGAACTGTGCGTTTAGTCCAACAGATATCATTAAAAAGAGTAGTAGTTTTTTCAAGAATGCTAATATAAAAAATCACAAACAATTTTTAAATTTGAAGATCTTTGAGATCTACTATAAAATATATACTATCCCTTTTAATCATTTTACAGTTTTCAAACTGTAAAAAAGATGAGGAGTCTACTGTTCTTGTAAATGCATCAGTGGCTAACTCATCCGAGGGTTCAGTAAACTTCAATTCAGGGGATTATGTAGCTGGTACAACAGTAACTTTTACGGCAACACCTGAAAATGGGTATGTCTTTACTAATTGGACTAATACCTCTACTAATCAAACCTACACTTCCAACCCTTTATCAATAGCTGTTAATGAGAACACTAATATGGTGGCAAACTTTGATAAGATTGCATACACAATAGATGTTGATGTAACTGGACAAGGAGAAGTCCAAAAAAGTGTAGTAGGCGGGGGTACTGAATTTACCCACGGAAGCACCATAGAATTAACTGCTGTTCCCGATTCAGGTCATTCATTTTTCTATTGGAATAATGACCCTGGTGATACAGAGAATCCAAAAAGAATAACTCTGGAGAATAATCAAAATCTAGCTGCAAAGTTTGATTATGAAGTTGCAAAAAATTTAGTGGGAACCTGGGAGTTTGAAATTAGTGATCCAACATCTAGGAATATTACCATTATTAGAATGTCAATTGACATCTCTTTAAATGTTCTAATGACAACCATTGTAAATGGTCAAGTCATTTCAAAGATTTTTACCCAAATGATTACTATCAGCGCCACTGCAATACTGATTGGTGACTTTGCTGTAATTACCGATTTAGTTTTTGTATCAGCATCAAGAATGAGTATGAATTTAATATCCATTCCTGAGAATACTGCTCCTCCAACTAATGAGTCAGAAATTCCTGATTCAGGATCAGCTCTTAATCTATCCGGTGATAAATCAGAAGAGGAACCTCAGACTGATGAGGACGGTATAATTATACCCCCAACGGATGCAACAACCTCCTCTTCAACCACAGAGGATATGGGAAGTGTATTTGAACAAAGCTTAGATCAGGTGACTGCTACCCAAACATCATCTGTATCTAGTGATACTTCTGAAACAGGAACTGATTCACAAACCACAACTACATCGACTCCAACAACTGATACCACTGATGATTCAGATCAGACCTCATCAGGTTCAGACAATTCATCTTCTGGTACAAATAACCAGACACCTCCACCTACTTCAGATAACTCCTCTAGTAATGACAATTCTGATCCATCTCTAATATACTTTGAAAACGGAATCTGTAAATGTCCTAACGCATCGGCGGGTGATACTGCAACTATTAATGGGACGGTTTACACAGTAGCTGATAACACAATTCTTAGACAAATAAGTAGGAGTAATAGTACCCTAAAAGAATATAACTTGTGTACTACTTTGGTTACCGATATGTCTCGTTTATTCGAAAGCAATGGTTCATTTAATTCTGACATTAGTTATTGGGATACTTCAAATGTGACTGATATGAGTTATATGTTTCGTGAAGCTATTGATTTTAACCAAGACATAGGAGGTTGGGATACCTCAAGTGTAACTGATATGAGCTATATGTTTAACAGTGCCTGGGCTTTCAACCAAAACATAGGTGGTTGGAATACCTCAAGTGTTACAAATATGGAACGGATGTTTAAGGATGCAAGAGTTTTTAATCAAGATATAGGAGGTTGGAATACTTCAAATGTCAGGATAATGCGAAGTATGTTTGAAAATAGCTTGGCATTTAATCAGGACTTAACAGGCTGGTGTGTTACAAATGTTGGGTTTTATGATGGTTTCTCAAATAGAATTTTAGAGGATTCAAATAAACCTATATGGGGTACTTGTCCATCACTCTCAGACGAACCTTCTTGTTCAATAAATGCAGTCTTAACCTCCAATGCCGGATCAGATAACCAAACTGTTAATAGTGGATCGGAAATAACAAATATTGTGTATGATATCACTTCTGACTGTACTCGTATCATTCACCTAGTAAATACCACAGGGCTTCCCACTGGAGTAACTGCTTCAATTGTAAATGAAGATTTAATTGTTTCTGGAACTCCAACTAGTGGGTCATCAGGAACTTATAATTACTCATTAACTATTGATAACCACCTTGAACAGACTAGTTCTGCTCCTTTTGAAGCAGCTACTACATCATTAGTGTTAAATGGTATAATTACAGTAACTGAATCATCATCAACAAACACAACTCAAGCGCCCACTGTTACAGTAAGTGAGACTTTAATTGACGATGGAAATGGAGTCATTGGAGTAGGTGATGATGTTATTGGATATGACATTGCTGTAAAGAACTCGGGTAATGTTACACTTGACAATATCTTAGTTGAAGGTACGTTAACGGATTTAATTGGCAACTTATTGGATTTAAGCAGTAATCTCTCCTTTGCAGGATCAGATCAAGGTTCACCTGTTGAAAAACTTCAGCCAGGAGAAACAGCAACATATACAGCCTTCTATTTAATTGATGAGACAAAGGCTTATAATGGTGGTTTAGTGTTTACAACTAAAGTCTCAAATGGAACCAATCTTGAAACATCTGTTACAGTAACTACTACATTGGCAGAAACGAGCAATACCTCCTCTGATACAACACCTCCTATTATTACCCTAACTGGAGCAACTACTATTACCTTGACTCAAGGGGATGATTGGACCGATCCTGGTGCCACAGCAACTGATAATATAGATGGGGATTTAACCAGTTCAATTACGATTTCAATGCCCCACACTCCTCCAGTTATAGACACCGCCAATACAGGAACATTCTACATTTCCTACACCGTATTTGATTCATCAGGTAATAGAGCCGATGTAGTAAGAACAGTAATAATAAATGAAGCTCCACTGGTAATATCACTTTCATCAGATAAAATTAACAATACAGTTTGTGAAGGAGATACAGTTGTGTTTTCTGCCTCAGCATCACCAGGTGATAATATTAATTATCAATTCTTCCAAAATAACCTAGCCGTTTCATCAAATGGCCCAGATAATAGTTTTGCATTTAATAATCTTGTTAATGGTGATGTAATTAAAGTCATTGCAAGTGGTGATTCAAAATCTGCTAGCTCATCCCTAACCATAAATGTGAATTCTATTGTTGCAGGAAATTTGGATGGTACTCAATCAGTTTGTGAGGGAGGTATCCCTGATGAAATAACTGGAGATACTCCAAGTTCATATAATTCCTCAGGAACGATCTCATATAAGTGGGAATCATCCTTGGATGGAGTTAATTGGAATGTGATTGCAAACAACAGCTCTCAAAACTTTCAACCCCAAGCTTTAACTCAAACAACAAAATATAGAAGGATTGATATTGTTGAATGGAATAATTCTGTATGTGAGCGAGCTACAAATCTAATTACAATTAGCGTTATTCCATCAGATCAATCACCTTGCTCTTCGACCTCCTCTGATACAACACCTCCTATTATTACCCTAACTGGAGCAACTACTATTACCTTGACTCAAGGGGATGATTGGACCGATCCTGGTGCCACAGCAACTGATAATATAGATGGGGATTTAACCAGTTCAATTACGATTTCAATGCCCCACACTCCTCCAGTTATAGACACCGCCAATACAGGAACATTCTACATTTCCTACACCGTATTTGATTCATCAGGTAATAGAGCCGATGTAGTAAGAACAGTAATAATAAATGAAGCATCCTTAACATATGAAATAAATGTTACCGCAACTAGTGCCACTAATTATATACTTAATGGAACAGATAGAAATGGATCAGTTACAGGAGATGACCCCTCAGTAACAGTTAAAGTTGGTGATACTTTAAACTTTGTTGTAAACGCCCCTGGACATCCCTTTTACCTGAAAACGGTGCAAGGTGCAGGAACCGCAAATCAAATTGATGGAGTTTCTAATGCTGGAACAACAAACGGAACTGTTTCTTGGACTCCAACAACCGCTGGTACATACTACTACCAATGTGCCCCTCATAATAGTATGTCTGGGGTAATTACTGTGAATTAAATCATAGGCATATCCTCTTCATTAAGTTCAGGTACTTCTAAGCCTCTTAAATAAGTTAAACTAACATTTATAGATGAGTGACCCATAGCCTTTTGTAGCTTGGTTATACTTCCTGTTCTTTTGAATATATCTATGGCTCCAGAGTGTCGAAAAGAGTAGAGTGTTTGGTCTAATTCAATAACCTTAGAAGTCCTCTTATAACGTCCCCAAAGTGTTTTAAAATAATCCTTGTTAAATTCAATAGGGGTATTTGAAAAGATGTTATTTTCTCTTTTACCAATAGATAGCTGTTCTCTAATAAATTCTGGTACAGGAACTATTCTATTTCTCCTTGATTTTACTCTATTACCTCCTATAGAGATATATTTTAAGTCATCAGTAAAGTCTCCCCATCTAAGTTGCCTTACTTCTCTGTGGGGTCTTAATAAGCATCCATAAGTTAGTAAACAACAGATATATAAATTTGTATTAAAACTCCGAACCTCATTTAATAATATAACTATATTTTCAATAGGTTTATGGAGTCTTTCAGTTTGTTTTCTTGGTTTTAAAGAGCTTGATTGAACCTCAAAACCATATTCTTTCAAATAGTTTAAGAGTGCGTTAAGATGGCGCCTGATAGTGTTAAAACTCGTGGGGTTATTGTACTTATTCAGGTAGTTATTTGTGAATTCAATAGGTATAGTTTTATGGAGGACAACTTGCCATCTTAAATCATTCGCAATTGATTCAATAGTCCTTTTATATTCGATAGATAGGGGTTCACTCAGTTTTTGACTGACCAATTTATCATATAGCTCCAATTCATTTTTTGGCAACTGACTATCAAAGGAATAATTGTTATTTTTTAAATAGTCATATACATTTTTGGCTAATAGTTTTGCTTTTTCCTTTCTCTCCTTAACAGGAAAATCATTCGGTCTTAGTTGACTTTTAATCTTTTGACCATTTAATAATCGAATTCGTTTTGACTTTAATGTAAATTCAATAAAGTAATCACCGTTAGCTTTTCGCTTAACCTTTGGATAAGATAATTCCATTTTGGCACGTATTTGGCATTTTACAATTAGATAAAATCATAAAATATTCTAAGTGCCTAATATTACTATTCTTGAGAGAAGGTAAATTAAGTGTGATAGCTTGACTGCCAGTCAAGCGCTCTAGCCAGCTGAGCTACATCCCCATTTTAACCTCGGGTCAAAAATACAACAAAGCATTAAATTTAGAAACCCTCTTACCAACAATCGCTTTATAATTGTAGTATATTTAACTTAATGTCCTCATTGAAATTTAAATTCTTATGGCTTCAAATGCCTTTATTTTTTGTCAGTTTCGCACAAGGTGATGCCAATTTGCTGTTACAATACAATAAAGGTCCTGACTTAGATGCATTTTACAGAAAGTGGAATTTTGACCTCCATACCCATGTAGTCTATGGAAATACACTTGAGGAATATACCATTGGTAAAATTAACTTCTCTTTAGGCACAAACATTCAATATAAATTTTCAAAAACTTTTGCCCTTAATTCTGGAGTGGATTATTTCAAACTGAGTTATCAATACAATCTTCTCGAAAATCAATCCTATGATAAACTGACCTATCTTAGCTTCCCCCTAACCGTAAGAGTATTTCCTTCCAGAAAACTCCATTTCGAAACAGGCTTGTTGTACAATTTCATTCTCAGCGCTAAGAACACTGGAATCGTTGACCTAAAAAATCAAAGCCATAAATATCCGGAAGGGGTGTTCAAAAATGTTTTTGGTTGGCTTTTTACAAGCCAATACAATGTTTGGAAAAGATTTGATGTCTCCCTCCAATACCGTTTTTTTAAAAAAGCAACAAATCCAATCAGTAATCAAAAAAATAATTTTGATGCATTTCTTTTGGGCATTCATTTCTTTGTGCTTAACCCCAAAAAAAAATCCAAATTGACATCCTAAGTCTCCTCCTAAATTCAGTAAAATATATTTGGAGCTTTTAAAGTTTTTGAAGAGACAGCAATTAAAATGAATCTAAAATATCCTACCGATTGAAATATTCAGGTATGGGTGGCGTTTACTTTTTTGCAAATTATTGTCTTTCGAAATGCTATTCCAAATTACAAGGTATCTCCATTTTTCTCTGTAAAAAGCAAAACCTGCCTCCAAACTATTTTTATAAGGAATGGAATCCAAAACAAAGGGAGCCTTGTCATCAAATAAACTCCCCGATACCATAAAATCGTGAAAACGGTATTCCTGTCGTGTTCCCAAATAAATTCCATATCGTTTTTTTTGCCCCTCCAAGGGATTACCTATAAAAGATAAGTCTTGAGATGTTCCGATCAAAAAACCAAACCGCCCTCCCATAGCTATACGTTGCGTGCCCAAGTTTCCGAACCACTCATATAAAAAAGCTAAATATTCCAACATAGGTATTCGCTTTTTTTGAATCAGATTGAGGTTGAGGTGAAACCTTTGCGGCAAAGCCTTTTCCCAAGCAACGTCACGCAAGTCCAAAATCTTGTCGTGATAAAGGTTTTGAAGATAAGGTGCCAGAGATGCCTTTCCTGTTACTCCCAACTTTAGTGATATCCCCCATGCAGAAAAGGGGTTGACGTAATGTTCAAAAGTCCTCTCCAAAAACAACCAACCCCCGTAGGGATAATCAAATTCATTGACATCGATAGTGTAGCGGTTAGAAGGCGTATAAATCTCCTGCCCCAAGGTCCAATGCACATATTTTTTGTAAGGAACCCCCTCATGATTCATAACAGTCTTTAATTTTCCCGTACTAATTAAAATCCCGCTCGAATAGTAACGATCCAAACCAAAATAAAGATCATTGTCTACCGAAAGATTCAAATATTGTTGACCCAATAACAAGCTTGAGTAGAAAAAAAACACAATTAATAAAGGCAAAAAAAATTGTTTCATTGGTTACTTAAAGTTTGAATTTAAACATGATTTTTGAAAATCTTCTTCAAAAATGATTTCAATTTGCATATAGCCAACCCAAAACAAAATAGATTGGCTATTTTTGAAAAAGATGGAAGCAAGCGTTCACTTAGAAAAAAAGAACAAGATTGGAAGGGTTAGGTTTTTCCATCCCAAGGGAAACAGCCTAAACACAGAAATGTTGCAAAAACTCATCAAGGCTTTTAAGGCTGCTGACGCAGATGTCAACATAGGGGTGATCATTTTGGAAAGTCAGGGCAATGCGTTTTGTTCTGGAGCTTCTCTCAAGGAATTAAAAGAAGTGAAGACGTTAGATGAAGCCACAGCCTTTTTTATGGGCTTTTCGGATTTGCTCAATACCCTTAGAAAAATGTCAAAATTTGTCTTAACCATTGTGCATGGAAAAGTTGTCGGTGGAGGTGTTGGATTGGTTGCCGCTTGTGATTACGCCTTTGCTTCCGATGCTGCCTCCATGAAATTGTCTGAGTTGTCAATCGGCATAGGGCCTTATGTGATCGAACCGGCTGTAAGTCGAAAAATAGGACCCGCCGCTTTTGCACAATTATCCTTGGACAGCGCCCATTGGAAAAGTGCCCAATGGGGACTCGATAAAGGGCTTTATGCAGAATGTTTCAATGATCAACAAACCTTGCATCAAACAGTAAATAAAAAAGCAGAAAGATTAGCGAATTATGGTCTCGAGGCTTGTCGTGAACTGCGAAAACTTCATTGGAAAGACACCCAAAACTGGGAAAGCCTTTTACCTAAAAATGCTAAAATTACCGCACAATTATCCTTGTCGAATTTTTCTCAAAACAAAATCAAATCGCTCTAAAAATGGATAAGAAAGTTCGTGTTACCAAACAATTTAAATTTGAAACCGGACATGCCCTCTATGGCTATGACGGACTTTGTAAAAATGTCCACGGACATAGCTACAAACTAGATGTAACGGTCATTGGCCATCCCATTGACGATGCTAAAAATGTCAAAAACGGAATGGTTATCGATTTTGGAGACCTCAAAACCATAGTCAATCAGGAAATTGTTCATCCTTTTGACCATGCTACTGTGCTCAACATAAACTCCCCCCATAAAGAAATCGCAGATGAAATGGAGAGTAGGGGTCATAAAATTCTAAGAGTAAATTACCAACCCACCAGTGAAATGATGATCTTAGAATTTGCAGCAAAGATTAAATCCAAGCTTCCCAATCATCTGAAGCTGTTTTCTCTAAAGTTACGTGAAACAGAGACCGCTTTTGCAGAGTGGTATGCTGAAGATCAATAAGTCATTGATTAGTTATTGGCTGATCACTGAGACCAACTCGTGGGTTTTCGATCCCAACGGTGTTTTTTTAGTTTCTCATAAAGCAACTTATCCAAATCCTCACCATCACTGCAATCAATATTTGCGTTTACATTTCTCGCCTTTCTCATGCCAGGAATGACCGTTCCCACAGTTTGGTTTTTTAAAATAAACCTAAGAGCCATTGCGGCCATGTCCATACCTTTGGGGATTAGCGGACGTAGCAAAGTAGCCCTGTCAACACTTGAATTAAGATTTTCAGGAACAAAATAAGTCCCTCGCCAGTCTCCCTCGGGGAAAATCGTGTCTTTGGTGATGTTTCCGGTGAGAGTTCCCTCATCGAAAGGCACACGAGCTATTACCCCAATATCATTGGCTTTACAAAAAGGAAACAATCGATCTTCGGGAGCTTGGTCAAATATGTTATAGATCACCTGTACAGCATCGATCAATCCAGTCTCGAGGGCTTTGATCCCATTTTCGGGTTCCCACCGGTTCATACTGATGCCCATAGCAGCTATTTTACCCTCTTTTTTTAGGTCTTCGATCACCCTTTGCCACTCCTCTTTATGAGACCAACTATCATCCCAAGTATGAAATTGCATCAAATCAATTTGATCTGTCCCCAAGTTGGTCAAGGTTTTATCAGTGTATGCTCTTAAATGGCTTTCGGGATAAGATTCCTCAAAAGTATATTCAGGTTTTGCAGGCCACTTGAAGTTCATAGGAGGAATCTTACTGGCGGTATAGAGCTTGGTTTGAGGGTAGGATTTAAGCAATTGGCCCAAAAGACGTTCACTATGTCCTTCGCCGTAACCCCAAGCAGTATCAAAGAAATTGACACCCCTTTCTACTGCAAGATGAAGGGATTGAATTGATTGGGTGTCATCTGACTCTTTCCAGCCTCCCATACCCCACATACCATAACCTATCTCGCTCAACTTCCAACTGGTAACTCCAAAACGTCTGTATATCATAATAAACAAATAAAAATTAGAAATACATTAAATTTCAATGATCAAAAACCCAGTTGATCTAAATCGGCTTCGGGTTTGGCTGGTACCGTAGGGTCGGTATCTTTCTTGTATTCCTTACAATCCAAAGGAATACTAACCACCTCGGGTGCCAAAAACTCATCTTGTGAGATTGCCAATTCCTCATTTTCATAAGCTCCTTTCATAAACAAGGCCCAGATCGGTAAGGCCATGGTCGCTCCCTGACCAAAGGCAATTTCTTTAAAGTGAATCGAGCGATCCTCACCTCCTACCCATACCCCCGTTACCAAGTTGGGTACCATTCCCATAAACCATCCATCGCTTTGGTTTTGTGTTGTCCCGGTTTTTCCGGCAATGGGATTCTCAAAAATATATGGGTAGCCTGTCACCACTTTTTCGTAAACATAATTAGTTTTTTCCAAACCTGCATGGCGCAACCTTGCTCCCGATCCATGTTCCGTAACCCCTTGGAGTAGATTAACAGTAACATAAGCCACTTCTTCGCTGATCACATCTTTGGTTTTGGGAACCACCTCGAACAAGGCCATACCGTTTTTATCTTCGATACGAGTAATAACTATGGGTTGAATGTATATCCCCTGATTGGCAAAAGTGCTGTATGCCCCTACCATTTCAAAAAGACTTATGTCAGGGGTTCCTAGCGCGATCGAAGGTACTTTGGGAATATAGGAAGTCACCCCAGTTTTTTTTACCAGATCAATCACCGGTCGAGGGCCTACCTTGTCCATGATTCTTGCGCTGATGGTATTAACGGAATTTGCTAAAGCATTTTTCAAGGTTCTCGTTCTGCCGTAGCGATCTCCGGAATTTTTGGGGCACCATGGGTCTATATTTCCATGCTTCATTGCATCAATACAATACAAAGCATCAGGCAACTTATCGCAGGGCGAGAGCTTGAGCTGATCGATAGCCGTGGCGTATAAAAAAGGTTTAAAAGTGGAGCCTATTTGTCGTAAACCTTGCTTAACTTGATCATATTGAAAGTGTTTGTAGCTATATCCTCCTACCCATGTTTTGACATGGCCTGTTTGGGGTTCCATGGACATCATCGCCGCCCGAAGGAAGTGCTTGTAATAGCGGATCGAATCCATCGGGGTCATAATGGTATCAATTTCTCCTTTCCAACTGAAAACCTGCATGGGAACTGGTTTAAAAAAACTTTCTAAAAGAGCCTCTTCATCCATTCCAGCCACTTTGCCTTTTCGCCATCGCTCACTGCGGTAAGCAGAACGGGTCAAAAGGGTGTCAATTTCTCCATCCCGTAAGTCCAAAAAGGGTGCGGTAGGATTGAGTTCCTGGGTGTTTTGAAGAAAAAACTCCTTTTGCAGATTCTTCATATGTTGAGCTACGGCATTTTCTCCCAGTGCTTGCAGACGGGAATCGATGGTGGTATAAATCTTTAGACCATCTCGATAGAGATTGTAAGCACTGCCATCGGGTTTGGGGTTTTCGCGTATCCATATTTTCATGAACTCCTGGAGGTAGGCACGAAAATAAGTAGCAAGCCCTTCGCGGTGTGATTCGGGCGTAAAATCAATTTTGAGGGGAAGGGCCGTTAGGGAATCTTTTTCCGCTGTGGTTATCAATTTGTTTCTGAGCATTTGCTGAAAAACCACATTTCGCCTTTCCTTGACCATTTTGGGCCGGCGAAGGGGATTATATAAAGAGGAGTTTTTGAGCATGCCCACCAGGGTAGCCGATTGCTCCAATTTCAATGCCTGAGGAGTGGTATCAAAATAGATCTTTGCCGCAGATCTTACCCCGTCAGCATTATATCCAAAATCATAGATGTTAAGGTACATGGCGATGATCTCCTTTTTGGTGTATCGTCTTTCCAATTGAACCGACAGTACCCATTCTTTGATCTTTTGTAGCACTGCTTCTTTTTTGTTGCGGGAGCGCACCCCAACAAAAAGCTGTCGGGCCAACTGCTGGGTAATGGTACTAGCTCCACCTTTTTTTCCCAAGTAAAAAATGGCTCTTAAAGTTCCCCGCCAATCGATTCCAGCGTGGTCATAATAACGCTCGTCTTCTGTAGCGATTAATGCCTCGACAATATTTTTTGGTAGTTCGTCGTAAGTTATAGGCGTACGGTTGTCGTTGAAGTAGAATTTCCCCAGAACCACCTCATCGGATGAAAGGATTTGGGTAGCCAAATTCGTTTTGGGATTTTCCAACTGTTCCAAGGGAGGCATCTGACCCATAAAGCCAAAGGCAGCAATGGCAAAAATGCCTACCACTGCAATGAGACCACTCAAAAAAAGCAACCAAAAAGCCCAGATGATCTTTTTATAATTCCTTTTACTCGATCTTTTCTTTTTGGTTTTACTCATCTTGTTTGATTTCTTCTATAGCAAAACCTACCCCAACAATTCCCTGCAAGGTGTCCATGCCTTTTTCACTGCCATTAAATCTCAAAGCGTGCTCTAACTGAACGTTTAAATTTCCTTGATTGGGGAGTTCGTAATTTTCTTTCCACCAAAGTTTGCTTTCCTTGACCTCCAAAAATCCTTTACCTAACCACTGCCCCCGTGCATCAGCCATGGCATATTCCAAAGTGTCGCAGACCAAAAGGGAGTCCCCTTTTTTTAGACGAGCAATCAAAAAGAGATTAGAAAAGGGATAATGTGGGTCGTTGCGGATGTAGATCATCAAATTGACCGGTTGATTAGTCAAAGTATCAATTTCAAAAATTACTTTTTCTGAAGCTGGCCAATAGCCATCAAAATTTCGATATCCCCTAAAAAGTAAGGGATCAGAACAGGCAAAGACCAAACTCAATGCCAAAACCAAAAAAATATTACACTTGTTAATCATTTTTTTGACGCCGATTGGACTTGCGGTTTTTCCTTCTTTTACTTTTGGATCTTTTGGGGTGATCAAAACGGTTTAAGCTGTCTTGGCCCACCACATTTTCAAATACCACATCGGCCTCTTGTATTGAATTCAACTGTGTTTCAGCGATGAATTCTTCAAGGGCAGGAACTTTTTCATTGTTCTTATTTTTAGAGATGATCTCATGAACAGACTCTAAGGACAGCATATGCCAATTCATCCATTCTCCTTTGTAGGCATACCACAATTGCTCTTTAAAAATATCTAATTTTTGCAGAACTGCCACTCCTTTTTCGGTTTTAAGTTTGACCTCAGGTTTGGGGAAGGTTTTCAGGGCAGATCGATAGGCATCCAACTCGTAATTCAAACAACATTTGAGTTTCCCACATTGACCAGCCAATTTGATAGGATTAAGAGACAACTGCTGATAGCGAGCGGCTGAAGTAGAGACCGAACGGTAGTCATTCAACCAGGTGGAGCAACATAATTCTCTTCCGCAAGAACCGATTCCTCCTAAACGAGCAGCTTCTTGTCGCAAACCAATCTGTCGCATCTCTATCCGAATCGAAAAAGCCTGAGCCATATCTTTAATCAATTGTCGAAAGTCTACCCTGCTATCAGCTGTATAATAAAACGTTGCCTTTTTGCCGTCTCCTTGAAACTCCACATCCGAGAGTTTCATTTCCAAGTCCAAATCTAAGGCCAACTCACGAGCCCGCTTTTGAATCTCTGGTTCTTTGTCACGTAAGGCGTGCCATTTATCGATTTCCCGTTGGTTGGCTTTTCTCAATATTTTTGAAACCTCCTCACTGTCCTGAGTGATATTTTTCTTTTTCATCTGAAAACGAACCAATTCTCCAGTCAAGGTTACCAAACCCAAATCATAGCCATTGTCCACCTCAGTGATCACAGGGTCACCTACCGATACACTCAGATCATTGGGTAAGCTAAAAAATCCTTTTCGGCTATTTTTGAAACGTACCTCTACCAACGAAAAAGGGGTTTTGCCAGAGGGCAATTCCATATTAGCCAACCAGTCAAAAACCGTCAGTTTGTTACAACTGTCTGTCCCGCAAGTCCCATTACTTTTACATCCGCGAGGTGTTCGGTTTTCATTACTGGCACATGAAGCACAACCCATATTTCTGTATTTAGTAGTTTAAAGATAAGGTTTATTCGAGGGATTGGGGGGGTGAAAAATTTCCTAAATTAACATTTAAACTTTAAAACCTCGGAACGTCCTTTTTTAAAGATTTTATTGCTATTATGTATTCCCTTTCGTCTTTTCATTTGTTCTTCGATGGGCAGATTGAAGACATCTTGGCAATCTGAAGAACAGCAACTTTGTCTTTTTTCATAACAGGAATCACATTGAATAAACAAGAGGTGACAGGCCTCATTGGCACAATTAACATGTCTGTCGCAAGGGGCACCACATTGGTGACATTGAGCGATTATATGCTCACTAATTCTCTCCGCACGGCGTTCATCGAAAACAAAGTTTTTTCCAATAAACTGATTTTCTAAACCATTTTGATTGACCTGTCGAGCATATTCAATGATTCCTCCCTCCAATTGATAAACATTTTTAAATCCTTTATGTTTAAAATAGGCACTCGCTTTTTCACAACGGATTCCACCAGTGCAATACATTAAGAGTTTTTTGTCCTCTTTGTGTTGAACCAAATCTTGCTCGATCAATTGAAGGGATTCCCGAAATGTATCCACATCGGGGGTAATGGCTCCTTTAAAATGACCAATCTCACTTTCATAATGGTTACGCATATCCAAACAAATGCTATTGGGATCGGCCAATAGGGTGTTGAACTTTTCGGCATTCAAGTGAATTCCTTTTTGAGTCACATCAAAGGTGGCATCATCAAGACCATCTGCTACGATTTTGTCCCGGACTTTGACGGTGAGTTTTAAAAAGGACTCATTGTCTTGCTCAATGGCGATATTGAGCCTTACCCCCTTTAAAAAACTGATTCCATTCAAAAAGTTTTTAAATTCCTCGAAGCGAGGTGCAGGTACTGAGAGCTGGGCATTGATCCCTTCGTGGGCAACATAGATACGACCCAATACGTCTATTTCGTTCCAATGAAAAAACAGGTGATCTCTAAATATTTGTGGATTTTGAATTTGGTGGTACTGATAGAAAGACAGCGTAAGGCGTTCTGTTCCGGCCTGGGCAATCAAAATTCGTCGTTCTTCAGCACTTAGTTTGTTATACAGTTGCATTCTATAAACATTTCGGTGTTGTGAAGCAAAGTTAACAAAATGACTTTGTGATTGTGTTTTTTGTCTATATAAAGTCATTGTTTTAGAGAAAATTATATGAAGTAGGGGTCACTCAATTCATTCGACTTATGAAGCAACTACTTTTGCCTTTTTCCTTTGTGTCGAATTTTTTTACTTAGATTTAGATTAACAATGTCGATTTACAATCCCTAGAGGTTTTCTATCAATTACTCGTTGTTAGATCGCCTTAAATGTCATTAAAGCCATCGAGAGAAGTAAAGAGTTTTGCTTAAAAGGTAAAAAATGAATGGTCTTTTCGCTCTAAAAAGTAAAAGGTAGATAGGAAGTTAAGCACAAGGTCAATTACCCACGACAATTGGCAGTAAAAGCTTGATGAGCCAAGTGGAAATTCTGAGTTTTCTTGCCAAAAAAAGCTAGAAACTCATCAAAATCAAAAAACTCAATTTCAAAAAAAATATGTTAAAAATACCTTTCAATAATAAGTAATACCTTAAAAAATGAAAGATAAAAAGTTGTTAAAACAAATTAGAATTCCAAAAATACAAGGCATTAAAATAAAACCCTGAATTAGAATAATAAAATTTTTAGCCTAATTCATGCTGAAATTAACCCTCCCTAAGTAATCCATAAAAAACATATGATTCTTGTTCTGCACCGAGACTGGAAAACGCTCTTTTAATTTGGGTAATAACATACTATATTCTTCTACTAAATCAATCCTAAAACTGAGAAATAAATATCTGTGGTTGGGTGAATAATAATTTATGGTTTTTCCAAGCCAACTGTTGGAAATTCAAAATACTGTATGATATTGTTAATAATCCTTTAGAGCCCCTATTGTAACCAAAGATCAGAAGTAGTAAATTCGTTTTAAAATAGGATTATGGCAGACTCAAATGAAGCAAAAAAGAAAGCTTTGCAGCTTACACTAGATAAGCTAGACAAAACCTACGGCAAAGGAGCAGTGATGAAAATGGGTGATGAAGCAATCGAAGAAGTAGAAGCCATTTCTTCTGGATCTATTGGATTGGATTTGGCCTTGGGTGTGGGCGGATATCCGCGTGGTAGGGTGATCGAGATCTACGGCCCAGAGTCTTCGGGAAAAACCACCCTTACCCTTCATGCAATTGCCGAATGCCAAAAAGGCGGTGGTATTGCCGCCTTTATAGATGCAGAGCACGCCTTTGACCGTTTTTATGCCGAAAAATTAGGTGTAGATGTGAGCGAACTCATCATTTCCCAACCTGACCATGGCGAACAAGCTTTGGAAATAGCAGACAACCTCATCCGCTCGGGTGCAATAGATATTGTAGTAATCGACTCCGTAGCAGCACTCACCCCCAAAAGCGAAATAGAAGGTGAAATGGGCGACTCAAAAATGGGCCTCCACGCCAGACTGATGTCCCAAGCCCTTCGTAAACTTACGGCCTCCATCAGCAAAACTAACTGTACCGTGTTTTTCATCAACCAACTCCGGGAAAAAATAGGGGTGATGTTCGGCAATCCCGAAACCACAACCGGAGGAAATGCCCTCAAATTTTACGCTTCCGTTCGTTTAGACATTCGTCGTTCAACCCAGATCAAAGGGGGTGACGCAGAAGTAATGGGAAATAAAACCCGTGTCAAAGTGGTCAAAAACAAAGTTGCTCCACCCTTCCGGACTACTGAGTTTGACATTCTTTATGGAGAGGGCATCTCCAAAATGGGGGAGATAATAGATCTGGGAGTCAACTATGAAATTATCAAAAAATCTGGTTCTTGGTTTAGCTATGGTGATACCAAGCTTGGTCAAGGTCGTGATGCAGTCAAAGACCTGCTGGAAGATAATGTCGAACTAATGGAAGAACTTGAAACCAAGATCATGGAAACTGTAAGAGCTATAGAATAAAACCATCCACAATCCCCTAAAAGTCATTGAACCTATCAAGCTTTAAAACAAAAATGTCAGAGCTGACCACTGCCCTGAGACCCTTTTTTTTTCTGATCGATTTTGAACTGGAAAAACCAGTGATCTGCCCCATAGAGGATGCAAAGCGTCTAGGATTTAAATTTGAAGTCAAAGATTTTCGAAATTTCAAACACCAAAAACGAAGAATAAACCCTTTGGCACTGTCTATCGCTCCCATTCCCAAAACAACTTATGCCAAAGCTTACCATAAAGTTAAGGATGAAATCTGTCAGGGTAATACCTTTTTACTTAATCTTACCTTTCCGTCGGTTATCCAAAACCAACTGGATTTGGAAGATGTTTTTCACTTGGCCAAAGCCCCCTACAAACTCTTATACCAAAATCGATTCGTGATCTATTCACCCGAGTGCTTCATCAAAATCAAAGATGGCTTCATCTATTCCTATCCCATGAAAGGTACTATCGATGCCGAACAGCCCAAAGCAAAAAGGAAACTGGAAACCGACCCAAAGGAGATCAACGAACACAACACTATCGTAGATCTGATCCGCAATGACCTCTCCAAGGTCTCTAAAGAAGTAAGCGTAACCCGATTCCGCTACTTGGACAAAATTAAAACACAAAAAAAAGAAATCTACCATACCAGCTCGGAAATTAAAGGCAAACTCCCCACCGACTGGAAAAAAAAATTGCCAGAAATTCTTCTAAGTATGCTCCCTGCTGGATCGATCTGTGGTGCCCCCAAAGCAAAAACCGTCTCCATCATTCAAGAGGTAGAACAAAGCCCAAGAGATTATTATACTGGAATCTTTGGCTATTTCGACGGAGAAAATTTAGACAGTGCGGTCAACATCCGCTTCTTAGAAAAGAAGGAGGACCAACTGATTTATCGCAGCGGTGGAGGCATTACCTTTCTCAGCGATCTGGAATCGGAATACAACGAATTGATAGAAAAGATCTATGTACCCGTTGTTTGAATCCCTTTGTGTCCAAGACGGTCAACTACTAAATCTACAATGGCACGAAGATCGTTTTCAAAACAGCTATATGAAATACTATGGAAACCCAAGCCCTTTTTATCTATTGGAAGGCCTGAGTATCCCTGCCAATTTTGCACACGGAAAAGTGAAACTGCGAATACTATACAATCATCAGGATCGAAATTTCCATTTTGAACACTACCAAACACAAAAAATCAAAAGCCTAAAGTTGGTCTATACTGAAAAATTGGACTACTCCCATAAATATATTGAGCGCGAAAATTTAAACGCCTTGTTTACACAAAAGGGCGAATGTGATGATGTGTTGATAGTGAAAAAAGGAATGATAACGGACAGTTCTTATGCCAATGTGGTGTTTTTTGACGGGAAGGATTGGTGGACACCCAAAACTCCCTTACTGAAGGGCACCTGTCGAGCGCGACTTTTACATCAAGGGATTATCAATGAAGTCTTGTTGGAAGTGAATGACATAAAAAACTTCAAGGGTTTAAAACTGGTCAATTCCCTTCGGGATATGGATCAAGGTATGATCCCCATTGACAGCCTCGTTTACTAAGCTGTTTTGGTTGCTTTTTTCCATACTTCGATGGCATCGACTGCCATTTGTCTAGGATCGTTTTGTAATTCAGAATGGATCAGATCATAGGTTTTTTGCTGTAACTCAGGGATATCATTTTCCGTAAGTCCCGCGGTGGAAAGAGGCGAATGTATGTCAACTCGGAGCTGCCCAGGATAACCATGGGTGGTGTACCAAGGAAATTTTCTTTTACAGTCCAAAAAAATCATGGGACAAATGGGCAACTGATGTTCGATTGCGATCCTAAAAGCACCAGGTTTAAATGGGTTGAGCAATATGGATTCGTCCAAATATTCCTTTTCGGGAAAAATACAAACGCTATAACCCTTGTCCAAAACTTTTCTGGCTCGACTATAGACTCCGAAACGACTTTTGGAACTGCTGCGATCAACCATAATTGAAGCCCGTTTAAATAGATAGCCAAAAAGGGGAATCTTCACCAACTCTTTTTTTCCTACAAATACAAAAGGGTTAGGAGCTGCGGCAAACATCAACATAATATCTATATAACTTGAATGGTTGGCAACCAATATATAACTCATTTTGGTATCCAAAGTGGTGTTGTGCTTTGTGGTCATCCAAAAACCGGTTCCAAACAATACTATGCGGGACCAAATGTTCCGTGCGATCCAAAAAAAGGGACGGTATCCATTGGGTAATACTAATAGCATTGCTAATATAGGGAACAATAACACCACTGGAACTGCAGACAATATGAAGAACCAAACACGCCATAATACAATTAAAAACCTAATCACCCGATAAAAATACATTTTCTGAAAATGGAGGGACAAGGAAATGGAGTAAACTTTGTGCAACTGTGGAAAAAAAATATCTTTGCAGAGAATCATTTACGGCATTTATGGCAAGAATATTGACTGGAGTACAATCGACAGGTATCCCTCATTTGGGGAATTTATTGGGAGCTGTGTTTCCAGCCATTCAGATGGCATCTGCCTCAGAGAATGATTCTTTTTTGTTTATTGCCGACCTCCACTCCGTAACACAGATAAAAGAAGGCGAGCAACTATCCAAAAATACTTTTGCAACCGCAGCAACATGGCTGGCCTGTGGACTGGATGTTGAAAAAACCATTTTTTATCGCCAAAGCGATGTGAGTCAAGTCACCGAATTGGCTTGGTTCCTAAGTTGCTTTTTTCCATACCAAAGGCTTACCTTGTCACACTCATTTAAAGACAAAGCTAATCAACTTGAAGATGTCAATTCCGGATTGTTTACGTATCCTATGTTGATGGCTGCCGATATTTTGATTTATGATGCCGAAGTGGTGCCCGTGGGAAAAGACCAATTGCAACACCTGGAAATGACCCGTGATGTAGCCTCACGATTCAATCACCATATGGGGGAGACCTTTGTCTTGCCCAAAGCTCAAATTCAAAAAGAAACACATTACATCATAGGTACAGACGGCAACAAAATGTCTAAATCGAAGAACAACATCATCAATATATTTCAGTCTGACAAGGCCTTGCGCAGACAGATCATGAGTATAAAAACAGATAGCAAGACGGTTGAAGATTCCAAAGATCCGGAAAGCTGTAATGTTTTTAAGCTCTTTTCTCTTTTGGCAAAGCCCGGCCCAACCGAAGTTTTAAAAAAACAATATTTGGCCGGAGGCATGGGTTACGGACATGCCAAACAGGCTTTGTTTGAATTGATGGTGGAGCAATTCAAAACGGAGAGGGAAAAGTTCAATTACTACCAGGATCATCCCGAGGAAGTGCATGTGGCACTGGCAAAAGGAGCTGTAAAAGCCAGTAAAATTGCCGATGAGGTTCTGCTCCGTGTAAGGCGGAAATTAGGGTTTTAGGTCCACTTAAAAATTGGTTCAAGACTGGTGTAAAACTCCCAAAATTTGCTAACAAATATGATCCCCAATCCTGGAATAAGTCCCAAATAAAGTATAGCTTTTAGACGTTTCGTGGACTGGAAAAGCAAAATTTTAATTACCTAAATATACTAACACAAATTATCTTCGTTATTATAGGGAGGAAATATTAGTATATTTGAGGATGCTGTTGCAAACATACATAAAGGATTTGCTCTATCAATATGAGTGTGTGACAATTCCCAATTTTGGGGCTTTTCTCACACGTTCGATCCATGTATTGATCCAACCCGAAACATGGATTTTTAACCCGTCTCGGAAAGAGATTAGTTTCAATCAACTTTTAACCAGTAATGATGGGATTTTGGCCCATTATATGGCTAAAAAGGAGAATGTTTCTTACGAACAAGCCTTGCGGAAGATTGAAAAAGAGGTAATCGTATGGAAACAGCGTTTGAACACCCAACATTTGACTTTTGCAGGCATAGGCGAAATGCGTCTTAACCCAGAAAAGAAAATTATTTTTTCCCCTTTTGGAGGAGTCAATTTTGACCTTAATTCCTTTGGGCTCAGAAGTTTTATTAGAAAACCAATAATTACTCCTTCTATCCAAACAGAAAACCCTAAACCCATTACGATTATGGAAAATGAAAACAAAGACGACTTGATGTTTACCCCGTCTGAAAATGAAAACGAAAACAAACGCTCACCGATAATGCGATATGCTATCATCGGTGTAATTGGAATTTCTCTAATTGGCGCGGCTTATTATTTCGGCGATCAATACATTGCCAATGAAAAGGCCAAGGCTGCGGAAATGGCACAAAAGAAAATCAAGAGCAATGTTCAAAAAGCAACTTTTGATCTAGGTTCATTGAGTGAGATAGATGTTACCTTAGAGGCCAATCCCAAATCCATTGATCAGGCTCCTTTGGATCAAACTTTTTATAGTGTAATAGCCGGATCCTACCGATCTATTGAAAATGCCGAGAAGAAGTTGGCACAATTGAAAGCCGAAGGTTTTGACGCAGCTTTTACAGAAGTTAATCCCCAGGGCCTAAACCGCGTAGCTTATGGACGATTTACTTCTAAGCGTGAAGCTTTGAACTTGCACAATTATATTCGTTTTGCCCTCAAAGAAGAAGCCTGGTATCTTGTAGAGAACTAGATTACATCCTGTATATCCAGCTTTTTGGATTTTGAGGTTTTAACTCATTAAATACACTAAATTGTAGGGTAGTTTTACCAGTTTGTGGATGGGTGAAAATCTCCCCGATGGGCTGTTTTGCCTTGACTTTGTCTCCTTTTTTGACATAGACCTTGCTCATGTTTTTATAAGTGGTGATATAATTCCCGTGTTTGACTAATATAGTGGGATTACTGCCTTTGAAACTGAGAATGGTCATAACTTCCCCCTCAAAAACTGCCCTTGCTTCTGATTTAGGGGCAGTGGCAATGGTCACCCCATTACTTTTGATCATGGTCGTCTTGACCACCGGATGGGGTTGAGTGCCAAAACGCTGAATGATGATTCCTTTTTCCACAGGCCAAGGAAGTTTGCCCTTGTTGGCAACAAAGTTAGCCGCCAATAACTTCGACTCTGGAGTAAGGGCAAAAGCGTTATTGGAACTTTTACCAGCTGCGTTATTGGAGGCTGCAATAGCCTCGCGAATCAAACGTTCAATTTCCTGGTCAATCTCAGCCGCCTTACTTTGCTTTTGTTTGATTTCTCTGGTTAGAGATTGCGATTTACTTTTTAGGCCCCGAATGAGTCTTTGCTGAGATTTACGCTCTTGTTGTAATTGCTGTTGTGCCTTTCGGTTCTCGATTACCAAGGCATATTTTTGAGCCTTTTGCTCCAAAAGGGTTTTGTTAAGAGATTGGAGGGTTTTGGTCTTTTGTTTTATATCCTCTCCCTGTTTTTTTCTGTAACTTGCGTATTGTTTCATGTATTTAACTCGCTTGTAGGCTTGTAAAAAATCCTCTGATGAAAACAAAAACATGAGCCGGTTTTGTGAAGACTTGCTCTTGTAGGATTTTTGAATCATTTCGGCATAATCTTTCTTTAGTTCTTCCAGCTCTTTTCTGAGGTTGGTAATGTTTCTTTGATTTACGTTTATCTGCTGGGTCAAAAGATTGGCTTGTTGATTGTTTACCTTGACCAAATCGGTTCTCACGGATATTTTAACGTTGAGGTCTTCAACTTGTGAAAGTAGGGATTTCTCCTTTTTAGAATTATTAAACAGTATAGTGTTAATCTGTTTGATCTCTGCCTGCAGTAGTATTTTTTGGTTTTCCAGCGTTTTCTGTCGGGCAGAGTTGTTCTGGGCCACACCCAATGATACAAAGAGGATAAAAAAGGCCTTACAGAGCTTTCTTATGCAAGACATTACATTTCTATTGGTTGGTAACCCGAGGGAATGTCAAAGGGGATGCTCAAGCGGTCAGGAAAATCAGCACGTGTATATTCCAATTTGATACTGGTCAATTCAGAACCGTCAAAAATGGAAATCTGAACCTCCCCGGGAACATATTCACCCTCCAATTTTTGGTGATTGAGGTATTTGACTGTCAAAGACTGCAGACTGCCTGGAACCATAAAACGTTGTTCGAGCAAGAGAAAGTTATTAGGATCAAAAAAGAAAGTAGGACGAAACCGAAGTTTGTTTGATTTTGGGGTCAGAATGTAATATTTTGGATGGGAAATGGTCTCCCATCGGCCTCGACTGAGATTGGTAAGAGGAAGTCCCATCAAAAGATTTTGCAAATCTTTAAATTCAAAACTGGTATTGAATTGTTGGTTGATAAAAGAGACGTCTCCCTCAAAGAAAGTTTTTTGAAATTTTTCATAAAAGGAAACCTTCTCGGGAGTAACCAATAGTTTGGCAATGGGAACGATCATGTTGGCACTCATCCATATGGATTTGGATTTCTCCATCCTAAGGTTGATAATTATCTGTTGTTTACGCTTACCATTGTCATAGGTTGTTTTTACTCTAGAACGAAATTTTTTGTATTCGAGTTGATTTTTGTTAATGGCCTTGGTCAGCTCCTTTAATTGAATGTCTTTCATTGGGGTTCTGCTGGAGGTCAATGCCGGAGATTTACAGGCTACAAATAACATTACAAATCCTAATTTTAAAATGCTGGTAAGGTAAAACCTACTATTGTGCTGTTTCATGAATGAGATAATTCTGAATAATCCCCAATAGATACAAACTTAAATGTTCCATCGTATTTGACATGGTTCCCAATCATGGCTCCCTCGAGCTGAGCGTTTTGGATAAGGGAATGTTTTTGTACCAAACTCTTGGTGATCACACTGTTTTCAATTTTGGTTCCTTCACCTATGGCAGTATGAGGCCCCACCTTAGAGTTTTTTAATACCACCCCAGGCCCAATATAACAAGGGGGGATAATCTGACTGTTCTCTGTAATAACATCCTCTGCAATAAGTTTATTGCCCTCCTCCATAAGTATGTCCAACATTTTGGTGTTGGTTTGAAGGGTGATTTTGGGATTTCCACAGTCCATCCACTCTTTGACAGCACCGGGAGTGAATACCGCTCCTTTTCCCATCATGGCCAATATGCCTTCATTTAAAAGAAACTCCTCGCCTTGGGCTCTTGCTTGTGTCATGTTTTTTTTCAATTCAGCCTTGATGGTTTGACCTTCCTTGAAATAATAAATGCCTATCACCGCCAAATCAGATACAAACTCCTGTGGCTTTTCGACCAAAGCGGTTATGTGATTGTCTTCATTCATTTTTACCACCCCATAGGCTGTGGGATTTTCTACTTTCTTGACCCATATCATTCCATCTGCTGTGGGATCTAGAGACAGGTCGGTGCGAATTAAGGTATCGGCATAAGCAACAATAAGGGGGCCGGATAGCGAATCGGCGGCACACATCACAGCATGGCCAGTGCCTAAGGGTTCCAATTGCCGGTAAATCGTAGCTTTGGCACCAAGGTCTTGGGCTACTTGTGTTAATTCTTCCACTATGGAAGGGCCAAAAAAAGCAGGATCTCCCAGTATGTATGCGACCTCCTGTATGGGTTGGTCAACAACTCGGGCAATTTCGTTGACCAATTGGGAAACAATGGGCGATCCGGCAACGGGCAACATTGGCTTTGGAATCGTAATACTGTGGGGTCTCAGCCTTGATCCTCTACCGGCCATAGGAACTATGATTTTCAATTTTTTATATATTATATTTTAAACTAAAACTTAAATCTATTTTTTTCCGGTACTGCCAAACCCTCCACTTCCTCTTTCGGAATCGGGTAGGGTCTCTACGATTTGCCACTCCACCTTGATATATGGTGCAATGACCAATTGTGCAATTCTATCCTGTGGAGCAATGGTAAAATCTTCTTGTGAAAGGTTTACCAAAATGACTCCTATGTCTCCGCGGTAATCTGCATCTATGGTTCCGGGGGCATTAAGAACACTTATGCCGTGTTTGGCAGCCAGTCCGCTGCGTGGTCGTATTTGTGCTTCATATCCCTCCGGAAGAGCAATGGACAATCCCGTTGGTATGATTTTTCGCTCCAAAGTTTTTAAGGTGATGGGGCCTTCGATATAGGCCCGCAAATCCATCCCCGCTGAGAGAGCAGTGGCATAATGAGGCAATTCACCCTTACCGGAAAATAGAACAGGAATTTCAACCATTTTTTTTTATTTATGTAAAAATACAAAAAGCGCCTTGAAAGCGCTGACTCTCTTCACCGAGTTAATCTTTTTTTATAAAAAAATCTTTTTTTAGAGGTGTATGAATGATCTCAATTTAATACCTAATTCTTGATGTAGCGCAATTCTTTTTCAACGTCAACCATTACTATTTCCATTTCGGCTATGCTGACTTTGAAATACTCCAAGGCTTTATCCATTAAACAAAAAGAGATGAACTTATTGGGTGTCAAATTAATGATTTTCAATCAAGCATGGCCTGGATTTGCTCTTTCGTAATCCGGACAAAGGTGTTTTTGGTGTAATTGTCTTTTTCAAAAACAATACCCAAGTCGGCATTTTTAAGGAGGGTGATGGTCGCATAGGCAGACGGACCCTTGTAAATGGTTTTCTCTGCAGACCAGCTTTTCCCGTCGTCTGTACTACTCTTGAGGGTAAGATTTTTCCTATTGGTTTTGTGATTGGCATTGACAAATAGTATGGTTCTTTTCTGGGAAGGGAAAGGAATAATGGCGGCATTGCAACCGGGGTCAACCAGGTTGTAATCGGGGCGAGAGGACCAAGTTTTACCTTTATCTGGGGAGATGTAGACCTGCCGGTATCCTTTGCCGTTAAGTCTGCAGTTGACCATCCAACTGCCATCAATGAGTTCTATGACTTTGGATTCGTTTCCCGGGATCAGGGGGGTGTCGATCAACTGCCAACTGTTACCATGATCTTCACTTTTGAATAGGTGGAGGCCATGGTCTAGATTGACCAGGGTGTGGAGAAGGGTGCCATTGCGGGTTTGAATGCCCCTGCCGGAAGTGATGAATTTAAAATCTTTGTGCCATTGCGGTTTTGAGATTTGGCTGGTGATGTCAACAGGAGCAGACCAAGTTTTTCCGTTGTCTTGACTTTTGATATACTTCAAATAATAGATCTGACTTTCACGGTCTAGATCCATATAATTAAAGAACATAAAAATGGTTTTGGTGACCCGGTCAACAATCATGGAGGGGTCAGAAGCCGATTGCCCTTGGGGGTAATCCACTACCGTTTCTATGGGGGTCCAGCTTTTACCGTTGTCGGCGCTTCTTCTGATGATCAGATTGATGTTTTTGTTGTCCCGAAGGTCAGCACAGGAAGGAACTCTTTCATCGATGGCAGTGATAAGGTCACCATTGGGTGCCATAATAATGGAAGGGATTCTGTAACAGGCTATGCCTTCCTTTTGGGGGAAAAGATCCACAAAATCAAGTTCCTGAGCATGGCTTAATCCAAAGGAAAAGAGGCTTATTGTTAAAGCTACCTTCATTTTAAAATGTGATTTTAGGTGTTTCATATTTAATTGCTAAAAGGCTATAGAAAAACCATTTTATGATGAAAACATCATTATAAATTTACTTAAACCTTTATAAAAGTTTTGTTTTTATACATATACCACAGCAAAAGATAAAGTATTCCAAATCCACCGATTACTGTGACCCAATCGTAAAATTTTCCAATATAAGGTGCTAAGCCATAAAGGATAAAACCTGCGATTTTGGGAAAAGGAAAAACGTGTGTTATCACATAGGCCGTAATAGCATTCATTCCTATAACTTTTAGGAAAAATGCCCATTTAAATTTTTGTTTTATGTCAATGATCCAATAAAAAGCTGCCATGAGGAAATAGCAAATTCCCGAGGAAACCAATACAAAAGTGGAAGACCATATTTTCTTGACTATGGGATGAAAAGTGTTACCCAAAAGACCCATGAACAGAGCAACGGTACCATAAATCAATAGGAATTTGAGGACTTTGATCTTGTCTTTTTGGTTTTTGATGATTTCTCCAGCAAAAAGGCCTGATAAAGTGGTGGCAGTAAATCCCAAACCGGATAAAAACCAAGTGTATTGTTTGCCATCGTCAAAAGAACCGAAAATCAACTGATCGACATAGAGGGCAAAGTTAGCATCGGGGGTAAGCGAACTCCTGCCTATTCCTGGAATAATGGGTAAGGTCAATAGCAGAGCATATACAAATAAACAAGTTGCAAAAAGTAAATGTCTTTGGGCAGGTTTGAGATAGACATAAGCGATGGCGGAAAAGACATATCCCACTGCAATGGCCTGAAGGGTGTTACTGAAAATTTTGAATGTGGAAAGGTCAAAATCCAATAGGTTGCCTTGAACAATCCAACCGAGTACAAAAAGGATAAAAAATCTCCTGGTCAGTTTTAAAAATAGGGGGGTTTTATTGATAACGTTTTGTGTATACTTAGAAATTGAAAAGGGAATTACTGCCCCTACAACAAAGAGAAAAAGGGGCATAATGATGTCGTAAAATCTAAATCCCAGCCAATCGGGATGAGTAAACTGACGTGCTAAGGATGCAGTAAAGTCTGATCCTACGCCTTTGTTTAACTTTGAAAAAAATTGATCTGCCAAAACGATCATCAACATATTAAAGCCACGAAGTATGTCTATAGAGCGGATGCGGTTTTGGGATGATGGAATCATTAGCTTTTGGTTATTGGAATAACTAAAAATAATGAAAATCCATTTTAGCAGGTAAAACAAATATTACCTCCAGGGTTTTCCTAATTGTTCAAAGCCTCTGCCCCACCAACAATTTCAAGGATTTCGTTCGTGATGGCAGCTTGTCGCGCTTTGTTATAGGTGAGTTTGAGTTGGTCCCTCAGTTCGGTCGCGTTGTCGGTGGCCTTATGCATGGCGGTCATACGGGCACCATGTTCGCTGGCAAAGGAATCCCTGATGGCTTTAAAAAGCTGCATTTTAAGGGACTTGGGCAGCAATTCGTCTATGATGGCAGATTGTGAAGGTTCGTAGATATAATCGACTGATGAGGATTGTGTACTGTCTTCCTCAGCCACTATAGGAAGAAATTGCTCGGTGGTAACAACTTGAGTGGCGGCATTTTTAAATTGGTTATACACCAACAATACTTTATCGTAATGTCCTCCGGCAAAAGCGTCCATGGCCTGAAGAGCAACCTCAGCAGTATTGGCAAAACTGAGGTCGTCATAAATGGAATCATGACAGCTTTTGATAGGAAATGTTTTGGAAAGGATGTCTGCTCCTTTTTTGCCAATGCCCATTACCTCAACGGCTTTACCGGGATAGTTTTCTCTGGCCAATCTGAGGGTTTCTTTAACGATATTGGAATTGAAAGCTCCACAGAGCCCCCTGTTGGAGGTGATGGCGATGATGAGTATTTTTTCGTCGTTACGTTGTGCGGTATAGGGGTTTTGGCCTTCGCCATCAATGCTTCCACTAAGATTTTGAATGAGCTCGGTGAGCTTGTTAGCATAGGGCCGCATTGCAATAATGGCATCCTGGGCTTTCTTCAATTTTGCGGCCGATACCATTTTCATGGCACTGGTGATCTGCATGGTCGAAGAGACCGAGGCAATACGGTTACGTATTTCTTTTAGATTTGCCATCTATTCAAACGCTTTGGAGGTTTCTTGTGCTACGGCATTGAGCGTGTCAAGTGCATTATCGGTCAACATACCAGCTTTTAGCTCTGCCAATACTTTACTGTGTTTCTTTTTGAGAGTGGCTAAAAAGGTGGTTTCAAAATCTTTGACTTTTTCAACAGGAACATTTCTCAAGAGGTTTTTTGACCCTGCGTAAATGATGGCCACCTGCTCCTCTACGGTAAAAGGGTCGTTTTGAGCCTGCTTAAGTATTTCCACGTTTCTACGTCCTTTTTCAATGACGTTAAGTGTTGCAGCGTCAAGGTCGGAACCGAATTTGGCAAAGGCTTCCAGCTCACGGAACTGAGCTTGGTCAAGCTTTAAGGTTCCAGAAACTTTTTTCATGGACTTGATCTGTGCAGATCCTCCTACCCTGGAAACGGAAATTCCCACGTTGATGGCAGGACGTACCCCAGAGTTGAAAAGGTCGGATTCCAAAAATATCTGACCGTCTGTAATGGAGATTACATTGGTGGGAATATAGGCGGAAACGTCACCCGATTGGGTTTCAATAATGGGCAGTGCAGTGAGTGATCCTCCTCCTTTTACTTTGTCTTTTAGGGATTCGGGCAAGTCATTCATGCCTTTGGCGATATCATCATCAGCGATCACCTTTGCGGCACGCTCGAGCAATCTGGAGTGAAGGTAGAATACATCTCCGGGATAGGCTTCACGCCCCGGAGGACGACGAAGCAATAGGGATACCTCACGGTAAGCAACCGCTTGTTTGGAGAGATCGTCATATATGATCAATGCAGGACGACCGGTGTCTCTAAAGTACTCTCCAATGGCAGCTCCTGCAAAAGGGGCATATACTTGCATGGGAGCAGGGTCAGAGGCATTGGCGGCTACGATGGTAGTGTAAGCCAAGGCTCCTTTGTCTTCCAATATCTTCGCAATACCGGCTACGGTAGAAGCCTTTTGCCCAACGGCTACATAAATACAATATACAGGTTCTCCGGCATCATAAAATTCTTTTTGATTGAGGATGGTGTCAATACAAACAGTGGTTTTACCGGTTTGACGATCACCAATTACCAATTCTCTTTGCCCCCTGCCCACAGGAATCATGGCGTCAATAGATTTTATTCCGGTTTGTAATGGTTCGTTCACCGGTTGTCTGAAGATTACCCCGGGTGCTTTTCTCTCTAAAGGCATCAGATAGGTTTCTCCTTCGATAGATCCTCTTCCATCAATGGGATTTCCTAAGGTATCTACCACACGTCCTACGATGCCCTCCCCTACATTTATGGAAGCAATTTTTTTGGTACGCTTTACGGTATTACCTTCTTTGATCTCTTTGGAAGGTCCTAGTAATACTACCCCAACATTGTCTTCTTCAAGGTTCAAGACCATACCGTCCATTCCATTTTCAAAGGTCACCAATTCCCCATATTCGGCATGGGTCAGACCGTATACTCTAGCAATTCCGTCTCCTACTTCGAGTACGGTTCCCACTTCATCTAAGGAAGCGGTGGCTTTAAATCCTGCCAATTGATTTTTTAATATTGCTGAAACTTCAGCGGGCTTAACGTCTGCCATTTTCTCTATATTTTCGGTATTAGGATGTAATCAATTCTCTTTTTAACGCTTCTAAGCGATCCGCTATACTTGCGTTGTATTGTAAATCTCCAACCCTGAGGATAAATCCTCCTTTAATATTGGGGTCAACGATGTTTTTGATTTGTATTTTTAAAGGGGTCAGATTGGATGCTTTTTGGAGCACTTCTTTTTCTAATTCTTCCGTTAGGGGAACTGCTGTTGTCACCGTAGCTGCAATTTTCCCTTGATGCTTGTCGAACAACTGGACGTAGTGGTGGGCTACTCCCCCCAAAATTCCCTCCCGACCATTTTGAGAGAGTAGATCAAAGAAACTTTTGAGTATTTTGGATGCCTTGGGAAAGATTTCATCAATGATCTTTCTTTTTTGTAAACCGGGCAAAACAGGGCTGTTCAATACAGAGTCCAATTGCGAGCTGCTTTCCATAACGGAAAGGATATTTTGCATTTCTTCAACAACGGATTTTTCATCTTTGTTTTCAATGGCAAAATCCATAAGTGCTTTTGCGTATCGGATCGAAGCTCTCCCTGCTTTCATAGTCTAATTATAAAGAAGCGTCTTTAATGAGTTGACTGACCAGTTTGGATTGTTTGTCCTTGCTGTCCAGCTCGGCATCGATAACCTTTTCGGCTATATCCAAAGAAATTTGAGCCACTTGATTTTTGAGTTCGTTGATCGCTGCACGTTTTTCATTTTGAATGGATTCTTGTGCCTGAGCGATGATTTTATCGGCTTCGGCTTTGGCCTCGGCTTTGGCTTGAGCAACAATATCAGCGCCATTTGATCGGGCTTCTTTCAAAAGTGCCTCACGCTCGGCTCGCGCTTCTTTTAAAACTTTTTGGTTGTCTTCTTGAATGGAAGCCATTTCCTTTTTGGCTTCCTCAGCCGCATTCATTGCGTCTTTGATAGATGTTTCTCTTTCATTGACTGCATCTAAAATGGGTTTCCAAGCGAACTTCCTTAAAAGAAAGATCAGGCCAAGGAAAATCAAGAGCTGCCAAAAAAACAGACCAAATGAAAATTCTTCGATTAATTTTTCCATTCTTAAAAAATTTTAACCCAATCAATGGGTTGATAAACAATGCGCTTTAAACTGCAAACAATGCGGCAAAACCGATTCCTTCGACAAGGGCCGCTGCAATAAGCATTACTGTTTGAATTTTTCCGGTAGCATCCGGTTGACGTCCGATGGCCTCCATGGCACCTCGTCCAATGGATCCAATACCGATACCTACTCCGATTACTACTAAACCTGCTCCTACTATTGCTGGAATTTCCATAATTAATTATTGATTAGAATTATACATATTACTTTTAATGATCGTGGTTTTCATCGTGTTCTTCAACGGCAAAACCAAAATATAAGGCCGACAAGACGGTGAAGATATAGGCCTGTAAAAGGGCTACTAATATTTCGATGATGGAGATGGAAAAAGCCAATACAAAAGAGAGGCTGGATCCAATCCAGTTTTTAAATATAAAAATAAGGGCAATCAGACTCATCAGAACAATGTGCCCTGCCGATATGTTGGCATATAAACGGATCATCAATGAGAAGGGTTTGATGATCAGTCCCAATAGTTCTATGGGTGCTAAAATGATTTTCATGAGCCATGGCACTCCGGGCATCCAAAAAATGTGCTTCCAATAATATTTCTTTCCAACCAAAGTGGTAATGACAAAGGTGATGAGTGCCAAACAAAAAGTGATTGCGATATTTCCGGTCACATTGATCCCTAGAGGGGTTAATCCCAAAAGGTTCAAAAACCAAATAAAAAAGAACAAGGTCAATAAGTAGCCCATAAACCTCCTGTAGTGTTTTTCGCCTATGTTGGGGATGGCGATTTCGTCTCTAACATAAAGCACAATGGGTTCAAAAAACCGCCCAACCCCTTTGGCGATCATACCATTTTTTTGGTAGGATTGTGCCAGTCCTCTGAACAAGACAAACATTAAAAGTGCCGTGAATAAAATGGATATTACATTTTTGGTGATCGAAAAATCAATCGGTTTGACGTTGCTGGGATGGTGATGATCGTCATAGTTGATGGTTCCTTTGGCATCGGTTCTGTATATTTTACCGTGATAGAGTTTGTAGTAATTGTCTCCCTTTTGAACCACATTTTTTCCGTGCTTAAGCTTTGAGGAAGAAAACACCTTGAGTCCATCATCCCACAAGATGACCGGTAATGGCATACCAATGTATACTTTTTCGTTGGTTGTTTTGTCTTTGTAGGAAAGAAGGTTGAAGTCGTGAGCGTCTTCCAGGTGATGGAGAATGTAAGCCTTTATCTCAGACTTGAGGTCTCCCGTTTGTTCGACTTCTTTGTTGTTAGATTCTTTTGCGCTTAGGGTACTGAATGAAGCCAGTAAAAAGGTAGCTAAATAAAGGTAAATTCCTTTCGGCATAATAACCAATAAACTATAGGTTTAATTTTGGTGCAAATGTAAGTTATTCGACCCTTAAATAAAATACTTTTTAAGATATATTTTTTTGTTAGGGAAAAAGATCAATTCTTGGGATTTAAAATTTTGATCAATTGATGAATTTCGAGGATCAAAGCAGCTGCATATGGAATGAAAAAAGTAAAAAATTCCTGTTTTTGAGACAATCCAATGAGCTGAAAATTAGGAAAAATCAAAGCAAAAAAAAGTAAAAATTTTAATCCGCTGGTTATCAGAAAAACCCATCCCAAAATGCTAGGGTTGTATTTTGAAACAAAAAGCAGCAAAACGAAGAAAGATAAGGCGAATAGCGTATTAAAGAGGTAACATACCGCTATGATCTGACCTTGAGCCGATACGTCCAACCGGTCTATTGTAAAAAAATGAAGGCAAAACAAAGCAGTCATTAACAAAAGTAGCCTTGCGCAAAACCTGAGTAGCGTTGCAATCACAAAATCAACTTCTATTGCCTTGCTTGATGATAATGATCAACACCAAAATAAGACCTATGGTCGAGGTGACCAAGGTAGGCCAGCCGGAGGTGATGTTCCAATTTTCTTGTATCCAACCTCCCAAAAAAATCATCAAGTACATGACTATGCCTATTTGAAAAGCAAGCCCGGAAAAGATCAGCCAATTTTTAGGCTGTTTTTTCATGGTTATCTTCGGATTTTTTTACCACTTTAAATTCTGCCTTATTAGACTCATTGTTCATCGAACAGGTTGCGTTGAAAGTGGCTCCGGACTCAACAATCAATTTTCCAATAATAACTTCACCATCAATACGGCTAGATGATTTTAAGCTAAGAGTATTGGAAACGAATAAATTACCGTTAATCTTTCCTTCGACATCTGCATTGGTACAACTCACTGATCCTTTGATATTACCCTCTTTACCCACTACGACTTTTCCATCAGTTTTGATGGATCCTTCGAGGGTACCATCAATTCTAAAATCTCCCTCAGACAGAATTTCTCCTTTTACTTTGGTAGAACTCTCTATCCGACTGTAATGTCCGTTAATGTCACTATTTTTCATTGTTCAGATGTATTTTGTCTAAAAACATTTTTTTGTAATCGGCCGATAAAACTACAAAATTATTTGTATTTGTGATTTCTTGTTCTCCCTCATCAAACCTCTTTTTCCATTCATTAAGCTTTTTTCTGTTTCGGATTCCATGTAAAACCAAATAGGTTTGATCTTGATCGAATCGATCCTCAGACAAAAACCACCGCGTGTCCGGGGTTTGTTCAATAGCTTCTTGGAGTTTGGATTTGATTTTTTTTAGAGAAACTTTATCCTTGACTTTGAAGGTAAAAATCCATTTATAATTGAGATAGATATTGTTATTTTTTTCTAAGGAGTCTGTCCCTTTGATTTGTTGAACCATCTCTTGGGCTTTAATGGCCTCAGGTGATTCGGGATATTTAAGCGCGATTATTTTTAAAGCCTTTTCCCACTCCTGCCTTCCTTTTAAACGGCCTTGATAATTGGCCATCAACATATCGAATTTAGGCTGGAGAGGGGTTCCGCTCAATAGCACCCGAAAAGATTCGGCTTTCTCTGCCAACAGGTCAAAATCCCCTTTTAGATAGATTTTGACCAAGTTCTGATAAACATTTTCGGGAGTTTGGAAATCGGACTGGCCAAATTCAACCGGATTGGAAAGAATTTTGGCGTAGGGGGACTCAGGATGGTCAGATAGGATGCGGTTATAGTATTGTTCTGCTTTTAGGGGCAAATTATTTTCATTGATCTTGTAAAGATGATAGAGTGCCGGGGCTGCGATCTCATCGGGGGGGTTGAGCCCAAGCAGATGCTCCAGTCGGTTTTGAGCCAATGCATTGTTTTTGAAACTCTCTTTGTAAATCATGCCCAACTGTAAATAGGCATTTTGGTTTAACCTTTTGATACTGTCTATCTCTGCTTTGGTCTGGGGCAACGTATTGACATAATTTTCGGGTTTTTCAACAAAAAAGGTTTCATTATTTGTTTGTTCTTGTTCTTTGATCCCACTGGATTGATCGCGAATGGAACTGACTGCTGATGCAATTGCCCAGTTGTCCAAATTAGGACGGTCACCCCATGTGGAGCGAAATTTTTGTTGACCTTGAACCACGAGCTTGGGATTGTAAAAGTAAAAGGCATTGGCCTGAGTGCCTTTGGTGAAAAAGGGAAAGATTCCTTTTTCTTCTGTAACGACTTTTGCCAAAGCCTCTGCCTCTTTCTTTTCAATGTGGTTTTGGAAGTATTCTATTTGATCCTTTTTGCTCAGTGCAGTAAGATAAAGTAAGCTGTCTGATGTTTGGATTAAGTTCTCGTATTTGATCACGCCATTGAGATTGTCCCTTTCTCTTTGCGTTCTCCTTTTTTCAATAGTTTCGTCAGGTATGGTGCTGAGTAGACTGTCGAGGTAGGCTCCTGTATAGACGTATTTGCCTCCAGCAAAATTAAAATTGGCCAAATCCCTGTAATTTGCCTTTTTGGTCGGTAAATCCAGATTTTCAGACTTTAAGGATTGGTTGAGATGGTATTCCCCCAGACTGTCTTGGTGCTGCTGAAAATAATGGATGCCCATGGCGCGATTGATCCAATGGTCAAAAATATAGTTTTCATAATTTTTAGCGAGTTTTTCATAGGATTCTATGGGGTCTAAACTGTCACGTATGCTTCTGATTTGAAGTCTTTTGATTTGGGCATTGATCCAATATTTTCTTGGGGTTTTTCTATTGAGTCCCACGACTTGTTCAAAGGCCAATAGGGCAGAATCAGGCTTTTTGAGGCTTTCATAGAGTTGACCTGTGAGGAAGTAATAACGGCCTTTGTTGCGGTTGTCTTTGGCCGTAAGAGCCGCATTCCTGATATAGTAAACCGCTGAGTCTAATTGTTGGACGTTGATAAAGGCCTGAGATATGGCAGCGTTGGCCGGGCTGTGAAATTTACTGCTTGGAGTGATGGATCGAGCCAAGCTTCTGAGGTTTTTTATGGCAAGCTCATTGTTCCTCAACCGAATGTTGGTTTTTTCCCGCCAAATTCTCCCTTCGACATAGGTTTTACTATCGGCGTAATTTTCCAATAGATAATTAAATGCTTCCATGGCAGGGAAAAAACGTCTGTCATAGTAGCGGGCTTTACCCAAAAGCAAATAAGCTTCATCAATTTTGTTATTGCGCTGTATACCATCAATATTCATAGAGTGTTTTTGAATGGCTTTTACGGCTTTTTCCTCGGCACGACCAAAACCGGGTACAATCGTGGTTTGATCCATACGCTCACCGTTGAGGGCTATGGGTTCGACCTCCAAGAGTTTGAAAAAGTTGTCATCATGGGCTTCCTCTAAAATAGATTGTCCCACTTTAAAGGCTTCCTTTCCGTTGAAAAGCACATTGTATTTGGTGTTTAAGGAATGGTAACCTCGATTGAGCATTTTATTTTTTTGGGCAGAACATCCCCACAACAATAGGATTGCCAAAACACTTAGTATGGATAAAGAGGAGTCTTTTTTCAACAGTAATCGTTTAAAGTTATAACTAAAAATGATGCGGTTTAGTATGCGTTTATGCTCTAAAATATGCTTCTAGGGCCAAAATAGAGACAAACATATAGCCTGCAAATAAGCCCATAAAAATTTTAGCGATAAGGGCTACTTCCCATTGAGGAGCTCTAAAAAATGCCTTAATCTGCAATTGCCAAAACTTTAATATTGTCATTGTTTTATTTTAAAATAAATTTGCAAAAAGTTGCGCTATGTCAGAAATGTATCCTCTGGTAATTTCGAAAATCACCAGAAACACTCCAAATGCTGTTTTGATTTCTTTTGAGGTTCATGAATCAGAAAAAGAAAGGTTTCGATTTGAAGCGGGACAATACCTGACTCTCGAAACAAATATAAACGAAAAATCAGTAAGACGATCTTACTCTATTTGCAGTAGTGTAAATGAAGGGCTTCAGGTAGGTATCAAAGAAGTTCATCAGGGTCTTTTTTCGACCCATGCCAATCGATCACTTCGTGAAAAAAATATTATAATGGTCGCCCCCCCCGAAGGTCGTTTTCGATATATCGCTTCTCCTGAAAGCCAGACATTGGCTGCCTTTGCTGCAGGAAGTGGAATTACCCCTATAATGTCAATTTTAAAAACAGCGCTTTTGGATCATGTCGACAATCGCTTTCATTTGGTTTATGGAAATAAAAAGCCTGAGGACACTATGTTTTACAATGAATTAAAGGCTTTGGAAAAAGAATTAAAAGGGCGTCTTTCGATTCAATGGGTGTTTAGTCAAGCCAATGTTGAAGGTAGCCTCTTTGGACGTGTTGAAGCCAATGTGGTCAAAAATACCTTAAAAAATCTGGAAAAGACTGCCGATAAGTTCTTCCTCTGTGGCCCTGATAGCATGATCGAAACTGTATCCAACACCTTGTTAGATGCTGGAATTGAGAAAGCATCGGTTCTGTTTGAACGGTTTAGTTCATCAACCAAAGCAGAGGAGATCAAAGGAAAAACCGAAAGCACATCATTGGAAATCATCTATGATGAGTTGACCCATCAGATTGAAAATATGGATGGTAAAAGCGTATTGGACACCGCCCTTCAAAACAAGCTCGATGTTCCCTATTCCTGTCAGGGAGGGGTTTGCTCCAGTTGCATCGCACGGATCAAATCCGGTACGGCAGAAATGGCTGCCAATCAGATATTGACCGATGAAGAAATCGAAGAAGGACTGATTTTGACCTGCCAAGCACATGCCACCAGTAGCCACTTGGTGGTGGACTATGACGATGTGTAGAGAATTACTGCTTTAGTAATTCTAAGGCCTTTTCAATTACTGTTTTGGGACTTAGTGACCTAAACGCGTCCTGATAATTGGAAGGAATAACATTTCCATAAACCGAAGTAGGGATAAGAGGATATAGAGTTCTGTCCAAAGTGAGGGCGTGATCCAAAGGTTGATTGAAAGGAGAAAATCCACAAAAGGGGTGGGTCATTCCCCATAGAGTAAGAACCCTGACCCCCGTATTGGCGGCCATATGTCCATTGGCTGAATCCATGGAGATCATCAAGTCCAGATAGGGCATTAAATCCAATTGCTCTTTAAGTTTGATTTTTCCTGCAGTATTGCAAACATTCTTGTAAGCATTTTCCCACACCTCCAGTTGTTCTTTTTCTTTTTTTCCGGCACCAAAAAGAAAAATTTGATGGTCTTTTTGTAAAAAATTAATGACCTGTTGCATGAGATCCAAGGGATACATTTTACCCTGATGAGTGGCAAAAGGAGCGATCCCTATCCATTTTTTTTCGCTACTTCCAAATAAAGATCCTATACTTTGAGGAAGTTCTTTCTTCCCAGGAAACTCGTGTTGTTCAAATGAAACAGGAAGGTCCAACTTTCTAAAAACATCTGCATAACGATAGCATGTGGGGGTAAGGGGTTGAAATTTTTTGTTTTTAACACGGGTTAGCGCTTTTTTTTCTAACCGCCCTTTGTCAATGGATTTGACCTTATAACCATACAATCTAAAAAAGAAGTTGAGAAAATAGGTCCGCATCACACTGTGTAGATCTGCAACCACAGAAAAAGGGATGGTTTTGAGTTCTTGAAATAAAGTCCATAGACCCTTTAGACCTTTGTGCCGACCATTGAAATCTGTAGGATAAAAATTAAAGTTTTCAAATTCCTGAAAAAGGGGGGCTACATGGGGTCTACTGACAAAAGTTATTTTAAGACGGGGATAAGTTTTATAAAGGCAACGAATCACCGGAACTGTCATGGCTACATCTCCCAAAGCGGAAAATCGAATCAACAGCAGGTGAGGGTCTTTCATGGATGACTAGGATTTATCCTTGTACAAAACGGGGTTGGTATCCTCATCGTTGTACATTTTCATTTGCTTGTAAACCTTCATGTATTTGGACCCGCTTGCAATGTCTCGAAGGAGATCGTCAATGGCGAAACTGAGGTCTTCTCTTTGAGTAAGTAACACTTGAAGTTTGGCATTGCATTTTTCTCGATGTGATTCACTGGCCTCCTTGCGATTCGCTTCTTCTTCCATGTGGTAAATTTTTAATTCCAAAATAGACAAACGATCCAGAGCCCAAGCCGGACTTTCAGAGTTTATTGTGGCGTCCTTTTGAGGCTCTACGTCTTTGAACTGATTGAGAAAAAAGCTGTCAATGTACTCTACCGTGTCGGTTCTGTCTTGGTTGGAAGCGTCAATCAATCTTTTGAGTTTCATGCCCTTAACAGGGTCGATCTCAGGGTCTCTGATGAGGTCTTCATAATGCCATTGAACCGTATCAATCCAGTTTTTTCGGTAGAGTAAATGTTCCAGCGAATGGGCAGGATAAGGGTTTTCGAAAGCTTGATCGACCTTGTCTATAAGGTGATATTTATCAATGCTTTCTTTGAATATTATAATGGAAAGTTGTGCGGTAGAATCTTGGCTCATGTCTACGGTTTTCGTTGGAACGAAGATACAATTTGATCGCCAATTTTTTCAGTTAAGAAAAGGCAATTGTAAAGATATAATTCCTTGATCAAAAAGTTTGAAAAGTAAAATCCCCAAGATTAAAATCGTAAATAAGATGTTTTTTAAAGAATCCGATTTAATGCTTTCGAGAAAATCTCCAAAAAAATATGCCCCCGGAACAAAGCTAATAAACCATCGCTCAGAGTAAGTTTCTTGACCCAATAGCTCATAAGCAATACTAAAAAATAGCCAAAAAGCCATATATAGAAAGTTAGAAAAAAGCTGGGGATAAGAAAATTTTTTGTTTCCTTTCGACTGCCCTATGGTACAGATTATAAAAGAAGTCAGTAGGAAAGCCAACCAAATAATATCACCATAATATAGTGTTTGGAGGCTCAACAATTTGATCTGTAAGGCAGGGTTTATTAACTCAAAAATTTCGGGAGGCAAGATCACCGAAAGGCTGGCGAATGTAAATGGAATGATAAAAACCGGGAGCAGTAAAGCCAAAATATGTTTAATGTCTTTTAATCCTATTTGGAATAGAATTAAAAGGGGGAGCAGATAAAATATTGAGAATAAATTGTTGAATTGTGCAGCTAATGATATTATGAGAGATAGATCCAGTATGCCCTTTTGGGTGTTTTTAGAGTGACGTAAATTAATAAAAACAAATTGTCCGTAGACTAATAAAATTACTTGAAGAATGGAAGTGATTTTTAGATCAAAGGCCGAGGGGAAAAAAAGAAAAGCAGTTGGAAAAGCGATCATATGGATGCCATCGAACGTCCTGGCCTTGATTTTGATTTCTAGGAGTGTCATCATTGAAATTAAAGCAATCATGAGGATGATATTACCGATGATATAATCCCTTTCACCCAAGAGGGAAGCTTCGTTTTTGGACAGAAAAAAAGAGAATAATATCGTAGATATGACAAGAAATATGGAGGTAAAATATGTTCTTGTGTCAATTGTTTTAAAAATCTTTACTATCATATCCGATTTTATTACTTTAGCAATATAATTAAAGAGCCATTAATGAAAATTTTTTTCGAAGCAATTGCAAGTTTATTTCAAGACCTATTGTTCCTTCCCTATCAATTACTTACCCAACTTGAGCCTTCTAGCTGGTGGTTAGCCAATGGAATGAGTTTTATTTTTTTAGCGATTGGATTTGTTGCTGCAGTATACTGGATCAAGCAGTTACGTAGGTTCGACCAAAGTGGAGAGGAAAACAAAGACACATCTGCTCATTCATTCTTATAGATCGAATCCAATATCTTTTCTATAGTACATTCCCTCAAAACTTATTTCCTCCAAAAGCTTGTAAGACTTTGTAAGTGCTTTTTTGTGGTCATCCGCTAAGGAAGTTACCGCTATGACCCTTCCACCATTGGTCAAGATTTCATCATCCTTGTTTGTTGTGCCAGCGTGAAATACTGTACTATTGGATGATGAAGGTAAACCATTTATAATTTTCCCCTTTTGGTAAGCCTCGGGATATCCCCCGGATACAGCTACTACGGTAGTAGCACTTTTATCTTCCACCAATAGTTCAACCTCATCCAACTTGCCCATTGCTGTAGCATAAAACATTTCTCCTAAGTCGTTTTTGATTCTAGGTAAAACGACTTGGGTTTCGGGATCACCCATTCTAACGTTATATTCTATAACGTAGGGAGTATCTTCGACCCGTATCAATCCTATAAACACAAATCCTACATAAGGTATATTGTCTTTTTTGAGTCCCTCTATCGTAGGTTGAACAATAGTTTCTTGTATGGCCTTATAAAATTTTTCATCCACAAAAGGTACCGGAGATACGGCTCCCATTCCACCGGTATTCAGACCTGTGTCTCCTTCGCCAATACGCTTATAATCCTTGGCCATTGGAAAAGTGATGTGGTTTTTACCATCGGTCAGCACAAAGCAAGAAAGTTCAATTCCGCTCAAAAATTCTTCAATGACAACCTTGGAGGAAGCTTTGCCAAATTTTTTATTCAAAAGCATATTAGAAAGTTCCTTTTTAGCATTGTCTAAATCATTGATAATGATGACTCCTTTTCCTGCTGCTATACCATCTGCTTTAAGTACGTAGGGGGGCTTCATTTGCTCCAAAAAGTCATAACCTTCTTGTATCTTTTCTGGGGTAAAACTTCCATATTGAGCCGTAGGTATATTGTGTCGACTCATAAATTCTTTGGCAAATTCTTTACTGCCCTCCAATGTAGCCCCTAACTTTTGGGGGCCTATGACGGGGATTTTCTCCAATTGGTTGTCATTGAGAAAGAAATCGTGGATTCCATTCACCAATGGGTCTTCAGGACCAACAACCACAAAATCTATGTTGTTTTGAATGACCGCATCTTTTAGAGCGTTAAAGTCATTAACACCTATGTCAAGATTGGTGGCCAATAAAGCCGTACCGGCATTTCCTGGAGCTACAAAAAGTTGATCGATCGTTTTGCTTTGAGCGAGTTTCCAACAAAAGGTGTGTTCTCTCCCTCCACTGCCCAATACCAGTATGTTCAATTTTTTCATCGGGAACAAATATACTCAAGTGTACTTTATTATGATTTAAACCTTTGAAAAATCCCTTTCCATCTGTAGTTTCTTAAAAATTTTCCTTGTTTTGAATCCACAATAAATGGGATCTTTTTTCTTTTGGCTTGTAAAAATCCTTTGATGTAATTGAAAAAAATTCTTATATCTCGTTTCAACCAGGTGCGTTTCAACCCAATGATCAAGGTCAATATCAAGCCCAGTCTCATCCTGAAGGTGGCTACGCCTTGTAACTTGGCAGCACCAGGGCTGTACTTAAATCCGGTGGGTTTGAGGTGTTTCACTTTTAATGAGGGGTCAACTTTTAGTTCCCATCCATAATATTGTGCCATCAATTCGTCTAGTGTATCCCATCCGATCGATTTTGCTATTTTCCCAATCTCTAGAAAACAAGCTTTTCGATAGGCTTTGAGTGATCCCCTGATGTGGTCATCCTTATTGAGATTTTCCAAAACCCATTGATAATCCTTTTGAATATAACACTGTCCCGATACCATCCCCAGTCTTTTGTTTTCTTTAAAATGCTGTGATAACTTCATTAAATAATCTTCCTCAAAAACCATATCTGCATCAAACTTGCAGATAACATCATAGTCCTGATCCAATATTTGATAACCTTTGTAAAAGGCTTCAATTATTTTTACTCCGGGGAGGTGTTCCTTCGATGATTTCTTGTTTACCAGCTGTATCCAAGAGTGCTGTTGTGAGAAATCATTTGCGATCTCTCTTGTTCGGTCCGTGGAATTGTCATTTACGATTACCAGTTGGGTGGGTTTCAAATGCTGGTTGACCATAGACTCGAGGGTTTTTCCAATGTTATCTTCCTCGTTGTGGGCCGGTATGACAATATAAATTCTCAAGATTTATGCGTTAATTTTTTCAGCATAAACAATGTAGTGTCTGGGTGTAAAATACCTCAACAATGATCGAACTCCAAAGGATTCAGGTGGATTGATCCATTTTTGGCTTGCCACAATTCTCCACCCGGTTTTTTCCAAAAGCCAGTCGAACTGCCAATCTTCAAATTCGTGAAAATGGCGATCTCTCAAATCGGCTTTACTTCTATAAGACCTTGAAAACCATAGTTTTAAAGGGACGCTAGCCACTAATTTATTGGCTTTAATGGTTTTTAAAACTTGATAGGGTGAAAGCAGGTGCTCCAATATTTCGAAAGCAGTTACCACTTCAGCCTTGGAGTTGATCAATGCGGTCTGATTTTCGTCCAAGTCTTCGCCATGTGTATTTTCTACCTTATGACCATGGGCTTGCATTAATTCTGACAAGGGGTTTTTGATCCCAAGATCCAAGATAAAAGATGTCGGATCAATATGTTGATTCAAAAAATCCAAGGTTTTTTGAAATCGCTTCCGATGGGAATTATTCTTGTACATGAACTACTTTAAAGAAAGTTTATCGGCAATTTTTCTGTCATTGGACAAACGCGGGACTTTGTTTTGACCTCCAAGTTTTCCTATGCTTTTCATATATTGTTGAAAACCTCCGTTAACAACAGGGCTGATGACCAAAGTTCTCAAAACACTTCCTTTCAACAGATCTTCATAATACACATTTTGTTTCTGCATGGATTGATCGAGTTTTCGGGCAAAATCATCAATGTTTTGGGGAGGGTTTTCAAATTCAATAAACCATTGGTGATAGGGAAGACCCTCTTCGGGATCAATTTGTGGAGCTACGGTAAATTCTTTGACTTGGACAGTACTGTCTCTGCAAGCTTGTTGCATTGCCGTTTCTACCTCTTTTCCGATAACATGTTCTCCAAAGGCGGAAATAAAGTGCTTGATTCTGCCCGTAACCACTAGTCTATATGGTTTTAGAGATACAAAACGTACCGTATCGCCAATATTGTATGCCCACAGCCCTGCCGAGGTGGAAATGATCAGAACATAATTGACCCCCAATACTACCTCTCCCAAAGTATATCTTTTAGGGTTTTTCTCCCCAAACTCATCGGCTTTTATGAATTCATAAAATATTTCATTGTTCAACAATAGTAACAATCCCTTGTCATCTCTTTGATCCTGATAAGCAAAAAACCCTTCGGATGCAGGAAACAATTCAATACTATCCACCCTCCTTCCAATGAGTTTTTCGAACATGGGGCGGTAGGGCTCATAATTGACCCCTCCGTAGACAAATAATGAAAAGTTTGGGAATATTTTACCTACGCCTTTACCCGTTTTCGCTATCATTTTCTCAAAATACATTTGTACCCAAGAGGGAATCCCAGCGATTAAACTCATGTTTTCAGGTAAAGTTTCCTCCACGATAGCATCCACTTTACTTTCCCAGTCCTCTATACAATTCGTATCCCAAGAGGGCATCCTGTTTTTTTGTAAATAATTGGGCACATAATGGGCAACAATACCTGACAGTCTCCCTATGATATTGCCTTCTTTTTTTTTGAGAACAGGACTTCCCTGAAGAAAAATTTGTTTGCCGTCGACAAAATCGGCTTTCCCTGTTTGGTATATGTAATTCAGCAGTGCATCCCTCGCTGCGGAGATATGGGTCGGCATAGATTCTTTGGTGAGAGGGATAAATTTGGCCCCAGAGGTCGTTCCACTGGTTTTAGCGTAATAAATTGGTTTTCCAGGCCACAATACAGAAGCCTTACCATTTAGCATTTTGTCTATATAAGGTTTGTGACCTTCGTAATCGCGAATCGGAACAGCGGTTTGGAAATCTTTATAGTCCTTGATCTTATCAAAACCGTGGTCTTGCCCAAAATCAGTTTCTTTGGCTTTTTGGGTCAGATAATCAAATGTTTTTTGTTGTGCCAAAAGGGGGTTTTTAATCCACTTTTGGTTTTTATTATGAATGAATTTGGCGAAAATTTTCGCTCCAACTTTTTTTATCATAAGGTCTTTGAAAAGTCAATAAAAAAAGCTGGATCAACAGAATATCCATTGATCCAAAGTTCAAAATGAAGGTGCCAACCCGTTGACAATTCTCCTGTATTACCAGCCTTTGCAATGACTTCTCCTGCTTTGACTATATCCCCTTGCACTTTTTCTAGGGAGGAATTGTGTTTGTATACTGATAACAATCCATAATCATGTTTGATGATGATCACATGTCCTGTTTCTGCAGTCCACTCTGAAAATATAACGGTTCCGTGAGCTACAGCCATAATGGGAGCATTTTCTTCCAATGCTATATCAACGGCAAAGTGCTTTTTATCCGCATCATACTTTTGAGAAATAGGGCCTAAAGCAGGCTGATAGAGCAAGTACTTTACACCGCTAAGGTTGTTTGGAATGACATTATATTTGTCTTCTTGAATGACTTCTAATCGGAGAATAGAGTCTGCCTTTGACATTGGGTTGTCTGAATTGAGTGCTTTGGGCACCTTGCTTTTGTCATCGAGTAAAGAGTTTTCTTTAGAATTAATCTCCCCTATTAGGGCACTCTTAATAGACGTTATAAAACGGTCTTTTTTTTGAAATTCAATGCTGAGAGAGTCTAGTAAAAAGCTGTTTCTAATTGCCTCTTTTCTTATAGATAAGCTTGTGTATCCAGGGATAAATTCTTTCAAAGGTGTGAAAGCAATCAAAAAGAAGGAGCCTACAGCGACAAAGGTCGCAAAAAGGAAAATAAATATAATTATTTTGAACTGAGAGATTCTTAGGAAAAATTTTTCCTCAAAAGTGATTTCGTTTATAGCAACAATACGATACCGGTTCAATAAGTTTTGAACCCAAAGACGTTTCTTTTTTATCTCTTTTGCCATAAAAACAAAGATAGTGTTTACACCTAAAAATAAATTGTTGGCTTAGTAAAGAAATTTAGATTACATTGAATAATTATTTAAATTTGATTAAAATTAGAAAAAATGTATTCATTGATCTATTCTTTAGGCATGATTGGTGCGCCACAAATCATTCTGATCGTCGTTGTTGTTCTTTTGTTATTCGGGGGTAGAAAAATTCCCGAGTTGATGAGGGGATTAGGAAGCGGGATTAAAGAATTTAAGAACGCGACCAAAGAAGATGGAAATAAGTCCGATACAAAAATAGACAAATAGTCCTTTACTCAAAAACGACGGCGTCTAAAATGGTATTGAGTTCAAACATCTGATCCCTTTTATTCGATGCAGGTGCAAAAACAAACCCTTCGATCACCATCCATCTCTTTCTCAAGGTGTCTTTTATCATATAATTTATAAAGGGCCCTGCCATGAAATCATTGGCAACCTCCCAAGTACCTTTAGTCAAATAAGTTAGTCTTCCCAACTTTTGCGTCTTGTAATAAAAGGGACGATAAGCCTTTTCGGTGATCATATAAGAGCCTTTTAGTCTGCCAGGGATATGTGTTTTTCCGATGGAGTCTCTAATTTCAGGAATGCGTTTCTTTATATTCCCCCTTAATCCTGAAAGTGAGAGGCTATAAGCGATCAAATTCATGTGTCCCTTAGGGATCTCTTTTTGAATCCAAATAAAATTAGTTGTATCCTTTACGGTACTATATGCTGTTGGATAAAGCAATGAGATTTTAAATCGGTCTTGTAAATGACGGTCTTTGGTAGAAGATTTCTTGATTCTTCTTATCTTCTCTTTTCTTTCTTTTTCAGTTAAAACAGCTTTTAAAAGATTAATGTTTTCCTCCAAAAAATGTGCTTGTACGTCATCATCCTCTCCCTTTACTTTTGCTACAAACTGAGGTTGAGCCATCAAGTCCTCTATCAGCTGAAACCCAGCCAAGGAATCTTTGATAAACCACAGGATATTACGGCTGTTTCTGGCAAAACCCGTGAAGACTTCAGGGGGTAAATAGTTTAGTGTAAATTGAGGTTCATCGAAAGGCAGACCTTCATAGGGGGTTTCCAGTAGTGAGCGGGTTTTGTTGCCCAAAACTCCCTTCCAAGACTTTTCGGGCATCACCACAGTCAAGTGATTGATATTGGCATTGGAGTCGGGCAAATACCTCAACTTGTTTTTTTGTTCCTTACAGGATATAATTAGAATAACAAAAACATAAAAGATCACTTTTTTCATGATGTTGTGGCTTATTCCATTAAGGCAGCGATTCCTGGTAAAGCCTTACCTTCAAGACTTTCCAACATGGCGCCGCCACCAGTAGAGATATAGCTCATTTTTTCTTCAAGTCCAAACTGCTTAACTGCTGCCACTGAATCTCCTCCTCCTACCAAAGAAAAAGCTCCTGCTGCAGTGCTCTTGGCGATATGCTCGCCCAAGGTAACAGTTCCAGATGAGAAGTTTTTAAATTCAAAAACACCAAGTGGGCCATTCCACAGAATGGTCTTAGATTGCATTACAACATCCTCGAAGTTCTTAAGGGTTTGAGGACCTGCATCCAACCCTTCCCAATCGTTCGGGATTTCGTCTACTTTACACACTTTTTGGTTAGCATTATTTGAAAAATTGTCTGCAACAATTAAATCAACAGGGAGGTGTAACTGCACCCCTTTTATTTTTGCTTTTTCCAAAAGCTCAAGAGCGTAATCGCAATATTCATCCTCGCAGATAGACCGGCCAACACTCCCTCCTTGTGCTTTGACAAAAGTATATACCATTCCTCCTCCTATGATCAAATGATCAATTTTGTCCAATAGGTTTTCGATAATGGTTATTTTGGAAGAAACCTTGGCTCCACCAAGAATGGCAAGAACAGGTTTTTCTCCGGATTTCATGACTTTTTCTATGGCATTGACTTCCTTTTCGAGCAGTCGCCCAAAAAATTTCTCTTTATTGAAAAATTTAGATATTATAGTGGTAGAGGCATGTGCCCTGTGAGCTGTTCCGAAAGCATCATTGACATAACAGTCCCCTAATTTTGAAAGGCCCTCTGCAAAATGTATATCTCCAGCAGTTTCTTCTTTATAGAAACGGAGGTTTTCCATTAGAATTACGGTACCTGGAGAAATAGAGGCTGCGGCATGTTCTGCACCAGCGCCAACACAGTCATCAAAAAAATTGACAGGGACTTCAAGGATTTCTTCTACTTTGCTGACAATGTGAGATAATGATAGTTTTGGGTCTTTACCCTTGGGTCTACCCAAGTGGGAAATCAAGACACAACTTCCTCCTTGATTAAGAATGTAATCTATGGTTTCTTTGGCTGCTTTAATTCTAGTGGAATCAGTAACTTGAAATTGGTCGTTAATAGGTACATTAAAATCAACTCTGACAATGGCTCTTAAATTTGAAAAGTCTTGATTTGTTATAGTTCGCATGCTAAAATTTTTTCAAAAATACTTTTTTTGCACGTTAGGGCAAAAGGTTTTAACGGTATTGAAAACATAATTTTTTAGAAGGAAAATAAAATCCAAATTGATTGTTTATTTTTATGTCTCCTAAAGGTTAAAAAGGCATGTATTCAAGTGAAATCATAGGACAAAACCGATTGAAACATCAGTTAAAAGATGCGATCCTAAGGAGTCAAGTTCCTCATTGTCAAATGTTTATAGATTCTTTGGGCTTTGGCGGCCTCCCATTAGCACTTCATAGTGCTTTGTATTTACTATATAGTTTTAATACTATTGAAAATGCTGAAAAAAATGGTACTCCGTCCCAAAAATTATTGGAGCATCCCGACTTACATTTTGTCTATCCTGTAATCAATAAAGTTTCGGGTAGCTCAAAATCTGTTTCTGATGATTACAAATCCACTTGGGATGATTTTGTTGTCCATAATCCGTATGGGTCCACTCAGGATTGGATTCGTCAGTTGGAAGGAGGAAACAAACAAGGTATTATAGGGGTTGAGGAAGTTTCCAAAATGCATCACAAAATGCATCTAAAGTCACTTCGTGGAGGAAATAAGGTTATGGTTCTATTTGGTGCTGAAAAATTATCCGAGTACGCTTCGAATAAATTATTAAAACTTTTTGAGGAGCCTCCAAAGAACAGCTTTTTTCTATTGGTGTGTGATCAAACAGATGGAATGTTGTCTACTTTGGTATCTCGCTGTCAGAGGATGAAATTGAACCCTTTGACTCAGGATGAAATCAAGTCTGGAATTAAAAAGCTAAAGGATATATCAGGTTCTGCCCAAAGTTTATCATCAAGAAGAGGTAGTTGGCGGAATATTTTAAATGAACTAAACACTCCGGATCATAGCATTAATTTTGAAAAACTATGGATTCAATGTCTAAGGGCTGCATTCAAAGCTCGTTCGAATAAAGCCATTATTCTTGAGTTGATTCAATGGGCTGATCGGGTTGCTGATCTTGAAAGAGAGCAACAAAAAGCTTTTTTGGTTTACGCTTTAGAGTTTATACGTCAAGCCATGTTAATCTCCTATAAGGCTGAGTCAATACATGACTTCAAAATTCACTCTAATTTCGAAATGCGAAATTTTGCTCCTTATATCCATAGCGCCAACTTGCTTCCCTTGGTAAGGTTACTGGAAGACACCTCCTATCATTTGGAACGTAATGCTAATCCTAAAATTCTCTTCAGTCACTTTGCTTTGGCAATTACGCGCAATTTAAACTCTAAAGAGCCCGTTTCCTAAATACGAAAACCCAGGAGGAATGTTTGCTTGTAAAGATAGCTTTTAGGGAAAACAAAGTACCCTTAATAAGCCCCCTAATAAGAGCTAATGACTTCCCCTTATTTTTTTCTGAAAGATAGCTGATATAAAAAACATCGGGTCTCAGGGGTCTTTTTTTTATGAGATCAAAACCTAGTTCATTCAACATTTTTATTAAGCCTTTTGGTGTAAAATGCCACAGGTGTCTCGGAGCATCCAAAGCCGCCCAATCTTTTTGATAGTACATGCGGTCGTGACTTTCAAAATTAGGAACGGCAATAACCAAGGCACCCTCCTTTTTGAGCAACTCTCTGTAGGCTGCTATAGATATTTCGGGTTTGGGCAGATGTTCAAGGACGTGCCAAAGTGTGATAACGTCAAAGCTATTAGGTGAAAACCCTTGTTCTGTCTCCATAACCTCTATGTTTTTTTTATGACATATATCTCTTGCTTTGGAGTTGATTTCAACACCATAAACTTGAACCCCCATTTTTTTCATAAAAGCCAAAAAAGACCCTACACCGCAGCCTATGTCAAGCAATCGTGTTTTATGCTTAAGTAGCTTTTTGAGAAGTGCATATTTGTAGATCAGCATCACCCTTCTCGAAAGAACATATAACATTGAAATGAATGAAGAGGGTTTGATGTGGTGGGAAATATAATCTGGTGACTTGTAATAGGGGTCGAGCGAGTCCAAATGCTCAACATCTGTCCAAGCCCTTTGGCGGATAGAGTCCCAGTGGATTGAAAAGGATTCTCCGCTCACCAGATGATCAGTAGTCTCTAAAATTTTGTTTTTTTCTTTACTCATAGGTTCCACGTGGAACATTTATCTTCCAAGTTTAACCAGTAGCACACTAATGTCGCTAGGGTTGATCCCGCTGATCCTTGAGGCTTGAGACAGATTAGTCGGTTTGATGTAATTCAATTTTTCTTTCGCTTCGAAAGAAAGAGAGGCGAGTCCGTCATAATCAAAGTCATCAGGTATTTTAATATGATCCAAGCGATTGAGCTTCTCTGCATTGGCCATTTCTTTCTCAATATAACCAGAATATTTTATCTGAATTTCCGCTTGCTCATAAACCTCGTCTGTAATCTCTTGATCATTGATATATGTTTGAACCGAGTGGATCTCTGCTAAGTCTTTTCGGTTCAATCTAGGGCGCGACAAGACTTTGCTGAGTTTGTCAGATTGTTTAACTAAAGCAGATCCCCTTTTTTCAAGTATTGGATTTACTTCTTCTGGAAGGAAACTTTGTGTTCTAAAAAAATTTACTAATTTTTCTGTCTTGGAGGCCTTTTCCTCAACTGCTTGCATTCGGTTTTTTTTGGCCAGCCCCAAATTGAAAGACAGCGGAGTAAGCCTTAAATCAGCGTTGTCCTGGCGCAATAAAGTTCTGTATTCTGCCCTGGAAGTAAACATTCTGTAGGGCTCTTCAGTACCTTTGGTAATAAGATCATCAATCAATACTCCGATATATGCTTGATTTCTTTTGAGAATAAAGGGATCCTTTTCGTTGATCTTGAGGTGGGCATTGATGCCCGCCATTAAACCTTGCGAGGCCGCTTCTTCATAACCTGTCGTACCGTTGATTTGTCCAGCAAAAAACAATCCTGAAACTAATTTAGTTTCTAGGCTGTTTTTAAGCTGCGTAGGCGGAAAATAGTCATATTCTATTGCATAGCCAGGGCGGAAGAATTTTACATTCTCAAATCCCCTGACAGAACGAAGTGCTTGGTACTGAATATCCTCGGGGAGAGAGGTTGAAAACCCATTAACATAAACCTCTACGGTATCCCAACCTTCGGGCTCAACAAAGATTTGATGTCTTGGTTTGTCTACAAAACGGTTAATCTTGTCTTCAATGGAGGGACAATATCTTGGTCCTGTGCTCTTAATATTACCATTGAACATTGGAGAGCGATCAAAACCCTTTCTAAGTAGATCATGGACTTGTGCGCTAGTATGAGTAATATAACAACTTCGCTGAAGCTTTAGTGGTGTGGTAGAGGTATAACTAAATTTTGCAGGGTTTTCGTCCCCGACCTGTTCCTCCATTACATCGTAATTCAAAGATCTACCATCCACTCTTGGGGGTGTTCCGGTTTTCATTCGCCCTGATTCAAAGCCAAGTTTTTCCAAACTAAAGGTTAAACCGGTAGAGGCTTTTTCACCTGCGCGTCCTCCTCCATAATTTTTTTCTCCTATATGGATAAGTCCATTCAAAAAGGTGCCATTTGTCAAGACCACGCTTTTTGAGCAAATAGTAATACCCAAAGAGGTAACCACGCCTTCAATCTTACCGTCGTTTACAATAATGTCTTCGATCGTGTCTTGATAAAAATCAAGGTTCTGGGTTTGCTCCAACAGGTCTCTCCACTTTTTAGCAAACAACATTCTATCGGACTGAACCCTTGGACTCCACATAGCGGGGCCTTTAGACTGATTTAGCATTTTGAATTGAATAGCCGATTCATCTGAGACGATACCGCTATAACCTCCCAAAGCATCTATTTCTCTAACGATTTGCCCTTTTGCAATTCCACCCATGGCAGGGTTACAAGACATTTGCCCAATGGTTTGTAAATTCATAGTAACCAAAAGGGTTCTTGATCCCATATTGGCGGCGGCAGCAGCAGCTTCTGCCCCGGCATGGCCACCTCCCACAACCACTACGTCGTATACTCCTTCAAACATATCAGTGTTTCACGTGGAACAAATTTATGTAGGCTTCCTCTTTAGATCGCATTTGTTCTTTTTGCTCTCTAGACTTATCATTAAAGCCAAAACAGTGAAGAAGAGCGTGACACAAAAGCCTAAGGCACTCGTTATCAATGGTTTGAGCATATTTTTTAGCATTTTTTCTCAAAGCATAACAAGAAATATAAGCTTCTGCCATAATTTCCTTAGTTTCTGAATAATCAAAGGTGATGATGTCGGTATGAGTATTGTGATTTAATTGTTTTTGGTTAAGTGCTAGCATAGTGTCCTTATCAACAAAATTATATTCGAGTTCTTTGACGGTATAACCTTCTTTGGCGGCAATCTGGTTAAGCCATTGCGCCAAGTCCGCCTCCGAAAGCGTTAGAAAGTTGTTGTGTACAAAACGAATCAAGCTTTTTTTTGCAAATATAGAACAAAGAAAAAACAAATAATTTCATTAGAGTAGAGCTTGGTGTTATCTTTGGGGAAAAAAAGAATGAGTGTTCGTGTTAGGTTTGCGCCAAGCCCTACAGGCGCCCTTCACATTGGGGGGTTAAGAACGGCATTGTATAACTACCTCTTTGCCAAAAAAAATGGGGGTAAATTTGTACTTAGAATTGAAGATACTGATCAAAACCGTATAGTAGGGGGGGCAGAAGATTATATACTAAAGGCCATGTGCTGGAGTGGTCTTATACCGGATGAAAGCCCTTTAAAACCCGGAGAATATGGGCCTTACCGACAAAGTGAAAGGAAAGGGATTTATCAAAAATATATTAAGGAGTTGATTGACAAAGGAAAAGCTTATTATGCTTTTGATACCCCTGAGGAGCTCTCCAAAATAAGAGCGGATCACGAGCAACAAAAGAAAAACTTTAAGTATGGTGCGCACAACCGCATGCAGCTGAAAAACGCGCTGAGTCAACCTGAAAATGTTACTAAAGAGTTACTAAAAAATGGCCCCTATGTAGTTAGACTTAAGGTTAATGCCGGAAAAAACATTAAACTTAGGGATGGTGTAAGAGGGTTAATAACGGTTCAAAGTGAAGAAATTGATGACAAGATATTGATGAAATCAGATGGTATGCCGACATATCACTTTGCCAATATTGTAGACGATCATTTAATGAAGATCACTCATGTGATACGTGGAGAGGAATGGTTGCCTTCTCTTGCCTTGCATCATTTGATTTATGAGGCTTTTGATTGGAATGCCCCAGAGTTTATGCATATACCTTTGATATTAAAGCCTATCGGTAAAGGTAAGTTGTCAAAACGAGATGGTGAGAAAATGGGTTTTCCTGTATTTCCTTTGGCGTGGGAAGACTTAAAAGGGTTTAGGGAAAGGGGGTTTTTGCCGGAAGCACTGATGAACTATCTTGCCCTTTTGGGATGGAACCCCGGAACTAGTGAGGAGATCTTTAGAATGGATCGCTTGGTAAAAATTTTTAACCCAAAAAAAATTCAAAAGGCAGGAGCAAAGTTCGATTTTGAAAAAGCAAGATGGATAAATCACAAATTTTTGGGGTTTATGGACCAAAAAACGATTTTCGAGCAGTTTAAGGATTTTTTTGCTTGCTTTCCAGATACTTGGTCGCAAAAAACGAAAAACGACATCTACGCGCTTCTGAGAGATCGATTGTTTTTGCTGGAGGACTTAAAAATAGAGTCTGCGCTATTTTTAGAGGATCCGATAAGCTACGATTTAAATGTGTTGGATAAAATTCAAAAACACAATCCTAGGAAAATTGTAAGTCAATTTTGCAAATTGATAAAAGAAGGTATGCCTGTAAAAAGCTGGAGGCAACAAATTATGGATTGGAATGAAAAAGAGGGGTTGCCATTTGGGGCAATAATGCAAAGTTTAAGGTTAGCTATTGTTGGAAATTTAAATGGTCCTGACATTTTTAGTATTTGCGAAATACTTGGAAATGAAATATCTTTAAGAAGACTAGAAAAATTTTTAATGACGAACATAAATCAATCATGAGCTTAACAACCTATATATTTATTTTTATTGCACTACTCATATTAATCTCGAGTATTTTTGTTGTCAAACAACAGACCTCTGCAGTTATAGAGCGGTTTGGAAAGTTCATTGCCATTCGTAAATCGGGTTTACACTTTAAAATCCCCATAATTGACAAAATTGCCGGAAGGGTTAGCTTGAGAATCCTTCAATTGGATGTCATAGTTGAAACGAAAACCAAAGATGATGTTTTTGTAAAACTAAAAGTATCTGTTCAGTACAAAATTCTTCCTGATAATGTATATGATGCATTTTACAAGCTGGACTTTCCCCAAGATCAGATAACGTCTTATGTGTTTGATGTCGTTAGGGCAGTAGTCCCTAAAATGAGGCTTGATGATGTATTTGAAAAAAAAGATGAGATAGCCAACGCTGTAAAAGGAGAATTAAATGATGCAATGGTCAACTACGGATACGATATCATCAAAGCCTTGGTTACAGATATTGATCCTGATAGCGAAGTAAAAACGGCCATGAACCGGATCAATGCGGCTGAAAGACAAAAGATTGCCGCTCAATACGAGGGGGATGCTGCAAGGATTTTGATTGTTGAGAAAGCTAAAGCCGAAGCGGAAAGCAAAAGACTACAGGGCCAGGGAATTGCTGATCAAAGAAGAGAGATTGCCAGAGGCCTTGAAGAGTCTGTAGATGTGCTTAACAACGTTGGTATTAACTCTCAAGAAGCCTCAGCACTGATTGTGGTTACCCAACATTACGACACTTTGCAATCCATAGGAGAAGAAACCAATAGCAATCTAATCCTATTGCCCAATTCTCCACAAGCAGGCAGTGATATGCTTAACAACATGGTGGCATCCTTTACGGCAAGTAACCAAATAGGTGAAGCGATGAAAGCCGAAAATCAGAAGAAACAAGATAAAGGTAGCGCAGAGAAATAGATTAGTTTTTCTTCCAAGAATCCCTTAAACCAACCGTTTTGTTAAATACCAAATCACCATTTTCTGTTTTCTTTTCAAGAATAAAATAGCCCAGACGTTGAAATTGGAACTTGTCTCCTTCGATTGCGCTGACAACATGTGGCTCAATATATCCTTGGGCTTGAGTAAATGAATTTGAATTGATGAACTGTGCAGGATTTTCTTCTTTGTTTTTGTCGGGTTCTTCTACTGAAAATAGACGATCGTAAAGGTTCACTTTTATTGGATGTGCGTGATCTCTGGAAACCCAGTGAAGGGTGCCTTTAACTTTTCTTTGGCTTTCCTCGGTTCCTGATCCACTTTTACTCTTAGGATCATAGCTGCAAATGATTTCGGTAACTTTGCCTTTTTTGTCTTTAATAACCTCCTCTCCTTTTATTATGTAAGCATTTTTTAGACGCACCTCCTTACCAAGGCTCAGCCTAAAAAACTTTCTGCTGGCTTCTTCCCTAAAATCCTCTCTTTCTATATATAAACTTCCTGAGAAAGGAACTTCTCTAAAACCTGCCTTATAATCTTCTGGATTATTTTCAGCACTGAGTATTTCAGTTTGACCATCTTTGTAATTCCTAATTGTAAGCTTGACCGGGTTTAGAACCGCCATCACCCTTTGGGCAATTTTGTTCAAATGATCACGGACACAAAACTCTAAAAGCGATACGTCTATAATGTTATCCCTTTTGGCTACCCCCGCAGTATTTACAAAATTTTGTAAGGATTCAGGCGTGTAACCCCGTCTTCTAAGTCCACTTATAGTGGGCATCCTGGGGTCGTCCCACCCCGAAACATAACCTTGGTCGATCAACTCCTTTAGTTTTCTTTTACTCATAACCGTATATGAAAGGTTAAGTCTGGCAAACTCTCTCTGCTTGGGGCGAATCTTCTCCAGTGGTGATAAGGAGTCCAAAAACCAGTCGTAGAGCTCTCGGTGAGGTTTGAACTCTAAAGAGCATAATGAGTGGGTTATTTGTTCAATATAATCCGATTCTCCATGAGTCCAATCATACATGGGGTAGATACACCAATCGTCTCCGGTTCGGTGATGGGATTTATATAGGATTCTATACATAACGGGGTCCCTTAAAAGCATATTGGGTGAGGTCATATCTATTTTTGCTCTTAACACATGAGCCCCCTCTAGGTGTTTACCGTTTTTCATCTCATCAAAAAGGATTAAGTTTTCTTCTACAGAACGATCGCGGTATGGGCTGTTTGTTCCGGGTTGAGTAGGTGTGCCTTTTTGTTCGGAAATTTGCTGGGAAGTTTGCGAATCAACATAAGCTAACCCTTTAATGATTAAAGTCTTGGACCATTGGTAGAGTTGTGAGAAATAATCGGACGCATAGCACTCTTTATCCCATTGGAATCCCAGCCATTGGATATCATTTTTTATAGCTTTAACATATTGACTTTCTTCTTTGGCCGGGTTGGTATCATCGAACCTGAGATTTACAGGAGCTTGGTATCGTTTGCCTAAATTGAAGTTAAGGCAAATGGCTTTAACATGCCCAATATGAAGATATCCATTGGGTTCTGGGGGAAACCTAAACCTAAGTAAGTTTTTAGAAAGCCCAGCCTTTAGGTCTTCCTCAATAATGTGTTCAATAAAGTTGAGTGTCTTCTCTGACATCTTAAATTTTATCAAAGATATTAAAAGCATATTTCTTTAAATATAATTACACTGATATTATATATTTGTTAAAAGCTCTTGGATGGGAAAAATAATATTAAAAGAAATAAGGGTTTATGCCTTTCATGGTTGCATGGAAGAGGAAAAAAAGATAGGAAGCGACTATATCATCAATTTAGAGGTGGAAACTGATATGATTAATCCCACCGAGTCTGATGATATTGCTGATGCGGTAGACTATGTGATTCTCAACAAGATTGTAAAAGAAGAAATGTCCGTTCGTTCCAAACTTTTGGAACATGTCGCACAGCGAATAATAGACAGGGTTTTAAAACAGTTTTCTGAAGTAGAGAGTGTGGTGGTCTCTGTTGCCAAGAAAAATCCACCTATAGGTGGAGATGTTGGAGAGGTTTGTGTTTGCCTAAAAGGTTAGGGCAAAGACCAAAAAAGCTTAAAATTTTACTATTTTTACGGCAAGGCATCGTGGCCGAGTGGCTAGGCAGAGCTCTGCAAAAGCTTGTACAGCGGTTCGAATCCGCTCGATGCCTCTCTCTTTCTCTTAGAAAAGTGTAGTTTTATTTCATTTCAAAAATTTGCCCCCCAATAGCTTTCTTGGTCACTAGTTTCTTTGGATTACCATAGATCCTAATGATCCCACCTGCGGTAACCTTTGCCTCTAATAGCTCAGTTGCATTCACATAAGACAATCCTCCCGCTGTAACATTTACCATTGTCTGTTCGGTTTCGAAAACTTCAGCTTCACAGGAACCTCCACTATTTACAGAGGATTGATGATTGGTCGTTTTGCCCATTAGAAATAGCTTACCCCCTGTACCTACTGTAGAAGTAAGTTTTTCTCCCTCGAACTTGAAATTCATAGAGGACCCTTCTTGCACCTTAAGCGAAATGCTTGTCTGACGGTAAGTGCTGTCTACTTTTAAATTTGCCCCTTGATACAATGAAATCTCGTCCAAAAGTCCTGTATGATACAATTCTATATAAGTAAAAGTTGGATTCAGAATGTGTTCTAAAGAATGACGTATTTTTAAGGTTTGTCCTTTAATTTTGGCAATCACGTCCATACGGTCTTGCCCACTAATCAACAGTTTATTATCCTCTGCGGGTATAAGTTTAACTTCTATGCCTGAATAAACTTTCAGATTGATAAATTCACTAATATTTAGTTGTCTTTCAATACTTGTATCTGCTTGTTCACTTATTTCTTGAGCTGAAAGTAGCAAATTCGCTAATAAAAAGGAACATAAAAAATAACGAACCATAATTTTTGGGATAAGTTTAATCAAAATTAAGTAATTAATCTTTTGGTTCATACAAAATAAAATCCAATTGTCTTTTCATAAGGTCAGCTTTTTTTACAGTTACATAAACATGGTCTCCTAGTTGATATGTTTTTTTTGATCTTTCTCCTACCAGGCTATGAATTTTCTCTTCATAGATAAAATAGTCTCCTTTAATTTCAAATATTTTTACCAATCCCTCGCATTTGTTCTCAATTATCTCAACATAAATTCCTCTTTCTGTAACCCCAGAGATCACACCTTCAAAACGCTGGTTTATTTTATCTTCCATAAATTTTACCTGCATATATTTTATAGAATCCCTTTCGGCTTTTGTGGCCAACTGTTCTCTATTTGACGAGTGAATACAAGCCTCTTCTAAAGCTTGTGGGTCTATATTTTTATGTCCATTTAAATAAGCCTCTAACAATCTGTGAACCAAAATGTCTGGATATCTCCTAATGGGAGATGTAAAGTGAGTATAATAATCAAATGCCAGTCCATAGTGTCCTATATTTTTAATTGTATATAAAGCCTTACTCATGCTTCTAATGGTGAGCGTGTCTAATAATTCTTGTTCTTTTTTTCCATATGTATCTCTAAGTAAATTATTGAGAGATTCATTAATTTTATTGGTGTCAAGGTTTAGTTGATATCCTAAGTTTTTTGCTATAGTTTTTAGGTTGAGAAGCTTGTCTTTATCAGGTAAATCGTGTACCCTGTATACAAAGTTTTTTTTTGGGTTTTGTTTTCCTATAAATTCAGCCACTCTTCTGTTGGCTAAAAGCATAAACTCCTCGACCAATTTATGTGCATCTTTGGAACTTTTAAAATATATGCTCTCCGGATTATCTTCCTTATCCAAATTAAATTTTACCTCTACACGATCAAAAGAAAGTGCCCCGTTGGTTATTCTTTTCTCTCGCAGTATTTTGGCAAATTTATCCAGCTTATTCAAGGCGGTAAAAATCTCTTTTGATACCTTATATTCTTTTTTATTTAGTGAAACCTCCTTGCTTACGTTTATATCTCTGCTATCCAAAATGTATTGAACTTCCTCATACGAAAACCTGTGATCCGATAGTATTACTGTTTTACCAAACCATTCGTTTTCAATTTCCATTCTCTCATTAACAGTAAAAACAGCTGAAAAAGTATATTTATCTTCATGTGGCCTTAAGGAACAGGCACCGTTAGATAAAATCTCTGGCAACATAGGTACAACTCGGTCTACCAAATATACAGATGTTGCCCTATGATAAGCTTCCTCGTCCAAGATACTATCCGGTTGAACATAGTGCGCTACATCTGCAATATGAATTCCTATTTCTGTTTTTCCTTTACTTAAAGGGGTGAAAGATATGGCATCATCAAAGTCTTTTGCGGTGATCGGATCAATGGTAAAGGTGGTTTTATTTCTAAAATCCTTTCTTTTTGAAACTTCTTTGTCATCAATTCTTACATTTAATCGCTGAGCAAATCTTTCAACCTCATTAGGAAAAGCGTCAGGGAATCCGTATTCAAACATGATGGAGTGCATCTCTGTATTGAGTTCTCCCGGTTTTCCCAAAGATTTTATGATTTTTCCAAAGGGGGATGAAGCTCTTTTGGGCCAATCTTTGAAATGTACAATAACTTTGTCCCCATTTTCAAAATCTTTTAGTTCCTCTGCCTCAATAAAAAAATCCGTAAACATTCTAGAATTTCGTGTGTTAACAAATCCAAAATCTTTCTTTCTTTCCAGAACACCAACAAAATCTTGGGTTGCACGTTGAAGTATTTCCACGACTTCTCCCTCTTTTTTACCATTTTTTCTTCGTTTACTTTGATACACCAATACATGATCTCCGTCTAGTGCCTTATTGGTATTTCTTCGGGCTATAAAAACATCTTCTTGATCCGATAGTAGTAGATAAGCATTACCCGAAGAGGTCATCTCTATGATCCCGTCGATGTAACCTTTCCCCCTCCCCCCAAAGACAAACTTTCCCTGTTCTATTTGATATATTATTTTTTGGGCATTGAGTTGACCAAGTGCTTTGATTACTGAGTTTCTTTTCTGGGTATCACTGATTTCAAGCTTTGCAGCAACTTGTTTATAGTTGAATGACTTGGTAGGATTTTCTTTAAAAATCGTTATAACTTTTCCTCGAATATTCTTATCCTTTTTTTTCTTTTTAGACATCAAATATTTATCTGTGACAAATTTAGTTTTTCTTTTCTTGTCAATGGATTAACTTATTAAAACCTTCTTCAATTATAATCAAATGTTTTTTAAAATTTTAAATAAAAATGATGCTTATTATATGATGTGAATAGCAGTAATAAGATTTTATTAAAATCCATATAAAATTGAATTAAACATAACTGTAAACACTTTATTAATTATAAATTTAATATTAAAAAACTGTGAATGAATAAAATATAAGAGATATAAACAACCGTTAAAACCTCCATAGGTTGAATAATTTTATGATTTAAGCTTAAATTTAATGTTAAGAAAAAGAAAAAATGGTTTTATAACTAAAAGATTATTTATAACAACTTAAATAGGTTTTATACATCTTTTTTTTAATATAATTTTGATCAATATAAAGCATAAAAAAAAGTAAATTTTATCAACAATTAATAAGTAGAATAACCAACACAAAAGAGGATTGTTTTAACTTTAAAAAAAAGCTAGATGAACATATCGATAGGAAACGACCATGCAGGAGTTGATCTGAAAGAAGCCATTATTTCACATTTAGGACAAAAAGGACATGAATTACACAACCATGGAACCAACAACGAAGACAGTGTTGACTATGCAGACTTCATTCACCCTGTAGCGCAAGACGTAGGGAAAAAAAAGTCAGATGTAGGAATCATAATATGCGGAAGCGGGAACGGAGCAGCAATGACCGCAAACAAGCACCAAAATATAAGAGCAGCACTTTGTTGGTCTGCTGAAATATCGAAACTATCAAGGCAACACAACGATGCGAATATTCTAAGCATACCGGCCAGGTTTGTTAATCTTGAGCAGGCGCTGGAAATGGTTGACCTGTTTATCTCCACCCCATTTGAAGGAGGAAGACACCAAAAAAGAATTGAAAAGATACCTTGTAAATAAATAATGGAGTGGCGCTTTAAAGAATATGATCAGCTAAACCTCACTGAACTTTATGATTTTTTAAACCTTAGGGCTACAGTTTTTATAGTAGAACAATCCTGTATATACTTGGACTTGGACGGAAAAGATGCGGAGGCTACTCACCTTATGGGGTATAAAAAAAACAAACTCATTGCCTATTCTCGCATTTTTGCTCCAGGTATATTTGAAAAAAAGTATGTAAGAATAGGAAGAATTGTTACCGATAAAAAAAATAGAGGAAAAGGAATAGGACACAGCCTGGTTCGTAAAAGCATAGGTTTTTGTAAAGAGCGTTTTGGAAATAACATAATCAAAATATCAGCACAAGTTTATCTAAAAAACTTCTACAAACAATGTGGTTTTGTTGAAAGGGGAAAAACTTATATGGAAGATGGAATCCCCCACTGTGCAATGTATTTCAACCACAGTCAGTAAAGGGTTTTAAAACCCCTTTAAAATCCTGCTTTAGTTTTTTTGTGTTAACAGAAACCGAGCCTTTATACAAAACCATATACAAGCCCGGAGGTAAAGTTTGAATCACCTCTTTTTTCTGTTGCTGAATGATTGCCCTTATTTGTCTTTTTATCCGGTTGCGACGATAAGCTAATTGCACATGACTTTTAGACACACCCACTCCAATAAAGGTGTTTTTCAGTTCTTTTCTCTCGCTAATAAAATGCATTACTAATGCACCCGACTTAATAGCTTTTCCTTTGTTAAAAACACGGTCAATTTGAATTTTGCTCTTGAGTTTTTTTATATCATTATTTTCGATCACGGACGATTGAAGTATGTGTTGTTATTGCGGTCTGTGTCTGCCATATAGTATGAAGGGTCAATAATTATGTCTAAAATTTTACTTTTGGGGTGATCGATAATCAACTCATATTCCGGATACGCCCAAGGCCAGTCCCTATGAACCGTCCACTTCATAGCGTAGGGATTTTGCTTTTCACCCCTCATTAAAGGAATCGGAATATAATGAACCTCAGAGGGACGATCATTGAAATTGATCAAGATATCTAGTGGCATGGGCATAGAGCCAATTCTTTCAATTTTTACTACGGTTTTTGTTTCATCTTCTTCTACCGACTTAATACCATAGTCGATGGTCTTTGTGGTCTGTGTCCAATCTGTTAAATACCATTTTAATTGAATGCCGGACACCCGCTCTGCGATTCTTCTAAAGTCATTCGGAAGAGGGTGTTGGAACTGGTGCAATCGATAGTATTCTTTCAGGGTTTTGGCTAAATCATCTCCACCAATTACATACCCCAACTGACCCAAAAAAACCGCTCCTTTGCTGTAGGCCGATAATTCATATGCCATGTTATAGTCATACCTGTTTGCATTGGTTTGTTGAGGCTCTTCCTTTCCAGATCGGGCCAAGTAGAGATAATTCTCGTAGGATCTCTCAAGGGGAAAGAAATTATTTTTACCAAGAATTTTATCCTCAGCCAATGTTGAAATATAAGTTGTAAAACCCTCATCCATCCACTCGTATTTCATTTCGTTGGTAGCTAAAATGTGTTGAAACCAAGAGTGAGCTAATTCGTGAGCCGTTACCCCTACCAAGCTTTCAAAAGTTCTATTCCCTGTAATTAGGGTGAGCATTGCGTATTCCATTCCCCCGTCCCCCCCTTGAGCAACTGTATATTGTCGGTAAGGATACTCGCCAATGGTCTGATTGAAAAAGCGCATTAATTCTGCAGTCTTGGGCTGAAGATTCTTCCAGTTCTCATTGTATTTGGCATTGTCTTTATAAAAGAAATGAAGCATCACATTATTAGGTCCTTCATATGTGTCATGAATGTAGTTTGGATCGGCGGACCACGTAAAATCATGCACCTTTGGTGCAATGAAATGCCACTTTAGCTTTCCTTTTTTTGCCTTGCCTTTACCATCACTATAACCATGCCCTACCTTATCAGGGTTTTGGAGGTAACCGCTAGCAGCAACGATGTATTTTTTATCTATTGTTAGGGTTACATCAAAATCTCCCCAAACCCCATGAAACTCTCTTCCCAAATATGGCTCGGCATTCCATCCTTCGTAGTCGTATTCTGCAATTTTGGGATACCATTGTGCCATAGACAGCGCTACTCCTTCTGAAGAGTCTCGACCCGCCCTACGCACTAATTTTGGAACTTGACCCTCAAAATCTAAAGTAAGCCTAGCGCTCTCTCCGGGGCCAAGCGGATCAGTCAACAACACTTCTAAAATAGTTTCCGAAAGCTCATATTTCAAAACATTCCCATTTTGTTTTAAATTGAAAACATTCAAATAGCCAATTTCATTTGATCTAAGCGAGTCAATGTCAGCACGAAAGCGAGTATTTTTGTCCTTTCCATTTTTGACTCTTACAGCCATTTCGCTACCTGGCTGAAAAGCGTTGAAGTAAAGGTGGTAAAAAACCTTTTTAAGACTATCTGGGGAATTATTTGTGTATAACAACTCTTGTCTTCCAAAATATTTATAGGTTTCGACATCAACCTCAACCTCCATTTTGTAATTAACTGCTTGCTGCCAATAGCTTTGAGAATATGCTAATGAACAGAAGGTTAGTAATATTAAAAGAAATGTGTTTGTTTTCATTTTTTATAGCTTTTATTTGAGGCATAGATCAAAGCATTGTACAAATTAACCATTTTTCCTGATTTAGATAGGGTTTTAGGGTGAACCAATTCTCCTGATTCTGGACTTTTGATCCTTGGATATAGGGATATACCGGAATTCATAAGTATTTTTTTTACTTGATGGGCTTTCAATTTTGGAAAAAAAGATCTTACTACCGTAGCCACGGCAGCGGCATTGGGAGCCGCCATTGAGGTGCCACTGAAGAATTCAAATTTTTCATCGGGAACAGATGACCAGATCTCATATCCGGGAGCAAAAACGTCAACATTTACAGAGCCAAAGTTAGAAAATGAAGCTACTTGTTCATTAGTGTAGTAGGGTCCAACTGCACCCACTGATAGAAAATTGGACACTATTTCTTCTCCGTCAACTTCATCGGTTATATAAGTTTTTTTATTTCCCGGGTCAATATTTGCACCACTGTTTCCAGCAGCATTGACAATCAAAACATCATTTTTCTCTGCGTGCTTTAAAGCATCCCAAACCCACTCCTTATGAGGAGAATACCCTTTTCCGAAGCTTGTGTTGATTACCTTAGCGCCGTTGTCAACGGCATAACGTATGGCCAAAGCGATGTCTTTGTCGTATTCATCACCATCAGGTACAGCTCTTAAAACCATTATTTTTGCGTTATCTAAAACCCCTCTTTTACCTTTATCGCTAAACCGGTTAGACGCAATGATGCCAGCCACATGGGTACCGTGAGCAGCACCCTCTTTTTTTTTGCCAATGACCTTTCCATTTCCATAGTTGAAGTCATTGATGTCGTCTGGATTATCCCCAACAATAGCCCTGCCGTTAAAATCAATATTGTAATGCGCATCAATGCCATTCTGAGCCCTTTCTTTGTAGACTTCAAGCTTTGATTTTGTCAATTGATTTTCATTCAGAAATCTTAAAAAGATCAAGGCCTTCATAAGGCGAAAAGTTTTAGGTGAAAAATCTTCAATCTCATTAAGGGTATAACTTTTTTTTCCAAGGGTGATTTTTATAACACTGTCTGACTCATGAAACTGTTGGATCATGTCTTCAATATCATTTAATTCCTCTTTTTTGTTTTCAAGATTTTTCAGCCGGTCCTTTTGAAATTTTTCGAAAGCCTCAGATCCGGGAATTTCTTTTTTCTGTAACCGCACAGACTCCATGTTTTCCAGTTCTGCATCACCTAGAAAATTCCACCCGTGAATGTCGTCAATATAACCGTTTTGATCATCATCAATAAGGTTGTCTGGAATCTCACCCTCATTTACCCATACTACATCCTTCAACTCAGGGTGCTCAATATCTACTCCTGAGTCGATAACAGCGACAACAACAGTTTCTCCTTTTTGGCCCTTAATCAACTCCTCATGAGCACGGCCCACACTCATACCAGCAATGCTGTCCTTTGTTAGATCCATCAAATGCCAGAATTTTTTTTCGTATTCGGACAAAACCTCTTTTTTATTGTAGCTGAATTGAGGAGCGGTTATATCATTTCCCACAAACTTGACGGCGCTACAGGAGATTAACAAAGGACTGAGTATATAAATGAGTTTTTTCACACGTTTAAATCTCTGTAATTTTGCTGATATTTAATTATTTCAGTTTACCACAGGTAGGTCTTTTAGGTTATAAATTCCTCCATGAGCGTTTAATAAAAATAATTTTCTAAAGTATGTTTTTCGCCCAACCTTACTCCCTTGTATGTTTGCTTTAGAGAGATCAATTCGTGGTTAGGGTCATGTTCTAAATATAGTAAGAAATCTTTTTCGCAGGCTAAATTTAAAAAGCGATTTTTTTCTTCCATGGTTATCAGGGGCCTTGTATCATAACCCATTACATAGGGGATAGGCAAATGACCTACAGTGGGAATAAGGTCAGCGGCGAAAACTAATGTTCTTCCCTTATACTTAATTAGGGGCAACATTTGTTTTTCAGTATGACCATTAACCAGAATAATATCAAAACCAAAAGGAGTATTTTCCATTATAAAACTCTCTCCTTTTATCAGCTGAAGCTGGCCACTTTCTTCAATGGGTAAGATGTTTTCAGGCAAGAAAGACGCCTTTTCTCGCGGATTGGGTTGTGTAGCCCATTGCCAGTGATTTTCATGGGACCAAAAAACAGCATTTTTAAATGCTGGTTCTAGTACCCCATTGCGACCTCTTATAACTGCATCCCCACAATGGTCAAAATGTAGGTGCGTAAAAAAAACATCGGTGATATCATCTCTGTCGAACCCTTTTTTATGGAGGGATTGATCTAGGTTTTGCCCACCCCAACGGTCATAATGTTTAAAAAACTTTTCACTTTGTTTATTACCCATTCCTGTGTCGATAAGAATGAGCCTGTTACCATCCTCAATTAATAAGGAACGACTACACATCTCAATTCGATTATTGGCATCGGCAGGGTTGGTTTTCTCCCACAGGGGCTTGGGGACAACACCGAACATAGCGCCACCATCCAATTTAAAATTACCACATAGAATAGAGTGTAATTTCACAAACTTATAATTTGATACGTGTAAGGTACATATGGGTGGTCATGTAGAGGTATTCGAATTTAGAGTCAAAAGCACAATTGGCCGTTTTCTCTTCAGTTTTAATAGTGCCGAGGTGTTTCCCTTCGGGAGTAATGATTAGAACACCTCCGGGACCGGTTGCGAAAATTGTTCCAGAGGGGTGGATTTTTAAACCATCAAAGTTTCCGCGGCTTCCTTTTCCAAGGGCATCATCGTTAAAAAACACCCTGGGATTTTCAACACCATCAGGTGTGATATCATAAGCCATTATTCTTCGGTCTTTGGGATCAGAAACAGCTACGTATAAAGTTTTTTGATCATTTGAAACAGCTATTCCATTGGGTCGTGTTAAATTGTCAATGATTAAGGAAGCTTCTCCGGAGGAATTAAGTTTAAAAACACCGTTGAAAGGCAATTCTTTTAAAGCGTCGTTGTCCCCATCTTTTAAACCGTATGGAGGATCAGTAAAATACAAATCTCCGTTTTTGGCGTAAACAAGATCATTGGGGCTATTAAAATATTTACCTTGGTATTTGCCAACAATGGTTGTAAAATCTTTTTTTCCCCAATTGGTTAGACGGGCGACCCTTCTATCTCCGTGCATGCAAATGATGAGTTGGCCATTTTTATCTAAGACCAGACCATTCGAACCACTTTCATCTCTATTTACAGCATTTAGGCTACCTTTTTTTGCTCTTGGAGCAATTCCCGTATGACCACTTGGATCGAGAAAGACGCTTAAGCCTTTTTTTTCTTCCCATCGATAAATCTTATTGCCAGGCACATCTGAAAATAAAACGGCATCTAGACGATCGACCCAAACAGGACCTTCTGACCAACCAAAACCTTCAGCGAGAATTTCGATCTCGGCTCCCAAAGCAACAAACTGATCCATCTCAGGAAGTAATCGTTTAACGGAGCCGATTGTTCTTTTTTGTTGCGCACTCAAAAGGGTGAAAAAGAAAATCGCAATCAATGGAATAAAACTAAGTTTCATGATTTTGTGTTTTGAAATTATATAAAAAAAAGCTACACCTGTAGCCCAAGATAAAATATAAATTTTATCTATTATCCAGAATTTTAAGAAGTTCTTCGGCAAAGGCTAAAATTTGCTTTATTTCTTGGATGCTTGCCAATCGCTCTTTAGACCGAATCAATAGACTATCCCCGTCAGACTCCAAGTAGTAAGCGGGATGGCTTTCAAAGAAGTAAATAAGATTATCTGTAAAAAAGGCGCGAATGGCTTTTTCATCCTCACCTCTGAGGTAAAACCTTTTTGAGAAATCAGGGTGATTTTTAAAGTCTATATCTTCCAACCCTGACAATTGCAGTATGTTGGTCATAAAATTCTCTTTGTCCAGGGCAAAAACAGGTATTTTCTCTGGCACCTTGATTTGCAAAAACGTCGACCTCAAATCCTCTTTGGCAATAAAAGCTCCCTCACTGTAAGACAGATCGAACAATAAGAAATCCTTGCTTTTACTTTCCAAATTGTTGTATCGGAAGTTAATCCATTTGGTTTTGAAATAGAGAAAACGCTCTAGTTCACCATAATTTGACACCGGATCAGGCAGGTAATTCCAATCTAAAATAGTAGATAATTTTTGCAAAAGCTTTTGTCTTTTGGTCAACGAAATTTGAAAATTAAAAAGAGATGTTTCGGGCAAGCTTTTGCGGATCGCAAAAGGATGTTCTGTTTTGGCTTCGTGAACATCAAGCCCGATGATTTCGAAAAATCCGCCCTGAAGAGAAAAGCTTCGACTGTAATCATTTAGCCCCTCCATTACAGTATGATCTACAAACTCACAAAGTGAAAAATCAACAATGGCATGTGCTTTGGGAGGGATTTCATCAAGCTTTGCTTTGAGTTTAAAAAAGTTCAAAAAACTACAAAAATTCTTTACACTAACATAATAATTACCCGTCTCCTCCTCTAAATACATCAATACGTTTGGTTTAAGCCAATTCCGGGAGAACAGAACTCCACTTTTATTCAGGATGATATGAACCAAAATTGTGGTTAAAATACCTAAAAGTATTCCAGTTGTTAGACTGGTCATTAGTGTGGCGACCAAGGTCGATAAAAAAATAATTGCCTGCTCTTTTCCAATCTTATATATTCGAAATAAGTTTTCGGGGGCCGCCAGTCGATATCCTGTATATACTAATATTGCTGCAAGAGCAGGCATAGGGATTTTTTGAATTTGTTTGGCAAACAACAAAATGAAAACAACCAAAAAGGCAGCATGAAAAAAGTTTGCTGAACGATTATTTCCCCCATTGTTTACGTTAACTGAGCTTCTCGCAATTACCGTTACCACATTGAGTCCACCCAAAAAACCACTGACACCGGTAGCGATCCCTAATGCTCTTAAGTCTTTGTTGATATTTGACCGTCTCTTTAACGGATCTAGTTTATCAACTGCTTTGATACTCAGTAAAGATTCAATCACCGCCACCAGTGTGATGGATAGAGTATGGCCCATAAAATTAGAGCTTAAAATTTTACCAAAGTCAGGTCTTGGAAGAGATGCTAGCAGATTATCGGGGAGAGTGATCATGAGATTAGATCCTAATACGTCAGGGGTTTTTAAGACTAGATCATTATAATACATTACACTTATGGAGACAATTACCACCCACATGGGGGCAGGGATCAACTGAAAAACAGAATTTCTAATTCGGGCATAGAGGAATAAAAAGACTAAACTCATCACCCCTATTGCGCTGGCTAATATGACTTCGCCGGAAGGGTTGATTAGTAAATTTTTGATGGAACTGGGCATCAGGGTCAATTGATTGATTGTATTACCTTTGACATCAGTGAAGCCAAGCATCACATGAAATTGCTTAGCCAAAATACCAACACCAATGGCAGCCAACATTCCCTGTAATGCGGTAGTAGGAAAAAACTCACTCAAAGCACCCAAGCGAAAGACACCAAAAATAAAAAGCATAAAGCCTGACAAAATGATGGCTGCCAAGGTATATAAATACCCTTGGTACAAGTCTCCCTCCCCCATACCGACTATTGCAGACAGAATGACGATAACTAGTCCATTTCCGGGACCCGTTATTGTGAGATGTGATCCACCTAATATTGAAACTAACATCCCCCCAGCAATTGCAGCAATGATTCCTGCAATGGGCGGCGCCTCAGAAGCAATGGCCAGCCCCAGCCCTAATGGTAAAGCAATCAGTGAAACGACGAAGCCTGAAAAAATATTTTTAGGCAAGCCTACCAAAAAATCTTTATAAGGGCTAGACCTATACATTTCCTCTAGAGTTTATGATTAAAACATCAGTGGGTAATTCTGCCAAAATATGTTCCAAATCTCTTGTAATCAGTCGGTCGATAAAACTCAGATTCTCTTGCGCATTCATAACCAATAAATCAGCACGAACCACTTTGGCATAATGTCCAATAGAGTATCCTCTTCTTCCAAATATGCTCTGAGTAGTCCAATTTACATCGGTGGTAAATTCTGAAGGGAGTTTTTTCACAACGTCTTTTACTCGTGTTTGCTCCCGTCTTCTCAACCTTTCTTTTTTTAAAGTAGCACGCCTTAAACTTCTGTCATCATCTATAGCAACAGCAACTTCTGAACTACTTATTTCCTCAACCAGAGATATTTTATTGACTCCCAAGGCTTTAGCAACCATAAATGCCGCTTGGATGGTATCTTTTGTTTGTGGACTGTCAAACCCATTGACGACAATGTGCTGGCATGGATTTCTTTCAACAGAAGGGTTTATCAATAATAGAACCGAACACTTTGCCCTTCGGGTAATTTTTCTGGCAATTGAACCTAAATAAAACTTTACGACATTTTCTCTCTTTAATGCTCCTAAGAGAATCAAATCTACCTTGAACTCCTCGCCGGCTTGTAATAGTGTATTGACCGGATTACCTTCTCTCCACTCGATGGTGGTCTTTTCTGGCTGAATGGGACTTGAGGTAACAATTTCTTTAAATCGGGATTCTTTCTCTGGGGTTTTACTCCCCACGTGGACAAAGATCAACTCCCCACCAAAATAATGAGCCATTCTTATGGACTCATAAACATTGGCCTTGAGATTTGGAGAGAACGCAAAGCCGACCATTATTTTTTTGAAAGTAATTGTACTCATTACAGCAATATAAAAATTCAATTTTCACCAACCAAATTTTTATTGACTGGAGATTGTCAATATTGCACCCAATTAGTTTTTATCTTACGATGCTCAAATTTATGAGGTAGTTCATCCCAAGGGTAGAGGTTGTTTTTTATTTCAATCAATTGATTATCAATCAATTTTTTCAAAGAGTCTTTTTTTGAGTAGGTATTAAAAATATTGTTTTTTTGTGAAAAGTCTTTTCGCAGATCGTACAATTCGTAGTCTTTTAGCGAGATTGTTTTAAGGTATTCGTAGTCATCTTTTGAAAATTGGTGAGGGCGGGGAACGGTATCACGATCTAAACCTAATATAACATGATCTCCAATACGCATAGAAATTTCTGGGCTCGTACGATAAAAAAACCAGTAAAGAGGGCGTTTACGGTGTAAATTTTTACCTTCCAAGAGCGGCAAAAAGCTGGTTCCATCCAAATTGTCAGGTGGGTCAATACCTACGATCTCACAAAGAGTGGGAAGCACATCAACTAAACCTACTGGAGTCTCAACTACTTTTCTATTGGCTTTAATCCCAGACCATTTGATAATTCCAGGAACCCGGATTCCACCATCATACAAAAAACTTTTTACAGCTTTTAGCCCTCCATTTGAGGCCAATCGATAGGAACCGTTGTCCGAACTAAACATGATAATTGTGTTCTCCATCAAGTTGTGGTTCTCTAGATAGTTCAATATTCGTCCAATTGCCCTATCCAAATGGTCAATATTGGCAAGATATTCAGCATCTTTCTGGGGCAGATTTTTATATTTTTCAATCAATTCAGTAGGAGATGCAACTTTTACGTGAGGTTCGTGAAAGGCCACATATAAAAAGAAAGGATCATCATTTTTTTGAATGAGCCAGTCCACGCATTCTTGAGCTAAAATCTGACAGGAATATCCCTCTACTTTACCAAGGGACCTTCCATTTCTAATAAAATTTACAGGGTTGAGATGAGACGGGTTTGCGTTATTTTCTGTTCCCAGCGAATAATCAAATCCCTGGTCATAGGGTTGTGGATGATCGAATTTTGGGTTTTTGGTCAATTCTCCAAGATGCCATTTCCCAATATGAGCTGTTTGATAACCTTTGGTTTTGAGAAGTTCTGCAATTGTAATCTCATGATCAGGGAGGTGTAAGGGATGGTTTTGAGGCCTATAGCTGTACATCCCCACTTTGGCAGGGCTTTTACCCGTCATAAGTCCTGCTCTGGAAGGAGAGCAGTTGGGCCCAGCAGCATAAAAATTATCGAAAAAGATTCCCTCATCTGCCAATCGATTCAGGTTAGGAGTTTCCGTATACCCTCCAACCTTTTCTATATCTCCATAACCCATATCATCAGCCAAAAGAAAAATAATGTTTGGTTTTTTTGCCTCAATACCAGAAGGGTCATTACAGCTCAGACAAAAACGGGAAACGATTGCTAATGAAATTAAAAAACGATTCATAGAATGGTTTTCCTACTAATGTATCTTTTTAAATCATCAAATCATAATTTCTTAGCAAGACAGCCCGAATCAATCAAGTCAGGTGCAAGATCAAGAAAGGGTTGCAAACGTTTAATCATTTAACTTTAAAACTGCCATAAACGCCTGTTGAGGGATCTCTACACTACCCACCTGTCGCATTTTCTTTTTTCCTTTTTTCTGTTTTTCGAGTAACTTACGTTTACGAGTAATGTCTCCTCCATAACATTTTGCAGTAACATCTTTTCGCAGTGCCTTGATGGTTTCTCTAGAGATGATCTTTGCTCCAATGGCTGCCTGAATGGGAATGTCAAATTGTTGCCTCGGGATCAACTCTCTTAGTTTCCCGCACATTTTTTTACCTACAGAATAGGCATTGTCTGCATGAATGAGTGCAGAAAGAGCATCTACTGGATTGCTATTGAGCAATATATCCACCTTAACTAGTTTTGAAGGGCGCATCCCTATTGGGGAATAGTCAAAAGAGGCATATCCTTTGGAAACAGTTTTAAGACGGTCGTAAAAATCAAAAACGATTTCTGCCAATGGCATATCAAAATTCAACTCCACTCTTTCTGTAGTAAGGTAAGTTTGATTGCTAATTTGACCTCGCTTTTCAATACAGAGAGACATGACATTTCCGACAAAGTTCGATTTGGTAATAATGGACGCTTTGATATAAGGTTCCTCAACGCGGTCCAAAAAAGAAGGATCCGGCAGGTCAGAAGGATTTTTTACCATGACAATCTCATTGGGATTTTTTTTAGTATAAGCGTGATAAGATACATTGGGAACTGTAGTTATCACTGTCATATTAAATTCCCGCTCAAGCCTTTCCTGAATGATCTCTAAATGCAGCATCCCCAAAAAACCACATCGAAATCCAAACCCAAGTGCTGCTGAGCTTTCCGGCACAAAAACTAATGAGGCATCATTCAACTGTAACTTTTCCATACTGGCGCGCAGCTCTTCATAATCTTCTGTATCCACTGGATAAATTCCGGCAAAAACCATTGGTTTTACCTCTTCAAAACCCTCTATCATCTCTTGGGTAGGGCTGTCTGCTCCCGTGAGTGTATCCCCCACTTTTACTTCTTTGGCTTCTTTGATCCCTGTAATGAGGTAACCTACATCTCCTGCGGAGATTACATCTTTGGAAACCTGTTTGAGTTTTAGCGTACCAATCTCATCGGCAAAATAAGTTTTTCCTGTAGCAATAAATTGAATTTTCTGTCCCTTTTTGATTTTACCGTTGACGACCCTAAAGTAAGTCTCTACCCCGCGAAAAGGATTGTAGACCGAGTCAAAGATCAGTGCTTGCAGAGGGGCATCTATTTTTCCTCTTGGAGCAGGTATGCGTTCGATAATGGCGAGCAAAATGTCCTCAATTCCCAGTCCGGTTTTGGCGGAGGCTGGAATGATCTCTTCGGCATCGCAACCTAACAAGTCAACAATATCATCAGTGACTTCATCAGGATTTGCAGAGGGAAGATCTACTTTATTCAAAATCGGTATAATCTCCAAGTCATTTTCTAAAGCAAGGTAAAGATTGGAAATGGTTTGGGCCTGAATGCTTTGAGCGGCATCTACCACTAAAAGGGCTCCTTCACAGGCGGCAATAGAACGAGATACTTCATAAGAAAAATCCACATGGCCAGGAGTATCAATCAAATTTAGGACATATTGCATTCCTTGATGCTCATATTCCATTTGAATGGCGTGGGATTTAATAGTAATACCCCTTTCCCTTTCCAAATCCATGTTGTCCAACAATTGGTCTTGTTTTTCCCTAGAACTCACCGCACCGGTAAAATCGAGTAAACGATCTGCAAGGGTGCTTTTGCCATGGTCGATATGGGCTATGATGCAGAAATTTCTAATGTGTTTCATCCGTGCATTTTCCTCTACTGTTGCAAAGATACTTATTTTGAATCCTTGGTTTTTTGTTTGGCTTAGAAAAGTTAATTTTAGAGTTTAATTAATAGTATGATTATAATCTTATCGAAAGTAATGCAAATACTTTTGGCGATTACTTTTATTTTTTCTGCCTACACTAAAGCAATAGGCCCCGGGTTTTTTGAAATCACTTTAATGGATCAGGGCTTGGCTCCCAGTAGGGTTTTTGCTGGTCATATGGCTCGGTTTTTTATTGGCTTGGAATTTGCTTTAGGTTTCTTAATGCTTTTGCCTTTTTACACTAAGCAATTGATGCAATTTACCTTTTTAATGTTGGGGGGCTTCACGGTTCATTTAACCTATTTATGGGCTATTGGAGATAATGAAAACTGCGGTTGTTTTGGTGAGATGATCTCGATGACTCCAGCGCAATCCATCCTTAAGAATTTAGTCATGTTAGCCGTTGCTTTTATGGTATACAAAACAACCCAAAACCGACATATTTCAAAAGCCGTCCCTTTAGGGTTAACAGGGGCAACGATCCTTAGCATGTGGGTGTTTTTACCCATGCCCAATCAAAAGGATTTTACATTTGATAACTTCACTCAATTTGAATCCAAAGGGAGAGTTGACCTCTCCTCCGGAGAAAAGTTGATCGCAATTTTCAATTTGGACTGTGAACATTGTCAGGAGGCTGCTACAGAGTTGGGGGAACTTGAAAGGAAACATGAGGACTTTCCTGAGCTTTATGTGCTTTTTTATCAAGAAGGTTCCACCACCGTTGAGGGCTTTCAAAGTATTACACGATCATCTTCTCCCTATGCCTTTATCGACGTCAACACCTTTTTTGATTTAATAGGGGACTCTCCGCCGAGGATATATTACCTCAAAAATGGAAGTGTAGCCGAAATTTGGGATACAGACTTTTCCCAAAACATTATAAACACTTTTGAGTTAGAATATTAGCCTAATATCGTAAATGATTTTGCTAATTTTGTAAAAAATTTAAAGTGATCAAAATTGGCGACATACCGGTAGGTAATTTTCCTTTACTGTTGGCCCCCATGGAGGATGTTAGCGACCCACCTTTTCGTGCTTTGTGCAAGGAAAATGGTGCTGATGTGGTTTATACTGAGTTTATTTCCAGTGAGGGATTGATCCGTGATGCAGCAAAAAGTGTTCAGAAATTAGACATTTATGAAAAAGAGCGTCCTGTGGGCATACAAATTTTTGGAGCGAACTTAGATTCCATGTTACGTTCTGTTGAAATTGTCGAGGGGTCCAAGCCTGATATCATCGACATCAACTTTGGTTGTCCTGTAAAAAAGGTAGTCAGTAAAGGTGCTGGGGCGGGAATTTTGAGAGACATTCCGCTGATGGTAAAATTGACGGCAGAAATGGCTAAACGTACTACTTTACCTTTGACGGTCAAAACGCGTTTAGGCTGGGATCATGACTCGATTAAGATTGTGGAAGTAGCAGAGCGATTGCAAGATGTTGGGGCCAAAGCCATTTCCATTCATGGGAGGACTCGTGCTCAAATGTATAAAGGGGAGGCTAATTGGAGTCCTATTGCTGAGGTTAAGAACAATCCCAGAATGCACATCCCTGTTTTTGGAAACGGAGATGTGGATAGTCCCGACCGGGCCATGGAGATGCGTGACCGATATGGGCTGGACGGCGCTATGATTGGCAGAGCCAGTATTGGTAACCCATGGTTTTTTAATCAAGTAAAATACTACTTTGATCATGGAACTCACTCTGATCCCCCCACCCTTAAAGATCGGGTTGAGGTGGCCAAAAGACACCTGGAGATGTCTATTGCTTGGAAAGGTGAAGTATTAGGTGTTTTGGAGACTCGACGTCACTATACCAATTATTTTAAGGGTATTCCGAATTTTAAACCATATAGAACTTCTATGGTCACGGCCAATGATCCTGATGAGGTATTTGATACCCTCAATAGAGTTTTAGAAGAAGTCGCAGAACCCGTCTGGGTCTAGTCTATCGACTTGCTCCACGACTTGCCCATCCGGATGCTAGACTACCTAATAAAAGGAGAGTTCCCATGACAACAAAAATGTTTTCAAACTCCCATTTTACCGGATAAGCCAAAGAAGTTCCAGGAATATTAATGAAGGGATTCAATTGCTGGAGTAAGATTATTGCTGAAGATAAAACTAGACCGATTCCCCCTCCAAATGAGATGATCATCATGCCTAAACAGAAAAAAATTTGACGTAACTGTTGTTGGGTAACTCCCATGGCTTTGAGTATATTCATCTGAGGTTTTTTATCCAAAATCATCATCACCAAAGCACCCACTACATTAAAAAGTGCAATGATCAGTACCAATGTAAAAATTAGATAGATGGCTAAATGTTCAGTATTAAGCATTTTGTAGAGTGCAGTATTGAGTTGGGTTCTGTCTTTGATCTCAACCGAGCCTTCCAATATTTTATTAATCTTCTTTTTAAAATCTTTGAAATCAGCCTCTGGAGAGGCTTTTATCTCAATGAATGAGAAAATATTTTCTGGGTACTGCAAAAGGTCTCTAGCAAAATCCAAAGTGCTGAAAATGTATTTTTGATCGATGTCTTCACTGATTTGATACAAACCTATTGTAACTCCTTTTTGGGTGTAAAAAGGGTTTTGTCTTAAGGTGCTTTTTAGATTTTTTTGGGGAATGCTAATGTTTAGAAAAGATCCATAGTCGTATACCCCAAGGTTCATAGCCGCACCAATTCCGTAGCCAGCAACAATTGCATTGGACTCGGGAACCAACCATTCCCCGACAGAGATTAAGGAATCTGCAGGAATGACGTTAAGATAATCTGGCCCCACTCCTTTAAGATGAGCCACTAGATTTTTTTCCTTAAACGACAGAAAAACTTTTTCCTCCAGAATTGGACTGATGGCCTTTATACCATCAACTTTTTCCAGCTGATGGATTTTACTGCTGTCTAGCGCAATGGTTTTTCCCTGTTTGGGGACTACTCGAAAGTCGGGGTCAAAAACATTTGAGAAAGACAGTCCGAAGTCTTTAAGCCCCGAAAAGGCACTTAATACGATCATTAAAGCAGCAGTTGCGATTACAATGACTAGTAGAGCTATAGAGTTGATTCTATTGATTACCGTTCGTCCGCTTTTAGAGAAAAAATAACGCCAAGCAATTTTGATAACAACAGACATTTTTATTTTTTTTGTCTTTTGACAAGCCCACTTTTATCTTCAATGGGGTTGTTGGGTTGATTCAAGGCCTTTTCTATAGCATCTAGATAATCCAAAGAGTCATCTATAAAGAATGAAAATTCCGGCATACGTCTCAGCTGGTTTTTCATTCTTTGCGACATGTCATGCCTGATTTGAGGGCTGTTTTCTTGAATACCTTTAAGACAGCTATCGGATTTGTCTTTAGGGAAAACACTGAGGTAAACTCTGGCCAAAGACATATCTATGGTCACGTTTACCTTGGTGATGGAAAGAACAAGGTTGGAAGCTCCCTGATTTCTGATGGAGCCTTGAAGCATAGTGGCAAGCTCCTGTTGTATTGCAGTAGCTACTTTTTTTTGCCTTGGAGTTTCTTCAGTACCCATAATCAACAAAAATAGGCATTCCTATTGATAATTATTATTTTTGTGATCATGAGAAAAAGTCTTACAAACTTATTACTAATCATTCTGATTTCTTTTAGCTTGACAACTGGTTTTGCTCAGAAAGATATAGAATTGATGCGTCAGCTGATCTTTGAAAAAACTAATACACTTCGTGTCGAAAGGGGTTTGCCCGAATTAATACTCTTAGATTCCTTGATGGATTTGGCCCAGTTGCATAGTCAGAATATGGTCAAGCATAACTTTTACGCTCATATAGATCATTTGGGGCAGAACCCTGTTCAACGTGCTGAAAAATATAATGTAAAGGCATGGGTAAGAAATGGAAACCAATTTACGGGTATTGCCGAAAACATTGCTAAAACGCCTTGGTTTGAAAATGTGAGGGGATGTGGAGACACCCGAACGACAGAAAATTTAGCCCAATGTATGGTTACCGGTTGGAAGAATAGTCCGCCTCATTACAAAAATATTTTGGGGGATTTTACCTATTTGGGAGTTGGCTTGTATTTTGATGAAATGGGCATGGGTTTTGGCACCCAAAACTTTCGTTAACTCACCTCTTCACTCGTTCCCATTTGTATTCGGAAGTGAGTCGGTAAGCTCCTAAAAACTTTTTCTTCCATTGGTTTGGAGGAATCAGAGATAAGTAATCCTCCTGATCTCCTTCGTAAAGAAAATAGATTTCTCCAACCAGCGGTTCAAATTTAAACTTGGCGGTATAAACCTTTTGCGTATCACTGGCGGTTTTAACGAAATTTTTGATTTTACCCTTTAACTCTTCAAGTTCCGATTGAAATTGCTTGGACACCTTTTCTACTCCTTTTTGTTTAAATGCATCTACGTTGGGAACTTTGATGACAGGTCCGCTCGTCTGGGAAGCATAGGGGAGCAAATGGGCAATGTATTTTTCCTGCTCGTCATCCCAAACAATGCTATTTGGCTTTTTCTTTTTCAACTCATTTTTTTGTAAAGATAGTGAGTTTAAAAACCTTGAAGGTTTTTTGGGCTCAAATGAGACTATTTTTTCATGCCTTTAATCGCCTTGTAAATTAAAAAAAGTAACAAAACGACGATTGAATAGACAATTATATTTCGAAGAAAGTAGCCCACTCAGTTCTTTTTGGAAAACCAAATTCTTGTAACGACTACCTCCTGATCCATTGTTTTTTTTAAGAACTCTGAAATGTGAACCAGTTCGTATCCTTTTTGCTCATAAATGGAAGAGATAGCCACAATAGATCCAGCGTCATAAACTTTTTTAGTAGCCCGAGATTCACCAACGTCTTCATAGACAATGGCACTGTTGTTTTCTATATTGATATCACTGCTGTTAATGGTAAGGATTAATCTTTTTACAACATTTTTATCAAGCAACTGATTTTCATGAATAAAATATCCACATGTTAAGGTAATTATATAAAACAGGCAAATAATTATGATTGACCCCTTGTCAGTAGTGTTCATTATAGGAATTAGTTTTAGTAAATATAAAAATTTAGATAGATTATCGAACAATATCAATCATTTGGATGCATTTAAAATGGTAAAATTTCCAAAAAAATCATATTTGAATAACCCACACCCTACAATGTCATTAAAAGCTAAATTTTACCCCTAAAAAACCTTGGTAAAAATCACAAATTACCATAATTTTTTTCTTGTAAGAGCTCAATAAAAATCTATATAATTACCTAAAAAAATAAATTAAACCGCACTTACTGTTAACTTTGTATAGCAGAAAAAAATTATATTAAAAAAACAATAAAATGAATAAGCCGGATTTTGAAACCATTTCCCCTGATATGGGCCATTCCTATAAATACGCCTATTTTGATCAGTCTTCCCCTAATACCTATAAGATAAAGTGGCATTATCACCCCGAGGTAGAGTTGGTTTATATCAATACCGGTATAGGGAAGAGGCAGGTGGGAACGCATTTGTCAAATTATCAAGATGGGGATTTGATTTTGATTGGTTCTTATCTTCCACATACTGGTTTTACTAAGGGCTTTGAAGAGAATCAAAAAGAAATTGTCATCCAGTTTAAGCCCGATATCTTTGTAACCGCTTTTCAATATATGGAGGAATTGAAGCTAATCAATCAACTTTTGGAACTCTCCAAAAAAGGGATTGTATTCGAAGGGCCCATCAAAGAGGACATTGGTTTGAGAATGGAAGGGCTTCAATACGAATCACGGATCGATGCTTTACTAACTTTTGTCAAGATACTGTATGATCTGGCAAAAGAGAAAGACAAAAAAATTCTCAATGCAGAGGGTTATGCTTTTATTAGTAGTCCAAATGAGAACAAGAGGCTAAAGACAATTTTCAATTACATTAGGGATAATTTTATGGAACCCATTGCTTTGGAAGACATCTCTGCCAAGGTTTTTATGACGCCACAATCTTTTTGTCGATTTTTTAAAAAAAGCACAAACAAGACTTTTACTGTTTTCCTTAATGAATATCGGATCAACCATGCGACCAAGCTTCTTTCAGAAACTGATAGTGACATCAAAACGATTTGTTATGAAAGTGGATTCAATAACCTTTCTAATTTTTTTAGAAACTTTCGAAATATTACCCAATTGACACCCAATGCCTATCGAGATCAAATTTTAGAGAGCATTAAAAATTAAGCTTATTTTTTTCGAATTCGAAAGGAAAAATTTCGGAGAATATATGGGCATCATTCATCAGACTGTCCATCTTTTTTACAATTTCTGGATACTGCCTTGCAAGGTTATTTTCTTCTCCAATATCATCTGAGAGTCGGTAGAGTTCAATGTTAGCATTCGGATTTTTAGCCATATTCAAACGTATGCCTTTCCATTGATCCAATATTACGGCTTGCCTCCCTCCCTTTTCCAAAAATTCCCAATAGAGGTAGGGGTGAGCTTTTTGCTCTTTTCCGATTAGCGTTGGTAAGAATGAGATACCATCAATATCTGCATAATTTTTATTTAGACCTGCAATTTCAATGGCAGTTGGGAAAAAGTCCCAAAATGCAGAGGGATAATCAGTGGTGGAACCGGGATGGATTTTTGAGGGCCAATATGCGATCATAGGAACGCGAATCCCTCCCTCATAGAGATCTCTTTTGTAGCCCCTCAAGGGACCGTTGCTATTAAAATAATCGGGATCTGCTCCTCCTTCCAAGTGTGGGCCATTGTCCGATGTAAAGAGGATCAGGGTATTTTCGGCAATCCCCAACTCGTGAACTTTGTCTATAATTTCGCCCACCTGATCGTCCAGCACATTTACCATAGCGGCAAAAGCAGCATGACTTTCTTCCTGAGAATTGTAACCTCCTACACTGTATCCCCCCTTTTTTCGGACGTACTCTTTTTCTGGTAAAAACCGGCCTCGGTATTTAGCCATATATTTTTCGGGAGCAGCTAGTTCAGCATGAGGAATCACAGAGGGGTAAAACATAAAAAAAGGAGCATCCTTATTCTCCTCCAAAAAAGATAATGCTTTTTGGTGGATCAATTCTGGCGCATAGGTTAGTGTTGAATTACCGTTGTTACCACTTAGTTTCTCTTTGTTCTGATTGTTCCAAAGATGGGTAGGATAATAATTGTGTGCTACCCGTTGACAGTTATAACCGTAGAATTGATCAAAGCCTTGAAAGTTAGGATCACCTTCGGAGCCTGGATACCCAAGCCCCCATTTCCCAAAAGCACCGGTACGGTAGCCAGCTTCTTTAAGCACCTCTGCAATGGTAAGCTCTTCTGATGCCAATGGATATTGCCCTTCATTATCGAGAGTAAAACCTCTTTCGGAGTTACCCCTAATAAAAGTATGACCGGTATGTTGACCTGTCATCAATGACGATCTGGAAGGGGCGCATACGGTTGAGCCAGAATAGTGTTGTAAAAAACGCATTCCTCCTTTGGCCAAACGGTCTAAGTTGGGGGTAGTAAAAAAGGATTGACCATAAACACCTATATCTCCATAACCGAGATCGTCAGCCATGATAAAGATTATGTTGGGAGGGTTAGTCTTTTCTGTTTTGGACGGAGCATTTTTACATCCGATCAAAAGGATCAAACCTAAAAGAAGCGAAAGATTTTTTATATCCAAAAAATAATTTTTAATGGGGCAGTTTGGATTGAAATAAACCGTAAATCAACGTACCAAAAGTTGCAGATAGAATTACTATAACAACGGGAAAAAACCCTGCTCCCAAAAGGGAAAACATAGGACCTGGACAGGCTCCTGAAATGGCCCATCCACAACCGAAAATTATCCCTCCTATCAGGTATCGCTTCCAGCCTTTTTCTTTGTTGGGGATGGCAATTGGAACATTGTCTAAAATGGATTTGATTTTAAATTTTTTGATTATAAAAGTGATAATCGCGCCAAAAAAAAGTGCTGAGCTGATGACTCCATACATATGAAAGGAGTTGAACTGGAACATCTCATAAATCCTAAACCAAGACGATACTTCTGACATGTAGAGGGTTATTCCAAATAGTACACCGATAGCAAAAAACACAAGCGTTTTCATAAAACAAGAATTAAAATAGTAAAGGAAGAATAAAATGATTGATGAAAAGGCCTCCAATGAAAAATCCAATGACAGCGATCAATGAAGGCAATTGGAGATTTGAAAGACCTGAGATCGCATGTCCTGAAGTACAGCCACCTGCATACCGAGCACCAAAGCCCACTAAAAACCCTCCTAAGATTAGTGTAATGAGACTTTTTAGGTCTGTAAAGGCGATGTTGGAAAAAAATATTTGGGGAGCAAAACTCTTTCCTGCGTCTTGGATTCCCATGGCAACTAATTGATCAATGGTTTTTTGGCTGATGGCAACTGCACTGTCCTTAGCAATATAATTTGAGGCCAGAAATCCGCCTACGATTACGCCTATGGCAACGATAAGATTCCACTGTTGTGCTTTCCAGTCAAATTGAAATAATGTTGATTTCTTGCCAGCTCCCATCATGGAACACAGCGTGCGAAGATTGGACGACATTCCAAAGCTCTTTCCAGTCCAAAGAAGTAAAAAAAGGACTATTGAAATCACAGCCCCTCCAAAATACCAAGGCCATGGTTGGGTTAAAAACTCTATCATTCTTTTTTATTTTATGGTTGATGGACATACATAATCCGTTAATTCTATTTTAGTTTCTTTTATGGCTTTAAAACCACCTTGAACATCAATCAGATTGTGAATTCCTCTTTTCTTAAGTACAGAGGCAGCGATAACGCTTCTATAGCCACCGGCACAATGAATATAAAAGGGGTTATTTTCGGGGAAGCGGTCCAAGTGGTCGTTAAGGAAGTCCAAAGGGGTGTTGTGAGCACTTGTGATGTGTTCAGACAAAAATTCGCTTTCCTTCCGCACATCGTAGACGCTGACTTGATCTTGGTCGATCAATTTTTCGAGTGCTTCGGCACTTACTCCGCTGATCATGTCGTATTCTTTTCCAGATTTTTTCCAAGCTCCGAAACCTCTGGCCAAGTATCCCAAGGTCTGATCGAAACCTACGCGAGACAAACGGGTAATGGTTTCTTCTTCTCTGCCTTCTGGGGCAACGATTAGTAGGGGCTGACTGACGTCCCCTATCAGTGTGCCTACCCAAGGGGCAAAACCACCATCTAAACCGATAAAAATGGATTGAGGGATATGGCCTTTTACGTATTCGTCTTGGTGTCTGACATCGAGAATGAGTGCCCCGGCTTCATTGGCCAACAGTTCAAAGGTTTCGGGTTCCAGTCCTTTCAGTCCGCGATCCAATACGCTGTCTATATCGTCATATCCGGATTTATTCATTTTGACATTCAGGGGGAAATATTGTGGAGGGGGGAGCAGTCCGTCGGTGACTTCTTGAATAAATTCTTCCCGGGTCATGTCTGCCCTAAGGGCGTAATTCATTTTTTTCTGGTTGCCCAAGCTGTCCACGGTTTCTTTCATCATGTTTTTACCACAGGCCGATCCTGCTCCGTGGGCGGGATAAACGGTTACGTGATCAGACAGGGGCATGATTTTATTGCGAAGGCTGTCGAAGAGTAGTCCTGCGAGTTCGTCTTGGGTCATGTGAGCTGCTTTTTGGGCCAGGTCTGGGCGTCCTACATCGCCCAAAAAGAGAGTGTCTCCACTAAAGATGGCAGTGTCTTTGCCATTTTTGTCTCTCAGCAGGTAGGTGGTGCTTTCCATGGTATGTCCCGGTGTATGTATAGCGATTATGGAAACATTTCCTAGTGGAAATTCTTGGCCGTCTTTGGCTATGGTGGCTTCAAAATCTGGGTTGGCGTTGGGGCCGAAGATGATGGGTGCATCGGTCTCTTTAGACAGGGTCAGATGTCCACTGACAAAATCGGCGTGGAAGTGGGTTTCAAAGATGTATTTGATTTTGGCCTTGTTTTTCTTGGCCCTTTGCAAATAAGGGGATACTTCTCTCAAAGGATCTATGATGGCAACTTCTCCATTGCTTTCAAGGTAGTAGGCTCCTTGAGCCAAGCATCCGGTGTAAATTTGTTCTATTTTCATTTTCAATTATTTTAGGTTACTTTGATTAGAGACCTTTTTTTCTATACTGGAAATATCTTCTCCGTTGATGAACCCTATGGCTGTGTCTAAACTAGAGAAAAAATTTCTTTTTCCGATGATTTTGTCCATGCCATCGCGGCGAAAGATATCCCGGATGGGACCAATGGTTTTTACCCACATCACTTGAATCTCTTTTTGGTCGAGCTCTTGGATCCAGTGATGCAGGGTGGCCGAGGCGGTGGAATCTACATAGTTGATGGGTCCGGCATCGATGACTAAGAATTTTATTTTTTGTTTTTCATTTTCTATTTTTTCAGCGATTTGTTTTTTAAAATAACTGTGATTTCCAAAAAATAATTGCCCGTCGAAACGAACAATCAGCACGCCCGGAAAGGTTTCCACCTGGTCGGGAAAGCGCAAAACATTTCTGAAAAGGCGGGTTCCTTTGATCCTTCCCAGCACTGCGATGTGGGGCTGAGAAGAGCGGTAAAGCATAAGGGTGAGCGAGACTAAGGTTCCCAACAAAATGCCTTCTTTAACCCCCAGAAACAGGGTAAGGGAAAAGGTAAACAGCAGCACGAAGAATTCCTGCCGGCGGGTCTTCCAGAGTTGGTAGGGATATTTCACGTCGATAAGATTGATTACTGCCGATAGGATTACGGCGCCGAGCACGGCTTTGGGCAGGTGGTAGAATAGGTCGGTAAAGAAGATGAGGGTCAACCCAACCAATAGGGCACTGATGAGGGAGGCCATCCCTGTTTTGGCTCCAGATTGGTGGTTTACAGCAGTACGGGAAAACCCCCCTGTAGAAGAATAGGCTTGGAAAAATGAACCCAAGACATTGGCCGAGCCCAAGGCAATGAGTTCCTGATTGGGATCTACGGTTTCTTTATTTTCTTTGATCTCTATGGCCTTGGCCACAGAGATGGCTTCCAAGAATGCGATCAGAGCTAGGGTTAAGGCCATGGGTAGCAGTTGGTAAACTTCTTGTGCTGTGACCTCCTGTATCTGAACAGAAGGAAGCCCACGTGGGATAAAGCCTACAATTTTTACCCCCAAATCGTTCCATTGGAAGGAGGCAGTCAAGCTTGTGGCGATGATGACTACCAACAATGGAGCTGGAATTTTCCGGGAGAGTCTTTTTAGAGAAAAGATCAGCAATATACTGGCCATTGTGATCAAAGCTGTAAAGGGGTGTATGTTGCCCAAGGTTGCCCAGAGTGCAGCCAGAATCTGGTGAATCAGGTTGTGGGAGGTAAGCGAGATTCCCAGTATATGATTGAGTTGGCTCAGACCAATGATAATAGCGGCAGCAGAGGTAAAACCACTGATGACAGGCTTGGACAAGAAATTTACCAAAAAGCCAAATTTCAATAATCCCAGAAAAATTTGAATTAGACCCATAAACAAAGCCAAGAAGATGGCCAGGGAGATGTAGTGGTCAGAATTGACGATGGCCATGGTGTTGAGGGCGGTAGCAACCAAAAGGGAATCCATGGCCACAGGACCTACGGCAAGCTGTCGGGAGCTGCCCATTAGGGCGTAGACTAATTGGGGAAAAATGGCGGAATACAAACCATAGACCGGTGGTAGGCCTGCAATCATGGCATAGGCCATTCCTTGGGGGATAAGCATGATACCTACGGTAACCCCAGCGGTAAAATCACTTTTAAAAAGGGATTTGTTGTAGCCTTGAATCCATTCCAATATGGGAAAATACCTTTGCATGTTCTTTTTTCGAGCTACAAAAATAAAAAGCCCTTTTCGAATTTTGGGTAACTTAGGTTACACAAATCAGACCATTAAAATTTCATTTCTTTTGAGCTTGATTTTTCCGGAAAGCTCTAGTTTTTTGAGTAGTCGAGAGATCACGACCCTCGAGCTGTGCAGTTCTTGGGCGATAAATTTGTGGGTGATCTGCAGGTCGTTGGTGCCATTGACCCTTTTCTTTTCGGACAAATAGTCGAGTAGCCTTTTTTCCAAGCCATCGAAGGCCAGGCTGTCTAGGGTATCGATCAACTCGTCCATACGAGTTTGGTAGCTTCGAAACAAAAAATTTCGCCAGCTGGGGTATTTGTTTCCCCAGTCTTCCATATGGCTCAGAGGGATCATAATCAATTTTGACGGCAATTCTGAAACGGCTCTAATTTTGCTTTTGGTGACGCCCATTTCCCAAGTAAAAGTGAGGGTGCAGGAGTCCCCCTCTTCCAAATAATAGAGCAGCAATTCTTCTCCCTCTTCATTTTCTCTTGAGATTTTTATGGCTCCGGATATCATCAGCGGGATTCCTATGATGCGCTCTCCGATGTCTATCAGCATATAATCTTGAGGGACTTCTCTCAGGGTTCCTACCTTGGCGATCTCATGGATGAGATCTTCCTCGAAAATAGGGCCAAAAAGCTGTTGGAGTTCCAAAATCATTTTTGTGTTTTTTGCAAAAGGGAAGTTACAATATTTGATGCTTTCAAAAACTGCTTTTTGTTTTGAAATAATTCTTTCTTTTGTTAAACTTTTTTCGAAAAGTGAAATCTAAGGAAAAATAAATACGCTACTCTTGAAAAATACGTCCCTTCTATTGTTGTTCCTTTTCGGATTTTTTTATTTGAAGGCCCAGCAAAACGATATTGAAATCCAGGGTTTTGTGATCGATCAGGTCTCTTCCCAACCCATTCCTTTTGCGACGATAGTGGTAGGGGATCCTTCTACCCAAGCCCCCATTACGGGGGTTACTACTGCTGATGATGGATCTTTTGCCGTAATCGCTCCCTCCGGGGCGGTCTATTTGGAAATCAGTTTTATAGGATATGAGACCATACGGCTGGAGGATTTTGAGGTGCGTGGCAATCGTGTGGATTTGGGTCAAATCTTTTTGAATGAGCAGTCACAAATGCTGGGTGAGGTAGAGGTGAGAGGCGAAAAGTCTACTACAGAGTTCAAGTTGGACAAAAGGGTGTTTAATGTTGGAAAAGATTTGAGCAGTACTGGAGCCAGTGCTTTGGAGGTGCTGGACAATGTGCCTTCGGTAACGGTTAGTATCGAGGGACAGGTGAGCCTTAGGGGAAATTCAGGAGTACAAATTTTGATCAATGGAAAACCCTCTGTCCTAACAAGTGAGGGAGGAAATGCTCTAGGGTCTATTACTGCTGAGATGATCGAAAAAATTGAAGTCATTACCAATCCCTCTGCAAAGTACGAAGCTGAGGGCACTGCTGGAATTATTAATATCGTTATTAAAAAAGACGATCGAGAGGGAATCAACGGCTCTTTTACCCTAAACTATGGTCAGCCAGAAAATAACAGTGCCGGGTTGAGTCTTAACCGACGTACTGAAAAGTTCAATTTGTTTACCCAAATTGGCTATGGTATTCGGAATTATCCACGTGATGCAAAGAATAAGAATGATAACTTTACAACCAATAGGCAGGTCGTAACAGAGGGAACAGAATACCGAAAAGAGGAGTTTTTCAATTTTATCTTGGGGACAGATTATTACATCAATCCACAAAACGTAGTTACGCTCACTGGATTTTATGCTTTTGAAGCTGAAGATCAGCCTTCCAAGACCAATGTCAAGGAGTTTTTTGACAATACCCAACTTACCTCGGAGTGGAATCGTGAAGAGGTCACTACTGCAGGTAATCCAAAATACCAGTATGAGTTTGTTTACAAAAAAGATTTTTTGGATCACGAAGATCACGACTTAATTTTTAGTGCTACAGGGAATCTTTTCAGTAAAGAACAAGATTCTGAATTTTTTAACACTCCAGTTTCAGGAGTAGTAGCTTTTGGTGACCAGCTTACCAAAACGTATTTTAAAGAAGTGGTTAACACTTTTAAATTGGATTACACCCGTCCCATCGGTGAAAACTGGACTGTAGAAGGAGGGTTTCAATACGCCCTCAATGACGTGAGTAATGATTTTGAGGTACAAAACAAAACTGATGGGCAATGGATAGTTGATGCTGGGCTGACCAATTTATTTGAATTCAAACAAGGGGTTTTAGGGGTTTATGGCATGACGGCATTCGAGGCCGACCCTTGGGGGGTCCAATTGGGACTTAGGATAGAAAATACCCAAGTTAATACGGTCTTGGTGAATACCAATGAAAAAAACAGCCTTGACTTTTCAGACTTTTTTCCATCTTTGAATAGTTCCTACAAGTTTAGTGATATTTTTTCGTTGCAGGCGGGTTATTCCAGGAGGATCTATCGTCCCCGTCTGTGGGATTTGAATCCTTTTTTTAATATTCGTAACAGTTATAATTATCGAAAAGGGAATCCTGACCTTAAGGCAGAGTATTCGGATTCCTATGAGGTCTCGGCCATTTTTGTAGAGGGTAATCTTTCGATGAACATGAGTTTGTATCAATTGTACACTACCAATACAATCGAATCAGTATCGACTATTGAGAACAACATTAGTGTGAGTGGGCCGGAAAATCTTGGAACCAAGAGGGTAAATGGAATAGAAGTCAATGGGAAGATCAGTCCGACTAGCAAAATAATTATTAATGGAGATTTCAATTATAATGCATTTGATCGTAAGGCTTCTTGGCAGGGCAGATCCTATGATTTTAATGGTAATAGCTGGACTTCAGAGCTGACCTCAAAATTTAAATTACCCAAAGATTTAGATGTAGAACTGAGTTGGAATTATCAATCGGGATTCAAAACGGTGGATGGGGAGACGTTACCGAGTCAGTTTTTGAATGTGGGGGCTAGAAAAAAATTACTTAAAGGGAAGGGTGTAATCAGTTTCAATCTAAGAGATCTTTTTGTTACAAGGGTAAGAGAACGAAGAACCATTAGGGACGATTTCAACGTTTGGAGCCGATCCGTTTATGGTCGTTTTTGGGTGTTGGGCTTCAGTTATGGTTTTGGTAAAGGAGAAGCTATGGAATTTACCGGAAGAAGAAGATAGTTTTTTAGAGATTCGTATTGATTTTTTATTAATTTAAAACTAAATAAATTAATTTGAAATGAAAATTAAAACGATCTTTTGGATTTGTACTATTCTTGTTTTTATTCAAGGTATCCCCCTGTTTTTATCGCTCTTTTCACCTGAGTTTAAATTGATGCTGATCGCTGATGCTTTTGGTTCCGAACCGTCTCCTGATGCAGTAACCATGTTTGAAGGTTTTGCCTTGGTCGTTGGTCTAATAGTATTGGGGATTATTTTCGTTATTATCGGAGCGACTTCTTTTTCCGATTTGGAGACTTTGAAAAGAATTTCATTTTTGTTATTTGTATTAACTGGGTTTTTTGCTCTTCCGGATCTCATTGGTTTCATTAAAGGAGATCCTACTGCACCGCTTCCCGTGATTATTATTGGATTGGCTACTATGGGCCTGTTTTATTACGGTTCTAAGAAAGGAACGGTATAACTTTATTTATTTTAAATAAAACCATCAAAAAAATGAATTAATATTTTTGTTGGCCACTGCATTTGGAATGGCCAAACTAGTAATCAAATAAAGTCCAACATGGGGTTGAACATCTTTTGTTAACCGAATCCGTAATTTTTTCACAGGGTTTGAGCCAAATTATAACTCAAATAAACGTTTAACAAACAGTAAAATAGGGCGGGAAAAGTTTTTACATAGCCGTCTTTGATCATTATACGAGTGACGACCCCTAAAAGCATCAAAACGGATAGTCCAAGTACGCTGATGAACTGTAAATGATCTACCCAAAATCCATTTATAATTCCCAACCCTCCCAATATTTGAAGTAAGCCTGTCAATTTTCTGTATTGCGGAATACCGTAACGTATAAATTCATTTACCATAAAAGCACTAGTTAAACAACTTATTCCATAAAACAAAAATGAAAAAGCCGAAAACCATAAAAGAAGATCAAGAATGGTCAAAAACGATTTTTTTTAAAGGAGTAACGATTGAACTAAAAAACAGAAATGAAATGGTTGGATTCAGAATTTTTCCCCACTGATAGGGTTTGGGTAAAATACTATTAACAAACAACACAACAACATGGTTGCCGCTGGTAATGTGGGGAGAACTCCGTCAGAAATGCTAATGTGAAAATAAACAGCTCCAATCATGAACAAGGACATAATAGCTGCGGAGGGCTTGAGCAAGGCAGGGAATTTGAACGCTCCTGCCAAAAGTAATAGAGCTAATAATATCTTGACTATACCTACAGAAATCATTATGGAATCGCTTAGTCCGTATGCAGCAAATTCTTCAGACATTGTCATTGCGTCACCCCCTCTAAAAACAGAAGGTTGATTTAATTTGAAACTCCAGGCACTCAGAACAACAACCGAAACCAGGACAGATAAGTATTTAGAATATTTCATTTTTTAATAACTTATTTAAAATTAAAGATAATATTGGTATCATCAAAGCACCATAGATCATTTAATGAGTTGAAACTAGGTGAAAGAAGTTGAGTGTCTATATTTTTTTGAATTATAATTTTACCTCAGTAACAATTGAGATTTTGAAAAGGTAATATTCGTTTAGCGTATATCAATTGTATATAAAAATTATATTTTTAATAAATAAAAAATCAAAAAAATGAATAGTTTTAACCCTATTCCCTTGTTCATTAAGGACATATGGGAAGAAGATTAACTTAAAAGTTATTTTAATCTAAAGATGTCAAAAAAACAGGCTTGCAGAAACTAAAAAGATTTCAATCGTGTCCCTAATAATTTTCACTCTAATCGAAAATTTTAACTCAGCTTGAATTTAAAAACTATCATATGGATAATGCGAACTTTTTAGGTATTTTCATCGCCATAACTGTTTCGATATTTGTCATTTATATCGCCAAATTTAAAAATAAGATTATCCAAAAAATTTTACATTGGCTTCCAGCTATATTGCTTACTTTTCTTATTCCCGGCATTCTGTCTTTTATCTTTGATCTTTCTTTGGAAAACATTCCCCTTCACAATTGGAGTAAAGCCTATATTTACCCCATTACCATTTTTTGTATTATGAGCTCTATGTCCTTGTCACAACTCAAAATTGTAGGACTAAAACCTCTTTTACTTTTTTTTATTGGGTCATTTACAATAGCTGTCATTCCAGTCTTTTTATTTATGGTCTACTTTATTGCAAGCGAGCAAATGGCGGAATCTTGGAGGGGAATCATTCCCATCGTGGGGAGTTGGATCGGAGGCAGTTCCAGTATGTTGGTTCTAAAGGAATATGTTTCGGTTAGAGAGGATCTTTTTCTATCAGTTTTACTGCTGGATAATATGATTCAGAACATCGTTATGATCTTCCTTTTTCAAATCATTAGAAGGACAGACCATTTGAACGAAAAATTAAAAATTTCTAAATCCATACTTCTTACCGAAAAAGATACCGATGGGAATCTGACCACCAAAAACCCTTATTGGTCTTTATTGATTGCGGTATTGACAACAGCCACAGTAGTTTGGATGGAATTTGACTTTATCATCAACGTAATCATACTATCCGTTTTGGGTTTAGTGATTGGAAATGTTTTAAAATTTTGGTCTTTTGGAATCAACCTCAAAATTGGTTCTGTTGGAATTATTGTTATAATGTCAATACTGGGGCTTAAACTCAAGCTCAACGATTTTGAACTCCCTTGGGTATTGATCTTTTTTATGATCAATTGGATGATCATCAATATTATGGTAATTACCTATTTCAATTACAAGCTAAAAATTTCAATGGCCTGGGGTCCTATTGCAATGATGGCTAATATTGGGGGGATCTCTACATCCCCTGCTTTAGCCTCAGCCTATAACAAAAAACTCATGCCCCATGCAGTGGTTTTGGCTATTGTGAGTATGGCTACAGGGACCTTTTGGGGTTTTCTAACTGCTTTTTTGATAGAATTGCAACTCTAGTTTATGAACTTTAGAATTAAAAGCTAATTTAACAACGATACCTTTCCAATTTTCTCTAGGTCATAAAATTTCTTATCTGTAACTATTTCAATAAGCCCATCTAGAGAATTAATAGCCTTTGCGTGTATTAGTTTTCCCCCTAATGTAATAAAACATGTGATTGTTGAATATTATGTATTGGTTTGACCTATTTAAAGACACTCTCTTTTGTTGGTAAAATTAATATAGCTCTCTAATTCTTACTCAAAATCTTCTTTAAGATATATTACTGAAGGTTTTAAAAGTTCTGATCTTTTCCTTTTGCTTCATTTTAACTTGTTCAACCATAAACTTAGCAAGATTCGAAACAGGTATTGGTTTTTGAGATTTTAGCATCCCAAAAAAATTAAACCATCTAAACACTCTAATTCCAATTTTTTCTCCTGTTCTCATCAGTTCTTGTTGTCTAATTAAAGTTGGTGGCTGGAATATTTGAATTATTTTAAAAGAAAGCTTCTTAACTGCTTTTTCAAGTTTACCTTTTATTTTTGGATAGAAAAAAGGAGAGTTTTCATTAGCACCTGTAGATGAAACTAGGGAATAGATGGGAACTCCATTTTCTGATGCTATTTTAGCAAATTGATATTGATAGGTATAGTCTACTAGATATTGTTTCTCTTTAGTACCTGCGCTTTTGAGTGTCGTTCCTAGACAAGAAAATAAAACATCACCCTTTATAAGGTCTTTATAATCCTCAATTTTAGAGAAATTAATTTCATGGGTTATTAGTTTTTTATGAGAGATATTAGGGTTTCTTCTTACAAATATTGAAATTGAATTATAATCATTATCTTCTAGTAATTGAGAAACAATCTCTTGTCCGGTTGCACCTGTTGCGCCAATAACCAGGGCACTTCTTCTTTTCATTTGTTATTATTTGATATAAAGTTATTTAATCAGATGGGATTTGGAAAATGCAAACTTTATGGGAAGATTTAAATCTAACAAAAACCAAAAGGAAAAAGAAGAATATCTAAAGTGGTCTTAAGAGAATTTTGCCGGGTAATAGTTAGAGCTTAAACCCTATAGATTTTTTACTTATTTCCCACTTAAATATTATATTTGCGCATCTACTTTTAAGGTCTTTAAAGTTTCGTGGATTTGTAAAATACATAAACATTTATGTAAATTGGGTTTAGCCAAAGACACATTAATTTAAAAACACCCCTTTAAGCCAAATAAAAAGTAGAAAAGGTCCTATAGCTCAGTTGGTTAGAGTAGCTGACTCATAATCAGTTGGTCCCTG
>JBMTKF010000007.1:0-94352 GCA_049439205.1 Flavobacteriaceae bacterium | reverse complement strand
TCTGTAATGCTTTCTTTAAGACAATTCATTTTGGTTTTTCCGGTCCAATAGAAGTTGGGGAGTTGATTAAAGTTTTCCAGTCTATTATAGCCTTTATAGTCTGGCATTTCTAGCCAATAGATACCTCGCATGTATTCTCGCCAGCCTAGTATTTGTCTGATAAATCCTTCAACCTGTGAGAGGGCAATACGCTCCTGGTTTTTTTCGTAGTATAAAATTACTGCCTCCATTACCTCCATAGGATGGAGGATTTTGGTGTTCAGGGCAAATGAAATCCTGGAATGGAAGAGATTGCGTTCTTTGGTATGCATGGCATCTTGGAAATCTCCAAAATAAATTAATAGGTTTTGGCAGAAATAGTCAAGTTGCTCCAGTGCTTCTTCTCTACTGGCTGGATAGAGGTAATTTTTGGCATCGTATGTACCTATGAATTTAACTCCGACTTTAACTATGGATTCATATACCAATTCATTTCCCTGATTTTTGGTTCTGTAGGGTAGGGGAATGGCGGGATTTCCTTTCCATTTCTTGCGATTGTTTTTGTCAAAATTCCATTGTCCTCCCAGGGGTTGTCCTTGTACCATCAAAAGATCGTATTTCTTACGCATATAGCGATAGAAGAACTCCATAATAAGTTGTTTTTTTCCTTCAAAAAAAGATTTTAATTCTTCTCTGGTGGTTAAAAAATGTTCTGTATCAAAACTTTTTGAGGGTATATTGATGTTTTTACATATGGACTTTAATTGTTTATCCAAACGGTACTCATCGGGCAGTTGATATTCAAACTTTTCAACCCCTTTTTCTCTAACAAGGTCTTTGATGTTATCCTCTAATGATTTTTTTGAGGCATTACTGTTGATATCATAATAGAGTACCTGATGTCCTTGATTTTGTAGCTCTAAGGCAAAGGACCGCATGGCAGAAAAAAAGGCGACTATTTTTTGGATGTGATGAACCACATAATTTGTCTCTTGGTGTAGTTCGTATAGAACATATAGCGTAGATTCATCTTTTTCATTGAACCATGAGTGTTTTAGATTCAGTTGATCTCCTAATACCAGTCTTAATCTCATCAAAAGAGTGTTTTATGTAGCCAGAGGTTTTGAAATTTTCCATCCGTATCGTAATGCTGAGCTTGCCATTGTACATCAAATTTTCGATCTCTGGGGTCGTTGCCCACCCCTGATACATACATCCAGTTACCATAATTGCTGTGAACATCGAAGTCTACCAAAAGTGATTCAAAATAAGCAGCACCCATCCGCCAGTCCATTTTCATATTCTTGGCAAAATAACTGGCCACATTTTGTCGCCCGCGATTGCTCATCCAACCGGTTTGTTTGAGTTCGATCATATTGGCATTGACAAATGGTTCGGCGGTGTGTCCATCTGTCCATTGTCGAAAACGATCCAACTGCGAGTTCCAGAGGTAATCTCTTTCTAAAATCCCTCCAATTCTGAATATTTTATTTTCATGTTTGAGAGAAATGTATTTGAAAAAATCCCTCCAAATCAACTCAAAAACCAACCAATATGTAGATTGGTTTTTTTGGATTTCTTTTTCATAACGTATGATTTCCCAATAGATGGTTTTTGGCGATATACTCCCATTGGCCAACCAAGGTGAAAATTTAGAACTGTAGTCTACTCCTAACAGTCCATTGCGTGTTTTTTTGTAAAAGGATAATTTTTTACTTTTCCAAAAATACTGATCCAATCGTTTTATTCCATTGTCTGTTCCTCCTAAAAAAGGGAAGGCTGATCTTTGATCCCTATCCAGGAGAGGCAGGCTCAGTTCTGACAAATCAGGAAGGTTGTCATTAACCTTAATGCGGTTGGAGGTGTCTAAGGAAACGGGAGGAGGAAGGCATGGCCTGACTTGAACTTCTTTTTCACAACGTTTTCTGAAAGCTCCAAAAATTTCAGGTACTTGGGATCGAGAGAAAGGTAAGTCAGAAGGATGAAAAAGAAATTGTTCATAGTATCTGTTCCATTTGATGCTGGAATCAATTTGTGCTGATATATTCTCCTCTTCCTTTTTTTCTTCCTCAGTCCATTCGTGTTGTAGGAAAATTTCCTTAACGTTATATTTTTTGATCAATTCAGGAAGTACTTTTTCAGTTTTTTTTTTATCAATTATCAAACTGATATTTAATTCTTCAAGATCATTTTGAAGGGCTTTGACGCTCTCAATGAGAAATTGGGCTCTAAACCGGTCAGTTTTTTTGAAACCCCACTTAAGGGTTCTATAATGATTTGGGTTGAAAATATAGCATGCGATAACTCTGAGACCACTCTCCACAGCATTTTTTAGACCTTGATGATCTATTGTTCTAAGGTCATTTCTGAACCAAATTAAGGCAGTACTTAACTTTTCTGACATTTTTTACTACAATATTTAACATTTTCCCAATCCCGTTCCCATTTTTTTCTCCATTGAAAAGGTCGATTACATTTTGAGCAAATTTTAAAGGGAAGATGCTTTTTTGACCCTCTCATTCAGGGGTAAGGGCAATTTTATATTCCTGCAAGCATCGCTCTCGGGCCATTTTGTGTTCTACTATCGGTTCAGGATAGGTAGATTTGTCTAGATCCTTTACCCATTTTTTGATGTAGTTCAGGTTTTTATCAAACTTTTTGACTTGCTCGTGGGGATTGAAGATTCTAAAATATGGAGCAGCATCCACACCACATCCGGCAACCCATTGCCAATTTCCTATGTTGCTGGATTTTTCATAATCAAAAAGCTTATTCGCAAAATAAGCTTCTCCCCATCGCCAATCGATTAATAGGTGTTTACATAAAAAACTAGAGACTAGCATTCTTATGCGGTTGTGCATGAAACCAGTTTGATTTAGTTCTCTCATACCTGCATCAACTAGAGGGTAACCAGTTTTTCCTTGACACCATCTTTCAAATTCTTCCTCATTATTTCGGTATTTAATACGATCATACCGCTTTTTAAAACATTGATTTTCTGTATAAGGAAAATGCCAAAGAATTTGCATGAAGAATTCTCTCCATATCAATTCCTTCAGAAAGGTTGGATTTTCTCTTTCAGCACTTTTTGCTACCAATTTCCTAATGCTTTGTGTTCCAAAACGTAAGTGTACCCCTAAACGAGAGGTATTGTCTGTAGACGGAAAATTTCGTGTTGCTTCGTATTGGTCGATCAGATCATCATCAAATTTGAATTCTTTTGGTATTATTTTTGAAATTTCAAACCCCATTTCTTTGAGGGTAATCTGAGGTAGAAACTTTTCATTATAGAAGTTGGACAAAAGGTCCTCTGATGGATAGTTTTGGATTTCTTCTTGATCGAATCTGATTCTCCATTTTCTTGAGTAGGGCGTGTAAACTACATAGGGTTTTCCATCTTCCTTGACAACTTCATTTTTTTCATAAATAACTTGGTCTTTATAGGTAGTAAAGCCGATACCTTCTTTTTTTAGAAGGTTTCTTATTTCTTCATCACGACTTTTTGCATAGCTTTCATAGTCATGATTAGCAATTACTTTCTCAATCGGAAATTCTCGAATGATATTTTTAAAAACAGCCTTGGGAGTGCCCCGATAAATTCCTATCCTGCATCTGTTCCCCTTCATAGCGTTATTGATGCCACCCAAGGCGTTTTGAATGAATGTTAGTCTGTGATCATCCTTTTGTAAATTGTTTATAATATTAGTATCATATATAAAAATTGGGATAACCCTATTAATGCCCTTGAGAGCTTCGTAAAGTCCTTTATTGTCATGCAACCTCAGATCTCTTCGAAACCAAAAAAGCGTTAATTTTCCCATAATAATTAACTTTTAATACTCCCTATCCCACCGTCAACGGTCAGGGTTTGAGCAGTAATCCAACTACTCTTGTTGTCTAATAAAAACTCAGTTATTTGAGCGATCTCCTCAGGATTTCCTACCCTTTGCAGAGGATGTCTAGCCGCAGCATTGCTTTTTTTGGTGTCGTTATTAAGAAACTTTTCAGCTAGAGGGGTATCTATCAAAGAAGGGGCGATTACATTAAAACGTATTTTGGGGGCCAGTTCTGCAGCTAAGCTTCGTGATAAACCCTCCAAAGCTCCTTTTGCAGTAGCAACAGAGGCGTGAAAAGGCATACCGGTTTGAACAGCTACTGTACTGAAAAATACGACACTGGCAGATGTCTGACTATTTTGTAAACGACCAAGAACGGATTGTAGGGTTTTCACTGCTCCCATAACATTGATCGAAAAATCTTTAGAAAAAACTTCTGGCTTTAAACCTTTAAAGGGCCTTAGGTTTATAGTGCCGGGACAATAAACAAGCCCATGAAGGGTTTCTGGTAGTTGAGAAACCTCCAATTCGTCAGCCTCTACATCAAAGGGAATGTATGTAACATGTAAGCCGTTTAATCTCTCATTGGATCGGTTGGCCACAAAAAGATTATTATTAGAATGCATTTGTTTAACTAATGCCAGACCGATTCCTGAGCTTCCTCCTACAATAAGTATATTTTTTTTCATTTTAGCTTTTGTATTCTCCAAACAATTCTGATAACTTTTTTTTACGGTATTTGAATATCTCTCTTAGTTTAGGTTTCACTAGTATTGGGTGTACCATTTGTCCCAAAATTCCAAGAGGTATTTTGTAGTCAATAATATCTTCCATTTCAATCCCATTTTTTATAGGTCGAATAAAATGTTTGTGATGCCATAAGGCATAAGGACCGAACCTTTGCTCGTCAACAAAATATTCCCCTTCTTTGAAATGGGTAATTTCTGTGACCCATTGGGTAGGTATTCCCATTACAGGGGTTACGATATATTTAATTATCTGTCCTGGATACATCATTTTTTCGTCTCCACATAATATTTCGAATCTCATATAATCAGGAGTGATTTTTTTTAAATTTTTTGGATCACTAAGAAATTTCCATGCTTGCTCCATGCTGATGGGTAAATTTTGAATTTCATGAAGTCGATATAATTTCATAACCCTTATTTCACAAAGATACAAATTGTTTAAGTCTTTTATAAAAATATTAAACAAAATATAAACATTTTATAAATATTATTTTGTTAATGGTTTTTATATTTGAAAAAAACATCATGAGACTTATCAATTACTTTTTGCTTTTTAACTTTATGGTTGTTGGGGTTTGTGCACAGGTCAGTACTCCACCAATGAGTCCCAGAGGAAAAATTTCCCAACAAGTTGGATTGACCGAAGTTGAGGTGGACTACTCTCGACCTTCTGCCCGCGGTAGAAAAATCATTGGGGGCTTGGTTCGATATGGAGATTTATGGAGAACAGGTGCTAACAAGAATACTACTATATCTTTTTCTGATCCTGTTATGATAATGGGAAAATCCTTAGCAGCGGGTAAATATGCTTTGTATACCCGCCCTGAAATATCAAAATGGGAAGTTTATTTTTACAAAAAAAATGATTTGGGCGGTGTCCCAAAAAATTGGGAGGAAGACCAGGTTGCACTCCATATTTCGGTTCCCAGCAATTATTTCGATCCTATGGTAGAGACTTTTACGATTTCCTTATCCAATATTACCAGTAATGACGCTTATCTGAACTTAATTTGGGAACATACATTAATAGCGATTCCTTTTAGAGTTCCTACCCAAACCAAAGCATTGGAGAGTATAGATAAAACACTTTCGGCAACACCTAAATCAGGAGATTATTATCAGGCAGCTGTTTACTATCTACAGGAAAAAAAGGATTTGTTAACAGCCCAAGAGTGGATGGAAAAAGCATTGGGTATGCGAGAAAAACCAGCTTATTGGATGTATCGCCAGTATGCACTGATCCTTGCAGAACGTAATGATAAAAAAGCGGCACTCAAAGCAGTAAAAATATCTTTGGAGCTGGCCGAAAAAGCAGGTAACAAAGATTATATCATTATGAATAATGCATCTATTTCTGAATGGAGTAAATGATAGTACTAAATTAAGCTAATCTGCCCTCTGCACGTTGCAAAGGTTTTTTTTATTCAATAACTTGGATTTAAAAGCAAAGTGTAAAAATAAAGAAGACGGTTTAGACAGATATTTTCTTAATCATAATGGATTAAGCATTTCAAACTCAAAATTGGAAATTAGTAAATTGAACTTGATTTAGAATTTCTATAAAAATAGAAAAAAATCTATTTTTTAAAAATGAATTGTATGACGAAAGCCATTAAAACAGTAAGTACAGCTCCAATTACATTTAGCCAAAGAAAGCTCACCCATTGTTGACTATAGATTACTAAAACAAGAATTTCCGATAAAAGGGCGGCGAAGAATACTGCATTGGCCCTTATGGTTTTAATAAATATAGCAATAAAGAAAACACCCAGAATGGTACCGTAAAATAGGGAGCCGATAATGTTAACTAACTGGATCAGGTTTTCAAAAAGATTCCCTGCCAGAGCAAATACAATAGCAATTACACCCCAAAGCAGGGTAAATCCTTTTCCCGCAAAAACGTAATGTTTTTCTTCTTGAGTGTCGTTAAAGCGTTTATATAAGTCAACCACTGTTGTAGCAGATAGCGCGTTGATCTCTGAGGCAGCAGAGCTCATGGCAGCCGAAAGTATCACCGCCAGAAGCAGCCCGATCAAGCCTTGTGGCAAGTAGTTTAGAATGAAATAGATGAAGACATAGTCTTTGTCATTGGATTCGATTTGAGGTTGGTTGGCTTTGATGATTTTTTTCGCCTCGATTCGGTTTTTTTGGGCTTGTTTTTCCAGTTTTAGATACTTGGCTTGGGAGTCTTTATTAGAGAAAAAATCTTCTTTTTGGAGTTGTCTTTGCTTTTCTTGGAAAATGATGTTATTGGCAATTTCAAGAGCTTCAAATTTTTCCCCGCCACCTGTAACTCTTATTTTTTTTGAGGCATAAGGATTGAAATGGAGGGGGGCTTTTTCAAATTGGAAAAAGACAAAAACCATAACCCCGGTTAACAGAATAAAAAATTGCATGGGGATTTTTAAAAATCCATTCATGATCAATCCTCTTTGACTTTCGGCGAGAGATTTGCCGGAAAGGTATCGTTGTACCTGACTTTGATCCGTACCAAAATATGACAGAGCTAAAAAGAACCCTCCAGTGACTCCACTCCAAAAGGTATAACGATTATTGGGATCCATACTAAAGTCGAGTATATTCATTTTTTCACTCAAGCCTGCTAATTGAAGGGCATTGTAGAAGGAAAGTTTCTCAGGTAAGCCTTTTATGATAAAAACAAAGGCCGCAATCATACCTGAGAAGATTATGAACATCTGTTGTTTTTGGGTGACATTTACGGCTTGTGTCCCACCTAACATAGTGTAGAACACTACTAGCAAGCCCATTACAACTATCAGTAGTTTAAGATTCCAGCCCAATACTACACTTAAAATGATGGCCGGAGCATAGATCGTGATACCGGCAGCTAGACCCCTTTGAATCAGGAATAAAATGGCGGTTAGGGTTCGGGTTTTTAGATCAAAACGCTTTTCCAAAAACTCATATGCTGTGTAGACTTTTAGTTTGTGATAGACGGGTAAAAAAAACAAACAGATTATGATCATGGCAAAAGGTAATCCGAGGTAAAATTGCAAAAATTCCATCCCATCATTGAAAGCTTGTCCAGGGGTAGATAGAAAAGTAATTGCACTAGCTTGCGTAGCCATGACAGAAAGTCCAACAGTGAACCAAGATGCCTGATTGCCTCCTCTGATGTAGTCTTTAATGTTTTTATGAGATTTGTTTTTCCAAACCCCATACACAACTATGAAAAGTAAGCTAAAGGATAAAACCGCCCAGTCAATGAGTTCCATTAATTAAAATTTTTCATAAAAAAATAGCAAAAAACCCAAAAAAACAATTGAGTTAAAAGCAGTAACCAATAAATTGTAGGAAGATTTTTTTTCATTGTCTTGCAATTAGGTTAAATAACAAACGGTATGCACCCGGTACTCCTGCTGGCAATTGACGAAAGAAGCTCAAACCAGTATAAACTACTCTTCCATTTCCAAAATTTGCAACGAGTAGCGCTCCTTTTTTTGGAGACTCACCGGCATCATTCATTTGTAGCAATGGGATGAATTTTTCATCCCATTGATTTGGAAAATATAAGCCTCTTTCTTGAACCCAACCTTCAAAATCTTGGCTTGTAATTTTATTAGGATGATTTAAGATAGGATGTTTTGGGTTGATGATTTGCACGTTGGCATTTTCATTAGATACACGATCCCTGGAAAGGTTTAAATTCAATGGAGTTAGTTCTTGGGTTTTTAATCCTCTACTAGTATTGTACTGGATCAAGAGATTTCCACCGGCTGCCGCATATTCCCAAAGAATTTTATTTTTATAAGCCAAAGACTCTTCAACATTGAATGCCCTGATGCCTACTATTACCGCATCAAAAGGGTTAAGTTTTTTGAGGGTTATATCTTTAGCCTTTAACATTTCTACTTCAAGACCCAAGGCAGATAAACTCTGTGGAATGTTGTCACCAGCCCCTTGGATGTAGGCTACCTTCTCTACTCCTTTTTTTAAATTTAAAGCCACTACCTTACATTTGGAGGGTGATATGAGGTACTGTTTTGGAATATGGTCGTATGTTATTTCCTGAAGAGAGGATCTGAGAGTTTTTGTTTTGGTTTGTAACAGAGGTTTTAAGAATCCAACCTCTGTATTTAAAGGAGCTTTGATATTAAAATAAAAATCGTTTTCAATTCCTTTTCCCAATATATCAACCTCAATGGATTTGGGAGTCATTATCCAAGATTTTGGGGTTTCCAAACTGAGTGTTCCTTTGATGGATGGGCCTAAATTTTTGACACTTACTTTAACCCTACGATTTTGACCCGTAGCAAAAAGATAAACGGGAGCTTCAAATTCTAGACTTGCATTGGGGAGTATATGAAATGAGGTTAAAACTTCGCCTTTTACAGGATCTGTTCTTCTATATTGAAGTGGCAGGCTTGTAATTAATGTTTTTCCTTCAATTAATAAGTTGAGTTTTGCAATATAAGCTACCGGGGTGTTTGCCTCTCCAATCCATTTTTTTTTGTCAGTGACATACATTCCTTGGCTACCTTTTTGGGTGAGCCAATAAGGACTACTTATTGTACCATCAATTTCAGTTTCAAATTTTTTATTGAAAGGTAGATTGGTTTTAAGGTTTTCATTCAAATCAATAGATTTATTTTTTAATTCTATATTTTTTAAACTCACAGACAGAGGACTGGGATTATTAACCAAAAGACTGATTTGCAGATTTTCTCCCAATACACCGTATGGTATTTGTGCATTTAGTTGAAGCTCTATTCCTAGACATTGAAGTATAAGGCTTTTGATTTCTTGGGTTTTGATATTTTTCCAATGAATGTCCTCTAACTGCATTATCATTTTTTTTACTTCAAGTAATGAAGCCACACTTTTGAAGGGTGCAGAGAAATCAAAATCATCAATAATTTTTTCTATGGCTTTTCCAATTGGAGCACCTCCTTTTACTCTTGTCCATCGAGTATTGATCCCTTCAAAAGGGTCATTACTGATTATTTTTTTCCCCTTTACCAATTCCAAGTATTCCATTCGCTGACCCATATTAGCGGCACTGCCAAAGCCCTGAGATTTATGCTGGCTTCTACTCATTGCCGCAATTTCTGAATTGGTTTTGCCAGATATCGGATCATAAACACCCATATCTATTGTCAACATAGATTTTTTGCTGGCTTTTTCAAAATTTTCCTTACCACCATAAAAATACCAAGAGGTGTTGTGGAATAGTCGTTGGGGGTGCCATGCTGTTTGATCTGCATTTAATTTTTCAAAAGCCCATTCACTGATCATGGCCGATGCGGTGTGGTGTCCGTGTGTTCTACCTGAACTTCCACTATTGAATCGGTTGATGATTATGTCGGGTTTGAATTTTTGAATTTGGGTAATAGTTTGTGCCAAAACCTCTTCTTTATCCCATATGGAAAGAGTTTCTTTTGGATTTTTAGAGTATCCAAAATCATTTGCCATAGTAAAAAATTGCAACCCACCGTCAATTTTACGGGCCGCTAAAAGCTCCTGAGTTCGGATCAACCCTAAAGCTTCTCGTAATTCAGCTCCTACTAGGTTTTGACCTCCATCGCCACGGGTAATTGACAGATATGCTGTTCGAGCCAAAACGTGATTGGAAAAGTAGGAGATTACACGTGTGTTTTCATCATCCGGATGGGCGGCGAGATAGAGTACAGATCCCAAAAAATTAAGCTTCTTTAGTTGTTTGTAGATTTCTGAAGAGGATTGGGCTTTGACTATGGTCGTGCAAAGAAAAAGTCCCAATAAAAAAAAGGATGTTTTAAGTATTGTATGTTTTGAGGATAGAAAACTACTGAGACATTTCATATTTTGATGGAATGGCTTTTATTAGTCCATAATTATTTCTTAAAATTTAAATTTAGGTTATTCTCCACAAAATACGATTTTTGATCCAGCCGGCTCATTCCTCCTGAATCAAAAGTGATATTTTGTCCTTTACTTGTGCAAGCGGTAGTCCTACCACATTGGTATAGCTCCCTTCAATTTTGATTATTCCAATTTCCCCAATCCATTCCTGTATGCCATAGGCTCCAGCTTTGTCCAGGGGGAACTCATTCTCAATGTAATAATCTATTTCTTGATCAGTTAAACTTTTGAAAAATACTTTAGTGTTTTCTGTAATGATTTCAAATTTTTTTGTAGTTAAAAAGCCAACTGAGGTAATGACTTGGTGAGATTTTCCAGAAAGAAATTTCAACATTTCTTTAGCTTTTTTTTTGTTTCTGGGCTTTCCTAAATACCGATTCTCACACCAAACGATGGTGTCTGCGGTAATGACAATTTGTTTCGGTTGGATCGCATTGACAAAAGGAGCGTTTTTTTGTCGGACGATAAATTCGGAGATTTCATTTCCTTTAAGTCCATGAGGAAAGGTTTCATCAACCAAATGGGTTTTGATTGTAAAAGGGATTTTCAAGCTCTCAAAAAAAAATTTTCTTCTAGGAGAGCCTGAGGCAAGAATAATTTCATAGTTATTGAGGGTCATCATATATTAAATTGCAGATATAAAATTTTAGAAAATCCATTTATTTTGAACTCTCATTACTTGTTCCAGTATCTCTCTAACGCATCCATCTCCACCTTTTTTGGGGGATACATAATCCACAATTTTTTTGACATCTGAGACCGCGTCCTGTGGACAGGTAGCAACACCAACCTTTTCCATCACACCTATATCCGCCACATCATCCCCCATGTAAAGTACTTCTTTAGGATCAATATCGAAGGTTTGGACAAAATCTTCAAAAGCAATTTCTTTTTTTTTAATTCCTAAATAAACTTTACTGACACCTAGAAGTTCGAGTCTTTTTCTGACTCCTTCATTTGTACCTCCCGAGATGATCCCAATTTTAAAACCTTTATTTATTGCATGTTTTAAGGCAAAACCGTCACGAGTATCCATCTCACGGTACATTTCTCCGTTAGTGGTAATTAGTATTTTTCCATTGGTCATAACACCATCCACATCGAAAACAAAAGTTTTAACATTGTTAAGTAGGATTTTGTAGTTTTTATCGCTCATGTTTTTTTTGAATTGAAGTAGTCAAATTTATATATAGTTTTTTTAAGTCTTGATCTGTGAGCAAATCCAAATGTTTATCAATGGTTTTGTGGTCAAGTCTTAAAGCAGGTCCTGTTTGTGCATCTTCAGGTCCTTGGGCAAAAGCTTTTTGATAGGTTTCTTGAATCAGTGAATGGAAAATTTGGAATGGAATTTTGTGTTTTTTTGAGAGTTCATTTCCCAGATGGAGGATATGATTTCCAAAATTATTTATAAATACAGCTATCAAGTGGATAAACGCTCTCTTTTCACTATTGAATTGGTGTGGAACCCCCCCTAAAGTATTGGCCAACTTGTTTAACAGTATTCGATCTTTCGAATGAGTGGTTTCTATACAAAAAGGAAGATGATCAAAACTCAAGTCCTGTCCTTTTGTAAATGTTTGTAAGGGGTAAAACACTGCTTTTCTCGATGAGCCGCTGAGTCGGTTTAGAGGTACGCCTCCCGCACAATGTGCGATCAATCCCTCAGTCTTAATTTTTTTACTAATATCTTCGATGGCATCATCACTGGTACAGATCAAATATAAATCCGCGACTTTAAGTTGAGAAAGTTGATTTGTAATTGCAACTTTTGATTTTGCAAAATCAATCTTTTCCAAGGATCTGTTGAACCACTGTGTAAAATTTACTTCACTACATCTGAGGAATTGCCTGTAGAAATGAAAAGCCAAATGGCCTGCTCCGATCAAAACGACTTTTGTCATATTTCAAAAATACATAAAGATATTTCTCAAGGTTTATAAAAACTAAATCATGTCGATATGAAGTTTTTTCATTGCACTTAGCTTGCAATTTTTTCAAATTTTTATTTGATGATTCCCATTTCAATTAAAATTTTGATTTGAATAGGGTATTTTCATGTTTACTTCATGAATATAAAGAATGTTTTCTACCCTATTTATGTCACTAGTTTACTTTTCAGACTCTACAATTAGATATTTGGCTAATTTATAAGTTAGTTAATATAAGAAATTATGATCGCTACATAGTTAGAAACAATCTTTCTGATATTCAATTTAGCCTTTTGAATTTACTATAATTCGATTTCAACCGATATCTTTGCACTTCTGAAGAAAAGATGTGGTGTAGATTGAAATGAGAGAAAGTATCCTTAAATATTTATTTTCCAATCAATTAATGGCTTTGTTATTTATCGCTTTTTCTGCTGCAATGGCCTTTGGAACTTTTATTGAGAGCTGGTACAGCACCGATACCGCCAAAATATGGATTTACAACGCCTGGTGGTTTGAGTTGATTTTGGCTCTTTTTATGCTCAACTTTTTTGGAAACATATTCAAATATAAATTATTGCGTCGGGAAAAATGGACCATACTAATGATTCATTTATCTTTTATTTTGATCATTTTGGGTGCATTTATTACCCGTTATTTTGGTTATGAAGGGGTTATGCCCATACGCGAAGGTTCGGCCGAAAACACCTTTTTGTCCGATAAGACCTATTTGACGGTTTTTGTGGAGGGAGAGATTAATGGTGTTCCCCAACGTAAAATTCTTGAAAAAGATTTTCTCTTTTCAGAGCATGTCGATAATGATTTTGAGTGGGAAAATGAATTTAATGGACAGCTTTTTTCCATCGTATTTGAGAATTATACAGAAGACGTAAGTGAGCAACTCGTATTGGATGATCTTGGAGATCGTTATATTAAAATCGTTGAATCATCTCAAGGAAGCCGTCACGATCATTCCCTCAGAGAAGGTGAAGTAGCAAACATTCACAACGTTCTATTTACATTAAATAACCCAATTGATGGAGCTATAAATATCCGTTCGGAAGCGGGTTTACATTACATAACCACTCCCTTTGATGGAACTTACCTCAAGATGTTAGATCAACAATCTGGTGCCATTCGTAAGGACATTGAGCAGGAATTGCACTTACGTTCACTATACAATCTTCAGGGCTTTCAGTTTGTTATTCCAGAACCCCCATTACGAGGAAAATTTGATTGGGTAAAGTCCGAAGAAGGCACACCTGGTGTTCAGGACGCATTGCGACTTCGAATAGCCACCGATGGAAAAACTGATTCCATTACCGTATTGGGTGGTAAAGGAATCGTTAATAATATGAAAAAAATTACGCTCGGTGGGCTTGATTTTTACTTCAAGTATGGGTCCAAACGATTGAATTTACCCTTTACCATTCGTTTGAATGATTTTATTGCAAAAAAATATCCCGGAACTGAAAAAAGTTATTCCTCCTTTATGAGTAAAATTACTGTCGAGGAACAGACTGATTTCGATTATGATATATATATGAATCATGTTTTGGATCACAAAGGGTATCGTTTTTTTCAAGCTTCATTTGATCCTGATGAAAAGGGAACAGTTCTATCAGTTAATCATGATTTTTGGGGAACCTGGGTCACCTATACTGGTTATATATTACTCTATTTGAGTATGATAGGTATTTTCTTTCTTGGAAAAACCAGGTTTAAGGATCTTTCAATTGCTCTAGAAAAAATCAAGCAAAAGAAAAATGCTATATCTATTATTTTGTTATTACTTGTTTCGTTGGGTTTAAGCGCTCAATCACACGATCACACTCCATTAAATAATTTTGATTTTGATTCAGTAGTTAAGGCCAATACCATTGCTAAAGAACATGCACAAAAATTTGGCAGTTTGGTTATTCAAGACTTGGGTGGACGTATGAAGCCTGCAAATACTTTTTCCTCCGAACTGCTTCGTAAGGTCAGTAAACAGGATTTTTATGGAGAACTCAATGCTGATCAAGTGATGATGTCAATTATTGAAAGTCCTGCACTTTGGTACAATATACCTATCATTTACCTTAAGAGAGGTAATGACAGTTTGCGAAAAATTGTAGGTGTAGATCCTAAAGAAAAATATACTTCATTGGTTTCTTTTTTTGATCAACAAGGCAACTACAAGATTTCTTCTCAACTTGAAGATGCTTACCGCGCCGCTTTACCTAATCAATTTCAGAAAGACTTTATCGAAGTTGATAAAAGAGTGAACCTTTTATATTCTGCACTTGAAGGAAAAATTTTGAGAATTTTTCCAATTCCTGGTGATCCCTCGAACAAGTGGGTATCTTATCCCGAGTTGAATGAGGCTTCTTTTAGAGGGAAAGATTCTCTTTATGTTCAAAATATCTTACCTCTTTACTTTAATGCGTTAAGGCTAGCTAGAAATGATGGTGACTATACCCAGGCAGAGAACCTTCTGGAGAGTCTTGAGGGTTTTCAAAAGAAATTTGGATCGGATGTGATGCCTTCAAAAGACAAAATTGAAGCAGAAATTCTTTATAATCAATACGATATTTTTAAAAAACTTTTCAGTTGGTATCTATATTTTGGATTGCTTCTTTTTGTGTTTTTGATTATCAAGATTTTTTGGGAAAACAAAATTTTGATCTTCAGCATTAATTTTTTAAAAGGGGGTGTGCTATTACTTTTCCTTTTACACACTGCAGGGCTAGTCTCACGTTGGTTTATTTCTGGTCATGCTCCATGGAGTGATGCATATGAATCCATGATATATGTGGCTTGGGCCACCATGTTCTTTGGTCTGATTTTTGGAAGAAAATCCGACCTAACTCTAGCTGCAACTGCTTTTGTTTCTTCTATGGTGCTGATGATTGCTCATTGGAACTGGATGGATCCAGCTATAGCCAATTTACAGCCCGTTTTGGATAGTTATTGGTTGATGATCCACGTGGCTGTTATAGTGGGCAGCTATGGCCCTTTTGCACTTAGTATGATTATTGGTGTGGTTGCACTTATTTTGATTTCCATTGCCAGTAAAAAAAACAGAGACAAAATAGATTTAAATATTAAGGAGTTGACCATAATTAATGAACTTTCTCTAATTGTAGGATTAATCATGCTTACCATTGGGAATTTTTTGGGGGGTATGTGGGCCAATGAAAGCTGGGGACGATATTGGGGTTGGGATCCTAAGGAGACTTGGGCCTTGATCAGTATTTTAGTATATGCTTTTGTGATCCATATGCGATTTGTTCCTGGTCTGAGGGGAAAATGGATCTTTAATTTTATGAGCATTGTGGCCTTTTCAAGTATACTAATGACCTATTTTGGAGTTAATTTTTATTTGGTTGGTTTGCATTCATACGCGAGTGGAGATAAAATCATAACGCCAAGTTTTGTATACTATGCAATTGTAATTGTTGCCCTTTTGGGTGCTGTTTCATATTGGAGGTATAAACATATTTTTAAAACTTGAAATGGCATGATATTTTACTAAAAAAATGAAAAACAGTCTACTTCTTTTTTTTACTTTAATAATATTAGCATGTAAAAAAGATCAAACGGAGCCACCTAATGAATTTTTAGTTAATAAGAATAAATGGGAGGCGTTAAATATTAATTCCTATAGTTTTACACTTCAAATTTCATGTTTTTGTACCGAAGAAACTTTGCTCCCCAAAAATGTAAAAGTCGTTAATAATAAAATTACTTTGGTCAATGAAACACCCTTCGATCATCAGGATCATTGGGGCGTGATGACAATCACTCAATTTTTTGATGAGATTGAAAATGCAGAGAGAGAAGAGGTTTTTATGTTAAGTGTTGAATATGACAAGGACAAAGGATTTCCAACTTCTATTTATATCGATAGAGAAGAAATGATAGCTGATGAGGAGATAGGATACACAGTTACCAATCTATATCATTAAATTTCGAAGGTATCAACAAATTCATCTTGATCAACTCCTTTGGATACCATTCTCATCGCTTTTTTGACAATATCTTCGGAATCCTTTGTTTCAAAACCCAAACCGATTACCATTTTTTCCAATTATTTTTTTTCATTTTTATCAGCGATTTCATCAACTGTATCTGGGTCTATCTCAAGATAGATGGCTAGTCGATTAATGAAAGCTTTTCTTGTTCAGATATATGATCGTCTGCTAGGGCCAATTTGACAATAGCAGCAAAATGAGATCTATTTGTGTTTTTAAATTTTTGAGTGTAAAGTTGAGAAAAATCCATAGGGAGTCGATTTATCAATAATCATGAATTATAATAAAATTAATGAGAATCTTGCAAAAAAATATTAATAAAATTAATTTATTGTTTTTGTTTGATAGAAAAATCAGGTTTTAAACTATACTCAAAACACTCCAATTCAAAGAAGGAAATTGCGGCCAAAAAATGATCAAAAATATCTGACATTATGCCTTCATAATTTACCCATACTTTGTCTTTAACAAAAACATAGACCTCCAGGGGAACTCCCTGGGGGGTAGGTGCCAATTGCCTTACCATTAAAGTTAAATCCGGGTTTATTTTTGGATGGCTTTGAAGGTAGGCCATTGCATATCTACGAAAAAGTCCAATGTTGGTCATATTTCTTCCGTTCAGTAAAAGAGATTTGTCAGTCTGGTTCGCATAATTTTCCGCTTCAATTTCTTTTTTTCTATTTGAAATGTAGGGTGCAATCCTCTCGATCTTTGACAGCTTCTGAAGTTGCTGTTCGTTTACAAAATGAATGCTTGAAACTCGGATTAGGAGAGCCCGTTTGATTCTTCTTCCACCGGATTCACTCATGCCCCTCCAATTTATAAATGAATCTGAAACTAGCTTGTATGTTGGAATAGAAGTAATGGTGTTGTCAAAGTTCTGTACTTTGACCGTTGAAAGGTTGATCTCTATCACATCACCATCGGCATTGTAACTTTTCATGGTTATCCAATCTCCAATTCTTACCGTATCGTTGATTGTAACTTGAATACTGGCCACAAATCCCAGTATAGAGTCTTTGAAAATTAATAGAATAACAGCCGATAATGCTCCTAGGGTTGCCAAAAAAGTACCGATGTCTTTACCTGATAAAATGGAGAAAATAACCATGATTCCTATGAACCATACAAAAATCATTATAACTTGGATGTAACTGTCAATTGGCTTGTCTCTGAAGTTTTTTAATGTTTTGAGAAAGTCTTTGATTGTATTCAATAGTCTTCTGACTAATAATATGGTGAATATGGCAACCAAAATGTCTAAAACAGAAATTACTGGCTGTTTTATGAGGGGAAAGGCATTAAGAAACTTTGGGAGAAAGCCAATTAATAGGAATATTGGGGGGAATAAGGATATCGTTTCGGGGATCTTGTTTTTGATGAGATAATCATCAAACTTTGATTTTGTTCTTTTTGAAATATTTGTAAAAATTAATCCAAAAACCTGTTTACTAGTCAACCAAAAAATAAAGGCTATTAAGCAGACAATGAGGCCAAGTGTAACGGACTCTAATTCATTAGCCGCTGAAGGATTGATTCCCAAACGTCGGTAAAAGTCCAGCAGCACTTGTTTCATAAGATTGGATAATAATTAACTAAATTACTTTAAAAAATACTATTAGAGCATATCAAGTTTAATAGAATAAAAAAACCCCTTAAAGGGGTTTTAAAAAAGCTTTTTTGGGCTTAGAGAATTGTAATGGGAATTTCTACCCTAGCATTTCCCCAACCACCATGGAGAATTGCATTATTTCCGTCACCACTAAATGCGAATGAGAAGGCTTCTAAATATTCGGTTGATTCCGTAATAGGGACTTCGATTCTTACAACATCTTTTGATTGGTCGTAGTTGTATGCTCCCCAAACATTTGTGACTGAATTAATTATAATCTCGGTGGAATTATCTTTGGGGTAGGAATACATGGTGTAAGTACCAGCTTTAATAACTTTACCTTCAATTTTGACAGATTTATAAAGCCTGAACTCTGTTGCTTCATTAGCTCCGGTTCTCCAAATTTTATTAGTCGGAACCACATCTTCTAGTTTCCTGCCTCTCAATTGAGGACGGCTGTAAGTGATTACAATGGCCTTGTCCGTAACTCTATTTGGAACAGGATAAAATACACGATCCATAGGGCTTTTGTCTAAACCTTTAAAATTTTGTGCTTGTGTTAGGGTAGCTGATATTAATAGGATTATAATGAACAGTTTTTTCATTGGGTAATTTATTATGTTAAAAGATTAATTATTGCAAACCATTTCAATACCACAACAAGAGGGTGACTTTATTTTTCCGTCACATTCAGTGCATCTAGAGATTTGAACTTCTGTATTATCGTCTAGTGTAAGAATATCATCAACTAAAGGTTGATCACATTTTGCACAACTTGCATTGACGGCCATACCACAATTTTTGCATTCGTATGTTGCCATGTTTTTATTTTAAAGTTAGTAAGTTTTTATAAATTTTTTAGAAATATTATTTGTTTTTAATCATTTAACCTCAATAGATGTTTTTCCGGCAGGAAAATCTTTTAGATGGAAATATCCTTTCTCAGCTTTTCTTAGGCTAGGTTGGTCGTTGATATAAAGCTTTTTTTCACCTTTCAAAGCAGGAATTATTAGGTCTCCTTTAACTCCTCCCGGTATGTGAACCTTCATTGCAAAAGAGTTTTCAGTTTGACGAATATCAAGCTCGACCATTCCTGTGATTAAACTGGTTTTAAGTTTGGCAAATTTCAAGTTCCCTATCTTGGGGTGAATTTTGATTTTTTGCGCACCGGGGCTCAGCGGTTCTACTCCCATCATCTTCCTGACAATAATATTGGCGGGGGCTCCACCCCAGGCGTGGTTCAAATCTAAATTAGGTTTATACCTCTTGTCCCATGCTTCCATGGTGATGGTTGACCCACATCGTATCATGTTGTACCAGCTTCTTTCTGTTTTTGCGGCCATCAGGCCTATGGCTTGATCCGCTCCGCCATAATCAAAAAGACCCTCAAGTAAAATTTGTGATCCGTAGACACTGCATGACATTTTTTTTTTCGCTACATAATTCATTACATTTTCGACATCTTTCTCTGGGATCAGACCAAAAGTCAAAGCAAACATATTGGCGTGTTGAGATTTATGGTCTGTATCCTCCCCATCATTAATCAAACCGTTGTTTTTGTCCTGAAAGGTTTCCAGATATGCTTTTTTGACTTTTTCACTGCGAATTTGAAAAAAGCTTAGATCCTCCTTTTGATCTAGATCAAGGGCAATTCTTTCCATTATTTTCAAAGCTCCATAATACAAGGCATTTACAACTGCATTATAGGTTTGATATACATAACCATCGTTTTCTCCTGGATACTCCTTTTCTGTTCCTATAAAATGCTTCAGGTTATTATAACCACCAGGTGGCTGAGCCTGGGGCCAGTCAACAATGTCTCTTAGATTGTTATTTTTTCCCCAATGATTTTTGTGTAATTTTTCAAAAAAGGCATTCGTTTGTTTACCGGTCAATGTACTAATTAGATCTGTCTCATCTGACAAGTCCATTAGTGTTTTCATTTTTAACTCATCATAGTATTTAACAATGAACCGATTGTCTCCTGTGTAGAGATAATCATACCATGCCATCAGAATATTATAAAGGGTCCATTCAGTGGGCCATGTAGGGTTGAACAACAAGTGCCTCATGCTACCTCTGGCAATACCATACTCAGCGTCTACTGCATAGTGAGAAAGTTGATTGATAAAAGCGTCAGCTTCATAAGGGATTCGCTCTCTGTCTCCATCTACGTAGTAACCACAAAAACTTGTAGCTTTCATTGAGTATTTGCAAAGTTCCCATACTTGATTTAAGATCTCATCATTTGATTCAAAAAACGAGGCGTCATCGTCAAAGGTGTAATGAACCATGGTCCTTACCACTTCATCGATTTTTAATTTTCCTTTATAATTATGAATTTCTGCATATCTGAACGGATAGACCTCTCCAATATATTCTGGCATCTTAATCATAAATTGATTACGGGCTCTTTTTTCATTTTTGGGCCATTCAATTTCATACCAATGTGTTCCAGGTTTTAATTTTAATTGGGTTTTGTAATATCTGATATTACCTCCTAAATTTTCAACAGATAAATCATCTTTTTTTTTCATTTCACCTACTGATATGCTTACAGTATCTTCTTCCGATGAGGTGAGCTTCATTTTTAACTTAGCAAAAGCAGCTTTTTTAAAATCAAGAAAAAATCCTCCAACATTTTTTTTATAGATATCTGCTTTTTGGTCTACTGCAATAAGAGGTTCTTGGGAATATTTTTCTGTTGAAGCTTCATGATCAATTACAAAAGACTGTGGTTGAGAAAAAGAGGTGCTGAGTTCTTCATTTTCCCAATATCTTATTTTCCAAGAGTAAACTTTGTTTTTTTTGAGAGGCGGTCCTTCGTATTGGACAGAAAACTTGTTACTGAGTATTTTTCCACTATCCCAAATATTCCCTTTATTCTGTTTTAATTTTTTGGGATTATCACTCACCAAAACTTGATAAGCAACAGTCGTTAAGGAACGGTCATCTATAATCCAATTGAAAATAGGCTTTAAAGATTGAACTTTTGCAATTTCGTAACCATTTTTGGTCAAGATATTATCGTTCAACGATAGGTTCTGTCTTTTTCCATTTAGTCCTACATAATCTGAATTACGCATTAAATCTGTTCTTAAACCTTTGGGTTGAATATCTACTTTTGCACAGCTTTGGGAGAACAATGCGATAAGTGTTAATATAACATGGTGATAAGTTTTTATTTTCATTGTTTTTGATATAATTCTTTGAATTTAGCGGCAAATCTTTTACCCAATACCTCGAGACTTTTGTGGTCATAGTGTGTGCCATCAAAAGTTGAGGTTCCAATGGATTTTACGCTTGCTGCAAAGGGAATTTCCCTATTGAGCCTATCCAACATTTTCTTAAAGTCTTCATTTTCAGGCTGGCTCTTGTTTAATTCTGAGGCAATAAAAATCATTTGTTCATTATTAAAATCCTTTCTTAAACTGTAAATTATTGATTTGAGTTTTTCAAAGTAAATCCTAAACTCTGGATCGTTATCGTCAAGATTACCCTCTCCTTGAAGCCAAAAGGTAGCAATTATCTTTCCTTGATTACCAATGGCGGATTTGCCTCTTCTGATGGCTTCACTATAGAAATGCGTTCCTGGAACCCACTGATTAATTTTGGAACCCCCTCTGGCATTGACTATCAATCCAATTGGATTGATTTTGCCGTCAGTGGTTACTTCATGGGCGAAAGAATATCCTAAATTATATCGCTGCATACTGGCCTTTTTTCTAATCGAAGAGTGAATATTTAAAGGACTTTTTAGTGGAATCCATTGATTCATACTGTCTAGTAATAAAGCTTTTTGAACGACTTGGTAATCTTGATCTTGCAAGTTGGCTCTCCCGGACATATTGGATTGTCCTATTAGTAGAATGATTTCCTTAGGCGAGTCTGAGGGTATCTGTGCGGAAAGAGTAAAACCAAAAATCACAATGATGAAATGCAAAATTGGGTTTAGGACTTTTGCAAAACATTGTGTAGTCAGAAAAGAATATATTCTCATTTGATAAATGGGTCAAACCATATTTTAATCCTTGTATTGATTTTTACCATTTTGTTTCAAAAGTTCGAAACGATCAAATAGTTCTCCAGTGGCAGTAAAGGATTGATAAATCAATCGATTTCCATCAATTGAAATATGTTGAAACAACTGCTTTCGCTCTCCATTTTTATCTTGTGTTGCCCCAAATTCTCCCCAACCCGATTCTTTGACAGAATACATTTTCCCACCACTTACAGAGACTACATATACCGGACCCTTCACTATTTTGTTGGCGGGGTTTTTCTCTATATAAGTAGGTTTTTCGTACACTGCTCCTCTGGCATAGCTGTGATCGTGGCCTTGTAAAGCCAAATCTACATTGTAATGATCTAGTAAAGGTTTCCAAAGTGCCCTAAGCTTAGGATTGTCTCTTCCTGTTGAGGCAGAAAAGATTGGGTGATGGAAGGTGACGATTGTCCATTTTTTATCATTTTCATCCAAAACTTTTCTCAGCCATTGTGCTTGTAGTGCAATTTCCCTATTACTGTTCAAGGCGACTACCCTCAGATTAGGGTAATCTACATAGTAGCAAGTTTTGTGTAACTCTTCAGGGCCGTTTTTAGGAAAGCCAAACTGAGCGTTCCACTGGACAGAAAGCTCCCTGTTTTCTCTTGGTTTATTGGCGTTAAGGCCACGATATTCGTGATTTCCTGGTACCGCAATAGCGGGTATTTCACTGTGAATAAATCCACCTGCGGAAAACCACTCATTCCATTCACTTTCGTCATGTGCATCATTTACTAGATCACCTGCATGTATGAAAAAGTCAGCATTAGGTGCTTTTTTGTATGCATTTCTAATGACCCTTGACCACAACTCCAAAATGTAATTTTGTGCGTCACCAACATACAAGAATGACAGGGGAGTAGGTTTGTCACTGGCAGTGGTGAATTGATGCCATTCACTTTTAAAATCATCATTGCCAACACGATAGGCGTATAGGGTGTTAGGTGTTAATCCCTTTATTTGTACTTCAAAAAATGAAGATTCAAAACCATCTTTAGAGGCTTCTGATGAGTTGACGTGGGTTCTAACAGCAGGAAAAGTTTTGGCATTATATACAAAATCAGGTCCTGGTCCTGAAGGGGCAATCTCCAAATAGCCAACTGTGTTGTTTGAATGGGTTCGCCAATTAACACCAATCGAACTTGAAGGGTCTTCTGTTGCACTTAAGATAACGTGGTCAGGAAACTCGTTTGGTGCAGCCCATTCCCTTATGATTTGCTCAATTTTTTTTTGCGTTTCTTGCGCTTTATTGAATTGGAGGGAAAGGAACACAAATGAAACAATCATTAATTTTTTTATCATGGGATGAAAGTTTGTAATTATTTAATTAAAAAATAAACCGCCTATCAAATTTATTATATTTTGAAGGCGGTTCATTGAAAATATCGCTTTTTAGAAGCTTGCTATGTCAATGGATCTATACCATATTTCCATCTGTCTTTGGCTGTGTAGCTGAATACCAACGGGACCTTTAAGATTTGCATCTTCCATAGTATAATCCATTACTTGTGTGCCATTTAACCATACTCTGTAGCGGTTACCTATAGCTTCAGTAACCATATTATTCCAGTCATTCATTTTTAGGATTGATTTAACTTTAGTAGCTTCCTTAGGATATCCTTTTTTCGGAATGTAAGGAGAACAAGTCATATCTCTTTTTAATGAACCTGACACGCCAATTTGAATTTGAGGATTTAAATGATCACTTCCTCTCATAAAAATTCCAGAGTCTATATTACCTTCGATAAATTTAAAATCAAGACTAACTCTAAAGTTTTCGAAAGAATTCTTCGTCCACAGAGTTGAACCTATTTCATCTGGGCCATTTTTTACTTTCAAAATATTATCTTCAACAGACCACCATATATTATTATTCAGATCAATTTCCTTTACAATTACACCATCAGTCTCTCCTCTTCTGGATTTTAAAACCCATTTAGAAAGATCTGATCCATCAAAATAAGCCTCATATTTATTATTTACTAATGAAAACTCACTAATATCTTTTGGTTCAAGAACTGAACCATTATGTACTAACATTCTGTAATGAAAGGTTACTGACTCTCCATTTTTCAAAGAAAAATTAAGGGCTTCTTTTCCTTCTGAAAAAACTTCCTGACCTAATGGGTTTGCCGAAAAAAGACCGTAATCTCTAGCATGCCAATAGGTGGGATAGCCCACATTGTTTGGGTTGTCCATGATGGTGATTGAAACGGGTTCTTCTTTTATTGTACTGTAGAGTTTTACCCATTCGGCGCGGGTTCCCCAAACATCATTTCCTTCCAATCCTTCACTACTGAGATAATTTCCATTGACTCCGGTATTGTCCAAAACTTTTACTTCCGTGGGATTACCTTGTGCATCGACAAAAATAGCCGGTTTTTTAGCAGGTAATTCCATTGCCCGAGTAACTCGCACCCCAAAAACACCCTCTTTATTGTCTTTGAAGGAGATATCTTCTAATGCAGTAAGTGTTGTATATCGATCAACGATTCTGGTGTTTCCCTTTTGCGAGAATTTAAAGACGGTAGTTTCATCTAGCAAGGATTTACCTGCAGTACTTTGCCAGCTACTTTTGGTTGTTAGGCTTCCTTGTTCTTGATTTATTTTAACAATTTCACTGTGTACAATCTTTCCATAATTCTCTAGTTTTTCCTCAGGAATAGCATCTGAATTATTCCAAAAATCCAGTCCATTAACATCCCCGTAGTTGAACCAATGTCCCATATGATGAGGGTGATCAACACGTTCTCCAGGTTGAGGGTCAATGGGAAAACCTCTTGTAAGTTTTTTTCCACTGGCTGTAATCAAAGGAAAAAGAACGGGTTTGGGAAGTGAAGCCTGATAATGGTAACTGGTAAATAGACTACCATTTAGCTGTACGTCAACTTTTTGGTTTGCTGTATCGTTTACAAAAACAATAGAAGTGGATTCACCTTCCGTAGCTTTAGGTTGTCCTTTGCATGAATTCATTGCGACGCCTAGGATAATCATTAAAGTAATAGCCCTAATCATAATATTATTAGTATTTGAATACTTTTCCACCAGCCAGTACTTCTTGATTTTTTTCATCAAAAGTGGCTTTAAGGCCGGTTCTCATTGATGCTGTAGTCATGATATTAGCAATTGAGTGGTTGTATCCAGCTTGAACTGGTGCATTGGTTTTTTCTCTTGAACGTATACATTCCAGCCAGTTTAGCATATGATTAGAGGTCATATTGTCAACTCCTGTATTAGCAGAAGTAACAACTTTAATATCCATATCAGATAGCGAAAACTCCTTCAATTGGTTGGGTTTCATATTCATTGAACTTGAATGACGTTCTGTAAGCCCACCATTGGGAGTTACTTTATTAGTCTTCATGTTTAGTTCTCCTCCATTGGAGTAATATATTTCTTTTGTTCCTCCGGCAGAGTTCGTAAAGCGGGAAGAATATACCACTTGAAATCCAGAAGTTTGATCATCTAATGGACCATAATCAAAAACAGCTGTCATAGTATCAAAGTTGGTTCGACCGTCTTTCCATAGATAAATTCCTCCGTTGGCAGCGACACTTCTTGGATGTTCCAGATCAGAGAACCAGTGAACAGTATCAATCTGGTGTGCCATCCATTGTCCAGGTATACCCGAAGATAGTGGCCAGAATAATCTATATTCTAAATATTTTCTAGGATCCCACTTTTGGTATGGACGGTTCATTAAATATCTTTTCCAATCTACATCAGATTCTTTGATGTCTTTTACTTTATTGGGGTATACTCTCCATCTTCCAGGTTGGTTTACGTTCCAGGTCATTTCTACCATCACTACATCTCCAAAAGCTCCGGATTTAATGTACTTATCCGCAGCATGGTAGTTTTTCCCACTTCTTCGTTGTGAACCTACTTGTAGAACAATACCCGCATCATTGGCAGCTTTCTTTCCTAACCGAGCGTCTTCCATGGTTTCGGCAAAAGGCTTTTCTACATAAACGTCTTTTTTGGCGTTGGCCGCCTCAACAGTATGAAGGGCATGCTGAAAATCTGCAGTTGATATTATCACAGCATCAATTTGATTTTTGTCATACATTTCCTCATTGTTTCTCCAAGTCTCAATGGAGTTACCAGTTTTCTCCTCCAAAAAAGCTTTTCCTTCATCTCTTCTTCTGTTCCAAATATCAGATACACCCACAATTTGACAATTCTGTTGTTTGCTATGTTGTTGAAAAGCAGGAATTAAGGAGCCTTTGGCCCGGCCGGAAAAACCTACAATTCCCACGTTGAGACGGTCGTTAGAACCAATAATTCTTCGGTAGCTTTGTGCACTTATGGCATTACTTGCAGCACTAACCCCACTTATCCCAGCAACTACCCCAGCTGAGACCAAGGAAGCATCTTTGATAAATTTTCTTCTGTTTAAATCCATTATTATATTATTAAAATTTTAGAAATACTTTTTTGTGTGCGTACACGTACTCTTTACCAAAAATAAAATTTTTTTTGAATATTGCTATCTAATTAGAAAATTAAATATACTAGTACTAAATAAATAATATCACTTGACCTTGTTTAAAGTTCCGTTAAGCTCATTAAGACCATGATTCAGAACCCTAACAACATATTTATTATTATCAGAATCAATAAGATTTTGTGATTGTTTCTCTAAAACTTTAAGCGCATACTGAAAATCATCCAATACCAAAGCTGTTTGTAATCGCGTCCATTCATTTTCTGCTTTTAACCCGTTGGATAATACTTTTATCAATTCTTTGGAGTTGAATTTATGTTTCAGTAAAGCCCGAGCTGCACTAATACCAACATTGATAATGGAATCATTAAGCTTTTGGTGTAAACGATTGATTGTGGCCTTTTTTAAATTTTTGTCCAGATTATAAATGCCCTGTCCTGCCCAATAACGAATCGCTTCATTTGGGTGATTTAAACCTTCAAACAGTATGTTTTCATTTGTTGTTGAGGATGTCAACAACAAATCATCATAAAAATCTTTTTGTGTCCTAACCCATTTATAGATTGATTGATTGTTCTTTTCTTCCCAGTTTCTCATTATGGCCTCAGGAATCAGTCCAACGTCCATTACTTTTCTCATCCATTGATCGTGAACAGCTCTAAGCCTTGCAAGCTCATCTTTCATACTTGGGTCATTAGCTAGGTCACTTAACTCCATTGGATCTTTACTTAAATCAAACAAGGATTCATTGGGTTTGGTGGGGGTAACGAGATATTGCCCCTCGGGCTTTAGCGTTCCTTCTTTTTGAGCCTTTCTGAGTTCTGTCATCAAAGGGCCTCCCTCGGGGGTGTTCATGTATTGAATAAATGGTTTTTTGGGTTCGTAGTACCGCAGATACTTAAATTTTTTGCTTCTGACCCCTCTTTGGATATCATAGCGTTCATCCATCCTGCCTCGGGCCAAGAATACATAATCTCTTTCAGGTCTAAGATTTTTTCCCAAAAAAGCTTGCCCTTGCATGTTCTTTGGAATTTGAGCACCGGCCAGCTCAATGGCGGTTGGAGCCAAGTCAATAAAACTGATCAATTGATCTATCTCACTTCCTGGTTCAGCGGGATAAAGTTCTTTGTATTGCTTTGGAATATAAACGATAAAAGGTACTTTCACGCCTGTATCAAATAGCCACCTTTTATGTCTTGGCAACCCAGTGCCGTGGTCGGAATAAAAAAAGACAATCGTATTTTCACTTTCGCTTTCCTCCTCGAGCTCTTTGAGTATTTTTTCTACTTCAGTATCCATTGTTGCAATATTGTCATAATGGCGGGTCAGTAATCTTCTTACTTCATCCGTATCAGGATAGTAAGGAGGAACCACTATTTTTTCTGGGTCTGTACGCAAATGATTCGGTAAGTCTTGGGTAACTCGATCGTGTTTTTCCTTATCATTGATGCAACTTTCATGCGTCATTGTCAAATTGAAAATAGAAAAGAAAGGAGTGTTTTTTTTGGGTCTGTTTTTCCAATGAGCAGTTTTACTTGATTCGTCCCAGATTTCTCTTTTTAAATTAAAATTATAATCCTCTTTGCTGTTATTGGTACAGTAATATCCAGCATTTCTTAAAACCTCTGGGTAAAGTTTGATATCTGCAGGAATTCTTCCCGCGGTTTTGATTGCATTCGAAAAAGAACGCATATGAAGGGTACCCAGAGAAGATGGATACATTCCTGTAATAATGGCATTTCTCGCCGGGGCACAAACAGGAGCATTGGCTATGGCATGATTGTATTTGAACCCTTTAGAGGCCATGGCATCCAAAGTTGGTGTGTGCGCCAATGGGTCTCCGTAGCATCCTAAGTCAGGACTAATATCCTCCACAGTAATCCACAGAATATTGGGACGCTTTTTTTCCCCGTTTAGGGTATTTGAACATCCCAAAAATAGGGTAATGGTTAACAAAAAGAAAAATAGCAAGATTGATAACCGAATCATCTATAAAATCTAATTATCTTTTGGTGATTTCAAACTGGCTAGCCCAATTTTCATAGAGTGCTTTTAACTCTGTCAACTTTTTCTTTTCTTTCCTAATCAGATTAATTTCCTCAATTGGATCTGATTTCAAATTGTACAGCTCCCATAGATCTTTATGGGCTACTAACTTCCAATTCTCATCCCTGACTGCTTTTCCATGTCTCCATTGCCAAAATATTGGGGCATCTCTTTTAACTGACGAGTCCCCTAATAATTGAGGTAAAAAACTTTCTCCGGGGCTAGGAAAAATGGTATTGCCATTTAAATACTCAGGATAAGTTGCTCCTATAAGTTCTTGTAGGGTAGGTAGGAAGTCAATAAAATGTACCGGTTTGTGAGAAACAAACCCCTTGTTTTCTATTTTCTTCGGCCAGTAGGCGATTAAAGGGGTTTTGATACCGCCTTCATGACTCCAGTTTTTGTACTCCCTGAAAGGAGTGTTGCTTACATTGGCCCAATTTTTTCCCAGTGACTTCCAATTGGTTAATGTCCCAATTTCTCCATATCCCCCGGGTAAATTGACAACTTCACTCGATCCACCATTGTCAGAGGTAAAAAGAATAAGGGTGTTGTATAGCTTTCCCTGCTTTTCCAATTTTTCCAGTATTCTGCCTATGTTCTGATCCAGTCGATCAATCATGGCTGCATATACGGCCATGGTTTTGCTTTCCTCGGCTTTTTCTTTATCGGTCAGGCTGTTCCAGTCGTTATGTTCTGCCTGAGATAATAGAGTATTTTTGGGGAGTATTCCCAGTTGTTTTTGTTTTTCAAACCTTTGATTTCGAATCACCTCATAGCCTTCAGTGTAACGATTCTTATATTTTTCAATATCCTCTGGCCAGGCCATTAAAGGGTCATGTGGGGCAGTGTATGAGAGATACAGGAAAAAAGGCTTTTCGGGTTTGATTTGTCCCATCCAATCAAGGGCATAATTTGTAAAAACATCGGTAGTATAAAAGTCTTTGGATTGTGGGGTGTAGGGATTGAAAACTTCGCCTTCGATCACCCAATTTCGGTATGTAATGGGTGTTTTATTAAGTCCTTTTTGGGCCGGCTGTCCCTCACCTTCTCTTTTTAACCCTGGGTTAAAATGGTTGGCTGCGCCATCCAACAGTCCACTGTAGTGATCAAAACCCCTGTCCACAGGATTTTCTATGCTGTGGTGTTTGCCAGACCAAAGGGTGGTGTATCCCGCCGATCGAAACAATTCCCCCAGCGTAATGGCATTGCGAATGGGTTGTCTAAAATTCTCATGGTATCCCGTTTGTTGGGAATACAATCCCGTGAGTAGGGCGGCTCTGGAGGGAAAACATTTAGAGGTATTATAGGCATTGGTAAACCTGACACCTTTGAAAGCCAGTCGGTCAATGTTGGGCGTTGCTACTTCACTGCCATAGCACCCCAGGTCTGAATACCCCATATCATCGACCAAAATTAGTATGACATTGGGGAGACTTTTCGGATTAGGGGTTTCTTTGCAATTTGATAAGCCGATGAATAGAATTAAATAAAATAAAATTCTAAAACTCACGAATTTTTATGTTTTTAAACTTTACATCCCCAGGACTGTGATCTTGAAGTAATATTCTACCACTCGAGCTCACCCCAAAACCTTTGTGTTTGGCATATTTACTTTTTTTTATCAGGTTTTTCATGGACTGGGAGAAACGGTCATACTCAACGACTTTGATGTGGTTTATCCAGTGTTGAACATTTCCTTCCGATACAATAATTCTCGCTCTGTTCCACCGATCAGGACCATTGGCTCTGATATCCTCACGACTTGGTTCAGAAAGGTTTTCGGCTGCGATCAGATCGTATAAAGAACCTAAGGTTCTGTTACCATCAACACCTTTATCAAAATCCGCATGATTTTTGTCAAGTACCTGAAACTCAAATCCAATACTTCTGCCGTCACCTTCTGACAATGCATCGACAAAATATTTGATTCCACTATTGCCCCCTTTTTTGAACATAAAATCAACTTCCAACTCAAAGTTGTCAAATTTTTCTTTTGTAACTATATCACCGGATCTTTTATAATCTTTTGTTTTATTGTGTTTCAAAAAGTGAATGGTTCCATCGACTATTTCGATCCCGTTTTTTGGAAAGTAATCTGATTTAGAACCTTTCCAACCATCTGTAGTTTTTCCATCCCATAGTAATCTCCAGCCTTTTCGCTTCTCCTCTTGGGTGAGTGTATTATTCAAATAACTGATTTGTCTTGCATGGGGTTGATTTTTTGTTCTATACTGCTCTAGGTTTTCAGTTACAATTTTGATATTTTTCCACTGGATCGTTTTACCCTCTTGAGCTTTGTCTCTGATGGAATGCACCTGCAAGGCAATAAAGCCTTTATCGGTCATATCATCCACAAGATTGGCACATTGAACTCCATTCATAAAAGTTTTAATAGAATTTCCAATGGCTTCAATTCTTACCTTGTTCCAGCCCCCATTGTTAAAGGCAGCACCTCCCTTGGTGTTGATTGTAAGTGGATATAACCAACCTCTTCGACCTTCATCATAAATTCCGGCAGACCAAGCTCTCCTACTGGTATCCAGTTCGGATTGATAGCCGTGAACACGACCATTTCGATATGCTTTTAAAGAGTTTGAACGAAACTGAATACCGGAATTAAGTCCCGGTGTAACCATTACTTCCAGTTCTAGGATAAAATCACTATAAATCTCCTTAGTACATAAAAAAGTATTTGGTGTTCCGGTTCTGGAAGTACCTACAATGGCATTGTCAGCAATATGATATTTTGCGGTTCCATTCTTTATTTCCCATCCCGACATGTCTTCTCCATTAAATAGAGATTTCCAACCTGTCTGAGCTACTGCGTTAGAGCTTGTAAAAAAAGCTACTGATAGGATGATCAGTTGTCTAAAAAAGTTAAATTTGATTTTCATTATTCAGTTTAGTTTATTTGTGTGCGTACACGCAAATGTAACAAAAAATAGTTTCGATTTACCATATAAAAAAACCATTATAATGAATTCTAAATTGATTTTTATTTTGTGTTTATTGTTTATCGGTTGTGGTAAAACAACTAAGAAAAAACAAAACCAAACCCCAAATATCATTTTTATTATGTCTGATGACCATACCAGTCAAGCGTGGGGTATTTACGGTGGAGTTCTAGAGCAATATGCGGTCAATCAAAACATCAAAAGATTGGCGGATGAAGGGGTAGTTTTGAATAATGCTTTTTGTACCAACTCTATTTGTGTTCCTAGTCGTGCCTCTATACTCACGGGGAAATACAGTCATAAAAATCAGGTATATACTCTTACTGATGTCCTTCATTCGAATCAACTTAGCGTAGCCCAACTAATTCAAAAATCAGGTTACCAAACCGCACTGATTGGAAAATGGCATCTCAAGGACAAACCCTCCGGTTTTGACTTTTTCAACATCCTTCCTGGACAAGGTAGGTACAACAACCCAGTACTGAAAAACAGTGACAATTGGGAATATGGAAACAAAGGCGGGACCGAGTACAAGGGATTCTCCTCTGATGTCATCATGGATGAATCTCTAAAGTGGTTGGATCAAAGAGAAAAAGAAAAGCCCTTTATGTTGATGACCCATTTTAAAGCTACCCACGAACCATTTGACTATCCCGAGCGATTCAAAAATTTTTTTGAAAACGACACGATTCCAGAACCTGTCTCATTACTAGATTTTGAACGCCAAAAGTCTGGTCGGAGCTTTGATGGACAAATATTAGAAATTCTAGCAGAACGGTGGCGTCAAGCCTCTATCAAAAACAATGGCCGTTACCCCGGGCTTCCTTTTGATACAGATGGTCTGGATGCTACTCAGGCAAGAAAAAAAACCTATCAAAAGTTTGTCAAAGATTTTTTAAAATCTGCAGCAGCCATAGACTTTAATATCGGAAGAATGTTGAACTATTTGGATGAAAATGGCTTAACCGAAAATACCCTGATCATATATACCTCTGACCAAGGTTATTTTTTGGGAGAACACGGAATGTTTGACAAACGAATGTTTTTGGAGGAATCTGCTCGTATGCCATTTGTGATTCGTTATCCTAAGGAAATTCCAGCTGGAAAAAGGATAGACGATATTATACTAAATATTGACTTTCCTTCACTGCTGTTAGACTATGCCGGCATCCCACAACCGAAGGAATTCCAGGGAGAAAGTTTTCGTAAAAATCTCATCAAGGAAACTCCCGATCAGTGGAGGGATAAAATGTATTACCGTTATTATGCTCATTCCCTCAATCGACCTGCTCATTTCGGTATTCGTACAGATCGTTTCAAATTGATCTTTTACTATGGTCTCTCACTAGGTATGAATGGAACCTATACCAATCAAGCCACTCCACCCGAATGGGAATTTTATGATTTGCTAAACGACCCCTTGGAACTCAAAAATCAATACAATAACCCTCAATTCAAAACCACTATCATGAAGTTGAAAAAGGATTTGGTTGAATTGAGAGAAAAATACGGTGACGCCCCAACCGATGGAGCCGAGATGAAAAAGGTGATTCAAGAGAACTGGTAGATTTATAATTTAAAACCCATATCATGATTCTATCGATATCAACTAAGATATTTTTAAGATTGTTGTCTTTTAAAATGAAAATTTTTTTTCTGGTCATTATAACTATTCTTTTAACGCCAGCCTGTGAATCAGAAAAAAAGAAAATATCAACTCTGCCTAATGTTCTTTTTATAGCCGTTGATGACTTAAGACCAGAGCTGGGAATCTATGGTAATCCAATTGTGAAAAGCCCCAACATAGACCAATTGGCAAAAGAGGGTAGTTTTTTTAGCCGACACTATGTTCATGTTCCCACCTGTGGTGCCTCCCGTTATAGTTTGATGACCGGGCTTCGCCCCCGAAAAAGAATCCATCTCGACAATGGGGTATTTTATCGGGAAATGGCCAATCAAGATGAAAAAGAGCAACCGGAATCCTTTGTCCACCATTTGAGAAGAAACGGTTATACTACTGTTGGAATCGGTAAACTAAGTCATTCTGTAGATGGACTGATTTATGGATACCAAGAAAAACCTTCGGATGTGAAAGAAATGCCCCACAGTTGGGATCGATTTGTACTCAACCCCGGCAAGTGGGAAACCGGATGGAATGCTTTTTTTGCCTATGCCAATGGAGAAAATCGTCAAAGTTTAAAGGGACAGGTAAAACCCTATGAAAGTGCGGAAGTTTCCGACGTGGGATACCCCGATGGATTGATTCTCAAGAGTGCAGTGGAGGAGTTAAAAAAATTAAAAGTCCAACAAAAACCATTTTTTTTGGGTGTGGGATTTTTCAAACCCCATTTGCCTTTTAATGCTCCAAAAAAATATTGGGACTTGTACGATAGCTCAACCATTCCCATTGCTTCAGATCCTTTTATTCCACAAAACGTTCACCCAAAAAGCGTTGGTAAAATGGGGGAGTTTTATAATTATAAATTGTCAGACGAAAAGCCAACACTTGATCAGCCTGTCTCGGATAATTATGCCAGAAAATTGATTCACGGATATTATGCGTCCATTAGTTATATAGACCATCTTATAGGGCAAATTTTGGCAAAACTCAAGTCCCTTGACTTGGACAATAACACCATGGTGATTTTGTGGGGGGATCACGGATGGCATTTGGGGAATGATCGGAAGTGGGGCAAACACAGTCTTTTTGAGCGATCTCTCAAAAGTGCACTGATTGTCAAATTACCGGGATTAAATCATGCTTCAAAAGAAATCAATACCATAGTAGAGACGGTCGATCTCTATCCAACACTTCTGGATTTTTGCGGAATAGTGCAGCCACACTCACTGGATGGTAAAAGTCTTTTGGGATTAATACAATCCGGTAAATCCGATAGCCACAAACGGGCAATTAGCTTTTGGAGGGATGGGATCAGTATCAGAACTGATCGTTATCGTTTGACAAAATTTTTTAGAGACGAAGAACCAAAAATCGAATTGTACAATCATTTAATGGATCCGGAGGAAAACCGGAATATTGCTGCCAATCAACCAAAAATAGTAGATTCATTGATGCCTATCTTGGAACAAGCTACACCGGAGTTTTATTTAAATTAAAAAAGTAGCGGGGAATCACTTAATACCGATTTTATAGTTTGGAGTATAATACTTTAATGCCTTACGAATTCAATACAATTATTTTGTATTTAGAAGAAGTCAACCGTTGTTAAATTAGAATTTTTTATTTGTTAATTATTCGTTTTTTTCAAATTCGATTAATTCCAAATAAAAGTTAAATTTGTAAATGTGTTCGCACACGAAAAGCAAAAATCATTGAACGAGACACAATCCATTTTTTCAAAGTCGACTTCCTTGAAAATTTTCATACTAGCTTTATGCTGTTTTTTATCATCATGCAACACTCAATTAGAGAAGGAAAGAAAACCCAACTTTATTTTGATTCTCACTGATGATCAAAGTTGGGTAGGCACCTCATTTTTGGCAGACCCTGCAGACCCGCGTTCCAAAAGTGATTTTTATCAAACCCCAAATATGGAACGATTGGCCAAAAGCGGTATGCGAATGACCAATGGATATGCACCAGCTCCTTTTTGTTCCCCAACCAGAAAAAGCATATTAACGGGACTGACTCCTGCCAAACACGAATACCAAAAAGACAGGGACCTTTGGACCAAGACTTTTAGAAAGCAGTTGACGATTCCCAAAATTCTTAAAATGGTAGATTCCAATTATGTGACCGCTCACTTTGGAAAATGGGATGCCCGTTATGACAATTTTACTCCAGAGGAAATGGGTTATGATGTCAGTGATGGACTGACCGGAAACAATACTGGAGGGGGAAAGAAAACATTGAACAAAAACGGCGAGGATTTACCCTTCAAAATGGGTGAAGCCTGGCCCAAAGTTTATGAGGATCCGAAATTGATTTTCTCCCTTACTCAGAGGGCTAATGATTTCATCGAAGAGCAAACCAAAAACAGCAAGCCTTTTTTCATTCAAATTTCACATTATGCAGTCCATTTGGCCATTACCTATAGCCAAAAAAATATAGATAAGTACACCAGAGTAGAAAAAGGAAACAAACATTTTGTTCCTGAGTTTGCCGCCATGACTGAAGATTTGGATGAGGGGATTGGAATATTACTCAATAAAGTAGCCTCTCTCGAAATAGCGGATAATACCTACATCATTTTTTTGTCCGACAATGGTGGAAGAACCTCAATTCCTATTGGGGCAGAACAAAAAGTGACAAGAAACTCTCCTTTAAGGGGAGGCAAGGGGTCAATGTATGAGGGCGGACTCAGGGTTCCTTTTATCGTTTCAGGCCCCGGGATATCTGAAAACACCTACTCCAACGTCCCCGTAACAGGTTTAGATATTCTCCCTACTGTGGCAAGATTGGCAGGCTACAAAGATTCACTACCTGAAAATCTTGATGGCGGAAATCTAGAAGCCATCATTCACAACAAGGGAATTGGAACGATAGAGCGAAAAAGTCCCTACCTTATTTTTCATCAGGCGGCAAACAGAAAACCTATCTCCGCCATTCGATGGGGCAATTACAAACTCGTTAAAGATTGGCGCTTTAATAAATTGGAACTTTTTAACCTTTCCAAAGACATTGAAGAAAAAAATGACCTTTCTAAAGAAATACCCGAGTTGGTGGATAAATTAAATCATGCTTTGATCCGATTTTTGGTAAAGGTCAATGCAGAAACTAAACAAACAGAAACTTAAATACAACTTTAACTTATGAATCACTCCAGAAGAAAATTTTTCAAGCAATCCAGTTTTGCATTGCCATTACTTCTTACTCCTGCTGTTTTTTCTTGTTCATCTTTTACGCCCACCAAGGAAGTAAAGATTGATGAGATCAATTTATTTTTAATCAACGTAACCAAGGAGCGTAATTTCAGTTTTGGTGTATGGAAAAACAGACAGCACATCATGATCAATATAAAAGGGGGAAATCACATTGGTTGGGGAGAGACAAAAGTTTCCAGCAATCAGCCTGATTTTGATTTGTCTGCTTGGTCTGAGGAGTTTAAAAAACTAAAAGGGATGAAATTGGGGGAAGCCATTGAAGAGGTTAGAAATCAATTTCTAACGGGTAATTGGAAGCCCATAGTCACAGAAGGTTTATTGATGACCCTTTATGATCTAATGGGTAAGATTGAAAATAAACCCACCATCAAAATATGGGGTTTAACAGGAGAAGCTCCTGTGCCCGGGATTTTCTGTATTTTGGAAAAGGAGGAAACAATGGTGGTCAAACAAGCACAGATTGCTGTAGATCAAAACATGCATCGTTATGTCAAAATCAAAATGTTTGGGGATTTTGAATTGGATAAAAAGAATGTCAGTGCCTTGCGAAAATTTTTAGGGCCGGATTCTTTTATCGTGGGAGACCCTAACCAAGGCTACGACCACGTCAAGGACTTGCAGGAATTATCAGAAATCATGATTGCACTCAACGAGGCCGGAATGGATGGGGTAGAAGACCCCTCCAATCTTAGTAAAGAAGATTTGATCTATTTGCAAGCTCATGTTGGCAAATTGTCAATTATACCAGATAAAATCATGCGACCTGCTTCCAAAAGCATCAACTATTTCGATGATCGCATGGGGAATTATTTCAATCTTCATCCCAATTGTATGGGGACTTTTACTGAGATCAATGAAATCTCAAAGGTGATCAGAGCCTCTCAAAAAGGGATTATGATTGGCGACTCCAGTCTGATTGGTGCTGCTTGTACATTTTGGCAACAAATAGCCATTGGCAATCAAGCCTCCTGGGTAGAAGCCATGGAGAAACCTCAGGAACAAGATGCTTTCTTAAAGTGTGTGTTAGAAAAATCCACTCACCTCAATGAAGAAGGCAAGGTAGAGGTGGATTTCAAACCCGGCTTTGGACTAAAAGTAGATGAACAAAAATTAATTGCACTTGCTGACGCACACCTAAAAATTTGATATGAAAAAAATAAAACTCTTTATACTGTTAATGGGAACTTTGGTTTACGGTCAACGCCCTGTAGATTTAGTCAATCCTCTGGTCGATGCTGCCAATTCCCGGTGGTTCTTTTTTTCCTCTGCTACCCGTCCATTTGGAATGGTCAATTTAAGCCCCGATATGGGAACCGCAGGTGCCTGGGAATCGGGCTATCGCTACAATCAAAAAAACATTAATTTTTTTAGTCATATTCATGCTTGGCAACTTTCGGGAATACCTGTGATTCCTACTGTCGGGAAAATCAAAGCTCATCAGGGTCCCAAAGCCTATGGATCCTCCTATTCTCATGAAAGAGAAACCGTAGAAGCCGGTTATCATTCAGTCGTTTTAGACGATTACAACATCAAGGCAGAACTGACCTCTACAGTTCGTGTAGGTTTTCACCGCTATACCTTTCCTAAGTCCGACCAAAGTGCTGTTATCCTTGATCTATCAACCCAATTGGGCCCCAGTGGTACAGCAAGTGGATATGTAAAAAAAATATCTAACAAAAAACTACAAGGTTATGCTGTGATGGAAAAAACCATAAGAAGACCCAAAGACACCAAAGTCTTTTTCAGTCTCCATTTTGATCGACCTTTTGAGGGTTTATATGCCTTTCAGGATCAAAAATTAGTGGGTAAAGTAAAAGAATTCAAAGGTGAGAATGGAGGCGTATATCCTTTGTTTAAGACCAAAGAGGGGGAACAAATCATGATGAAAGTTGCGATCTCCTATGTCAGCATGGAACAAGCCGAACTCAATCTCCAAACCGAATTAAACCATTGGGATTTTGACACTGTAGTTCAAGATTCCAAAAACCAATGGAATGATTACCTCAGCAGAATTGAAATCAAGGGAAACACCAAAGATCAGCAGATCCGATTTTACACTGATCTTTGGCATGCCTTACAGGGTCGAAGGATCATCAGTGATGTCAATGGAAAATACAGTGACATGACCGGAGACAAACAACGTATAGGACAAATCCCTTTGGACAAAAACGGAAAACCCAAATTCAACCACTACAATTCTGACTCTTTTTGGGGTGCACAATGGACCCTAAATACCCTTTGGCACTTGGTTTATCCCAGAATCTCAGAGGAATTTGTCAATTCCATGTTGTTAATGTACGATGATGGAGGCTTGATCCCCAGAGGTCCTTCGGGAGGAAATTACACCTATGTGATGACCGGAGCTTCCACCACCCCGTTTATTGTCAGTGCCTATATGAAAGGCATCAGAGGTTTTGATATTGACAAAGCCTATCAGGGCATGCTTAAAAATGCCCTACCCGGAGGAATCATGAGCAAGGTGGGCTATGAGCACAACACCAACAAAGGGGGGGGTATAGAATACTACATCGACAGGGGATATGTACCCTTTCCTTTGTATGACAAGCAATATGGATTCCACCAGTGTGGTCCGGGAGTAACTATGGAATATGCCTACCAGGATTGGACTTTAGCGCAAATGGCCAAGGTTTTAAACAAAATTAGCGACCATGAAATGCTCCAAAAAAGAGCAGCCAACTACCGTAATATTTATGACTCTTCTACTGGTTGGATGCGGGCAAGAACCTTGGACGGTAATTGGATCGAACCATTTGATCCTTTGGTTTACGAGGAAGATTACAAGGATCCCCTAGGCTCTGGTTTTGTGGAAGCCACTGCCGCCGCTGCTACCTGGTTTGTGCCCCATGACTTGGCCGGACTGGCCGATCTGATGGGGGGGAGGGAAACTGCCGCAAGACGATTAAATCAATCTTTTTTGATTGCCAAACAGCACGGTTTTGTTACTCATCACTATCGGAAGGATAAATTTGTGACCAGTGAAAGAAAAAGAGCATACATTAACTATGGAAACCAACCTTCCATGCAAACCGGATATATATTTAATTATTTTGGTCAACCTTGGCTCACTCAAAAATGGGTAAGAGATGTTATAGATGAAGTTTACAGCGACAATGATCCTCAACATGGTTACAGTGGAGATGAAGACCAAGGCTTGATGGGGGCACTTTCTGTACTCATGAAAATGGGACTTTTTGAGATGAAAGGGGGAGCAGATATTGATCCTGCTTATGACCTTTCCAGTCCTGTATTTGATCAGATTACAATCCATTTGGATCAAGATTATTATTCCGGAGAAAGCTTTACCATTAAAGCGATAGGAAACAGTACCAAAAATAAGTATATTCAAAGTGTAAAACTCAATGGCAAACCGCTCAATCAATCATGGTTTCATCACAAGGATTTGATTAAAGGCGGTGACTTGGAATATGTTTTGGGGGAATCTCCCAATTATAATTGGGCATCGGCTGAGGAATTACTTCCATCCAGTATGTCCGACTAAAAGTTAGTAGGTGGAAAAAAAGATTGGATTTGGGATTATAGGTACGGGCAATATCGCCAAATTTCATGCCCAATGCATTGAGAAAATTCCCAATGCCAAATTACTGGGGGTATTAAGCAAAACCGAATCCAGAGCTCTTGATATTGCAGTGAACTTCAGGGCTCCTGTTTTTTGGGAAATCGAAAAATTACTCTCTCATCCCGAGATTGATGTCATTTGTGTTTGTAATGAAAGTGGCTTGCACGGGGCTACCATTGCCAAGATCGCAAAGGCAGGAAAACATATCCTTTGTGAAAAACCATTGGAAACGACGGTCGAAAAAATCGACCGCATTGCTGAGGTGGTAAAATCCACAGGAATCCAAATGGCTTGCGTTTTTCAAAACCGAGAAAATCCGGAGTACAAAAAGCTTAAAACTTTTGTCGAATTGGGTAGTTTGGGTAAGATCTTGTTATGTCAAACAAGTATCAACTGGTATCGTCCCCCGACTTATTATGAGGGTACATGGCGGGGCACAAAGGCTTTGGATGGAGGTGCTGCTTTGATCAATCAGGGTATTCACACCATTGATCTCATGGTCGATTTAATGGGAGAAGTAGCTCTGGTCAGTGGGTTTGTCGACACCCTGCATCACCAAATCGAAGGAGAAGATGTAGCAGTAGCCACTTTAAAGTTTAAAAGTGGCGCATTGGGGACGCTCTCAGGTGGCACTGCACTTTTTCCCGGGGAACCCGAATCGATCATCATTTATGGCACTTTGGGCAATGTTGTTTTTAGGGGTGGGAAAATTATTTCCTCCTCTGTTGAGAGCATTGACCAAGCATTAAAAGCATCCGATGATGATCCGGGTTCCGGTGCCACCGATCCCATGGCCATTACTGATCAATTTCACATTGCCACCATTGAGGATTTTATTGATGCTATACACCATGATCGAGTTCCAAATGTTAATATTGATGAAGCCAAAAAGTCCGTTGCACTGATCAATGCCATATATCAATCCAAAGGAAATGGAGTCAAACTAAATTAATTGGGATGCTAATGAAAATCTTTTTCAATACTGTTTTTTTAAGAATCACTGCAATCTTATTGATGCTCATGGCTTGCCAATCCTGTCATAGGAACAGTTCAAAACCCAATGTTATTTTGATCATGGCTGATGACATCGGTTTTGAGTGTCTCAGCATCAATGGGAGTACCTCCTACTATACACCGGTTTTGGATTCTTTGGCCCTCAAGGGAATTAATTTTACCCAATCGATATCACAACCTCTGTGTACTCCATCCAGAGTTAAGATCATGACGGGTAAGTATAACTTTAAGAACTACGATTATTTTACCTACCTCAACCCCAACGAAAAAACCTTTGGAAACCTATTCAAGGAAAATGGATACAAAACTGGGGTAGTTGGCAAATGGCAACTCAATGGCATTGAACATCAATTAGAAGGCCATGATGACAATACAAGGCCATACCATTTTGGTTTTGATGAGTACAGTTTATGGCAGTTAACCAAGGTCAAAAAGTTTGGAGAACGTTATGCCAATCCCTTGATTGAACAAAATGGAGTATTTTTACCAAGAGACATAGATGCATACGGACCAGATATCGTGTCTGATTACGCGGTTGATTTTATCAAAAGAAACAAAGACCAATCCTTCTTTCTTTATTACCCCATGCTGTTGGTCCACAGTCCATTTGTCCCCACTCCCGATTCGCCCGAATGGCAATCACTTGATACCCGATCCCAAAAGGACAATCGCTTTTTCGTCGATATGGTTTCCTACATGGATAAGATAGTTGGTAAAATCGTCAATACCCTCAAGAAAGAAGGGATAGCGGACAACACCCTTATCATGTTTGTAGGTGACAACGGTACCAAAAATACACTGGTTTCTCAAACTAAAAATGGTTCGGTCAGAGGTGCCAAGGGAAATACCATTACACACGGAAACCACGTTCCTATGCTTGCCCATTGGCCCGATCAAATTAAAACCCCCAAAAGCTATGATGGGTTGATTAACTTTAATGATTTTTATGCTACTTTTTCTGATATTCTAAATGTTGACAACGACTGCGATGGAGTCAGTATGATGGATATTTTCGATGGAGAAAACACTATTGAGCGCGCTATGGCCACTACTTATTATGATCCCATGTGGTCTCCCAATGTCACCCGCTTTAGGAATGTTTTTTCTCAAAGCAATAGATATAAACTCTATAAAGATGGACGTTTTTTCGATATGAAAAATGACATATTAGAAACCCGGCCTCTGGATGATAAAGCTTTAAACGAAGATCAGAAAATCATAAAAGCAAAATTGACATCTGAGTTGGCTAACTTTCCATCGCTTCCGGAAACCTCCTTTGTCAGAGGGAATAAATAATTAGGGTAAAAGCATGGAGAATTTATTACTACTATATCAAAAAGTTAAATTTGTATTTTACAAAACTAATGGTCACATTTCTGAAACAGAAATTTAATTTAAGGAACCAAAATTAGCATCAATGAAAAATATTTTTTTAACCGTAGTCACCCTTTTTTGTTTATCTCCACTATTGGCCAGTGTACAAAAAAAGCCCAATGTAATCATCATTTATACCGATGACCAAGCCACGCTGGATGTCAATGTCCTTGGAGCCAAAGACTTGGTCAGTCCCCACATGGATCAACTTCTGTTGAGTGGTACTACTTTTACCCAATTTTATGCCTCTCCGGTATGTTCCCCTTCTCGTGCTTCTTTGTTGACAGGCAAAAACCCTCAAAGAGCAGGTGTTCCTGGTAATGCAGGTCAAGATTTAAGCAGAAAAGAGGGACTGCCACCATCCGAATATACCATGGCAGAAATGTTTAAGGAGAATGGTTACAGCACCTATCTTATTGGTAAATGGCATCTGGGATTTCAACCCGAAATGCGTCCCAACCGGCAAGGTTTTGATTACAGTTTTGGTCATTTGGTGGGCTGCATTGACAACTACTCCCATTTCTATTATTGGGGAGGCCCCAACCGTCATGACCTCTACCGCAACAATGAAGAAATTTTTCTCGATGGGCAATATTTCCCCGACCTACTGGTACAGGAGGCAAAACAAGTAATCGAAAAGAAATCGGAAAAACCCTTTTTTATCTTTTTTGCCATGAATACTCCCCATTATCCCTATCAAGGCTATGCCAAATGGATCAAATACTACCGGGATAAAGGAGTAAAACATCCACGCGATCTATACGCCGCTTTTTTAACCACCCAAGATGAAAAAATAGGCGCCTTGATTGGTCTGTTGGAGGAAAATAATTTAAGAGAGGATACTATCATCATCTTTCAGTCGGACAACGGCCACTCTACCGAAACCCGAGCCTTTCACGGTGGTGGATATACTGGACCATTCAGGGGAGCCAAGCAGTGTTTATTTGAAGGAGGAATCAGAGTTCCTGCATCTATATCCTGGCCCGGTAAAATCCCTGCCAATCAGTTAAGAGACCAACTGAGTGTCAATGTGGATTGGATGCCGACTTTGATCGAACTTTGCGGATTTGAAACCGATACCTCCGATATGGACGGAAAATCACTCATGCCCATCATCCAAAACAAAAATTCACACTCTAACCACCGGGATGGGTATTGTTGGGAGTTTCGTAATCGTGGAAAATTAAGTTGGGTTGCCCGAAAAGGCAAATGGAAACTCTATGCTAACCCATACGATACCGGCAGGAGGGATTATACCTATTCCGAGGAATTCGTTCTTTATGATTTGGAAAATGATCCCGGAGAATCCATCAATCTCTATGATCAACAACCCCAAGTGGTATCAGAACTCAAAAAACTGTATGAGGAATGGAAAAGTCAGCATGGTACATAAAACTTATTAAGCAACTCCTTCTTTTACTTACGTTTTTTTACATTCAAAGCTGTGAGCAAACTCCAAAGGAAAAGATTTCTCCCAATGTATTGATGATCAGTATCGACGATCTAAACGATTGGATCGGGGTTTTGGGCGTTCATCCCGATATAAAAACCCCCCATTTGGATCGACTGGCCAATGAAGGCATTTTGTTTACCAACGCCCATTGTCAGGCTCCTATTTGCGGGCCCTCACGGGCCTCTCTTTTATCGGGATTAAGACCTTCTACTTCGGGAGTTTATGGCCAGATAAAAGATAAGAATTTACGTTCTGTTTCAGCCTTTAAAGAAATTGACTTTCTCCCGCAGTATTTTGGTAATCACGGATATAAAACCCTTGGGGTAGGAAAAATATTTCACGGCCATGCTCCCGACGGTGTTTTTGAAGTTTCAGGAGGCAGGATCAATGGCTTTGGCCCCAAAAAAAAGTTCAAATGGCATCAAAATGGCACTTCTACCGACTGGGGTGTTTACACTGATCATGACAGTTTGATGTACGATTATACCTATGCCCAATGGGCAAAGAGGGAACTTCAAAAAAAACACGACCGTCCCTTTTTTATGGCCGTTGGGTTTATTCGGCCCCACGTTCCTTGGTATGCGCCTCAAAAGTGGTTTAATCAATACAGCGCAGAGGACATAATATTACCCACCTACGACCCTAATGACCTTGACGACCTCCCCGAGATTGCAAAAGAAATTGCCTTTAAGGGTATGATGCCCACCACGGATTGGGCCATTAAAAGTGGGGAGTGGAAGAACATTGTCCAAGCTTATCTGGCTTGTATTTCTTTTGTGGATCATCAAGTAGGAACTGTTCTGGAGGCACTGGAAAATAGTGAATACAAGAACAATACCGTTGTAGTTTTATGGTCAGACCACGGTTACGAAATTGGAGAAAAAGGATCATTTGGCAAGCACACCCTTTGGAGTGAATCTACCCGAGTCCCTTTGATCTTTAAATTCCCAAGAGTCAATAGTACGCAAACAATTCACAGTCCGGTGGAACTCTTAGATATCTATCCAACCCTAATCGATTTAACACAACTTCCTAAAAACCCCCTCAATGAAGGAAGAAGCTTATTGCCATTGATGCAGGGCAGCAACGATGATCGGGCTTTAGCCATCACAACCTATGGGAGGAACAACAACAGCTTGATCAATCAGACCCATCGATACATCCGTTATGAAGACGGATCAGAGGAACTCTATGACCTTCGTATTGATCCCGATGAAAGAAATAATTTGGCGGATAGAATAGATTCAGGGCCGATCAAACAAGCAATGATGAATCGTATTCCCAAGCTAAACGTTCCTTGGTCTGTCCACAGCTACAATACCGTAAACGAGTACTTTAAAAGAACCTCAAATTCTAAGTAAAAAACCAATAATATGTTGAATAAATGACAATAGGATGATATTGAAAAAACAACTTTTTCCGATCAATATTTTAGTTTTTTTCTTTTTTCTGGGGTGCGCTCCTGAAAATAAAACCCAAAACAAACACCCCAACATCATCTACATTTTAGCGGATGATCTGGGCTATGGAGATCTATCGATCTACAATGAGGCATCAAAGATCAAAACCCCTCATTTGGATCAAATGGCACGGGAAGGAATGCGATTCATGGACATGCATTCCACTTCTTCTGTTTGTACTCCCACCCGCTATAGTATCCTTACCGGAGAATATGCCTGGCGAACCGCCTTAAAAAAGGGAGTGTTGTGGAGCTATGGTCCATTGATGATTCCCGATGAAAAAGAAACGGTCGCCAAATTATTACAACGAAATGGTTATCAAACTGCCGTTGTAGGAAAGTGGCACTTGGGCTTGGATTGGCAACTCAAAACCCCATACCAAGAAAATCACCTCATAAAAAATGATTGGGGTTTGATTACCGATTATAAAGAAGAAATCATCGATTTTTCCAAAAATCCCTCCAGAGGCCCTACTCAGGTAGGTTTTGATTACAGCTATATTCTTCCTGCCTCTCTCGATATTCCACCCTATGTCTATTTGGAAAATGAAAAATTCACCCAACCCATCCGATCCTATACCGATGGGAGTAACATGGAGGGTGACAAAGATTATGACTTTTGGCGTCCCGGCCCTATGGCAGAAGGGTTTGATTTTTATGAGGTGTTACCTAATTTCATCAATAAAGCAAAAGCCTTCATCGACAAAGCTCAAAAAAAAGAGGCTCCATTTTTCCTTTACCTCCCTTTGGCAGCACCGCATACTCCCTGGGTGCCCAAAGCAACTGCTCCCTATCCGTCTGAGGCAGGAATTTATGGGGCATTTGTTCAGCTGGTGGACGATCAGGTAGGCCAGCTCCTAGCTTATCTGGATGATCAAGGCATTGCAGAGGAGACATTGGTTGTTTTTACCAGTGACAATGGCCCCTATTGGAAACCGCATCACATTGAAAAATATGGACATAAAGCTGCGGCTCATTTAAGAGGTATGAAAGGTGATATATATGAAGCTGGACACCGAGTCCCTTTTATTATAAAATGGCCTGGAAAGTTACAACCAGGTAGTTCAAGTTTTCATCCCAATTCTTTGGCCAATTTCTATGCAACTGTTGCTGATTTACTAGAAACTCCCTCAAGAGCATTAGATAGCTATAGCCTTTTTGATGAATGGACAAAAAAAGAAAATAACTGGGAATTTAAACCCATTATTCACCATTCCTCAAATGGACATTATGCATTGCGTTATGGAGATTGGAAAATGATTGAGAAAAGAGGATCTGGTGGCTTTTCTCCCCCGACAACAGAACCCACTCCACTAGGAGGGATACAAGAACGACTGTTCAACCTCAAAGACGATCCCTCTGAAGGGGTTGATCTATCTCAAAAATATCCTGGTCAACTTCGAAAAATGAAACAAATACTGGACTCAATCAAACAACTAAATTAAAACCTATAAGATGAAAAATAGATTTATTAATAAAAGTATACTGCTTGTTGCATTTGTTCTCAATCTCCAGTCATGTAAAGACACTTCTAAAGACGATCAAACGCCACCCAATATCCTCATCGCCATTGCCGACGATCAATCCTATCCTCATGCTGGAATTTATGGTTTTAACGAAATAAAAACACCTGGTTTTGATTATGTTGCTAAAAATGGAGCTTTGTTTAATAATGCTTTCGTAGCAGCACCTCAATGCAGTCCCTCAAGAGCTGCTATGTTGACCGGAAAAAATATTTGGGAGTTGGAAGAAGCGGGAACACATGCGAGTAATTTTCCCAAAAAATTTAAAGTTTTTACTGAGGTATTGGCAGCGCATGGCTATTTTGTGGGTTATACCGGAAAACCCTGGGGTCCAGGTAACTGGGAGATTAGTGGCCGAGAACAAAACCCAGTTGGAAAAGCATACAACCGACATCAATTGACCGATCGTCCCACAGAGGGAATCAGGGCTAATGATTATGCTCAAAACTTTAAAGATTTTTACAACCAAAAAGAGGAGGGAAGTCCCTTTGTTTTTTGGTATGGAGCTTTTGAACCCCACCGAGTTTATGAGTACCAAAGCGGGATCAAAGCTGGAAAAAATATCGAAGCTGTAAAAGTACCCGAGTTTTTACCGGACACCCAGGTTGTAAGAAATGATATATTAGATTACATTTTAGAGATAGAACATTTTGACAAACACCTCCAACAGATGATTGAATTTTTGAGTGAAAAAGGAGAGTTGGAAAATACATTTATCTTGGTGACAGCAGACAATGGCATGCCTTTTCCCTATGCCAAAGCAAATGTTCAGGAGTTTGGAACTCATGTACCGTTGGCCATTACAACCCCTGGAGGAGTGAAAGGTAAAATAGTGGATGAACCCGTAGGTCTTATCGATTTGGCCCCAACTTTGATGGAGCTAGTTGGATTGGAAGATGCAATGACACCTACTGGAAAAAGTTTACTTCCTATTTTGACTAAAGAACAACATTATCCGCACCGGGAGTATGTCCTTACCGGAAGAGAGAGACACACACATGCTAGACCAGATAATTTAGGTTATCCCGCACGGGCCATCAGAACTAGAGAATATCTGTATGTGTATCATTTCAAACCCGACCGATGGCCTCAGGGCGACCCGGTTCCTACGTCACCGGAAAATGACCAAAGGAGCAAGATAAAAGGTTATAAAGCCCTCTATCCAGGTTATCATGATGTGGACGATTCTCCATCCAAGCGACTGGTAATGACCATGAAAGATTCACCTTATTTTGAAAGGGCGTTTGCTAAAAGGCCCAAAGAACAATTATATGACATTCAAAAAGATCCTTATTGTATAAAAAACATTGCTATACTTCCTGAGTATGAGGAGGTGCTGAACAGATTGCGACAACAGTTAATGGCCAATCTAGAAGAACAAGGTGATCCGCGTGTTTCAAATAATCATGTTTTTGACAGTTACCCACGTTATTCTACTATGCGAAACTTTCCTGGATTTAATGATAGAGGTAAATACAACCCGGCATTTGGCCAATAAATTAATTTAATAGAATTGGGCAGTTTTTATGCATATAATCAGTATAGGGATTAACTCAGTAATTTTTGATTTCTAAACAAATCGTTTTATTTTCATAAGTCCAGTGTGATTATTCAATCCTCAAAACAATTGAAAATAAAAAAAGTTGCTTTATTAATTTTGTTTGTCATGACCTTAAGTTGTGAGGACAAGCTTTTTTATGATCCTTATATTAAAATTTTAGATAGAATTGAAATAAATACAAGCAACCCAAAAATTTACTTAGACGACAATCAAATAACTGTAAGGTGTCATGAGGCAAATCTTGAAGAAAAAGGCACAGTTAATGGAAGAGAATACACAGTAGTGAGTGAGGAAAAGTTAAGACAAATGCTGGCTGACGGGATGGATGTTGTTTTTGTTTGTACATCACATATAAAAAACATGAGTTCATTGTTTAGAGATTATAAATCATTTGATCAAGACATATCGAGCTGGGATACCTCTAATGTTACCAGCATGCGAAGAATGTTTTTAAATGCTCGCTCTTTTAATAAGGATATTGGAAAATGGGAAACATCTAATGTAAGCGATATGCGAGGTATGTTTACCTATGCCTATTCATTCAATCAAAATATTGGAGATTGGGATACTTCAAATGTGTTGTTAATGAGCAGTATGTTTGAATATGCTAAATTATTTAACCAAGACCTATCTAAATGGTGTGTTTCTAAGATAAAAGTTAAAGCTGAACATTTCTCCGTAAGCTCAGCACTTATTGACAGACATCATCCTGCTTGGGGAACTTGTCCTCAGTGACTAGTTCGCAAATAAACTGATTATTACCTGATTAAATTGAACTATTGAAATGTGAATTTACCTTTTCCCAATGCTACTTCTAGATGATCCTCCGAAGTGCTGTTTACCCCAATGTTACCATCAAAATCGACTTCTGCCAAAGCACTTCCTTTGAGCCTTAGGGTAGTAGCCCCAGTAGTAATAACAACACCTTTGGATCCTTTGACATAAATCGTTACGGGTTTGTCTGACTCAAAGCCAATACCATTGTCCAAATAGTTTGTACCTGACTTAACAAAAAAAGAGGAGAGGGTATTGTCTTTTTTTCTCGCCCAACAAAGATGGCCAGTATAAGAGGATTCATCAAAATTTACCAGATTGTTTTTAGAGGTAACGAGGTAGTCTGTAATAGTCCCTTGGGTGAATTTGATTCCATCAAAATCTTCAGACAAAAATTTTTGAAATGTGGGTTTGGCTACCAAATGATTATGGGGAAAAATAAGAGTGGTTAAATTTTTTTTACCCTCATCATTGACAGAATATATCGACTCCAAGCGATTGTGATCTGGATATCCTGGATAACGGTCTGGAACAGCAGATTGAGATTTTTCGATATTTACAGCTTCTGGAGTTGAAACAAAGTAAAAAGTAACCATTCCTGCTGGTAGGGAGGGATAATGATCAATCGGGGCAGTATATTCCCGTAGATTCTCATTAGTGATGATATTATTTTGACTTGCAGGATGCAGGTAATTTTTGACCTTGTCACCAGGATCTGCATCAACCTCATCATATATAATAAAATATCCATTTGCATCGCTAGTAGTTTGAACCATAATCATATTTCTGGAATGGTCCTTGAAACGAATGGCATCACCATCATCTCCTTTTGCATAATCCAAGCCATCAGCTGTAAACCCTTCTACAATTCCTGCTCCAGTAAATCCATTGTGGTTTTCTCCATTGATGGTCAAAGTATTGTTGAGTTTGGCTTCTCGGGTGGGGGGACCCAACCTTCCTCCATTGACTAATAGACGGTTACCCAATCCGGAGAGAGAAAGTCCATTGACTTCATTGTGGGTATGCCACTCATTTTGAGACTTAATATTGTATAAAACTCCGTGTAATCCAAAAGGATTGTCTTCTTTATCTCTAAAAAAAGCACCTCCATTTTCATAGATTTGACTTGATGGCAATAAAGCTGTAGGAAGCTCTTTTTTGGGTAAAATATAAGTAAGTATATGCCCAATGGAAGGAATTCCTTCTAGAAACCATGCGGCATAACCTGCAGCTTCATCATCAAAATTTACAACCCTTCGATACAACATTGAATTACCGATTGTTTCGGTGGGTAGCATATCACCAAATATCGCTAACTCCTTTGAAGGATTAATACTAGAACCAAATTGCCATTGCATAAATTTTTGAATTCTTTCATTATTGTAGTACCTTCTATCTATTCCTGTAAATTCAAGTACATCCATATAACCAGATTTTGAAATCCTACTATCTCCTCCGCCAACCCTTGACCAAGCATATGTATTTGTAACTGGACTCACTCCATCAGGGGTAATTTGATTAATTAGCGCATAATAGTAACTGTCATCCTGATCAACACGATCCCCTTTGTAGATGTCCCAGGTTCCATGAGTGCCATAGCGAGCTGTTTTCCATGAACCGGATCGGTTTACCTTGGAAATTCTGTCAGAAATCAATGCTTCACATTTTTTGATATCTTCCAAAGTCAGGGCATCGTAGACAATGTCCAAAGCAAGAATTGCACAGAAAAAAGCCCCCATATTAGGTACCACATTACTCCAACTAGAAGACTCTTTAATGTCTAGAGTTGAAAATCTATTTAATATGACATCTCTAACTTTATTTGCATATTCTTCACTTTTTGCTTCATCCAAAATGTAAGCTAAAGCAGCAGCACCAACATATTTTTGAAGTGTACCGTAGTGATTACTCTCTGGGGCTTTTGAAGCTCTTGTAATAGCGTCCTCTTTCATTGATCTCCAGGGCTCTTTATTGGATTTTTCCCTGAGTGTCGAAAACATATCTTTTGTGACAATTAAAAAAGGGTGATTTGTTTCTTTAGTTTCTGAGTTATCTCCTGAACCTGCAGAATAATTTTCAGTATTAATTATATTATCGTTTGATGTATTATCCGCACTGCATCCAAAAAAATGAAAGATTAATATGATGCCAATTACCAGTTTTAGCAATTTAAAATGATCCATCCTTTTGTTCATTTTATATAACATGATTTGTTAAATTATGAATTTTGTTTTTTAAAATACTAGATAGATTTTTAATGACTTTGTCAAAAACATTATGAGATAAACCGTTTATAATTATTCTGATATTGACATTACCTTTTTATAAAATCTATCCGTAACCTTAAACCAGTGTCAATTTTCTTCATGAATACTATTGTCTCCCTTTCCATTTTTGGAATGGAAATCCATAAGGTGTTTTTTGAATTTTTTTAGGTCTTTAATAACGTAATTTTTTCCAAAGTCGTCTTTAATTGTTATCATATAAAACCTTTATTTATATCACTAATCTAAACTACAAAAAAAGCACTGTATTAAATATGAATTCAATCAAATGAATTTCCAAATTGAATAACCAATAAATACAATTATCAGACCAACAGTTCCCTGATAAAAGGTCCCAAGAGTATGAGTTTTATAGGCTGTTTTTATATCCATATCACTCATTTGTGATACAATCCAAAAATAAGAGTCATTGGCGTGAGAGACTGTCATAGAGCCGACTCCTATTGCCAAAATTGCCCAAATCTTTCCTATTTCTCCTTCTAAACCTAATATAGGCATTACAGGAAAAATAATAGAAGAAGCTGTTATAATTGCAACAGTGGATGAACCTTGAGCTGTTTTAAGTAATGCTGCCATGGCAAAAGGTATTAAAATTCCAAGTGATTCATATGATGTAATATTGGCCGCATAATCTTGAAGTGGGATATTTTGAATGACACTTCCTAAAGCTCCTCCCAATCCAGTAATGATTAATATCGGTGCTGACTTTTCAATTCCTTTAGTAACAGCATTAGATATCAAACTTAATTTACTCATACCAAATAGTCTAAAAGATAAAATCATCCCTATTAATAAAGCAATTGATGGACTAGATAGAAAACGGATGATAGAGATTCCTGTAAAATCCTTTTCCAGAAAAGTCAAAAGTCCTCCCAAACACATTAAAAAAATAGGGAATATGATTGGAGTGATCGATACTTTAAAATTTGGTAGGTTTTGAATTATTTGTTGTTGAGTTTTATTCTTTAATTCCCTCTTAATCGTTTTTTTAGGATTTTTATTGATAAGATAATTTCCATAAGCACCACCAACCAAAATTAGTATAAAAGCCAATGCTCCACCTGAAACAATTAATAGCAATATATTGTCAAGATTTAAATTTGCAGCAGCAGCAAGAGGTCCAGGTGTAGGCGGGATAAGAACGTGAGGAGCGAAAAGTCCTGTAGAGAGAGCTACTGCCAGACCTGCCAATGGAGTTTTCGTTTGTTTCGATAATGTTTTATTGAGTTGAGACAAGATTACAAAGGCTGCATCACAAAAAACAGGAATAGAAACTAAATAACCTATAAAACTAATTGAATAAGCCAATGGGAGTCTTTTTAGACGCTTAAGAATCCAGTTTGCAATTGAGAGTGTTGCTTTTGATTCGCCTAGAACAATTCCAATAATGGTCCCAAACAAAATTAATAGTCCAATGTTTTGAATGATTTTACCGAAGCCTTCTTTGATTTGCTCCAAAGCATCCATAAGTGGTATATTTAAAAGTATTGCCAATAAGAATGGAGCAACTAAAAGAACTAAAAAAGGGTGGAACTTTTTGTAGGAAGTTCCAATAATGATCCACATTATTGTCAAAAAAATACTTAAAATAGAAAAAATCATATCTATATTTTTTTTGTGTTAAACTGCTTGAGAACTTCGTAAAGTTTTGTCTCCAGATTTTGAGGTGCATTTTTTAGTGCTTTTTCTAGAGTCAATTTTTCAGGTTTTGTGTTGTAAATTTTAACATGTGGCATATTGGGTATATTATTTATGGATGTTTGTCCTGCCATAATTAAAGTTGGTATTTTCTTAGGTTTCGTTAATTGAGCAACCTTGAACGGTAATTTTCCATACAAGCTTTGATTATCAAAATATCCTTCTCCTGTAATTACTAAATCCATTTCATTGATTTGCTCTCTTAATCCTGAAAAATCTGCTAACAAATCAAAACCATTTCTAAGCTCAGCATTCAAAAGTCCATATAGTCCTGCACCTACTCCTCCTGCTGCACCACCACCAATTTTTGATCCCACATTGATTCCAAATTGATTCAATATCACTTTTGTAAATTGTTTACCTGCAAGTTCAAGTTGATCAATCATTTCAGGATTTGCTCCCTTTTGTTTGGCGTAAGTAATTGCAGCCCCATCCTTACCTAATAAAGGATTTTTTACATCACAGGCAACTATAAATTTTAAATTATCAACACGTGGATCTATATTGGATAAATCAATTCGATTTAATTGTAATACGCCACCACCTCCACTTATTAATCTATTATTTTTTTTATCTAAAAATTTACCATTTAAAGCACTTATTATTCCTGTTCCAAAATCATGAGTAGCGCTACCACCAATACCTAAATAGATCTTATTAACCCCTTTGTTTAATGCATCATCAATCATTTTACCAGTTCCCCAAGTAGAAGTTGTAAGTGGATTGTACTCATTGTAAGCAAGTTGATTTAAACCTGCTGTTTGAGATAACTCTATCCAAGCACTAGTATTTTCTTGAAAACAATAATAATTAGCTTCAATAGGTCTAAATAAAGCATCAGTAACCTTGCAACTTATCATCTCTCCATCAATATTTTCCTCTAATACCTTTAGCGCTCCCTCACCACCATCTGAGAATGGTAATAGCTTACAATTACAATTAGTGAAGACCTTTTTAACTACATTTTCCATAATGATTGCTACCTCCTTTGAGGACATACAACCTTTATAAGAATCTGGTACTATAAGAATATTCATTTTTAAAAATTAAACATTTTAAATAACAAGTTTTTATTTACTAAATAAATGATGGTTTTTTTAAAAAAAACATTAAAAATTTTAGTATTTCTTGACAGAATTCATATATTGCAATTAAGTGTGCGCACACGAATGTTTGTTCACATTCATTTAACTGATTCTAAAGTAAAATGATTTATAACTGTTATATATGATTTTTTTACGGGATTTAAACAACTATTTAACTAATTTTTTAACTAATTTTTATGAGTAACTTAAAAAACTTACTCGACAAAATTCCCAATTATAGGCTTTTCAAAAAAAGTCTTCTATTGGTTTTGCTTTTTGTCGGGCATCATGTAATGGGACAGCAAACCGTCAATGGAACGGTCTCTGATCCTGACGGTCCGCTACCTGGGGCAACAATTATTGTTCAGGGAACGGACAATGGAGTAACCTCAGACTTTGATGGTAACTTTACTATTCAGGCCAATGAGGGAGATGTATTAGAGCTCTCTTATGTTGGTTTTAAAACTCAGTTTATTACCATTACTGCAAATCAATCTCAAATCTCTACAATCCTTGAAGCAGATAATGAGCTTGAGGAGGTAGTAGTTACTGGTTATGGTACACAAAAGAAGGTAAATTTAACCGGTGCCGTAGCTGCTGTGACTGGTGAGGTTCTTGAAGACAGACCAATTGTTAACGTTGGAGAGGGTTTACAAGGTATAATTCCAAACTTGAACATTGATATTAGAAATGGTGATCCAACCACTGACCCTGCATTCAATATTAGAGGTTTTGAATCTATAAATGGTGGTAGTCCACTTATACTTGTTGATAATGTTCCAATGGATATAGCAAGTCTCAATCCAAATGATATAGAAAGTATTAGTGTTCTAAAGGATGCATCTTCAGCAGCTATTTATGGTGCTCGTGCTGCCTTTGGTGTTATTCTAATTACAACTAAAAAAGGAAAAACTGGAAAAGCAACAGTTAATTTTACTACTGAATTTGCTTGGGGAAAACCTATAATGCTAATGGATCCTATAGACGATCCATATGAATATGCAAAGGCTAGAAATATTGCAAATATAAGAACCAATGGTGCTCCATCTTATGATGATGACTATATGGCTGCAGCCCTAAATTATAGTCAAAACCCAACTCCAGAAAATGCTTGGTACAGAGATGGTACTGTGTTAAGGTACGTTGGATACAATGACTTTATGGAGATGTATCTTAAAGACTGGACACCACAGCAAAGACACAATTTGAGTGTTTCAGGAGCAACTGATAAGTCAAATTATTATGTCTCTTTAGGTATGCTTGAGAAAAAAGGGTGGTTAAATGATGATGATCACAATATTGATTTTGATCGTTACAATGTTCTAGCCAAGGTAAACTATCAGATTACAGATTGGCTAGAAATGGATACTAAAGCTCTAGTTACAATTTCTGAAAATGATGAACCCCACTTCTATAATTGGGATGTTAATATAAATTCGTTTATTAGAATGGGAGGAAGAGCAACTCATTTTCCAGATTTACCATACTACTTAACTCCAGGTGATAGAGCTCAATATGAGCAGCATATTGGTCAGCCATTTTCTCAAGTGAATCCAATTCCTTATTACGAGCAAGGAGGTAGAGACCTAATGAGTGAAGTTGATGTTCTTTTAACTCAAGGTATTACTTTAAAACCAATGGAGAACTTAAAAGTGAGAGCTGAGTTTTCTCCCAATTATACATACATCTACACAGAAGACCAAAGAACAAAAATTTCAGCCATCAATGGAGGAAATAGTGTTGATCTTTCAAATATCCAATATGTTGAAGGGTTTTCAGCAACAGATTATTTGCAAAGTAGATATGAAAAAAGATTTTATTATGTTTTTAATGCATATGCAGATTATACATTTGAACCCGAGGGTTCTCCTCATTACTTAAATGCAATTGTTGGATTTAACCAGGAACTTGGTCAAAGACATCACTTGAGAGGAAAAGCATATAGTTTAATTACACCTGCTATCACAAACATTAATGCAACTGTAGGAGCTCAAGAAGCATACAGTGGAGCTTCTCATGTTTCTTTAAGAGGTGTCTTTTACAGGTTAAATTATATATTTAACGATAAGTATTTAATTGAATTGAATGGACGTTATGATGCCAGTTCTAGATTTCCCACTGATGATAGATTTGACTTCTTTCCATCTTTTTCAGCAGGATGGAAAATCTCTGAAGAGCCATTTATTGCTGACATGGGATTATCTTGGCTTAATAACTTAAAAATACGAGGTTCGTATGGGGAATTGGGTAATCAGTTGCTTGGTGACGATTGGTATCCATATATTCCCACTATGGGATCAGGAACTTCAAATTATTTGATTGGATCTGGCTCTAGAGCTCCTTATGTTTCTCCTGCTGGATTAGTAAGCTCTGATTTAACATGGGAGACAGTTGCCTCAACAAACTTTGGTATTGATTTTACAGCATTAGATAATAGGTTAGATGTAAGTTTTGATGTTTTCAGCAGAGAAACAAAAGACATGTTAATGATGGTTGAGCAACCCGATATTTTGGGAACTTCAGCTCCAAAAACAAATGCAGCTGATCTTAAAACTACTGGATGGGAGCTTTCCGCTTCTTGGAAAAATCAACTTGATCAAGACTGGTATTATGGAGTAACATTAGCTTTATCTGATAGCCAGGCTGAAATCACAAAGTATGATAACCCTACTGGATCACTAAATGAATATTATGTTGGTCAACAAATTGGGGAAATTTGGGGTTATAGAACAGGTGGATTATTTCAAACTGATGCTGAGGCTACTGCTAATGATTTGTCAGATCTTGGGAATAACTGGGGAGCAGGAGATGTTGCATTCCTAGATTTAACTGGAGATGGTAAAGTTGACCCGGGAAATCAGACCTTAGACAACCCTGGAGACAGAAGAGTTATTGGTAATAATTCTATGAGATACAGATTTGGTTTAAATCTGGATTTGAGATATAAAAATTGGACCCTAAATACATTCTTCCAGGGAATTTTGAAGGGGGATTATTTCCCACCTACGGGTAACTGGAATGCTTTCTGGCCATGGAATGCAGGGAATGCTGAGTGGTATTATATTACAGATTCTTGGACTCCAGAAAATCCTGATGCATATTTCCCAGCACCACACATTGGTTATAATGACAAAAAGAATTACCACGTGAACGATCGTTATCTTCAGGATGCTTCATATATTAGATTAAAGCAGTTGACTTTAAACTATAGAGTGCCAAATGAATTTGTTGAGCAAATTGGTCTTCAATCTCTTAATTTGTATTATTCAGGACAGAATTTATGGGAACAAACAAATATGAGGCCTCCTCTTGATCCAGAGGTTAGACCAACTCTAACCCAAGAATACTATAAGAATAGAACGCATGCGTTTGGATTAAAAATAGGATTATAATTTTAATAATTTTTAAAAATGAAAAATTTAACAAAAAAAGTATTCAAAATATTTGCAGTTCTCTTCATTATATATGGTTGCGAACTCAATGATGACTTTTTAGAAAGACAGCCACTAGATCAGATTAGTGATTCGTCTTTCTGGAATACAGAGAATGACCTAATGGTTTTTAACCATACATTCTATAATTTAACAAAAGATGACAATACCTACCCTATTTTGATGGGTCATGATGATGGTTTTGATAGTCATAGAATTTCATACCTCCACCTTGACGGTATGTCTGACAATACTGCTCCAAGACATGGAAGACATAGTACATATCAGCGTATTAGATCAGGGGTATTTAATGCTCCATCAAGTAAAAATGCAAATGCACCCGCTGGATGGTACGGATATAAGGGTTTTCAATTAATTAGAGCCGTCAATATAGGTCTAGCTAATTATGACAATGCTGATGTATCTGATGATGTTAAAAACCATTACAAGGCCGAAGCCAGACTTTTTAGGGCCATGTTCTATGCTGACAAGATCAAAAATTTTGGATCAGTGCAGTGGGTTGATAGTGAGGTTACTCTTGAAAATGAAGACATCCTATATGGAGCCAGAGATTCAAGAGATGTTGTAATGAACAATGTATTTGATGATCTCAATTTTGCAGTCGCTAACATAAGAGATCACGGTAACCAAAATAAATTAGGTAGATCTGCGGCTCTTCTTCTTCAATCTAGAATTTGTTTATTAGAAGGAACGTGGAGGAAATACCACAACCTGGGTGATGAAACAAAATGGCTTCAGGCAGCTGCCGATGCGGCAAAAGCGCTTATTGATAGTGGCAAACATAGTCTCCACCAAGGGGCTCCTGGCCGAACTTACAATGAATTGCATAGCCAGGAAGCTTTGGATGGTAATTCAGAAGTAATTTTCTTCCAAAGATATGAGAGAGGGACAAGAACTAATCATGTCCAATCTTATAACAGAGGTTACAATGGTGGTGCCACCAAAAACATGGTTGAGGATTATCTTTGCTCTGATGGTCTTCCAATTTCACTCTCCCCGCTTTATCAAGGAGATGTAAATTATGCTGACATATTTGCCAACAGAGATCCAAGATTGAGACAAACCATCTTACACCCTGATGATCAGCCGATCTACAGATATGGAAATCACGATTTTGGTGCTAATACATATCCAAGAATCCAGGGTATGCCAGGCGGACTAAAAACCTACACCGGTTATCATATCATTAAGGTTTATAATGTTGGTTCCGCTCATGCCTCTTATAACTCATCTATTACCCCAGGGATTAGCTTACGATATGCTGAGGCACTTCTTAACTATGCTGAGGCGAAAGCTGAATTGGGTGGAGGAACAATTTCTCAAGCCGATTTAGATATCAGTATAAATAAACTAAGAGATCGAGATGGAATGGTTCATCTAGTAAGCGATCCTCCAATGGATCCACGTTACGCTGCAGATGGAATATCTGCTGCACTGGTTGAAATCAGGAGAGAAAGGAGAGTTGAGTTATTCCTTGAAGGATTTAGATATGACGACCTAAGAAGGTGGAAACAAGGGAAAAAACTTGAGAACAAAGATTACGGTATGCGTTGGGATGCTGCTACTAAAGCTATAGTTGATCCTGATGGTAAAACTACCGTTAAAACTGGAGTTGTTGATGGAGTTGAATACCTTGAGGTTTATAAGGGAACTGATTTTGAAAATCCTTCATTTGATGAGAGTAAGCACTACTATTGGCCACTTCCATTGGATGTTCTCTCACAAAATCCAAACTTGGAACAAAACCCAGGTTGGTAATTATATTGTTTTGATTTCTAAATTAACAAAGCCATCTCAATGATGGCTTTGTTTTTCTTAAAATACTCATTTATAGCACTCTATGCTTTTTTTTTAAATGGAAATTATTATTTTAAAGACTTAAAAATCAATCAGATATTAAGATTAAATTTAATATTCTCACTAACAATTTTTCAAATAATGTTTTAATATCATGAGAACTTTAAAAAAAATATCCTTTTTTCTTTTTTCAATATTGATCTTCTCATGTAAATATGATCAATTAGGAAAAAATGAAAATACATCCACCGAATTGTCAAATCCTTTTTCTCCTGATTATCTTAAAAATAATTTACGCAAGGATTTTCCAAGATTGGTTCTAAACCAGGAAATTGACAAGGTTTTGAGAGAAAAATTAAAAACTGATCCAATAGTAAAAAATATCTATCAAGCCATTAAAATGAATGCTGATGAGGTCTTTCAAAAGCCCCTATTAGAGCGTATTAAAATTGGAAAACGTTTACTTTCTGTCTCAAGAGAAATGTTATATAGAATTAATATGTTAGGTATGGTCTATCACATCGAGAAAGATGCAAAAATATTGGAGCGAATCGACCAAGAAGTAAAAGCAGTTTGCAAATTTTCAGACTGGAACCCCTCTCATTATTTGGATGTTGGTGAAATGTCAATGGCTGTAGCTTTTGCATTGGATTGGACAGCAGGCGCATTGCCTCAATCTACCATTGATATAGCCATGAATGCGCTCATTGAAAAGGGTATCAAACCCAGTTATGATAATAGCAGTCGTTCCAATACTTGGTGGATTAATGGCAATAACAATTGGAACCAGGTATGTAATGGAGGAATGATCGCTGCCTCCATTGCCATTGCCGAACTTGATCCAGAATTGGCTGCTACAACTATCAAAAGATCAATTGACGGTTTGCCGCATGCCTTGAATGAATATGGACCAGATGGTGTATATCCTGAAGGTTCAACTTATTGGGGGTATGGTACAGTGTTTTCAGTAGTAACCAATGCCATGTTAGAAAGTGCTTTTGGGACTGACTTTGGTTTGGGAGATTATCCTGCTTTTAAAGAAAGTGCGATTTTTAGGGTGTTGATGAACGCTCCATCTGGATGGTACTACAACTTTGCAGATTGTGGGGATAAAAGAAGTCAAAATGGAGATATTACTTTAGCTTGGTTTGCCTCAAAATCAGGAGATGAACTTTTTTTTGAAAGAAATAGATTATTAAGATCACCTAGTAAAATAGGTAAGCTCAGACGTTTGAACGGAGCTGGTTTAGTATGGTTGGCTCAATATGAAAAAACAATGGAGTCAGAATTACCAAAAGCTTGGAAAGGGGGGGGCTCAAACCCAGTTGCTGTTTTCACAGGTGGTTCTTCGGATCCATATTCATATTATTTCGGAGGAAAAGGAGGAAGTGGAACAGTAAATCATGGCAATATGGATGCTGGCTCTTTCATCTTTGAACTCAACGGTATTCGATGGGTGATCGACCCTGGAAATCAAAGTTACAATGCTTTAGAAAAAGAAGGATTTGACCTTTGGAACAAATCACAAGACAGTCAGCGATGGACACTTCTCAATAAAGGAAATTTTGGACACAGCACCATTACTGTAAACGATCAGTTACATGTGGTTGATGGAAAAGCTATCATCACAGATTTTAAGGGTGGAGATATACCTCAGGTCACTTTTGACCTATCACCTACCTTTAAAGGGCAGTTAAAAAGTGCCCAAAGAAAGTTTACTAAAGATAGCGAGGTATCACTGATGATCGAAGATGAAATTGAAATTTCTGAGGAAACTGAAATCATTACATGGCAATTGATGACTACTATGTCAGTCGAAATTACTCCTGAGGGTGCAACCATCAGTAAACCTGAATATTCCTCGAATACACCGCTAAAAAAACTTTATATAGAAAATTTAAGTCATCCCGAAATTCAGATGAATATTGTATCATTGGATCCCCCTCCCTTGGCCTTAGACAGGCGAATTGAAAACTTAAAAAGGATTGAATTAAAAATACCTGCATCACAAGTTAACGATGGAAAATTAGACATTAAAATTAGACTGAAAGGTCAAAAAAATTGGAGAGAAGGGTATTAATCCACTATAAGGTTATGAATAACTTTTAAAAATGTATTACAGGACTAAAATATTTTCTTACCTGGTTTTTTTGGCTCTATATCTGGTTAACGGCAAGGAGTGCAGTGCTCAGCTGAAAAAATCTGATATAGACAATGCCATAGAAATATCCAAGTTGGAACATCCATACCTTTATTTTAATAATACCGAGAAAAAGGAACTCCTAGACAGAATAAATACCGATCATGAAAGTAATGATGTTTTCAGGAAGCTTAAAGCTAGAGCAAAAGTTTGGATGGCCATGCCAGTAGATAAAAACATTCCCATTCAGGGAAAGAATACTCGAGCAGATTGGTCTGAGGAGGATAGAAGTAGTAAATACTCAGATTATTACAAAAATAATAGGAACAATGCTTTTTACCTTGCTTTTCTTTATCAAATGACCGGTGATGTGAACTATGCCCAGAAAGCATTTGAATTTGCAGATGCCTTTTGTGATTTGACGACTTGGACGCAACGTGCGCATGAATTTCCCATCATTTATTCCCGCATCATGCCTTGGAATGTTCCAGATGATCAGGTTAATTTTAATTTTGACCATTTTAATGGAGATTCAGGTCGAATGATGGCTGCCGTATATGATTGGTTGTATCCCGCATTGACTAAACCACAAAGAGATCGAATCAGGGGGGCATTGTTGGAGAAAGTAATCACACGAGTTAGAGGAGATTATGAATTTCATTGGTGGGCAACCGCTTATCGATGTAATTGGTGTGGAGTTTGTAATTCAGGTGTTGGGCTGGCCGGTTTGACTCTTTTGAAAGAACATCCTCAACTTACCGATGTAGTCGCGGAATCCTACAATAGGATCAATAGTATGTTCAACGAATTGGGTCATAATGGTGGCTGGCAGGAGGGAGGCTCTTATTGGAATTATGGGGTTCATACATCCTCATTTTTTGCAGATGCTTTAAAGCGTTTGACTAATAATAAATTCAACCTTTTTAATAATAAGCGATTGGCAGACAACCCAGTAACCTTTCCTTTATATATTTCTCTACCGGGTGACAAATCTCTTAATTTTGAGGATTCCGGTGGTAATGGATGGGTGGGAAGTACCCATTTGATAAACAAGTTGGCTACAGAAACCCAAAATCCTAACGCGGTTTGGTATCGTAACTTTATCAATAAGGAGGCAAATGATATTTTTGATATTATATGGCCCCGACCCAAATTTAATGCATTACCACCCAGACAGTCTTCTATTCATTTTAAAACAATTGATTGGTGGGTAATGCGAAGTGATTTTTCCAGCACTGACAAGGTTGTAGTTGCCGGTAAAGCGGGAAAAAATGATGACCCTCACCATGGCCATCTCGACATCGGTCATTTTGTAGTTTACTGGAACAAGGAATATTACATCAGAGATTTGGGGAAAAGTGGTTATGACGAAAAATATTTTGATCAAGCCCGCTTTGATTATCCCGAGGCAAATAGCGAAGGACATAATACAATATTGGTTAACGGTGAAAGTCAAATTTCAGGGAAATACTACAAAAAACCCTATGACTACAATGTTGGAGGAGAAGTACTTGATTTTAGAACGACTGCTCAAAGAGACTATGTATTAATGGATGCCACAAATGCCTACCCCAAAAAAGAACTAAAAAAATGGAGAAGAAATGTTGTTCTTGAAAAGCCTCAAATTACCCTTGTTTTGGATGAAATACATTCGAATAAAAATGCAGCAATTCAAGTACGCTTTCACCCTGGAGTAAATTTGAAAATTCTCCAGGATTATGTATTACTAAAAGGAAAAGAGGGAACCATGGCCTTAATTCCCTTTACTGAAAAAGACTTTACCATCAACCAAGGTCGGCACCCCTCCCAAATGGTAAATGCTACTCAATCTTTCAGTTGGATCCCTTATTTTGACCTAACCCTAAAGGCAACCGGATATAAAACGATCATTGGGAATTTGATTTTACCCGTTGACAATGAAAATCAAGTTGAAGATATTATGGCTTCTAAAAAAATAGAACTAAACAAAGAGGGTAACCTGAACATCATCTTTAGCTACAAAAACAAAATTTTTAAATATTATTTTAAAAACAATAAATCAGGTCTAGAACTTGACTAGAAATTCAAAGTATTATGAGGTATTCCAATAGAAAACGAGATGTTTTGAAAAATTACACCTTACTTCTTTTTTTGGTGGTATCCCTCTCCTTTTTTTTGATCAATTGTAATCAGAATTTAAAAAAAGGATTGACCATTGATGAATCTCATTATAAAGAAACTGTCGAGAAAATAATTCTGATTGACTCAGTTTGGGCTGGTCACAGAGTTGGTTTTTGCCTATTAACTGATCTCAATAGACAGTATATTGCTTATTATAATGCTAATAGAAATATGGTGGTAGGACAGAGAAATATTGATGAAGCCAACTTTTCATTATTCCAAATGCCATCACCACCTAGAGATAAAAATCACAAAGAAAAATCAAAACGTTTTTCTGCTACCGAGGTGGGTTGGGATTCTCATAATTCTATAACTATGGGGGTGGACAGCAAAGGTTATATTCACCTCTCTGGCAATATGCATGTTGATTCCCTAACATACTTTAGAAGTCAAAAACCAAATGATATTACCACATTAAAACAATATTTTCCTATGGTGGGCCCCAATGAATTAAGAGCTACTTACCCTAAGTTTATGTTGACTAGAGAGAATCAATTAATTTTTCATTATAGAGATGGTGGCAGTGGAAATGGTAATGAAATTTATAATATATATAATACTGTGTCTCAAACATGGTCTAGGATGCTCAACGTTCCTTTAACTGATGGGCAGGGACTTATGAATGCTTATCAATCCCAACCTGAGTTAAAAGAAGATGGATGGTATCATGTATATTGGGTATGGAGAGACACACCTGACTGTTCAACCAATCATGATTTATCTTACATGAAAAGTCCTGATCTAAAAAATTGGTACAATGCTTTTGACCAACTCATTTCTCTTCCAGCAACATTAGATCAAAAATCTCTTGTTGTTGACCCTATTCCACCGAAAGGAGGGATTATAAACCTTGCTGCAAAACTTTGTTTTGATAAGAATCAAAACCCTCTTTTTGTATATCATAAATATGACGAAGCTGGAAATATACAACTATACATAGCCCAAAGAAGCAGTCAAAAATGGGAGTATAAAGTGATCACAGACTGGGATTATAGGTGGGCTTTTTCAGGTAATGGAAGTATAAAAAATGAATTAACCATTAAAAGCTTTAATCGTAGGTCAGATGATAGGTTTGAGGTTGGATTTTGGCATATCAAATACGGTGATGGTACTATTCTGCTCGACGAGGAATTAAACCCTATTGGAAGAGTACTTAAATCTGAAAAACTTTTTTCAAGAAAATTTAATGACAGTTCAGTAAAGGTTGAAGGAAATTTTCCTGGCTTACAAGTTATAGGAGCTAAGGATATAGGAAAAAATAATGAGCCGGGTTACAGATATGCACTCAAATGGGAAACACTCGGAACCAATCGTGATAAACCCAGAGAAAAACCATGGCCACCAGCTAGCAGCTTGTATCTATATAAAATAAAAACATATAATTAATAAATACTAAAAATATGAACTCTAAAAAACATTTAATTTTCCTGTTAACATTTTTAATTGGCTTTACACTTACGGGTCAAAAAATCGATCCTGCAGCGGTAAAACAGATAATGGAAAAAGTTGCCGACTGGCAAATAGAAAATCATGATGATTTAAAATACAGGGCTCAAAACCAAAGATTATCGAGAGGGAAACACCATCTGTTAGATTGGACCAATGGTGCGCTTTATGTAGGTATGTCAAAATGGGCAGCAATGGCAGACAGTGACAAATATTATGAGTGGCTCAAGGGAATTGGCGAGGCCCATGATTGGAAACTTCATATGAGAAATGGAAATTATAACAGGGTTTATCATGCAGATGATCATACGGTTGGGCAAACTTATTTTCAACTTTATAGAAAATACAAGGATGAAGAAATGATAAAGCCTACCATAAAACAATTTGATTTTATCCTTTACCATCCGTCAAAATCTAAATTAGACTGGAAATCTCCTTTTCATCAAGACAGATGGAATTGGTGTGATGCTTTGTTCATGTCACCCCCTGTTTGGGTAATGGTTTCCAACCTCACCAGAGATCGAAAATATATCGAATTCATGGTCAATGAGTGGAAAGCAACGACAAATCATTTATATGATAAAAAAGAAAACCTTTATTACAGAGATGGTTCTTATTTTGATCAACTTGATAATGGAACAAAAATCTTCTGGGGTAGAGGAAATGGATGGGTTTTTGCCGGTTTAGCAAATGTTATGCAAGAGTTAGGTCCCAATGACAAAGACTATCCTTATTTCCTTAAATTATACAAAAAAATGGCCCAGAAACTATTAGAAATTCAAACGCCACAAGGACATTGGGCCATGAGTCTTTTGGGACAGAAATTTTACCCCACTCCCGAAACCAGTGGTTCATCCTTTTTTACTTTTGGACTTGCTTGGGGAATCAACAAAGGTATTTTGGATAAGGCAATTTACGGATCAGCTGTAGAAAGAGCTTGGAATGCGATGGTGAGTCACGTAAACAAGGATGGGATGTTGACTTATGTTCAACCCATTGGTGCTGAACCAGGTGAGGCATACCCTGATAAAACTGAGGTCTATGGGGTTGGGGCATTTTTGAGTGCAGGATCAGAAGTTTACAAATTGTACGGAGGAAAGTAAACAAAGATTTCACCTAAAAAAACAGGTGCAAAATGATTAAAAATCTTTTTTTATTAGGGATAGGCTTTTTTTCTATATCCTGTCAATTCCCTAACAATAATAAGGGGCCTTATTTTGCTAATGGAATTAAAAATGGTTGGGCCGACCAAAATTCCATTGTATTATGGACCCGATTGACCCAAAACAAATCTGCCCATTTTAAGGGACATCCTTTTATTGAGATTTCAAGGGAAAAGATGAAATCCTTGGCTCAAAACCAAGACGTTGAAGGAATCTATGACACTCAGATTCCCAAGGGATTGTCACTTAGAGATATGGAAGGTTATTGTCCGGGGGCTTCCGGAGAGGTGCAGCTCCACTATTTCATTAAAGAAGATTTGGCGGACGCTATTGTTACCGATTGGGTGGCGGTAGATTCGAGTAAAGATTTTACCCATCAATGGAAACTGAATGGTCTACAAGCTGGAAAGAAGTATCGTTTAAAAATTTATGCCCGACCCCAGAAAGGGGAAAAAATCTCCGATAGTATTTTCGGACAATTTCTTTTACCAGCATATAAAAAAACCGCTAAAGATGTTAAATTTTGTGTCGTATCATGTCATGACTACAACCGTCGTGACGACAAACAAAGCGGACACAAAATATACCCAAGTATGTCAAAATTACAACCCGATTTTTACGTGCATACTGGGGATATAGAGTATATGGACAAACCTTTTCCTTATGCCATGACAGAGGAGTTGATGCGATTTAAGTGGAATCGCTTGTTTTCCCTTCCTTTTCAGCGTTTATTCTTTAACAATCATACCTCCTATTTTATGAAGGATGATCACGATGTGGGCTATGATGACAGTTACCCAGGAAAGGATTATGGAACTGTTTCTTTTGAACGAGGTTTGGAGATATTCGATAAGGAACAGTTTCCATCCAACCCCAAAAGATATAAAACCATCCGCTGGGGAAAAGATCTTCAGATTTGGATCGTTGAGGGTCGTAACTATAGGAATCAAAATTACCTAGATGATGGGCCGGACAAAACGATATGGGGAAAAGCCCAAAAGCAATGGTTTTATAATACTGTTTCCACTTCAGATGCAACCTTTAAGGTTCTGATAACTTCTTCTCCTATTTTGGGTCCTGATCGAAAAAATAAAAATGACAATCTTAGCAATGCAGGTTATACTTTCGAACAGGGAGAAATTCTCGATTTTATCAAAAAACAAAAAAATCTATTCATTGTCAATGGAGATCGGCACTGGCAGTATGTTACTCATATAAAAAACACTAATCTTTGGGAATTTGGATGTGGAGCTGGTGCGGATGTTCATGCTGGAGGATGGAAGCAAGAGGATTTAAGACCCGAACATCAATTTCTTAGGGTCAAAGGGGGTTTTCTGTCTGTCTCGGTCACCGCAACACAGGTGCCGAAGATTAAATTTATACACCATGATGTAGAAGGTAAACCTGTTAATGAGGTAGTATTCTAACTCTCGTTAAAGTATTTCCGTTCCTCAGAGTGACTATATTTGTAATTTTCTTTGGTAATGATTTCCAATGGTGTGGGGATTTCATTGTTTGGAATCTCCTTATGAACCAAATAGTTTGAAATAGTTTTGATCGATTTATAACCTTGATTGAATGATTTCTGAGAAATCAAAAAAGCAACGATCCCTTTATTTAATGCTTCTACATTTTGGGGTGTAGTGTCAAAACCTATGAGATTAAGGTCTGGCAGCTTATCATTGTCAATGGCTTTGCAGATGTTTGATATCCTACTGGATGGAACCATAATAACCCTGATAAGCGGGTGTTTGGTTAAAAAATTATTGATTTTATATGAGACTTTATCAAACCCGTCTGACTGATCAAACTTTAATTGATGGATTTTAGCATCGGGAATATTTTCCTCAAAATATTTTTTAAAACCCTTTAATCGTTCATTGTTGGCCTCATAATCGTGAATATTTTTACGGGTCAGAATGATTAAAAACTCATCTCCTTTTTTGGAACACAAATAGGAAAGTTTACCAGATAAAATACCTGCATCGAATGATTTTTGGCCAATATAACATAGATTTTTAAAACCTTTCACATCTGCATTTAGAAATAGATAAGGTATTTTTTTCTCGTCCAACTCTTTAATTATTATGCTAGTCTCCTTATAAAAAAAAGGTACCATCACTACAGCATCTGGCTCTGTTTTGATTAATTTACTAAAGGCTTTTAAGTAGCTTTTGGAATCAAATTGGTCAAAAACAAATACGTGGTTTTCAATCCCATAGGCACTAACCTCTTGGCTTGCTTTTTGAATTCCTGAGTAGGGTGACTTCCAAAAAAGATTTTGTTCATCATACTGAGGAATCAAAGTCGCCAGATTGTGATGTTTTTTCATCGCTAGTGAACTGGCAATCAAATTAATTTTAAATTTTTTCTGTTTTAAAATCTTTCTGATTTTGGTTTCAGTTGAAGAAGATACCCCCCCTCGATTGTGTAAAACCCTGTCAACTGTGCCTGCAGATACATTAGCCTCCTTTGCAATATCCTTTATGGTTATCAATTGATGTTAGTTTTAATTAAATATACTATTTTATCTCCAAATTTAGGTGGCCAAATTTACACTTTTAAATTCACTAAAAACAACGATTTTTGACACTAATTTTTAAGATTTTTTATAATTAATTAAGTTTTGTAAAAATAAATTTTATACTCGATTAAATACCAATAACAGAAAGCATGCATTTGTTATAATTTGTTTGTTTTCAGTTATTTAGAAAATTAAAAAGAATCCATGTTATACACATTTTTATTATCTTAAATTGCTACTGATCCAAAACTTTCAAATTTTTTCCACTGTATAAAAATTAATAAGTCAATTCATCATTATAATATCAAGTTATTGAAGTACAATTTTAAATCGGTTTCTCTATATTTGTAATTATAGTGTCCGCACACGAACTTATAAAAATATGCCTAAGTCATTTAGATGGATTTTTGTAGCAGCTTTGTCGGGCTTTCTTTTTGGCTTTGATACAGTTGTCATCTCAGGAGCAAACCTGCCCATTAAAGAGTTGTGGTCAACTGATCCTTTTTTCCATGGTTTTTTTATCATGTCTATGGCACTTTGGGGAACTGTGATAGGGGCTTTGTTTGGTGCTTATCCCACTAATAAGTTGGGCCGAAAAAAAACCCTTACTTGGATTGGTTTTCTCTTTCTTTTTTCAGCTTTGGGATCAGCTTTGGCACTGGATCCATATACTTTTTCGTTTTTTAGATTCATTGGTGGAATAGCCGTAGGTATTTCATCGATAACCGCTCCCATATACATTTCTGAGATTTCAACCTCCAAAAACCGCGGATCCTTAGGAGTTTTGTATCAATTTAGCTTGGTTTTTGGAATCCTTATCGCCTTTTTCTCAAATTATCTGTTTACTGGTTTTCAGGGTATCAACGATTGGAGGTGGATGTTGGGTATAGAATCAATTCCGGCCTTGTTGTATTTTTTATTGACCCTTTCCATTCCGGATACACCTCGATGGCACATTCTTTTTCAAAAAAATTACAATGCTGCTATCAAAACACTAAAAGAAATATACCCTGACGATCATAAAGCTGATAAAGTATTCAACCATATTAAATCCTCGGATACCGAGTCTTCAATTCAAGAGAAATTGATGAGTAAAGCAAACCAAAAAACTATTCTTTTGGCTTTTTTGATTTCGTTTTTTAATCAAGTTTCTGGCATAAACTTTATACTCTATTATGCTCCAGAGATTCTTGAAATGGCCGGTTTTGCAACAAGAGCTTCCCTTTTTAATTCTGTCTTTATAGGACTCACCAATATCGTTTTTACTTTTCTGGGCTTAATGCTTATAGATAAGTTGGGAAGAAGGCAGTTATTGATCCTGGGCTCAATTGGATATATTGCAAGTCTGTCGGGTGTTTCCTCTGCTTTTTACCTCCAGCTTAACCCCCAATGGATCGCCCTTTTTATTTTTGCATTTATTGCTTCCCATGCCATAGGGCAGGGTACTGTGATTTGGGTTTTTATCTCTGAGATTTTTTCCAATAGAATAAGGGCCATGGGACAATCCTTTGGTGCAGGAGTACACTGGATATTTGCTGCATTGATTACTTTAGTTGGTCCATCTATTATAGCATTCTATCAGACCAATCCTTGGCCAATCTTTTTATTTTTTGCTGCCATGATGGTCATACAACTCATATTTTCTATTTTTATAATGCCCGAAACTAAGGGAAAATCCCTTGAAGAAATAAACTTAATTATTAACAAAAACTAATTTTCCTATGAGACGAAATCAATTTATTCGAAATTCAGGTGGAATATTTTTAGGTACTGCATTAGCCCCTAATTTGATGGCCAATTTCAATCTGAGTGATAAAATAAATATAGGAGTGATTGGAACTGGAGGAAGAGGGAAGGGAATTATTAAACTACTCAATAATCTCGATGGTTATAATGTAATTGGCGTTTGTGATACAATACCTTTTAGACTAGAAGAAGGTTTTGATCTGATCAAAAACAACAAAAATTCAAAATACTACAAGGACTATAGAAAACTATTGGATAATAAAAAAATTGATGGGGTAATTGTAGCTACACCACTAAACACTCATGATATGATTGCAGTAGATGCACTTGAAGCTGACAAACACGTATATTGTGAAAAAACTTTAGCTAAAGGAGCGGTCGCTACTGCTCGTATTGTTGATAAATGTAAAACCTCCAATAAAATTTTTCAAACCGGACATCAGTACCACAGTTCAAGACTGTATACGAATTTAGTAAATATGATTTGGGACGGTAAAGTAGGAAAAATTATTTCTATTGAGGCCCAGTGGAATCGTAATGGCAATTGGAGGAGACCTGTTCCCAATCCCTCACTGGAGCGACAAATTAATTGGAGAATGTATAGGGAGTATTCATTTGGACTATTGGCAGAATTGAGTTCACACCAAATTGACTTTGCCAATTGGATACTTCAAGCAACCCCAAAAAAAGCAATGGGTATAGGAGGAATCAATTACTGGAAAGACGGGAGAGAAACTTATGACAATACCAAAGTAGTCTATGAGTATCCAGATGGTGTAAAAGCCACCTATACTTGCTTGACTTCCAATGCAAAAGATGACTATAAAATTATGGTTATGGGAGACAAAGGAACTTTGACCATTTTTTATGACAATGCTTGGTTTTATCCCGAGGGAACTTACAAGGCCGAGTATGGTGAGGTGGATGGGGTCTCCGGAGCGACCACCAATTGGACTCAGGGCAAAGGGATGCCTTTGGATATCAAACACCTTGATCCGACCAAACAAGCGCTCATAGATTTTAGAGATTCAATAATAAATAATAAAGCACCTCTTTCTGGAGTAATTACAGGAGCCAAAGCGGCTTATGCCGTTGACATGGGCATTAAGGCTATGGATACTCAAGAAACGGTAAACTGGGATGATGCTAATTATATACTATAAAAAATAAAATGAAACCAAATTTTAATTTAAAAGATAGGGTTGCAGTCATTACCGGAGGGGGAGGAGCATTGGGGGGATGCATTGCACAAAGTTTATCTCAATCAGGAGTAAAGATTGTCATTCTGGACCTTACGCAAGAGTCTGCTCAACGAACTGTTGATGCGATTGAGAAAGAGGGTGGGATAGCCATGGGTTTTTCTGCCGATGTGCTTTCCAAGCAATCCATAGAGGAAATAAGCAAAGAAATTTTAAATCAGTGGGGAAGAATTGATATACTACTTAATGCAGCTGGAGGAAATATGCCAGGTGCAACCATAGCCGTAGATCAAACCATTTTTGATTTGTCTTTGGATGATTTTAAAAAAGTCACTGAGTTAAACCTCAATGGCTCTGTAATACCCTCTTTGGTTTTTGGTAAGGTCATGGCCGATCAAAAAAGTGGATCGATTATCAATTACTCCTCTATGAGTGTGGATAGGGTTATTACACGGGTAGTAGGCTATTCTGCCTCCAAAGCAGGAATAGAGAACTTTACCCGTTGGATGGCTGTGGAAATGGCCCTAAAGTTTGGACCTGGTGTTCGCGTAAATGCTATTGCTCCAGGATTTTTTGTAGGAAATCAAAACAGAAGATTACTTTTGAATGAAGATGGTTCTTACACCGAAAGAGGGGATACTATCATAAGGAATACACCCATGAAACGATTTGGAGAAGCCGAAGAGCTCAATGGGGCAATTCATTTCCTTTGCAGTGATGCCGCTCAATTTATAACCGGAGTTGTACTTCCCATAGACGGAGGCTTTAGCGCCTTTAGTGGGGTTTAATTTATTTATATGAAAATGACACAAACATGGCGCTGGTATGGACCAAAAGATCCTGTTAGCCTATCCGATGTGAGGCAAGCAGGTGCAACGGGTATTGTCACTGCCCTACATCATGTCCCAAACGGCGAAATTTGGTCAGTTGAGGAAATTAAAAAAAGAAAAATCGAAATCGAAAATGCCGGACTCACATGGGATGTTGTGGAGTCGCTTCCAGTTCACGAAAAAATAAAAACCAGAACTGCTGATTTTGAAAAGATCATTGAAAATTACAAGATCAGCATGAAAAATTTGGCTACTTGCGGTATCTATGTTATTTGTTACAACTTTATGCCTATTCTGGATTGGACTAGAACTCGACTGGATATGCCTTTGGAAGACGGCTCATTAGCACTTGAATTCAATGCCTCCGAATTGAGGGTTTTTGATCTCCATATTCTTAATCGTGAGGGGGCCGAAAAAGACTATACACCGGAAGAAGTTGAACAAGCCAGAAATCAATTTACATGCCTGTCACCCTCAGACATACAGCGAATATCAGACAATATGCTCAAAGGTTTACCTGGCTCTGAAGAAGGATATTCTATGGATGAGTTCAAAGCTATGTTAAATACATACAAAGGAATCGATGCAGACCAATTACGTTATCATTTGGTACAGTTTTTAAATGAGATCATTCCTTTGGCAGAAGAATTGGGCATCAGAATGTGTATTCACCCTGATGATCCACCCTTCACCCTTTTGGGTTTACCCAGAATAGTTAGTACCAAAGCAGACTATCAATATATTTTTAATCAGGTAACTCCCTTATCCAATGGTATTACCTTTTGCACTGGTTCCTTGGGTGTAAGAGCAGATAACAATCTCCCTGCAATTTTTGATGCTTTTGCCGACCGTGTTCACTTTTTACACCTCAGAAGTACCAAACGGGATGCATATGGTAATTTTTATGAGGCCGATCACTTGACAGGGGATGTGGATATGTTTGAAATTGTCACAAGAGTCATTAAGGAACAGCGCAGAAGAGCTAACGAGAAGCGAAAAGATGCTTCAATACCTATGCGCCCAGATCATGGACATCAAATGCTGGACGATCTTGTAAAACCGAAAATTAACCCTGGTTATTCAGCCATAGGAAGGCTCAGAGGATTGGCAGAGTTAAGAGGACTCGAATGGGGCATCAATAAAATGATTTAATTTTGGAATTCAACAACACGGAGACATTCATAAATGAAAACTTTTTACTGCACAATAAAACTGCAGTAAGACTTTATTTTGATTATGCAGTATCCATGCCCATTATAGACTATCACAATCACTTGCCTCCGGATGTGATTGCTGCCAATCAGCCCTTTGAAGGTATCAATCAAATTTGGTTAGATGGAGACCATTACAAATGGAGGGCTATGCGAAGCCTTGGAGTCCCTGAAAAATTCATTACTGGAAAAGAGGTGAGCAACAAGGAAAAGTTTGATCATTGGGCTTACACTGTTCCCTTTACTGTTGGAAATCCACTTTTTCACTGGACACACTTGGAGTTGGAGCGGTACTTCGGGATCAAAACTTTACTCCAGCCCTCTACTTCGAGTGCAATTTTTGAGGATACCAATCGGCAATTATTGGATATTACCCCCAAAGTTTTGCTCAATGATATGAAAGTTGAAATGTTGTGTACGACAGACGATCCTATTGACAATCTTTCTTATCATCAAAAAATTTCAGTTAGTAAAGAACCAGGCCCTGAAGTTTTACCTGGTTTTAGACCCGACAAAATTTTTGGTATTCAGGAAGCACAATACTTGGATTATATTGAGTCCTTGTGCAATTCATCCAATACTGAAATAAAGGATCTGAACAGTTTGTTTGAGGCACTAAAATCCAGGATAACTTATTTTCATCAAAACGGTTGTAGAATATCTGATCATGGATTAGAGTATACTCATGCAAGTGACTTTACACATGCCAAGGCTAACAATATTTTAGAAAAACGACTCTCAGGTAGTCTCCCCACAGTTCAGGAAGCAAGTCTTTTTAATTCATGTGTATTGTACGAACTATTTGTAATGTACTCCGACTTTGGGTGGACACAGCAATTACATTTGGGGGCCTTGAGAGGTAACAATCAAAAATTAAAAAGGCAGTTAGGAGCCGATGTGGGATGTGACTCTATTGGAGATTTTGCTCAAGCCAAAAATCTTTCCAAACTTCTGGGAATGCTAAATGATAATAACAAACTCACAAATACTATACTTTACAACTTAAACCCATCGATGAATGAGGTATTTGCGACCATGCCTGGAAATTTCAACAACGATAAAGTTGAGATACAATGGGGAACTGCTTGGTGGTTTCTTGACCAGAAAGATGGGATGGAATTACAGATGAAAACCCTATCTAATATGGGACTTTTATCTAAATTCATAGGGATGTTGACAGATAGTCGTAGCTTTCTTTCTTTCCCACGACATGAGTATTTTAGAAGATTGCTGTGTAATATGATAGGAGATGATATTGAAAAAGGGCTTTTGCCCAATGATCTTCCATTTTTTGGAAAAATGGTGGAAAATATTTGTTATAACAATTTGAAAGAATTTATAAATTACAATAACTAATGTTTTATTTAAAATTACTTTTAGGACTTTTTTGGTTTCTTAGTTTTATATCCTGTAATCAAATTAATTCTACCAAAATTTTACGTTTGGGGCATGGGCTGAGTAACAGTCATTCAGTCCACCAGGGAATGGTTTTCTTTGGAGAAAAATTAGAGGAAATTTCAGGTGGTAGGTTTAAAGTTCAAATTTATCCAAGTCAACAACTAGGTTCTGAACGTCAATTAATTGAATTACTTCAAATAGGAAGCCTAGATATGACAAAAACCTCTGCGGCTGTTTTGGAGAATTTTTCTCCTAGTATTAAAGTATTCGGTATTCCTTACTTATTTAGAGATAAAGAGCATGTTTTTGATGTCCTAGATGGTCCGGTAGGAAAAGAGCTTCTCAACGGCACTGAAAAGTTTTGGTTAAAAGGTTTAGGATATTACGATTCAGGAAGTAGAAGTTTTTATACTATAGATCAGCCTTTGAATATACCAGAGGATCTCGATGGACTTAAAATTAGAGTTCAAGAAAGTCAAACTGCAATTGATATGGTAAAGTCGCTTGGTGGATCACCTACACCTATCTCTTGGGGAGAGCTCTATACTGCTTTACAACAGGGCGTTGTTGACGGAGCAGAAAATAATCCTCCTAGTTTTTACCTTTCGAGACACTATGAAGTTTGTAAATTTTACACTATAGACGAGCATACTGTAATACCTGATGTAGTCTTAATGAGTACTCATATATGGAATTCATTGAGCAATCAAGAGCAAATGTGGATCCAAGAAGCAATGAATCTATCAGTTATTGAGCAAAGAAGACTTTGGATGGTCTCAGAGCAACAGTCTTTAGAAGCTGTTAAGGCAGCCGGAGTTCAAGTAAATTATCCAGACAAATCATTATTTGTAAATAAATCAAAGTCTGTTGAAGATAAATATGGCCAGGATCCAATGATTAAGTCGTTTATCGAAAAAATAAAAAATACCAAGTAAAATGAAATTAAGAGCTCAGATAGATTCTATTTTAGAAAAGATACTTGTGGTTATTATGTCCATGATGGTTATAAATGTTTTGTGGCAAGTCTTTTCACGTTATGTACTTGCCAATCCCAGTTCTTTTACAGACGAGTTGGCACGTTATCTGATGATATGGGTTGGCGTATTGGGTGCTGCCTACGTTGCAGGAAAAGGAAACCACGTTGCTATAACCTATTTTTCGGAAAAATTAAGTCCCCCAAACCTCAAAAGAGTAAATATTTTTATTAATCTTACCATATTGACTTTTGCAATTTTAGGCATGTTCATAGGAGGGCTGAGGTTGGTATACATTACTTTGGTATTAGAACAACTTTCTCCCTCATTAAAAATCCCTTTGGGATTGGTTTATTCGGTTATTCCTATCAGTGGAGTGCTAATAATCTTTTATAAAATTTTAGACTTAAAAAAACAGGCACAATGATTGAATTTTTACCCGTTATTATATTGGTTTTTAGTTTTCTGATTCTTTTAGTTTTAGGGGTACCTGTAGCTTGGTGTATTGCCATGTCGTCAATGTTTACCCTGATGGCAGCCATGCCGTTTTCTGCAGCAACCACTACAGTCTCACAACGGATTGCTACCGGATTGGACAGTTTTGCACTTTTAGCCATACCTTTTTTCATACTTTCAGGACAAATAATGAGCAAGGGGGGTATTGCTGATCGATTGATCTCCTTTGCCAAAACCTTGGTTGGATTTTTACCGGGTGGGTTGGCATTGATCAATATTGTATCCGCCATGTTAATGGGAGCCATTGCAGGATCTGCTATGGCTTCTGCTTCTGCAATGGGAACCATTTTGGGCCCTGAAATGGAAAAAGAAGGCTACTCCAAGGAGTTTGGTGCTGCCGTAAACATTACTTCGTCCACTACCGGCTTAGTTATCCCTCCCAGTAACACTTTAATTGTTTATTCTTTGGCCAGTGGTGGAGTTTCTATTGCCGCTTTATTTTTGGCCGGTTATATTCCCGGTATTCTAACCGGTTTGTTTATGATGATCGTTGCTATGATTTGGGCCAAGAAAAATAACTATCCTGTTGGAAAACGTTCTTCTTTGAAAAATGTTTTTGTGAAATTTATTGATGCATTTCCCAGTTTACTTCTATTGGTGATCGTAATCGGTGGAATTATTGCCGGTATTTTTACTGCCACAGAGGCTTCTGCCGTGGCAGTGCTTTATACTGTATTGTTATCTTTTTATTATAAAGAACTTACATTTAAAGATCTTCCTAGAGTAATATTGGAATCTTCAGAAACTACAGCTATTGTAATGCTACTGATTGGGGCTTCCATGTGTATGTCGTGGGTGTTGTCCTATGAGAATATTCCACAAGAAATCAGTAATGCCCTGTTGTCAATCAGTGACAATAAGATCGTAATTCTTTTGATGATCAATTTGATTCTTCTGGCAGTGGGTGTTTTTATGGATGCTACTCCGGCAGTATTGATTTTTACACCTATTTTTCTACCTGTTGTTACTGCTTTGGGAATGGATCCAACACATTTTGGGATCGTTCTGATGCTCAATCTTTGTATTGGACTTTGTACACCTCCAGTGGGCTCAGTATTATTTGTTGGAGTAGGCATTGCAAAAACCACCATTACAAAAGTTATTAAACCTCTGATTCCACTATTCTTGGTTATGATTTTATCATTATTTTTGGTGACTTATATCCCCCAGTTAAGCCTGTGGTTACCTGAATTATTTGGAGTCTAAAAAAATCAAACACTAAAACAAGACTATGAAATTTAATAAATCCATTCCACTTTTAGGGCTAATCTCTCTTTTGGGATCATGTAATACTCCTCCTGTAACGATTCACTTAACCAATAACCTAAGTGTTGAGCGTAAAAATGAGACCATTGAGATTTCGATAACAGATTTGCCTGAGAATTTATCTGCTAATATTGAAAATATTGGCGTTTATGACCCTTCCAAAAATACTTTCTTGATTACTCAACTCATAGATTTAGATCAAGATGGAAAAATGGATCAACTCATTTTTCAACCCCAAATGGCTCCTTTATCCGACAAAATTTATCATTTGAAAGAAGAGTTGGAGCGTAACGAAGCTATGGAATACTGCTTTTCAAGAATTGTACCCACTCGAATTGACGATTACACTTGGGAAAATGACAGGGTTGCTTTTAGAACTTATGGCCCTGCTGCTCAAGCTTTGGTAGAAGAGGGAAAAGCTGGAGGAATCATCTCAAGTGGTATCGATTGCTGGTTGAAAAAGGTTAATTATCCAGTTATCAATAAATGGTACAAGGCCAGTGAAGAGCAAGGCATAAGCTATCACGAGGATCATGGAGAAGGGTTGGATAACTATCATGTAGGCATTAGCAGGGGTGCCGGTGGTCTGGCCATTAGAGGAGAAGATAATCAATATTTCGTTTCAAAAAATTTTACGAACCATAAAACCCTTAGCACAGGACCTTTACGAACACTTTTTCAATTGGATTATGACAATTGGAGAGGGCCTAAAGGAATGATCAAAGAACAAAAAAACATTAGTTTGGATTTTGGAAATAATCTTATGAAAATTGAGGTCTCCATTGAGGGTACAGATCAAATTGCTGCTGGAATTTCATTGCAGGAAAACAATGGAACCATTATAGATAAAGATAATCTACTTATTTTTAAACAAAATCATTTTGAAACAATACTGAGTAATGCAATTTTGACACCCCAAAAGCATTTCAAAAGCCAACATCTATATAACCCACAAATAAAGGATCAAAACCATGTGTTTTTAGATCTCAAAGTTCTTAATAATTCATTGGTTTATTATGTAGGCTTTTATTGGTCTGAAAGTAAACAATTTTTGGATCATCAAGCGTGGGAAAATTACCTTGAGGACTTGTCAATAAAAATTGAAAATCCTATACAAATTAATATTAAATAACTTCATGAAAAAAGTAGTGACCTTCGGTGAGATCATGCTAAGACTTTCACCCCCAGGCTATTTAAGATTCTCACAGGCCAACAGCTTTGATGTGGTTTATGGAGGTGGAGAATCCAATGTCGCTGTATCTCTTGCCAATTATGGTGTTCCTGTTGAATTTGTAACCCGCTTGCCTCAAAATGATTTAGGCGCTTGTGCCATGATGGAAATACGAAAAAGGGGAGTGGGTACTCAACACATTGCTTTCGGAGGCGACCGTCTTGGTATTTACTTTTTGGAAACCGGGGCGGTAAGTCGAGGTAGTAAGGTCGTCTATGACCGTTCACACTCAGCCATGGCGGAGATTACTGCTGGAATGATTGATTGGGATACTGTATTTGAGGGAGTGAGTTGGTTTCACTGGACGGGAATTACCCCTGCCATTTCACAGGGAGCTGCTGATGCTTGTCTGGAAGCCGTAAAAACCGCCAGTGAAAAAGGAATTACCGTTTCTACAGATTTGAATTATCGCGCCAAACTTTGGAAGTACGGCCAACCCTCAGAACCCATCATGACTGAGTTGACCTCATATTGTGATATCATTCTTGGTAATGAGGAGGATGCCGAAAAACACTTTGGGATCAAACCCGAGGGATTGGACATCACTACCCAAGGAGATCAGGTCAAAGCCGAGGCTTTTCAGTCGGTATGTGAGCAAATGATGAAAAAATTTCCCAAAGCCAAAAAAGTGATCACTACACTTAGAGGATCTATTTCTGCTTCTCACAATACTTGGGCGGGAATCCTCTTCGATGGACAAAATATTTACACCAGCCCTGAATACCATATCACCCATATTGTAGATAGAGTGGGTGGGGGTGACTCCTTTATGGGGGGATTGATTTATGGTTTGTTAAAATATCCCGATGATGATCAGAATGCATTGAACTTTGCAGTAGCCGCCTCCTGCTTAAAACATACCATCAAAGGTGATGCCAATTTGGTCACCGTAGCTGAAGTAGAAAAATTAATGAGCGGTGACGCCAGTGGCCGTGTAGCAAGATAATTATGGCAAAATTTACCCGTATAGAAGTCGCAGTAAAAATGGCCGAGACCGGAATGGTTCCCCTTTTTTATCACAGCGACATTAATATCGCAAAAAAAACATTGAAAGCCTGTTACGAAGGGGGCGCAAGATTGTTAGAATTTACCAGCAGAGGAGATTATGCCCATCAAATATTCGATGAGCTCAATCAATATGCATTGTCCGAATTGCCCGATATGATAATGGGGGTAGGCTCTGTGACCGATGCAGCCGCTGCCTCGCTCTATATGCAATTGGGAGCTAATTTTATTGTGACCCCTATGCTGAGAGAGGACATTGCTGTGGTGTGTAATCGCAGAAAAGTACTGTGGTCTGCCGGATGTGGATCCCTTACCGAGATTGCAAAAGCTGAAGAGTTGGGGGGTGAAATCATAAAACTCTTTCCAGGGAGTACCTATGGCCCCGGTTTTGTCAAAGCCATTAAAGGTCCACAACCCTGGACAAGTATCATGCCTACTGGTGGAGTTAGTACGGAAGAAGATAATCTCAGGGGGTGGTTTGATGCGGGTGTAACTTGTGTTGGAATGGGTTCTAAATTAATCTCCAAGGAGATTTTGGCAAATGAAGATTTTGAAGGACTCAAAACTAAAGTTGCTGAAACCCTTAAATTGATAAAAATAATAAGACACTAGAATGAATAATAATTACGAGGTACGTTATGCTGTGGGGCAAAGAGAAACTAATCAAATGAGTACTCAGTCCTTGCGTGATGAATTTTTAATCGAGCAAGTATTTGGAACAGATATGGTTAAATGGGTTTATACCCACTATGATCGATACATGGCTGGAGGTGTAATTCCCACATTGGGAAATATTTTTTTGGATACCCTTGAGCCTCTCAAGTCAGAATATTTCCTTGAACGGAGAGAAATGGGTATCATTAATGTAGGAGGTAAAGGAATGGTATCGGCTGATGGAATTTCTTACTCGTTGGATTACAAAGAAGCACTCTATCTGGGTAAAGGAATCAAAGAAGTACATTTTTCGAGTGATAATCCAAAAGCAGCTGCTAAATTTTACCTTAATTCTGCTCCTGCACATCATGCTTATCCCTCTCAAAAAGTAGGGAGAGACCAAGCCGAAATTGTCAAATTGGGATCTGCAGAAACTTCGAATGCCAGAACTATTCGAAAATTGATTGTTAACAGTATAGTCAAGAGTTGTCAGCTACAAATGGGTATGACTGAATTGGCTTCAGGATCTGTTTGGAATACCATGCCTGCACATGTCCACGATCGTCGAATGGAAGTTTACTTCTACTTTGAGGTTCCAGAGGATCAGGCGGTATGTCATTTTATGGGAGCTACTGATGAAACCCGGCATCTTTGGATGGCCAACGAACAAGCTGTCATTTCACCTCCATGGTCTATTCATGCTGGATCGGGAACCTCCAATTATACCTTTATATGGGGAATGGCCGGAGAAAATTTAGACTATGGTGATATGGACGGTTGTCCAATTCCCAAACTAAGATAAAAGTATGAGCACTTCTCTATTTGATTTGACAGGAAAGGTCGCATTGGTTACTGGAGCTACTCACGGACTTGGAATGGCGATGGGGATGGGTATCGGCCGGGCAGGGGCTACCCTGATTATCAATGGCAACAGCTCACAGGAAAAAATAGATAATGCAGTTGATTTATTCAAATCAGAGGGGATTCAAGCTTTTGGCTATCGTTTTGATGTAACCATTGAAGATCAAGTCCAAAATGCAATCGCAAGAATTGAGAATGAAGTAGGTATAATTGACATTTTGATCAATAATGCCGGGATCATTAAACGTACACCACTGATAGATATGGAGGTGATTGATTTTGAGCAGGTGATTAAAGTTGATTTGGTCAGTCCTTTTATAGTTTCTAAAGCCGTGGTTAAGGGAATGATAAAACGTAAATCGGGTAAAATCATCAATATTTGCTCCATGATGAGTGAATTGGCAAGAAATACTGTTGGGGCATATGCGGCTGCTAAAGGAGGGTTGAAAATGCTGACTCAAAATATGTGTGTAGAATGGGCGCCATATAACATTCAAGTTAATGGTATTGGCCCTGGATACTTTGCGACCGAGCAGACTAAACCAATACGTTTAGACGGTCATCCATTCAATGAATTTATAGTTAACAGAACTCCTGCTGGTTCGTGGGGAGACCCCAAAGAATTACAAGGAGCAGCAGTATTTCTCAGTTCAAAGGCCAGTGATTTTGTGAACGGACAAATACTCTATGTGGATGGTGGTATCCTCGCCACTATTGGAAAACCATCCAATGAGTAATCATTTTTTTGATTAGTATAACTTTCTTCTTCCTAATGGCTGTTTTAATTCATATCCAGAGACAACTAGTCTCTAATAATTTATTCAGCGGTAGAAAATTTGTAAATACTCTTAGTCCGATAAGTTTCTCCGGGGTTTAGAATTGTACTAGGAAAAGCAGGCTGATTTGGCGAATCAGGAAAATGTTGTGTCTCTAAGGCAAAAGAAGCGCGATATTCAAATTTTGTTCGATATTTTCCCACATCACTGCCATCCATGAAGTTACCACCATAAAATTGTATTCCCGGTTCTTCTGTAAAAATTTCGAGTTGTCTCCTGCTTTTGGGGTCGACAACCCTCGCTGCCAAACTCATACCCTCTGATTCTTTGTTGAGAACAAAATTGTGGTCATACCCCCCCCCGCGAGCAAGTTGGGTGTCGGTAGCTTGTTTATTTAAATCTCGACCTATGGTTTTGACCCTTCTAAAGTCGAAAGGACTGCCTTCAACAGACCGTATCTCTCCCAAAGGGATAAGACCTTCATCTACTGGAGTAAAGTGATCGGCATTGATGATCATAAGATGATCGTTTATGCTACCTTTAGCTTGTCCAGACAAATTGAAGAAAGCGTGGTTTGTCAAGTTGACAGGAGTGGCTTTGTCTGTAATGGCTTGATAGGTAATACTCAATTCGTCATCATTAACTGAATAGGTGACCTTTACATTCAAGTTTCCTGGGTATCCCATCTCACCGTCTTTAGATAAATATGTCATAACAACAGTGTTCTGGCTGGATGAAACAACTTCCCACACTTTGTTGTGGAATCCTTCAGGTCCACCGTGTAGATGATTTTCATTGTTATTAATTGGTAATATATAGGTCGTTCCGTCCAATTCAAACTTTCCTTTTGCGATGCGATTTCCATACCTTCCGATCAAACTTCCGTGATAAGGAGTTTTGGCTTTTTGATATTCCGTTATGCTTTTAAAACCCAATACCACATCACCCATTTCTCCATAGTTATCAGGGGTAAGAAGGCTTACAATCCTTCCACCATAATTGGTGATGTAGACATGGATTTTATCGCTTTTAAGGAGATATATATCTGTTTTTTTTCCTTTTATTTCGGTTTGGAAATCACTGGCTTTTATCACAAATCCTTGTTTTTTAGGTTGTTCACAAAATACAAAACTTAACAAAAGTGCTACAAAAACTGTTTTATTAATTTTCATCTTTTTAAATTACTCTTGATACAGTTTGGTATGTAATTCCTTTAATGTTTCGGTAGGCATTTTGGTCACTTTTCGGTCATATGTCATTAAACCGTTGATCTCCCCCTCAACATCAGTAGTCTGTGTATAAACAGCTGCAGAGAGTCCATTTCTCTCTTTCATTTCAACAATTTGATTGAATTTGTAGATATAGTTTTTTAGCAATTCCTGCGCATTGTAATAGGTCTGATAGCCCCAATTACGCATTTTGGGATTCCATAGGTTTTTCTCTATTGGGTATCCAATACCTCCAAACTCTCCGACCACTGTTGCCCTGTCAACAGCTGTAGGGGGAACCGTCAGGTTGACATCATATGTATGAATGTCATATATATCGCCACAAGCACGAAGAGTCCACCCACTGGTGGAATTTACCAATCTATGTGGATCTAAACGCTTTATAAAGTCTGTGATTCTGCAAGTATCGTATTGTCCCCATCCCTCATTAAAGGGTACCCATATTACGATACTGGGTGCGTTATAATGAATATCGACCATCCTACGCAATTCAAATTCAAATTGTGTAGCATCTTTACTGCTTCTTTTTAAATCCTCATCCTCACGATGAATTCTTTCAAGAGCATTGTAAATACGATCTTTACGCTTAGCCTTTTCCATTTCCTCTTCAGTTTTGAGTGCAAGTCTATTAAAGGAGGGCATATCTTGCCAAACCATTAAGCCTAACTTGTCACAATAGTAATACCAACGATCCGGTTCAATTTTGACATGTTTACGAATCATGTTGAAACCCATTTTTTTAGTCATTTCAATATCGTATTTCATGGCTTGGTCAGAAGGAGGAGTAAGCAAGCCATCGGGCCACCAGCCTTGATCAAGAGTGCCATAATGAAAGAGTGGTCGGTTGTTCAAAAACAGATATTTGACCCCTTTGTGGTCTCCTAAACTTATTTTTCGCATCCCAAAATAACTATCCACTTGATCAATTACAGCCCCTGATGGATTTACCAAAATCAACTTTAGATCGTATAAGTTAGGATTGTCAGGTGACCACAACTGAGGCGTGTCTATTTTTAAGGTCAGTGGAATATTAGGTTTACCCTCACCGAAGGCTACTTTCTCACCATTAAAAAATACCGAAGTTCTGATCGAATATCCGGATACCAGGGCCTGATTTGTAATGGGAATTACGGTTACAGTTTTTTCATCAATGTTGGATGTGGTTTTAACCTCCTGAAGGTGAGCCTCATTAGAAACCGCTTCCAGCCAAACCGTTTGCCATATTCCACTTACAGGGGTATAATAAATACCACTGGGTTTGATTTGCTGTTTTCCCCGAGGTTGAGAACTAAAATTGGTACCATCCTTAACAGACAAGACGATCTTTTGTCTTCCGTTGGGTTTTATGTATGGAGTAATATCAAAAGAAAAACGATCAAAACCTCCTTTATGAGATCCCAATAAAATATCATTTACCCAAACAGAACTATCGTAATCAACAGCTTCAAAATGTATAATTATTTTTTTTCCACTCCAGTTTTTTGGTAAATCAAAAGTCTTCATATACCACATTTTATGATTGGGAGATATGTTTTTCCCCACACCAGACAAAGGGGATTCAAAACTAAAGGGAACTAAAATTTTCCCCTTAAACTTTTTGGGTTGAATTTCATTGGTTCTAAGAATAGCATAATCCCAAAGACCATTTAGGTTTTTCCATTGTGTTCTTTCAAACTGAGGACGCGGATATTCTTTCCATACATTTTCTGGATTGACAGTCTTAGCCCATTTACTCATAAGTTTTCCCTCAGCAGTCTTCCAGTTTTGTGATTGAGCATTCGAGATAATAAGTAGGAGCATTAAATTTATTATAAATCTCATATTTTGATTTTTTTTGTATCATTAATATAAAAAAAAAAAATTCAATCTAATTTTTTAACACTGTTGCAAACTCATTGATTTTTAAATTTTTATTTTAAAAAGTTTTTATCTTAGAGAAACAAGTAACAAATATGAAAAATATATTTTTTTTGATATGGAATTCGCTTATAGTTTTTTCATGTCAAATCAATGAAGAAATTATTTTTAACGGTAAAGATCTCAGGGGTTGGGTAAATCATGGTGGAGGTAAGTTCTACGTGGAAAATGAGTGTATTATTGGTGAAGCAATAATGGATTTACCTAATTCTTTTTTACATACCGAAAAAAAATTTCAAAACTTTGAATTAGAGTTTGAGGTCAAGTTGGATACCGTTTTAAACTCTGGGGTTCAGATCAGAAGTAATATTTATGATAAAGATACAGAGACCATCAGATGGGGGGGACGTTTTAACGAAAATGGTGAGAAATTGGTAATTAACAGAAAATGGAAAGCAGGAACGTTTTGGGGCTACCAGATCGAAATTGATCCGACTTCAAGGTCTTGGAGTGGCTCCATTTATGAAGAGGCAGGAAGAGGTTTTCTCCATACCCCTGGAATTAACGATGAAGTAAAGTCTGCTTTTAAACCCCTTGAATGGAATCATTATAAGATCAGAGTCAAAGACAATCACATACAGTCATGGGTCAATGGTGTGATGGTTGGGGATGTCTACGATGATCTGACCGGCAATGGTTACATCGCTCTTCAACTTCACGGCATAGGCAAGAAAAAATTCAAGAGCAACAAAAAAATACGTTGGAAAAACCTACATTTAAAAGAACTTCAGTGATTTTCAAAATAAAGTTTTTGAGTCTACTACTTTTATTTTCTGCCACAGGCTGTGAGAAAACCACTACAAAAGAACAATGCAAGGGGCCTACTAAGGAAATCCCATGCACTAAAGAATATAATCCCGTTTGTGGTTGTGACGGAGTTACCTATGGAAATGATTGTGTGGCCGAGGCTTCCGGTATAAAATCATGGACAGAAGGGAGTTGTGATGAAGATTAATTTTTTTTAATTTCAATGAAATAAAAATTAATGACTTTTAGACTTCCAATCAATGAGTCAGTCAGATGGAGGAGTTAAAAATGAATTTTGATGATTAGAGAGAAAAGAGTAATGTTTGTACTGGCAGGAATTTTGATCCTCATAGGGTTTCTTGTTTCGAGTTTAAAACCGGATCATCAAGTTGATTTTGCTACCGAAGTCAAACCCATTCTCAACAAACACTGTATCTCATGTCATGGAGGGGTAAAGAAAAATGCTGGATTTAGTGTTTTGTTTGAATCCGAAGCCATGGGGGTAACCGAGTCAGGAAAACCTGCGATTATACGCGGGAGTGCACGAAAGAGTGAATTGATTCAACGATTGCACCATATTGATCCCGAGTTGCGAATGCCTTACCAAAAGGCCCCATTATCAGAAGATGAGATCAAAATACTTACTGATTGGATTAATCAGGGCGCTAAATGGGGGGCACATTGGGCTTACCAGTCTGTTGATAAAACTGAAATACCTCAAGTAAACCCAATTTTTTATGAAAAAGACTTTATCGCCAACCCCATTGATCATTTCATTGCAGCCAAAATGGAGGAAAAGAATCTTCTACCTAACTCCCCTGCACAAAAAAATATTATCGCAAGAAGATTGGCGTTTGACATCACAGGTTTACCACCTGACCCAAATCTTTTTGAGAATTTTGTAAGTGGACTGATCACTTACGAAAGCTATGTTGACACTCTTTTTTCGGACAGTGCCTATGGTGAAAAGTGGGCCAGCTGGTGGTTAGATTTAGCCCGCTATGCCGATACCATGGGATTTGAAAAAGATCCGGGCAGAACCATTTGGCATTATCGGGATTGGGTCATAAAGGCACTGAATCGCGATTTGCCCTATGACCAATTCACCATTGAACAATTGGCCGGAGATCTCTTGCCTGAACCAACGGCCGATCAATTGATTGCAACTGCTTTCCATCGTAATACCATGAACAATGACGAGGGAGGAACGGATGACGAGGAGTTTAGAGTTGCTGCGGTTATTGACCGTGTCAACACCACTTTCGACGTATGGCAAAGTACCACCATGAGTTGTGTGCAGTGCCATAGTCATCCCTATGATCCTTTTATACATAAAGAGTATTACAATGTCATGGCTTTTTTTAACAATACACGTGATGAGGACATTCCCGATGAATCTCCCAATCTGATTGATTACAAGCCGGAAGAACTTCATAAAATCAACGGTTTATTGGATTGGTTAGCTCCTTATGCCGATCCCAAAAAACAAAAGCTTTTTAAGGACTTTATACTTTTTAAAGAACCCAACTATGCTGCTCATCATTTTAAAGTCATCGATAATGGCTTTGTTTCCGGACCTAATTTGGGATTGAGAAAAGGAGGTACCGCTTATATTAAAAATGTAAATCCACTGGGTTACCAAAAGCTCTATATAAAGTTAGTCGGAAAGACCAATCGTTCCACATTGGTCTTCCGTAAAAATGGGATCAATGGCGAAATCATTGGAAAATTTAAGATTTCAAAAAAAGGCAAAAATTTTTATGAGGACCGCCAGGGGCAGATCATTACCTCCATTGATATCAGTAAGGAAACAAAAGTATTTGATTTATATGTTCAACTTCAGACCCAAGATCAGACGTTCAAAAAAGAGCACGTACTCATCCATTGGATTGCCTTTATGCCCCAACTTCCTGGTAAAGGAAAACCCGGTTATAAATCGGCTCGTAAAAGCTTAAATGAAGTGTTGAATATCAAAGGAGATGTCACCCCTGTTATGGTTGAAAACCCCAACCACATGAAAAGAAAAACCCATGTTTTTGATCGGGGCAATTGGATGGTCAAAATGGAGGAAGTACAGACCGGAGTTCCTCAAACGCTTAATCCTTGGGAAAAGCGATGGGAAAACAATCGTTTGGGATTTGCTAAATGGTTGGTGGATAAGAAAAACCCGCTTACTGCTCGAACCCTAGTCAATCGGGTTTGGTATCAGATTTTTGGAAATGGTTTGGTATCCACCTTGGAAGATATGGGCACCATGGCCGATCCTCCATCCCATCCAGCACTGTTTGACTGGCTCTCCTATAAGTTTATGCATTCAATGAACTGGAGTGTTAAAAAGTTGATCAAAACATTATTGATGTCTGCCACTTATCGTCAAAGTTCGACGGTTAGCCATGAAAAACTGGCTGTTGATGCAAACAATCTTTTCTATGCTAGAGGCCCCCGATTGAGATTGACCGCCGAAGAAATAAGGGATCAAGCCCTACATGTTTCCGGTTTATTGAGCGATAAAATGTATGGCCCCGGAGTGATGCCTCCTCAGCCTGACGGAATTTGGGAACATGCCTATTTGGGCAACCTTTGGAAAACCAGTGAAGGGGAAGACAGATACCGTAGGGGGATCTATACCTATCTGAAACGAACCAGTCCTTATCCTTCCATGATCACTTTTGATGCAGGCAGTAGGGAGGTTTGTTTGGTGAGACGTTCTCCAACCAATACTCCGCTACAAGCCTTGGTGACCATGAACGATCCCGTTTATTTAGAAGCGGCTATGAATTTGGCTAGGGCATACCAAGACAAAGAAAGCAAAATTGCTATTCTTGAAATGTATCAAAAAGCGACCCTGAGAAAAGTAGATGAAGACAAACTGAAACACTTATTGCTACTCTATGAGGAAGCCAAATCAACTTTTGAAAACGATCCTGATCAATTGGAAGATTTCTTTGGGATGGATCAGCCTACAGATGTTAAGACAGCATCATTGGCCATTATTGCCAATGCCATAATGAACCTAGACGAATTTCTCACTCATGGATAAGATCAAGAAATTATTAGCAGAGCAAAGAGTAGTTCAGGCACAGTTCAACAGCAGAAGACACTTTCTCAAAGATTGCACTTTAGGCATAGGAGGGTTGGCTTTGGGTAGTTTTTTAAATTCCTGTTCAAGTGGCAGTCCGAAAATCCCTGTCTATACTACCGATAGATCATTAAACCCTATGGCTGCTATGCCGGCTCCATTTCTCCCCAAGGTCAAAAGTGTCATTTACCTTCATATGGTGGGAGCCCCTTCTCAGCTAGAATTATTTGATTACAAACCCGAGCTGGCCAAACTGCACAATCAGCCTTGTCCTCCTTCTTTACTGGAGGGCAAGAAGTTTGCATTTATTCAAGGGGTACCCAATATGCTAGGACCTCAAGCGACTTTCAAAATGCAGGGTGAATCCGGAAATTGGGTTTCCAACCACCTGCCCCATTTTAAAAAGGTAATTGATGAGGTGGCTTTTCTGAAGGCCGTTCATACCGATCAATTCAATCATGGCCCCGCCCAATTGCTTATGCACACTGGTAGTCCACGAAATGGGCGTCCAAGTATAGGATCATGGGTCACGTATGGATTGGGTTCCGAAAACAATAACCTTCCCGGTTTTGTAGTTCTCACATCTGGTGGAACACCCGATGCCGGTAAAAGTATTTGGGGAAGTGGATTTTTGCCCTCCGTATATCAGGGGGTACATTGCCGATCCAAAGGTGATCCGGTGCTTTATCTGAAAGATCCAAAGGGGGTCTCAAGAGGCTTAAAAAAGAAAATATTGGAATCCATTAATGAGATCAACTTTAAGGAATATCAAAATTTTGGTGATCCCGAAGTTTTGACTCGCATCAATCAATACGAAATGGCTTATAAGATGCAGGTATCTGTTCCTGAGGTCATGGACATCGATAAAGAACCGGAAAGTATCAAAGAGATGTATGGGGTACAACCTGGAAAGGAAGCTTTTGCCAACAACTGCCTTTTGGCACGTAAAATGGTAGAACAAGGGGTTCGTTTTGTACAATTATATGACTGGGGTTGGGATTCTCACGGAGCCAGTCCCGGCGAGGCACTAGACTCTGGCTTTTTGAGGAAATGTAAGGAAACCGACAGACCCATCGCCGCGCTAATTCTTGATCTGAAACAAAGAGGTCTTCTCGATGAAACCCTTATTGTTTGGGGTGGCGAGTTTGGAAGAACCCCCATGTGGGAAAATCGAGTGGGGATTCAAAATTCACCAGGTAGAGACCATCAAGGCGATGCTTTTACTATGTGGATGGCCGGTGGCGGTATCAAAAAAGGAGCCGTACACGGAAAAACAGATGAAATCGGATATGCAGGAATTGAGGGGCGTGTTTCTGTATATGACATTCAGGCCACCATATTACATCTCTTGGGCTTTAACCACGAAGAGTTTACCTATGACTTTCAGGGTCGACCCTTCCGACTGACTGATGTAGAGGGCCAGGTCATTAACGAAATTTTAGCATAAATGATTACTAATATCAACTGATCAACCACTGCAATGGATTTTATCTTTGACCTAATGGGGCGTTTTCACCCCCTAATCGTTCACTTGCCCATTGGTTTTTTGCTTCTGGGCTTGATGATGTTGGTCTTTGACCGTAAAGAAAATAAACATCAAAAAATCATTCGATTTACCTTCTTTTGGGGAACCTTTTCCACCCTTGCTGCAATATTTACCGGAACGGTTCAATATAATATGGAAGGCTACCCTTGGGAGGACATTCAGGGGCATTTGATCTTGGGGGTACTCACTTTTGTTTTCTCTTTTTTAATCTATCTAAAACTCAAGGGATATGCTTTTTTTCAAAGGATTTCCTATCGGTTTTTGGGATACGCCCTGGTTGTAATTTTGACCATTACGGGACATTTGGGAGGCAACCTTACCCATGGAAAGGATCATCTGACAGAACCCCTTCCCGACGAAATAAAAGAGGCTTTGGGATTGGAAGTCCCCTCCCTAACACCGGTTCTTCTGCCCGAAACCCATCAAGAATTACCCCTCTATTCTAGGGTAATACAGCCCATCTTGGATCAAAAATGCGTGAGTTGTCACAATCCAAATAAGACAAAAGGAGAACTTTTACTTCACAACTATACGGGTATTATGAATGGTGGAGAGCAGGGTTTGATAATTTCAACTGTCCATCCTGGGGAAAGTGAAATGATAAAAAGGATTCATCTACCCTTAGAAGAAAAAAAACATATGCCCCCAAAAGCAAAAATCCAATTGTCTAAAGCGGAAATAAATCTGATTGTTAAATGGATTAATTTGGGAGCCCCGGAAAATTCATCTATTTCAGAGTTAGGTTTATCTCCCCGTCTTTTTACTTCTTTTTTTCCCAAAGACGAAACGGGGATCTACCCCGACCCGTTATTGGAATCCCTAGATAGGACATTAATAGATTCTTTAGTCTCAAAGGGCTTGCAAGTAGCTCCGATATACAAGAACTCTTCTTTGTTAAAAATTTCTGCTATTAATTCCCCCCATTTTGACGATCAACAATCCATTGTGCTTCTGAAAGCATTAGATCATATCGTAGATTTGGATATAGGTCATACCCAAGTTACTGATTCTGTTTTCGAAATTCTCAAACAATTAAAAAATTTAACGGTACTAAAATTAAATCGGACGGCCATAACTGGAAATGGGATAAAAAAACTATCCCCACTTCAATATTTAAAACAAATTAATTTGGTCCATTCTAATTTCAAGGTAGACTATTTAGAGAATTTGTATTCTTTCCCTGCTCTAGAAAAAGTTTATCTTTTTGGCACCCACCTGAACACATCTGATGTCGAAATCCCCAAGTCATTCCATTCAATTTTTGAAAAAGGAAATTATAAATTGGAAAAGGAAGTTGATGGAACCCTTTGAGTTTTGTAATTTAGAAAAAAAACCAAGTCTCAATGTCAATCAATAGAAGAAATTTTTTAAGGAAGACTTCTCTATCTTCGCTAGCTCTAACAGCTACCCCTCTTTTTTCAAATTGTGAACCTGATGTGAAACAGAAAGCATCCTCCGGAGGTGTTTATATGGGTGGCTATGCTGCTCCCAAACTCAAAAATGTCCGAGCTGCATTCATTGGTGTTGGTAGCCGGGGGGGAGGACATCTTAAGTTTTTTGCAGGACTGCCTGGAACGGAAGTGGTTGCTATTAGTGATCTCTACCAAGATAAGGTCAAAGAAAAACTGGGTATGGTAAAGCAAATGGCTGAGGCCTCTAGACATACAAATATTGCTTCTTATTGGGGTGATGAAAACCAGTGGAAAATCATGTTGCAAGAGGTTAAACCCGATGTGGTTTTTATTGCAACTAACTGGAACAACCATGCCCCAATGGCTATAGAATGCATGAAGCAGAGTGCTCATGCCTTTGTGGAGGTCCCCTTGGCTGTGACCCTCAAAGAACTTTGGGAGATTGTCGATACTTCCGAAAGAACTCAAAAGCACTGTATGATGATGGAGAACGTCAATTACGGGAGGACCGAATTAATGTACCTCAACATGTGCAGACAAGGAATAATCGGAGAATTACTTCATGCTGAGGCGGCCTATATCCATGAGCTTAGAGGGCAAATGAATCAGGTGGAGCGCGGTACAGGTTCCTGGCGTACCCAACACTATGCCACCGGAAAAGGGAATCTCTATCCCACCCACGGATTGGGGCCCGTGGCCCAATACATGAGCTTGGCGCGCCAAGACGATAATTTCAAAAGTCTTGTGTCTTTCTCTACCCCCGCTTTGGGTAGAAAATTATATGCCGAAAAAACTTACCCTGCGGATCACCAATGGAATCAGCTGGACTACCTTAACGGAGACCTCAACACATCCATTATCAAAACCCATGTAGGCCGTACTGTCATGGTACAATGGGACGAAACCAGTCCAAGACCCTATACACGTCTCAATCTTGTTCAGGGTACCAAGGGCACCTTAGCCGGCTATCCCACCCGTGTGGCACTGGAAGGTGGAGTAGAGGGGATCACCAAAGACCATCTCAGTTGGGTAGAGGGAGAGCAATTGGAAAAAGTATTTGAAAAATACGATCACCCCCTTTATAAAAGGCTCAATCAGCAATCCAAAGACAGTGGACATGGAGGTATGGATGGTATCATGATGTACCGTATTGTAGAGTGTTTACAAAAGGGAATCCCTCTGGATCAAAATGTATACGAAGGGGCTTTTTGGAGTGCAGTGACCGAACTCAGTGGAAAATCTATAGAACAAGGTGGGGCTCCACAACAATTCCCTGACTTTACACGTGGGAACTGGAAGAACACAAAACCTTTGGGCATAATATCTTAAAAATAAATTTTTATTCAATGAGAAAAATAATTTTATCAATTGCCACCCTGATTATTTGGTCTTGTGCCGAAGCTCCTAAAAATAAATCCAGTGAATGGATCACACTTTTTGACGGCAGCTCATTGGAGGGATGGAGAGCCTATAATGGTGATCAGATGCCTCCTGGTTGGAAAATTGTAGACGGTATATTGACCTTTACCACTGCCCAGATTTTAGAAGAAGATTATGACTACAAGGGTAGCCGTGATATCATCTATGGTGCAGAGGAGTTTGACAATTTTGAATTGTATGTAGAGTGGAATATTCCCAAAGGAGGAAATAGTGGAATCTATTACCATCTAAAAGAGGGCTATGATGGCCCACCGGTGGTTGCACCGGAATACCAATTGCTGGACGACGAGAACTATGCTGAAATTCACAACTATGAATTAAAAGACTGGCAACTTACTGCTGCAGACTATGCAATGTATGTTCCTGATACAACACAAAAGGTTCTTTACCCTCCAGGTCAGTGGAACAGCAGTAGGATTGTATTTACTCCCGATAATGTAGAGCACTGGCTCAATGGTAAGAAAGTGTTGTCTTTTGTCCCTTGGTC
>JBMTKF010000006.1:0-100630 GCA_049439205.1 Flavobacteriaceae bacterium | reverse complement strand
AGTGTAACACTTGTTAATACTTCAGGAGTTATTTCTGCAACAGGCTTTAAAGGGGATGGTTCATCACTTTTATGGTCACAAACCTCAACACTGACTTTAAGTGATAAAATTAGTGAGTTAATTTCACTAAGCTCTCCTACTTTTATAGATTCTAATCTTAACGTAGGAATAGGGACGGATATAGAAACCGATGTGGCTAGGAGTAATATTGGTATCGGTGATGGAGTCCTAGAAAGTTTATCAGACTCTTCAGGTTATACAAATGAAGATAACATAGGAATTGGCACAAATTCATTAGGAAGTTTAACAACTGGAAATGTTAATATAGCTATTGGAGGCCATACCCTTTCAAGTCTTGAGTCTGGTGATTTAAATTTGGCAATTGGAAATAGTGCTCTTTCAAGTCTTGTGTCAGGCACGTACAATTTAGCTATAGGAACAGATGCACTTTTAAATAATCAAGCTTCTAGAAATTTAGCCATTGGGGCTTTCTCTCTTGAAAATAATGTTGGTGGAAGTGTAAATACAGCAGTTGGCCTAATGAGTATGCAAAAAAACACAGAGGGATATGGAAATACTGCTCTAGGAGATGCTTCACTTTCAGAAAATATAAATGGTAATTATAATGTAGCTGTTGGTAGAAGTTCACTGGAAAAAAATATAAACGGGTCTAGTAACGTAGTTGTTGGAGATGCGTCTGGATACAATAATATTAGCGGAACTAATAATACAGCCATTGGTGAAATGAGCTTATTTAAAAATAAAATAGGGAATTATAATGTAGCCGTTGGTGCCTATTCTTTGGAGAATCTTGATACTGAAGAAGAATATCAAGGTCAAGGTTACGGAAACGTTGGAATAGGTGCTACAAGTTTAGGAAAGCTTAAAAGAGGAGATCAAAACGTAGGAATTGGTCATGGTGCTGGTCCAAACACAGAATCATCTACAATTAACCATTCAACTTTCATTGGAACTTATTCAGGGGCTGAGGTAGATGGATTAGACAATTCCATAGCGATTGGATATTATGCCACAGTATCCTCATCAAATACAATGCAACTAGGGAATCAGTCTCTTGAGCTTGTTAATACATCAGGGGTAGTTTCAGCTTCAGGTTTTAAGGGAAATGCTGACGAAATCACATTGACCTATAGTGGAACACTTACTAATGTCCTTGATGTTATTGACGATTTGAAAAATCAAATTGAAAACTTGAAAGACAAATTAAGTTCCTTTCTTGGCAGTTCAGTTGTTTCAAGTTGTTTAGACGACTATTATTTTTCTACTGATACCGTGACTAATACAACTTATGGTTACATGTTAAATCAAACACAACCCGTTGGTCGAAATATTGAGTCATTCGTATTAAATTTTACTTCAGGGTGTTCCTCAACCGTACAGGTAAATCATACCAATTTACCCCAGGGAATAGTCTTATCCAATACGGGCTCAAATACTTGGGAGCTAAGTGGAATACCTACTACACCAGGTAAATACGATTATAGCATAACTGCAAGTATCGATAATAGTACAAAAACAATAACGGGTACTTTTGATATTTTATCAGAATTTGATTACATGGGTGGGCTTTTTCCTAACATGCTAGCAGCATTGAGTGGAAATCAAGTTATGCATAATTTGAATAACGATTCATGGGTTAGGCACTTTGCTACACCTACACCATTTGTTGGAGGAGTGAATAACACTACCTATTACCCAAGGTGGATTGATCAATATTGGAATAGAATCTTAAATAGTGTATTTGCACCTGGAAGTGAAGTTATTAGTATTGCTCAGGCAAATGGTTACGATATGTTTGTTAAGTGGTCAAAATTAATTCAAATACTAGGTGGGTCACGTCTATCGGCATACCACGGTCCAATTATTTATTCTTCATTTAATGATGAAATAGGGAATCAAATTTATGATAGTGAACAAGAATTATATGAATTATGGTTTGATGAATTGGAAGATATAGTATCTACTTTTTCATCTAATACAGACTACACTGAATTTAGTGAATTCGATGCTACATATAATGGTGATATAAACAAATGGATAAAAATGGCTAACTCTTTAAGATTAAGGCTTGCAATGAGAATAGTTAAGATAGATCCTAATCTAGCTAGAACCCAAGCCGAAAATGCCATTAATGACCCCGGTGGGTTAATTATAGATAATTCTGACAATATGATGTTAAGCCTATACGGGCAACCATTTCATGAGACAACAATCAGTTTTGCTTGGAATGACACTAGGATGAGTGCATCAATGGAATCTATCTTAGGGGGGTATGATGATCCTCGAGTTGGTCAATATTGGGATCCAGTAGATGACGCCTCATTAGTCACTGATCATCCTAATTTCCCTTACAAAGGAATTAGAAATGGAGCTTATCTGGCTTCAAAAGAGCTTCATTTACCATATTCAACACTGAGCAGCAAGTTCAATAACGCTAGCGATCGTAAATTAATTGATGCAGCAGAAGTTCATTTAATTCTTGCAGAGGCCGCGCTTCGTGGTTGGTCAACTCCTCTTTCTGCCCAAGCACACTATGAAGCCGGGATAACAGAATCATTCCAATATTGGGGAGTTGGGGGTGTTGAAACCTACTTGGCAAATAACACAGGTATACCTTTAGATTATGATGATGTGGTTGAAGTTGGTGATGTTAATGATTTTGTATCTAGAATAACAGCAACAGTGGCTTGGGATGAAAATGGATCAAATGAGGAAAAGCTTGAAAAAATAATTACTCAAAAGTGGATAGCAGCTTTTACTAACTCTGTTGAGGCATGGGTTGATCACAGGAGGACAGGTTACCCTAAACTTCCCTATAACTATAAAAATGATAGTAGTTCTGAATTTGGAATCATTGGTGATGATGAATTTCTCAAAAGGATGGTATTTCCTTTAAATGAAGTTGATTCAAATCCTAGTGGATATCAATCAGGTGTTAATGCTCTTGATGGACCCGATGAAATTAGCACAAGACTTTGGTGGGATACAGGAGGATCAAATTTTTGATTTATATAATTATTTTTTTTGATTTTCTTATTCTCTCTTTGACAAGAAGACTATTGGTTTATCTTTTTTTCTTGGAGTATATAGTCTTGTTATAGGCTATTTGAGGGTAAGACTATTAATTTTTCTACCCCCCCCTATCAACAATCTCCTATCAACAAGGATATTATAAGGAAATGCTATTTTATGCAATTGTGAGGAAATTTACTTAATAAATATCTCTAATAATTACAATTAAATTTTAAGAATTCTCATTAATGTATTTGTAATTTTAGAAATATTTAAAACTCCTTGACTTAGAAAAAATACTAGGTATTTAAGTTTTTTAATCTTCATTAAATAATTATGTTTAAAATATCAATAATATAAATCATATGAAAAAAATACTTTTAATACTTACAACGTTTATTATAGCTTGTAACACTAATGTCAGTTCCGTTGATGAAAAAAATAAATCTGATGGGGAGATTCTAAAGTCTGATAAAAAGTCAATGATAATTGAAAAATTAGCTGACTCCTATTTAGCTGGTAAATTTGATATTGCTCGAGATTATTTCACTCCAGAAAGCAAACACTATTTTAATGACTTAGTTTATGATGTTGATGGAATAATTGATGGGTATAACTTCCATTCTTTACTTTTTGACGATATCAAACATAATGATAGAAAAATTTATACAGGATATTTCACTGATGGAACCATTCAGACCTATCATGACTTCATATGGTCTGCTAAATCAAAAATCAGTGGTGAAGAGTATCGCTATCCATGCCATTGTAGATGGGAGTGGGAAGGTGAAAAAATAACTAAAACTAATTGCTATGTCGACCCAACAGCAATATTCAATGAGGTAGCCTTATATCAAGAGAAAAACAAATGAATCTCTTTTTTAATTAATAGCTAATTAGCTTAATCAAAAATCCTTTGGTGAAGAAAAATATTTGAATAACATAATAGTCATTAAATGAGGTAAAGTTAGCTCACGGTTAAGATAAGGGTTAAAAAAATCACTTGTTGCCGGTCGATATTCAATTTTAGGTTTAAATGTGGGAATATGTTATTACAATTTGCCTGGTGTGGGTCCCATATAAAATTCAAGTTTGCCACCATTAACTATCTCTTCAAATGGAATTAAAGGCATTTTCACTTTTTTCCCATTTAATTTGATGCCTTGAATAAATACATTCTCCTTACTATTGTTTTTTGCTTGTATTACAAAGGTTTTTCCTTTATAATAATCATTATCCAACTCAATGGTTACCTTATCAAACAAGGGACTGGTTAAATCCACCATTGGTTTGGCTTCAACCCCTCCTGTCATCTCAAATAATCCCATCGCACTAATAACGAACCAGCCTCCCATTTGTCCTTCGTCTTCATCACCTTCCCACCCGTGATAAGGTGTTGATCCATAGAAGTTATCAAGAATTGCACGTGTATATTTCTGGGTTAAATGAGGTTTGCCTGAATAGTTAAACAGATATGCAGGTTGCATATTGGCTTCGTTACCATGATTAATGTAGTATTCGATAGCTTTTTTACGCGAACGGTCAAATGCGTGAGCTGCAAATTGTTTTTTCTCTGATTTTCTAAATCCATTTTCCAAGCGTTTATTAAATACTTCTTTCCCACCCATTGCTTCAATTAATCCTTTAACATTATGCGGAATATACCATGTGTATTGCCATGAATTACCTTCAGTAAATGAATATCCCGATAGCGGGTCAAAATTATCGAGCCAATTTCCTGAAGTATCTTTGGGAACAATATATTTTTTACCGGGATGAAAAATATTTCTCCAATACTCAGACTTTTTCATAAAATCTTCATAATCAACAGATTTCCCAAGTGCCTTAGCCATCTGTGCTACACAATAAAAGTCAAAAGCATAATTGAGTGCACGGTCGGTTCTTGATTTTCTTCCCAGATTGTAGGGTACATATCCTTTTTCCAAAAACACATTCAGGTAATCATTACCTGCCAAGCCTGTCCCCGGTATAATTTCACCCTGTTTTGTTACAACATTTCTAACAGCTTTATAAAGCTTTTCCTCATCGCCTTTCCAGATTCCTTTTTGCCAAGCTGAAATCATTAATACGACTTCGTGTGTAACTTCCATAACTCCTGTATGCTCCAATCCGGTTGGGCCGTTATTTGTCCAACCTGTTTTATCAAAAAGTTCCAGCTGGGTATCCACCCAATTCTTCATAATTTCAGGAGATATTAATGACCACAAGGGATTTAGGTTCCAAAAGGTATTCCAAAAAGCATCTCCACCATACATTACCCCACCCACTGGTAGTTGTTGTACTTGCTCAAAGGGATCAACATATTTTCCGTCCACGTCACTCCAAGTTTGTTTCTGACAATAGGAACGATAAAGGTTGGTGTAAAACTTCACCTTATCTTCATATGTTCCACCTTCAACTTTAATTCTGCCAAGAAGTTCATTCCATTCATCTCGCGCATCATTTACTGCTTGGTTAAAATCCCAATCGTAATCTTCCAGTTCCTTTTCAAGATTTTTTCTTGCCCCCTCTGCGCTTACCAACGACAAACCCACTTTTGCCATTAAAGGTTCCTCTTTTTTAACATTAAAGCTTATGTAGGAGGCCACATCTCCCAATCCTATAACTTTTTGTACATCTTCAATTTCACCTTGTTTTTGAGTCCATCCGTTCATGGAATCAAATGCCTTATTAAAACGAATCTCAAAATGGAGTGTCCATTCGTTGTAAGAACTTGTTAGTTTAGAGTATCCGGTAATTGTTTGCTTATCCTTTATGGTTATTTCTCCGTCTTTTAATTTTGCACTATACTCTGCGGGAAAAAGCAAATCAATTAAAATCCGGGCATTTTCGTAGTCATCATTAAAAGTATATTTATGAAATCCACAATGCGTAGTGGCGGTAAGTTCAACCTTAGCATCACTGTCATATAATTCAACGGCATAATATCCAGGAAAGGCTATTTCTGTCTCTTTTAACATCCTGGAATGGTAGCTTGCTCCTGCTCCCCTGTAGGCGGCATCAACCGGCCGGTCTTTAAATGTTGGGTCCTGTACCTGGGGCATCATTATTAATCCGCACATTGTCCAGGCATGAATATGTGAAAATCCTGACACATTACTTATTGAGTATTCATATCCCGCCATCCAGCCGTCATTCTGGTTATCCGGTCCCAATTGCACCATTCCGAAAGGTCTTCCGGCATATGGTCCCAACATCCACCTGGAGTTAGAGGTGCCTATAAAACAATCTACATAATCAATGGGTTTTTTGTTGGTTTGGGAATTTACCGAAAGACTCAAAACTAATATTAAAAGAATGCTAATGGTCTTCATACTTTGGTCTTTATTTTTCTTATTTACCTAAAAATAAAACAAGTTTATATAGCTATTCATAAAGAATTTTAATTTTTTTATGTGCTTTAGGGAAATAAGAAATTACTAAAGATGGAGAATTACAAAATATAAAGCCCAGGCATTTAGTCTTTTTCCTAGAGCTACACCATAGACTACTTTGGTAGTTGAAGCAGAGTTGGTATATATTTGCTTAATTTCTATAGTAAATACAGGCGACATAGTTTTGATAAAATTTATTAAAGAGTAATTAGGAGCAAATTAAGCACTATGAGAAAGGGACAGATGAAGTGGACTTATATATAATATTTTAATAAAAACGGAACAGCTTCTTTTGGAAAGGTATCCTTTTTTATAGAGATTTGAATATTTAATTTCTATCCTTTTGTATCATTTATGAAATCTAAAAAGGATAAAACTTTTTTTGCTAATAAGAAATAAGTTATGCATAAAACTATTCTTACGCTTTTTAGTCTGATTGTTGTTTCAATTAATTTACGTGGGCAAAATCAGACCATCGACTATGTCAACAACATGATTGGAACTACCGGTGCCAATCCAACCGAATACGGTGGTTTAATACCCGAAGTTAGCACTCCCTTTGGAATGACGAAATGGACACCAGCAACCCGGTTAAATATGATTTCAAAGCGCCCATACCACTACAACGACAAAAAACTAATTGGCTTTATGGGAACACATCAACCGGTAATTTGGATGGGCGATTACGGTTTTCTAACTATTATGCCACAATCCGATAAATTAAAAATCAATCCATTAGACAGAGCGGTTTCCTTTTCACATGATGACGAAATTTCAACTCCTTATTATTACAAAAACAGTTTTAAGGATGCTAATAAAAAAAGTATTGAGACTGAGCTTGTAGCTAGTGATAAGTGTTCATTTTTTAGATTTACCTATCCTAAAAACAGTGAAGGTATTTTATTTTTTGAGGCCTCACGTGAGCCTTTGAGATCAGAGGGGGCCGGAGGATATGTTCGTTTTTATCCTGATAAAAATGAAATTCATATTTATAATTCCGATCACCAGGAAGACAATCATGTTGGGCACAGTATTCCCAATTTTAAAGGCTACTATGTACTAAAATTTGACCGGGAATTTATCGACTTTGGAACATGGAAAGCCAAAACATCAGCTGACTCAATTACTGTAAATCACAATTACTTATCTAATTACGGACAATGGTTGGGAGAAGAAGTGCATGAAAAAAATCTGGAGTTAAAGGGGCGTAAAATTGGGGGATACGTTAAATTTAAGAAAGGTAATAGAAATGTAAGTGTAAGGATTGGCTCTTCTTTTATTAGTTTCAAGCAAGCCACTGAAAATCTTAATAGGGAAATTCCTGTTCAGAAAAGTTTTGAAGCACAAAAAACAGAAACTAAAGAACGGTGGGGAACTTTGCTAAACAAAATTAAAATTAAAAGCAGCAACGAAGATGACAAAAAATTATTCTACTCTATGTTATATCGCACTTTGCAATATCCTCGTGACATAAGCGAGTATGGACAATATTACAGTGCCTTTGATGATAAGGTTCACAAAGGCAGGTCGTACAACGCTTTTTCAACATGGGATACCTTTCGATCCTTGCATCCATTATTGCAAATACTGGTACCCGAACAAATAAGCCCAATGATGCAGTCTTTGGTGCAGATGTATGAACAAGGTGGATGGATGCCCAAATGGCCAAACTTAACCTACACTAACTCGATGATTGGCACACACTGCGATATTATTTTAGCTGATGCTTACATTAATGGTTTTACCGATTTTGATATTAATACCGCTTGGGAATCTATTATGCGTAACTCATTTATTCCTCCACTTGGTAATGACAATTGGAGAAAAGGAGACACCTGGACCTATGAAGCTCGAGCCGGGATCGGTACTTACTCTACTTTAGGCTATGTAGCTGCCGACGCTACACGCATGTCGGCTTCCAGGACACTAGAGTTCGCTCTTGACGATTACTGTGTAGCCAATTTGGCAAAAACTTTGGGTAAAATAGAAGAATTCAATTTTTTTAATAGACGTTCTAAAAACTACACCAACATATTTGATAAAAAGTATCAGTTTTTTCGCCCCAAAAACACAAATGGTCTGTGGGCTGAAGACGAGGGTGCTTTTACCGAAGGAGCCAATTGGACTTACCTGTTTTGTGTTATGCAAGATGCATCTGGACTGATTGAGTTAATGGGAGGCAATAAATCTTTTGTAAACAAGCTAAGAGAAAATTTTGAGGAAGGCCATTACCGGCATGACAATGAACCGGGACATCATTATGTATATATGTTTAACCATGCTAATCGCTTAGATCTTACCCAAAAATGGGTACGCCCTATAATTAATAAAAATTACAAGAATGCTCCAAATGGATTATCGGGTAATGATGATGCCGGACAAATGTCGGCCTGGTATATTTTTAGTTCTTTAGGCTTTTATCCTTTAACACCGACCGATGGGACTTATGCACTCGGTTTACCATATTTTGAAGAGATTGAACTTGAGTTACCAAAAAATAAAGTATTAAAAATTATTGTCCGAAATGTATCAAACAGCAACACTAATTTCCCCAATATTTATTTTAACGCACAAAAAATAAAGGACAACTTTATAAAAATAAGTGACCTATGGAAAGGTGGAGTATTGGAATTTAAACAGTAAACTTCTGAGTTTAATGTATTAATGATTATAAATATTCATTCAATTCACTTTAGGAAAAATAATTCTACATCACCCACCCAATTCTAATTAGTAAGGGTGATTCAAGAGTTTAAAAAAAATAGTTGTTAGAAAATGTATTGGTACAAATTTTGTCTTGAATTTGTAAAAATAAGGCATATAGACAAAGGGTAAAGTAATATATTTAATTTTTGGGAATATTTTAAGTAACTTCACTAAAAGAAAATTAAGATGTCTTTTTCAAATTATCATTTAATTTTTTAGTTTGTATTTAATGATATAATTAAAAAACTTCTTTTATTTTAAATTAAATATTTGATTTTTATTTAGTACATATTTAGTACAATCAATATATTTGTACCAGTTTGTACCAAATAAATAATATGGCTACTGTAACAAAAGCAAGAATCAATTGTAAGAATGCTATGCATTACTATAGGTTAAAAATCTACTATGGGAAACATGCTAAACCAGAGTATAGAATGTGTAGTGATATAAGATTCTACAATAGAGCATTTAACGATGAACAAAAGAAACATAATACTGAGAGTAAAAGAATTGTTCAACAAAGAATGGATTCTATTCAGAGACAATTAAATCTTGGAACATACGGAACTTCAAACGGGAATCTTGGTGGAGATACTCCACTACTCCAACACTGGAAGAGGGTAATTGAAATTAGAAGCTCAAATAGTAATGATACTGCAAGTAATTATAGAAGTGGTATGTTGAATTTTATTGCCTTTATGAAATCAAGAAGCTACAATCCAAATATTAAAATATCACAGCTCAATAAAAAACTTGTAACTGAGTTTAAAGCTTATCTCCAGAATGAAGCTACAGTTAGACAAGCTGGAAAATTTAAGCTATCTCAAAATAGCATTAATACATATTTTATTAAATTTTGTATAATGTTAAATGATGCTGTTGACCAAGAACTCATAATTCAAAGTCCTGCTAAAAAAATCCCTGCACCACACAGAGAATCAATACAAACGGTCTATTTAACTAAACAAGAGATTAAACATCTAAAAGCTACAGATTGTTCTTCACCTTCTGTTAAAATGGCTTTCCTATTTGGCTGTTATACAGGTTTAAGAGGTGGAGATATTGATAGATTGAAATGGAAACACTTACCAATAGTAGATGGTATCGTTAAGCTTGATTTAATAACTGGTAAAAAGAAGGTAAGACTTAACTTCACATTACCAAAACAAGCTTTAGAGTGGCTTCCAAAAAGGATTGGATCAGAAGATAAAGTTTTTGAAAATTTCAAATGGGGAGGTCATAATAACAGCCTATTAAAAATTTGGAGTTTACAAGCGGGAATAAAAGGTAAAAATATTACAAGCCATGTTGCAAGGCATACATTTGCTGTACATAACCTCCAAAAAGGAGTATCACTATATCATGTCAGTAAATTAATTGCACATGATAGCATAAGAACAACCGAAAGACACTACTCACAGTTCGCTAAAGAGGATTTAGATAAAGCTCTGGCAATTACCTTCGGAGAAGGCTAAAATTCTCATGAACTAGGTTTATAATGTATTTTTTAATATACCATTGTTTATTTCATTCTTAAATCTAACTACCTCATGACACCTTATCCTTTATTTGCATATTTAATTAACGTTTAAAAAGAATGAAATTTCTATCTGCTAACTATTAATAAAAACTTATTTTTAAGAAAGATTTTTCTAATTTTTTGGGTGTTTTATTCCTTTTTATAGTCTAAAATGAAAAATTTAACTAAACTTTTCATTCTTATTTTTTTCTTAAATAGCTGTTCAAAAATTGAAAAAAATAATTTTGAAAACATATATACTAGCTCAAGAAATGATATAGATGTTTTAAATACGAAAAATCAATCAATAAATTATCTTGCACTAGGTGATAGCTATACAAAAGGAGAAGGTTTAGAAATGTCTGAGACATGGCCAAAATTATTAGAAGAAAGTTTAGAAAAAAGTCTTGATATAAATATTAATACCCAAATAATAGCAGAAACCGGAATGGCATCATCAGACCTCATAAATGCAATAATAGAAACTAAAAAACTCAGCAATTATTCTTTAGTCTCTCTTCTAATTGGAGTAAATAATCAATTTAGAGGAATGAAAATTGATAATTTTAAGGATGACTTAATTGAATTAATTGATAGGTCAATTGTATTAACAAAATACAATAAAAGTAGAGTTTTTGTTCTGTCAATTCCTGATTGGAGTTCCACTCCATTTGGACAAAATTTTGATGTTCAAAAAAATAGAACTGAAATTGAAAAGTTTAATAATACTTTAGAAAATATATGTAGATCCAAAGGTGTACTTTTTTTTGATATAACACCCATCTCTAGAAAAGCTTTTGAAATCCCAAATCTTTTAATACAAGATGGTCTTCATCCGAGTAAAAAAATGTATCAATTATGGGTTGATCAAATTGTTCCTCATGTAATTAAAATCTTTGATTAAGTTTAAAGAAAATATAAAATCATAGAAAAAAATATTTTCCCCTATTTCCTTACACTAGTAATCTTTAGTCTAAAATTTTTAATATTTCTAGTTTGACAGTTCCTGGAACTGTTCTTGATTCACTGGTTAATTTCCACATTTTTTCATAAACAAATTTATTACCAAACTTTTCAATCAATTTTTCACTGTTCCAATCAAAAGAACCTTCTTCCTCTGGGACTCTCCAAGTAAAATGCGTTGGCATATCCGACGCATTATCACTTCTTTCGGTGATTTTTGTAAAACCCCATAATTTTAAGTTACCGTTTTCAACATTGTATTGCATTACTTCTTTTGCGAATGAAATTTCATAATTTTCATATTCATCGTTTTGTTGTTTCATTGCATCCAGAAAAATATAATCTCCTACTTTCAATGATGCTGAGGGTGTTGTACCGCTTAAGGGAGTAATTGAAAAGCTATGAACGCTTGATTTAATTTTTGAGTTTAAAATTTTATTTATTTCTCTAGAAGACATATCACCTTTCAATCTTTTTTTCACAAGCTTTAAAAACTTATCGCTTGTCATATCCTCCCAAATGGATTTGCTATCCTCACTTGATGGAAAAGTATTCACTGTAACATAGGTCGCCCCTTTAGAAAGTTCTCCTTTTGACTCATTTATCTTTAACAATGTCCACCTGATCATTTTGCCCTCTTCGATGTTCTTCTTGTGAAACTCACTCCATATCTTTTCTAGAGTTAGATAATCATTATCCATCCCTTTATTAATAACATGAAAATCTACAGTAGAAGTTATCTGTGAAAATGAAAAAAGTGGTATTAGTAGAGTTAATATTTTAAATATTAGTTTCATTATTTTCTGTATTTTAATTTAAAGCTGCTCCGTTATAATAATCAACTAATCTTTGAATTTTCCCCTCATTGTTAAGCGTAATAGAGGAATGAAGAAAAACTTTGGTTTCTTTTTTTGATTTTTTGTTTTTTAAAATAATAACCCACCAAGAAATTAAAGAGTATCCGTCTCCATTATACTCTAATAGATCTGGATATCCCCATTCATTTACTGAAATAATTTCAAAGTTTTTGTAGAGTTCTTGACTCATTTTTTTATGCTCCTCAATAGATCTTGATTCTCCAAATGGAAGATTTATATCAAAAAGTTTAGCATTAGGTAAAAAGTCCTGGTACGCTTTATCTAAATCACCTCTTTCAAAATTTGACATCATCCTTCTTACAACTCCAATAAACTTATGATCCTTATAAATTTTTCCATTTTCTATAGTAGAAAATGAATTATTGTATTTTGTAAAATGGGCGGTATTGAAGCTCTCAATTATACGGTGTATTTTGTCTCCTTTTTCATTAAACATAATGGATCTATCATATGGAGTATTAATCTTAAAACCGTTCTCTTTATCATATCCACTTAATATATCGTAGGTATATACCCATAATCTTCCCTCCTTAAATTCAAAGGCATCAGGATATGCACCCGGTCTTGAAAAAATTTTAAAATCGTCAAGTTTATCACTCCAATACTTTGAATTTCTTAATAAGACAGATGTACCAGCACCTTCATTATTAACGAAATTTGTAGAAAGACCATTGTAGAATTTAAAATCTTCAGTAACTAAAGATTTAATTTTTTCAGTATCGCCAGATATGAATGCCAAATCAAGATCTTTTACAATTTTAATTGCAGGGTGCTCAATATAAATTATTCCATTTTTCTTCTTTTGAGCGATTGTAAATAATGGAATAAAAAATAAAAAAAATAATAATTTTCTCATTTGATTGATTTTAAGTTAAAGTTGTCTAAACTTATTAAACTTTTTCAAAAAGTAAAAGTTTGATTAAAAAAGAATAATAAATAAAAAATATTTTTTTAGAAATATAAAATTTGATCCTTAAAATTATGCTAATACCATAATCTATATGTTTTAAAAATTGGAACTATTTACACAAAAAAAAATTACACTAAAAAATTTGTGTATTCATATTTTAATTTTCGTTCTTTAAATTTCATTTAAGATCATGAAAGTTGGAAGTAGAATTAAAAGTCTTATACACTATCACTTTATTGTCTTTATTTTTGGTTTCACATCAATATTAGGTGCTCTAATTAGTATTGACGCGCTTTATCTAGTATGGTTAAGAATGATAATTGCCACAGTTTCATTAGGTTTTTTTATTCTATTAACTAACAGAAAAGCATTTTTGATTCAGTCCAAAAATAAGCTTCAGATTATTATTGCAGGTTTTCTGATTTCACTGCATTGGATTGCCTTTTTCAAAGCAATAAAAATGATAGGTATATCCCCAACATTAGCAATGCTGTCTTCCGGTGCACTAATGACTGCTGTTTTAGAACCGTTTTATTACAAACGAAAATTTTTAATGTATGAACTCATTTGTGGATTTATTGCATTGGTAGGCATGTTTCTTATTTTCAATTCCTCCCCCAAAGATTGGTGGGGAATGATTGTTGCTTTGCTAGCCACTTTTTTAGGTGTTCTTTTCACACTTGTAAATGGAAAATTGATTAATAAAAATAGTCCTACAGGTATTACATTTCATGAGATGTTTATCGGTTTTTTTATAATCACTTTATATTTAATCTCTTTTGAATTCAATAATTACGACTTTATTTCTATTTCCTTATTTGATTGGATTTGGCTCACTTTGTTAGGAACATTTTGTACAGCCTACGCAATAACAGGTTCTATAGCAGTAATGAAAGAATTGAATCCATTTACCATTATGCTGGTAATCAATATGGAGCCTATTTACGGTATTATTTTGGCATTAATTATTTTTGGAGAAGACGAATTAATGAATGCAAGGTTTTATCTAGGATTATTAATAATTTTAATTGCAATAATTTCAAATTCTTTAATAAAGTTTCAAAATCGTAGTTTTAAAAACAAATAGTTTAATGCATCTAAAAACACAATACAAATATATAATGGATAGAAAAAAGTTAGTTGCTTAACAACTATAGTATATTATTTTTTTCCATTTTCACTACTTCAGAAAATCTTATGAGTTCCTTTGAGTGAGCAAGCTAGAATAACATTAATAAAGCATGATTACAAACATATTCATTTGAAATATCTGGTAACTTGGTAGCAGAATTTTATTTAATTTTAAAAAGCTATTAAAAATGCTCGAAACATTAATTATTTCATTATTTATTTTTACTCCTATTAACATAATTGTCATAAGCAGCTCTTTTGTGAAGTAAAGAGCAACCCGTGATATAAAAGAAGATCAGGCTAACTAGCATAAAAATAAATAGTTTTTTTCCCATCGCTGCTTTGTTATTTAATTAATTTAGATCACAATAAAAATGTAAAAAAGGGTTTGTTTAAAATAAGAAAAATCTTGCAAATACTGAATTAGATTTGAAGAATTCATTTACCAACCAGTTAGAACGTTACACTAAAAATTAATTTTGAAAGTTCACATAGATCCACACGAATCATTAGCATCAAAGGCAGCTTCAACTGTTCAATCAAAGATCGATAATGCAATCTCTAAAAATGGAATAGCCCACATTATTCTAGCCACTGGGAGTTCACAGTTACTGTTTTTAAAAGCCTTGAGGGAAAGACAGATAGAGTGGGAAAAAGTTATTATTTTTCACTTAGACGAATACATTGGGCTTGAGGAAAGTCATCCCGCTAGTTTCAGATATTATCTAAGAAAGAATATAATCAAACATATCAAACCACGTGTCTTTTATCCAATCAACACTGATAGTGAAAATTTGGATGAAGTTATGGAAAATTATACTCAATTGTTGGAAAAACATCCCATAGATATCGCATGTATTGGAATTGGAGAAAATGGTCATTTAGCCTTTAACGATCCAGGAGTAGCCAATTTCAAAGATCAAAAATTGATTAAAAGGGTTAATCTAGATGAGCATTGTAGAAGACAACAGTATGAGGAGGGTTGGTTTAAAAATATCAATTTGGTTCCCAAAACTGCATTAACTCTTACCATTCCTACTATCATGAGTGCCAAACATATCAGTTGTTTTGTTCCTGAAGAAAGAAAAGCCAACGCGGTTAAAAATGCCCTGGAAGGTGCCATAGTTGAATCCTGTCCTGCATCGATTTTGAGAGAACATCCTTCAGTAAACCTATACCTTGATCCACCGTCCGCCATGCTAATAGAAAAAAAATGAGCGCCTTTGTCTATGCTTTCCAGGTTCCCCCATATTGGTAATAAGAATTATTTGGCTTTACTTTGACCAAACAACCTTCACAAAGAAACACCCATTCCTTTCGGGCATAATGAGGAGGTAAATATCGTACCCTAAAAGCAATTTCAATTTCATATTTACACTTATCACATCTCTTTAAAACCATAAAATCTAACTGGTACTTTTGAAAAAATTGATTAAATATTTTTTCATAAAATTAGATCATAACCCGCTTTCCATCATCTTTCACTGATTTAAAAATTGCATCAATGATTTTCATATCTCTTAATCCCTCTTCTCCTCCAACATTAAGATGAGGAACACCATTCATTATTGTATTCGCGATACCGTCCATATGTAAGGCCTGTTGATTGACTTGAGGGAAATCAAACTTATATTTTCTTGTATAACCTGACAATCCACTATAGGTATAGGCAGGACTTAATCTAATAAAACCTTTTTCGGAAGCTACGTAAAGGTGATTGGTCGAGGCAGAAAAGGAGGTTGTACAATTGGCTACCAAACCATTTGGAAATTCCATCTGCCACGTGATCAACTCATCTACCTCTTTAAATTTCACTAGATCTGATTTAAATTCAAGAGCTGAAACAGCAATAGGCTCTTGACCTAAAGTATATCTGGCCGCTTGGATCACATAAATTCCAACATCCATCAAAGCTCCACCTCCGCATGCCTTTTTTAATCGCCATTGATTGGGGTTACCTGCTCGAAAGCCAAATCCTCCCTCAAAAAATTTAATCTTACCGAATGCCTTTATCTGGCACAGTCGAATGATTTCACGATGATGTGGTTCATAATGCAAGCGATACCCTATAAATAGTTTCCTATTGGTCTTTTTTCCTTCCTCAATCATTTGTGTTGCCTCTTTGGCATTCATAGCCATTGGTTTTTCACAAATAACATGCTTACCAGCTCGAAAAGCCCTCATGGTAAATGCTTTATGCATGTGATTGGGCAAAACAACATAAACTATATCTATTTCGTCATTGTTCGCAATACTGTCAAAATTATCATAATTAAATATTTGATGGTCTTTGAGATTATAGGTCTTTTTCCATAGATCTATCTTTGAAGGAGTACCTGTTACAATACCTTTCAATTCGCATATATTTGTTTCCATTAATGCAGGAGCCAACTGCCGGGAGGCATAATTTCCAAGCCCCACAAGGGCAATACCTAATTTTTTCTTACTAAATGCATTTGGAATGTATTCAAACCCTCGGCTAAGGCTCATGCCAGTAAGAGTAGTAGCTAATGATTGATTGAATTTTCTACGTTTCATTTCTTTATTAATTAGGTAGATAAAAACTCAAATACATTCAAGAAAAATAGAGATAAAAAAATCTACTTGATTAACATTGACCTAAAATTATTGAAGGTTTTTTCTGTTTGTCACATAAATATAAAAAAATGTAAATTCTTATTTCTTTATGTCATTTTAGTTTTTTATATAAATTGAAAACAATTAAATATTCAATAATGAAAATTAAATGGTTGTTTTATTCTATATCCAGCTTGTTGCTTTTGGGAATGGGATTGTCAATTTTAGGAGAAGCTGTTATTTTAAAATACACCCATAAAGATGGTTGGTTCATTTGGGGTGCTTTGGCTTTGATTATAACCAATTCGGGATTGTGTTTGTTTGGACAAGCTGTTATCGAAAAAGTTAAAATAGTTCTAAAAAGAGAACAATGATCAAAGGAGCTGTCATAGAGGGAAAAAGAAGATACAGGCTTTGGAGAATATGGGATCAGGACAAACCAGTTCTTCTCTATGTGTTACTAAATCCCTCCAATGCAGATGCACAAACTGACGACAGAACGGTAGCCAAACTCATTAAATTTAGCAGAAATTGGGGATATGGTGGTTTTTATTTAGGCAACATACACAGCTATATTAGCTCAGATCCCAAACGTTTGATGCACCATCTAATTCCTAATGAGTCACTTAATATTTCACACTTAAAAGAAATGGCTAAAAAAAGTAAAAAGGTAGTTTTTGGATGGGGTAACGCTGGGAGATTACCCATTTGGTTAAAGCAAATGATCAGTCAAGCTTACTGTTTAGGAAACAACAATAATGGATCACCTAAACACCCCCTTTATTTATCTTACAAAACAAAATTAAATCCTTTTATTTATTAAATTTAATAAAGTATAAAGTAAAGTTTTATAAATATGATAACAAAGACTATAAAAGATAGAGTCACCCATTTAATCGACATTTACTGTATTTCGACAACTATGAAAATATAGACCCCAAAAAATAACCAATGATAAGAGCTAGCACTACTAAAACTTTATACCCACCAACTTGTTTAGCAGAATTATCTAATAACTTCTCAAATTTATCAATCAGTCTCATAGAATTTATTAATTAGGATATAAAAAACTAGTTAGAATAGGGAAAAAATCTTCAAATGCGCATTAAACTTATAGCATTAATAAAAATTATGGCATAAGCAAAAGACAAATTCCCATAAAAACATAAACAATCAATGTAAGAATAATCCCTATCCTTGGCATAAAAACAATTTTATAATTTAAGTAAAAATAGTAAAACTTTTAATGCACATATAAGTAAAAATTAGGAATAGATTTTATTGTATCTTAATAGATAAAATCTTTATTATCTAATTAGAGTAGTAATAAACCAAGATTTATGTATTTCAATGATAAAACAAAAAACGAATTTGATGCCATAGTAGTGGGATCTGGTATTAGCGGAGGTTGGGCCGCTAAAGAACTTTGCGAGGCCGGGATAAAAACATTGGTGCTTGAGCGGGGAAGAATGGTCAAGCATATCGAAGACTATCCTACCATGCATAATGATCCGTGGGATTTGCCCTATAATGGAAAAACTCCCAATGAGATCGTTGAAAAAAACTACTCAAAACAAAAGCGATGGGGCTTTGATGAAAATAACAGACATTTTTACAACAAAGACTCCGATCATGATTATGATGAGATAAAACCCTTCGACTGGATTCGAGGAAAACAAGTGGGAGGACGTTCTTTGATATGGGGAAGGCAATCTTACCGATGGAGTGACTTAGATTTTGAGGCTAACGCCAAAGACGGTTATGGAGTTGACTGGCCTATTAGATATAAAGACATTGCCCCATGGTATTCACATGTGGAGAGATTTATCGGGGTGAGTGGAGAGTCACTAGGTCTATCCCAACTTCCAGACAGTGATTTTTTGCCTCCTATGGAACTCAATTGTTTGGAGCAACACCTCAGGGATAAACTTTCAGAAAATTACGATGACCGAGTAATGACTATTGGCAGAGTAGCCCATATCACAAAGGGAAATAAAGAAGGTGCAGGGAGATCCCCTTGTCAATACCGTAACCGTTGCTCCAGAGGCTGTCCTTTTGGCAGTTATTTCAGCTCCAACTCCTCAACCCTCCCCTATGCAGAGGCAACTGGAAATTTAACTATCAGAGCCGATTCCATTGTCTCCGAGGTGATCTATGATCCTAAAACACATAAAGCAAGCGGAGTAAGGGTTATTGATGCCCACACAAAAGAGGTAATCGAATTCAATTCTAAGGTGGTATTTCTTTGTGCTTCAGCAATGGCATCTACTGCAATACTAATGCAATCCAAAAGTAATCGTTTCCCTGATGGTATGGGAAATGATTCAGGTGAGTTAGGCCACAACATAATGGATCACCAATTGGGTAGTGGAGCAAGTGGTAATCATGAAGGGTTTAAAGACAAATATTATACTGGAAGACGACCAAATGGATTTTATATCCCACGCTTTAGAAATCTGGGGCCAAAGTCAGAAAAAGTTGATTTTCTCAGAGGATACGGTTATCAGGGTGGAGCTAGCAGATCTAATTGGTCGAAAGCCATAGCAGAATTTGCCTACGGAAAAGCCTTTAAAGATGAATTGATAAAGGCCGGAGGCTGGAAAATAGGAATGGGTGGATTTGGTGAGGTACTTCCCTATCACGAAAATAAAATGACATTAAACTATGACAAACCGGATCAATACGGCTTGCCAACAATCACTTTTGATGCTGAGTTTAAAGAAAATGAAAAAAAAATGAAGGAAGATTGGAAGGTTCAAGCGGCCGAAATGCTCGAAGCTGCAGGATGTAAAGACGTTAATATTTACGATTCCAATGCCCCTATTGGAAAAGGCATACACGAGATGGGAACTGCAAGAATGGGACGAGACCCCAAAACCTCTGTGCTGAATAAGTTCAATCAAATCCATGAGGTTCCCAATGTTTTTGTAACTGATGGAGCTTGTATGACTTCTGCTGCTAATCAAAACCCATCATTGACCTATATGGCGCTAACAGCAAGAGCTGCTAACTACGCTATTGATGAACTTAAAAAAATGAATCTTTAATATTTGATATTCTAAACTAATGATCATAAATAAACAATAAATGATAAGGTTTTCAATATTTATTTTTCTTTCACTCTACTTAGCCTGTAAAAAAGAAAAACAAGAATCAGACTGCATCGATCCTAAAAAAATAGAACTCGATAAAGTATGTTTAGAAATATATCAACCCGTTTGTGGGTGTGATAATAAAACCTACTCAAATAGTTGCTTTGCAGCGATAAATGGTTTAAATGGATATACTGAAGGGGCCTGTAAATGATTAACAAGAATAAAAAAGTAGGCAATGATTGGTTTTTGACTATAATCCTATTATTAATATCGATTCTCATCACTTATTTTACTAAGATTTGGTTTTTATTCCTTTTGTTTCCTTTAAGTTTATTCGCTTTCAAAAAGAAAAATGAGGATTAAGACTTTTTATATCTCATTGTTATTTCTTATTAATCTTCAAATGAATGGGCAAGTTAACCCTATGAACATCGACATTGTAAGAGATGCTTATGGGGTGCCTCATATATTTTCAAAAACAGATGCTGAATTGGCTTATGGATTGGCATGGGCTCACGCAGAGGATGACTTTAAAACGATCCAAGAAGGATATTTAGCAGGAAATGCTTTGTTGAGTGATATATTTGGTAAAAAAGGCTATGGTATTGATTTTGTTACCCAATTCATTGGCAGTGAACGTCTTTTTGATGAAAAGTATGAAAAGGAGATAAGCCCAGAATACAAATTGATTTTGGAGTCCTACAGTCAGGGTTTAAACCGTTATGCTAAGTTCTATCCAAATAAAGTATTAAGTAAAAAACTTTTCCCTATTACCCCAAAAAAAATGTTTCTTTATTCACAATTGCAACTCTTTGTGTCATCAAAAGGAGATTATTGGGTAAAAAAAATTCTAGGAGACAAACTGGTCTACAATACGGTAGATGATCAGGCCAAAGGCTCCAATACCTTTGGATTTAACAGCTCCAAAACCAAAGACGGCAATACTTATTTGGCAATCAACACCCATCAACCCCTTGATGGTCCAACATCATGGTATGAAGTTCATCTGTGCAGTGAAGAAGGAACAGATATCATCGGGGCCTTGTTTGCAGGTAGTCCCAGTATATTTATCGGTGCCAATAAAAATATAGCCTGGGCACATACGGTGAATACTCCCGACAAAACAGATGTTTTTAAATTGGAAATGCATCCCAAAAAAAAGAAATATTATCGTGTGGACAATCATTACCTAAAACTAAAAAAACACAAGGCAAAACTGTTGGTTAAACTTTTGGGAATTCCCCTGAAAGTTTCCAAAAGGTATTTTGAAAGTATTTATGGCCCTACCCTAAAAAATGATTCTGGATATTTTTCTGTAAGAACACCATCTTTATTTGAAATCAAGGCATTGGAGCAATGGTGGCGAATGAATAAAGCAAAGAATTTCAGTGAATTTTATGAAATTCTAAAAATGAAAGGGCTACCGGGCTATAACATCGGTTATGCAGATAAAAACGATACAATTTTTTATATATCTAATGGTTTGATACCAAAACGAGCTAAAGGTTTTGATTGGGCCAATGTAGTTCCTGGAAATACCAAAAAGACTCTTTGGACAAGTACCTATGATATAGAGGAATTACCCCAGATCATTCAACCTAGTTCAGGATATTTTTACAACGCCAACCACTCTCCTTTTAGATCCTCAGATTCACTTGATAATCCCAATGAGACTCTATTTGACAAAGAAATGGGCTTTGAAACTTATGACAATAATCGCTCTAAACGAATCAAACATTTGATAGATCAACATCAAAAAGTTGATTATAATGATTTTAAAGAGATTAAATACGATCACCAATTTCCAAAACCCTTTCATTATAGTTGGATGAATTTAGATTCTCTTTTTCGAATGGCACCGGAGAATTATCCTAAAGTCGAGACCATTTTAAATCAAATTCAAAACTGGGACCGTCGTGCCTCTGCAGATTCATATGGTGCAGGAGCTTATGGAATTTTATACTTCAAACTCCGTAAATATTATAAAAAACTTCCTGAGCCTAAAGTTTTTACAAAAAGTATTCTTTATAAAGCACTGTTGGAAACTAAAGAACATATGCTCGAACACTTTGGCCAAACTCAAGTAAAGTTAGGAACCTATCAAAAATTGGTAAGAGGAGACAAGGAGTTACCGGTTTACGGATTACCTGATGTGATCACCTCAATGGAATCGGTTCCCTATAAAGACGGAAAATCAAAGGTGGTCAGTGGAGAGTCATACATAGAGTTAGTCAAATTTACTCCAGAGGGTATAGAAATTGAATCGGTAATTTCTTATGGAAGTTCTGATAACCCCGACTCAAAACATTATTCAGACCAGATGGAACTTTATACAAGATTTAAAACAAAAAAAATGACTTTTGATAGGGTAACTATATACAAAAATGCCTCTAGGATATATCATCCGAGATAAGTTTGTTTTGCTTCTCGGTAAAGTAATTCATAATTAGAAATTACTTTTTCCATCTCGAATTTTTTTGAAGATTCATAAGCCCGCTCTTTAAAACCCTTATGACGATCATGGTCTTCCAAAATATGAATAGCTTTATCAGCCATAGATTTAATGTCACCTACTGGGCAAAGAAAACCCGAGACTCCATTCTCAATAACTTCTGGCAAACCTCCAACATCAGAGCAAACAACTGGAACACGATGAACCATGGCCTCTAGTGCAGCCAAGCCAAAGCTCTCCTGTTCTGAGGGCAATAGGAAAAGATCAGAAAAACATAATATTTCATCTATTTGATTACTCTTCCCCAAAAACAAAACAGAATTATCCATTTGTTGGGATTTACAATAACGCTTAGCACGTTCCTTCTCAGGTCCATCTCCAACCATTAGTAGCTTGACTTTAAGTTGCTCATTTACAATTTTGAAGGTTTTAAGAACATCAATAACCCTTTTTAGGGGTCTGAAATTACTGATGTGGGTAATGATCAACTCATCATTGGGAGCAATTTGACCTTTTTCGCAAGGGACAGTTTTAAGTTTAAACTTTTCAACATCTATAAAATTAGGGATGACCTTGATTTTAGTGCTAACGTCAAAAAGACGCTCTGTATCCTTTTTTAAGCTTTGTGAAACAGCTGTCACATATTCAGAATGATTGATGCTAAACTGGACAGCTTTCTTATAAAAAGGATGACTTCCAACCAAGGTAATATCTGTTCCATGAAGTGTTGTAATCATTGGAATTTGAATACCCTCATCTTCCAACATTTTCTTTCCCATAAAGGCGGCATAGGCATGGGGAATGGCGTAATGAACATGGAGCATATCAATTTTGTGTTTTTTTACCACATCAACAATCTTACTGGACAGGGCTAACTCATAAGGCTGATATTTAAATAAATCATAGGTGGGCACATGGACTTCGTGGAAGTGTAAACCAGGGGTTAGATTTTGGATTCGCACCGGTTGCTTGTAAGTTATAAAATGGATTTCATAACCTTTTTTGACCAAATAAAGTCCTAGCTCAGTTGCGACAACACCACTCCCCCCAAATGTGGGATAACATACAATTACAATTTTCAATGGTTCATATTTTAATCAATTAAAGATTTGTAAACCATGGCTTGCATTCGAGTTCTAACATTCTTTTGACCTAACAAATTATTTGACATGCTGGGGTAAGTTCTGTTCGATAAAAATACGAAAATCAATTCTTGATCGGGATCAGCCCAGGCATAAGTTCCCGTAAAACCCATATGACCAAAACTGACTTTAGATACACACCCACAGGTAGAACCTTCTCCCTCTAACTGAGGTTTATCAAACCCTACCCCTCTTCTGTTGCCCTTATCACAATAGTAACATCTATTGAATTCATCGAAGGTTTTTGAAGTAATATATTCATTTCCATTGAGTCTTCCTTTTTGCAAATACATTTGCATAATATAGTAAACTTCCTCAGCGTTAGAAAACAATCCTGCATGGCCTCCTATGCCACCTTGCATGGCAGCCCCCATATCATGAACATAGCCTCGTAACTCTTGGTGCCTGAAATAACCATCTATTTCCGAGGGTACAATTTCATCCTTTGGCACAAACTTCCAGGGGTTGAAAAAAGTACGCTCTAATCCTAATGGCTCATATAAAAATTCATGGGCCAAATCATTGAGTGGTTTTTTGTATTTTTTTTCAAGAAAATTTTTAAATAGATAAAAAGGTAAATCAGAATACTTATAGTATAATGAATCAAGGAGAGGACTACCTATAACTTGCTTTTTAATTTTTTCATTAAAATTGGATCTGAGGTAAAGTTGATCTGCCACTGGAATATTAAATCGAGTTTTATCACGATCGCGATAAAATTTTCTAAGTGGTTGACCTTTGTAGTCAATAGTTTCTTTATAAAATGGAATCCATGGAGTAAGTCTTGCGTAATGAGATAGAGATTCTTTTATACTCAGATTAGCTTTATTTGTTCCTTCAAGCTCCGGCATAAAATCTTTAAAAGAGCTATTTAATCCAAAGCTATTTTGGTCTACCTCTCTCATAATTAGGGGAAGCGTAGCGGTAATCTTGGTTAGGGAGGCCAGATCATAGAGGTGGTGGTTTTCTACTTTGATTTTTTTATTATAGGTGTGATGACCAAAACTTTTGTTATATAAAATTTCTCCGCTTTTAGCCACCAATATTTGCATACCAGGAGTCATTGCGGAGTCAATGACTCGTTGGGCAAAATAGTCAATTTCAGCCAATCGATCCGGATCAAATCCTTTTTCAATCAAGGCTATCCTTTTATTTTTCTCGTTGGGCTCAAATCGTATTCCAGAACCCACAGGAAATCTATTAGAAATACCTACAGGTAATGACCCTAAAAAAGAACCATAACCATTCATCAATTCGGCACTAATTTTTTGACTAATTGGGCTATTTTGATAACTCACAATCAAAGCCTCTATGAGAGAAAGATCTCCCAAATCAATTAGTGGATAAGGGTTGACAAAAACATTTAATACAAGCTCATGTTTACGAGCTATGGCCTGAATCAGTTCTATATCGTCTTTTGAAAAATCAGCTGACAAAAAAGGGGAACGATTAGAACGATGATAACTTATAATGACTTTTTTAAAATCTTTAATAGCAGTTAGGGTTTCGACTATTGTAGATGGGGTTACAGTTTTGATGTTGACGTAATCTCTCAATTGAGTTTCAAAAACATCACTTTGATCATCTCCCAACTTTATATGAGCATAGGTAGTTAGTGGATCTAAAGGAAGCAATTGGTTATCGTTTTTTAAGAGCGTTATACTTTTAGCATAAGCTTCTTCAATTAAAAGGGTGTCTTTTTTGGTATTGAGTCGAGTATAGATATTTTTAGTATCAACTAGATTTTTATGGGTCAAACCTACCTTGTATTTTGCTTTGAGTATTTTTTTTACGGATTCCTCTACTCTTGTTTTGACTATATTAAATTTTTGGTAAGCGATTTTAATTTTTTCAACACCAAGAGGAATATCTTTAGAAATCAAAAGGATATCATTCCCTGCCATAAGGGCTAATAAATCCATATTTGAATTAGGATCATTGGGCTCAGCCCCTTTCATATTTAGCGCATCGGTTACTGCCAAGCCATTAAATCCTATCTTTTGTTTCAACAATTGGGTCACCACGGAATTAGAAAGGGAGGTCGGGTCTTCAGAAAGAGTCAATGCAGGAACATTGAGGTGAGCCGTCATAACTGAACTTAAACCTTGTTCTATGGCTTTTTTAAAAGGGTAGGTTTCTATTTTTTCCAATCTGGAACGATCAAAACTGACCGTTGGAAGGGTTTTATGAGAATCTTTGGCGGTGTCACCATGTCCAGGAAAATGCTTGCCTGAAGTTAATATCCCTGCATCGTGGTGACCCAGCATTAATGCCACTCCCTTCTCGGCTACTCTTAGGGGATCCTCTCCAAAAGACCGATTCCCAATGATAGGATTTTTAGCATTGGTATTAATATCCAATACGGGAACATAACTCATATTAACCCCCAATATTTTCTCTTGTTCACCCATTCTTTTGCCAATTTTACGAATAATAGAATTTTCTTTAATTGCACCAAGGGTCATACTCCATGGAAAAGCAATTACAGAATCCAATCGCATGGCCACCCCCCACTCAGCATCCATACTTATCAGCAAAGGGACTTTGGACATGGATTGAAATTCATTCAACCATTGAGTTTGTTTGACAGGATCCCCTAAAGAAAAAATTATCCCTCCAATATGATGTTTTTGAATTAAACTTCTGATATCATCAAAATGCTCATCATCTTTTTTAGAAAAGACCATGGGGGTAAAAAGCTGTCCTATTTTTTGATCCAAACTCATGGAATGATAAACACTATCAACCCATTTTTGCTGAAGCTTGGGATTTACAGAAAGTAAAGGATCTGGTTGCTGTGCCAAACAAAGTGTCCCAAACAGGATAAGAAATGTAACTAAAACACGCATATCAATCTAAAAATATCGGGCATGCCAACTCTGGTAAGCAGGGACCTCCCAATGGGTATTATATTCCATTTTATTCAGAACTAAATTATTAAATACAATAACATCAGATTTAACTTGTTTTTTCTTTGCTTTGGTTTGAAATTCTTTAAGTGGAATATGATTTATGGAACTTTCATTTCTGAAGGTAACATTCATTTTATCTAAAAGTGTAACGCCAATATCCCTCTCCAAAGATTGGATAAAATGAACAGAGGAATCTATAGAGCAACCTGAAGCAGACTGAACGGATTCATTCAGGCCCAATACAATAAAGCGATTATAAGGCAGGTCAATTCCTGCATGAAGATCAGAACCGTGAGCAGTCCATTTTTCTATAAAAGCTTTAGCTTTTTTGTGAATCAGGGAAAGTTCTTCAGTGATAAATGGTCGATTGGATGGGTAAATCCAAACGCGAGTGTGATCGGGAAGTTGATCAAAAGGAACAAACATTTTTAGAGGTTCTCAGCTTTAGAGATAAGTTCAGCAATGTCCTGTACATGAATCTTATTTACCTGTTCTTTATTTTTTACGCCATCAGACATCATAGTGTTGCAAAAAGGACAAGCTGCAGCAATGATCTCCGGATTTGTCTTCATGGCCTGTTCGGTTCTTTCTATATTAATGTCTTTGTTCCCTTTTTCGGGCTCCTTGAACATTTGGGCACCTCCTGCTCCACAACAGAGTCCTTTTGACTTACAATTTTTCATCTCCACTAACTCAGCATCTAATTTTTTGATGAGTTCCCTAGGCGCTTGATATACTTGGTTGGCACGTCCCAAATAGCAAGGATCGTGATAGGTAATCCGCTTTCCCTTGAAAACTGAACCTGAAATGGTAAATCTCTTTTCTTTGAGAAGGGTATTGATGAAGGTGGTGTGATGCATTACTTCGTATTGCCCTCCCAGAGAAGGATATTCATTTTTTAGGGTATTGAAACAGTGGGGACAAGTAGTAACAATTCGTGTGACCTGATAGGCATTCATCACATTTATATTGTTAATGGCCTGCATTTGAAAAAGAAATTCATTACCTGCTCTTTTGGCCGGATCACCGGTACAGCTTTCTTCTGTTCCCAAAACGGCAAATGATACACCTGCTTTGTCAAGGATCTTTACAAAGGATTTAGTAATTTTTTTGGCGCGTTCATCGAAGCTACCAGCACAACCTACCCAAAATAAAACCTCTGGTTTTTTTCCCTCTGATAATAATTCTGAAAGCGTTGGAATGCTCATATTAAATGATTATTTAATGTTCTTCGCCATCGTCAAAAACCTCGATTGTAACTTCTTTTTCAATCAAATCGGTAAACTTTCCATTGTATCGGGTGGCCTTTACTAAATGGTTGTCTATCCAATGGTAATTACCGCCTCTAGGTTTACCCATCAAAAGGCTATGGTATTTGAAACCATTGGTTTTTAACCATTGTTCGGTAACTTCCCTGTGGGACTCTACCCTGGAGGTAAAAAAACAGATCAGGTGACCGTCATCATACCATTTGTTGAGGGTTTCCAGAGCATCAGGATAAATTTTTGCTGTTGCCATTCTCTCCGGTTCCTCATTTGGTATATCATCACAGATCGTTCCATCAATATCGATCAAATAGTTTTTGATCCCATCAGGAAGAACAGGACTGACAATTTCACCATTTTCAACTTTTTTGTGTAAGTAGCTTTCTGCTTCCTCTTTTTCCATAATTCAGTTTAATTTAATTTTCATTAGCCCAAAGCATTCGGTCTTGATTGTTGAAAGGCCATGGTGCACCGTTATTTTCTATATTACTCATCATATTATTTAGATCACTTGGAGCTGCGGACTTCTCCATTACCAAATATTGCCGCATATCCATAATAATCGAAAGGGGATCAATCCCAATAGGGCAAGTTTCCACACAAGCATTACAAGAGGTACAAGCCCATAGCTCTTCCCTGGTTATATAATCATCCAATAATTGCTTGCCATCATCTTGAATAATGCCATTTTGGTTGATCTTCCTCCCCACTTCTTCAAGTCGGTCTCGGGTATCCATCATGATTTTTCGAGGAGACAACAGTTTTCCGGTTTGATTGGCAGGGCATTCGTCGGTACACCTTCCACATTCTGTACATGTATATGCATTCATCAGTTGAACCCAATTGAGATCACTAATATCCGAAGCCCCAAATTTTTCTGGATTAATGCCATCGGCAGGAGTGGCATAAGGGTCGGCATTAGGGTCTAATATCAATTTTACTTCTTTAGTTACAGTCTCGTTGTTTTTAAATGTTCCTTTGGGGCTTAGGTTTTGAAAATAGGTGTTTGGAAATGCCAAAAGAATGTGAAGGTGTTTCGAATAGTAAAGATAATTGAGGAAAATCAATATTCCCATAATGTGCAACCACCAAAAGCTACGTTCCAACATTATCAATGTCGACGGCGAAAATGAGGAGAACAAGGGGGTCATTAACTCTGAGACAGGAAATGAACCGGCTTTGATATAATAGGGATCTCCCGAGTCTTGTAGGATGAGATCTGTTGCATTCATAGAAAGAAAAAGTGACATAAGAACAATTTCGAAATAAAGAATATAGTCAGCATCTTTCTTGGGCCAACCTTTCATTTCGGGTTTCCAAAAACGTTTAACTCTAAGAGCATTACGACGGAGCCAGAACAATACCACACTTAGAAGAACTAATGCAGCCAGAATTTCGAAGGAAGCAATTAGTAAATCGTATACCTTACCTAACAAAGGCGCAAAGACACGATGTGTCCCAAGCAAGCCATCCAAAACAATCTCAAAAAGCTCAATGTTTATAACAATAAATCCAATATAAACTAAAATATGAAGAATCCCAGCAATAGGTCGGGTAACCATTTTAGATTGTCCCAAAGCAATCCGGATCATATTGGACCACCTCTTTAGAGGTTGATCTTTTCTTTCAATGGCTTTACCAAGTTGTATATTTCTTTTTACAAAAAGTATGTTTTTTCTAAAGAAGAGAATGGCTGTAACCAAAACAATTGCAAAAATAATATTGGATAGATAGGCCATCTTTTACCTTAATTTTCTTTTCGAGTGTAAGGTTTTTCTTTTTTTCCAAAAATAGAAAAATGAACATATCTTTTAGGGTGATTTTTCAGATCACTGATAAGACTTTCAAGTTCATTAGAGGCTTTAGTTAGATTTTCGTATAGATTTTTATCATTAATAAATTTACTTGCAGTGCCCTCCCCCGATTCAATTTTAGAAAAAATCCTATTAAGTCCTTCAACCGTCTTATTGAATGATCTGATAGTATGACTAAGTTGGGTATTTAAGAGGGAATCAGTAATGGATTTTAAATTGTCAGAGGTGTTTTTGATATTATTAAAAGTAAGGTTTAGGGACTCTTGGTTAGCATCTAAGATTTTAACAGCAGCAAAAGATGCCTTATTCAAATTATTTGTTGTAATGGAGAGGTTTTCTAAAGTTCTTTTTAGGTTGATTTGGGTATCATTGTCCAAAACATTACTCACCCCTGCAAAGAGTGAATCTGCACTGCTAAGCATACTTTCAATCTTAATCTGTAAAGGCTCTATTTGACGATTGATGAGTTCAGTCAGGCCAGGTTTAACATTTGATTGAAGAGTATCTCCCTGTTTAACTACCTTTCGAGGGTCAAATACTGGAACTATAGCGATGGCTTTTCCTCCAATCACTCCGGTCTCGTATAAGGTTGCCATACTTTGATCGGAAAAATCCAATTCATCACGCACCTCCATAGTAACCAATATTTTAGTTGTATTTGTTAGAAAATCAATGTTGGATATTTTTCCAATACTCAGACCATTGATACTGACTTTGGCTCCCGAAACCAATCCTTCAACCTCATCATAGATTGCATAGAGGGTTTTGGTATTATTGAATATGCCATTTCCTTTGAGAAAACTATATCCGTATATGAACAAAGCAATACCTGCCAGTACTAAAATTGCCGTTTTAATTTCTCTTGTTATTTTCAAATTTGAATTAATTTACAGGACATACAAACATAATATTTTTTTGTGGATAGAGCTTATTTCAATGCATCTAATGCCTCGGATAATTTGATTTTTTGGTTTCCTTTAAATGAGACAATAAAAGCTGATTTGAATCCAGCCCTTCGGGCTTTCCTTTGTTCTTTTTGAATTATTTTGTAGCTATTTGAATTACCAAAATAATATTTATAGAACCCTCCTTCTTTATTTCTTTCAACATTTTTTAAACCCTTGAAATTGTATGGTTTTGCCTCTATTGGATTTTTACTGGCTGCCAATTGCACCATAAAACGAATCTCATTACTATTTTTTGATATTTTTTTAGGAAGATTTTTTTCATCAAAAACTTGTTGATCCACTACCCCTTTTTCTAATTCATTTTTGTAATTCACTATGGCCTTTGCGATAGCTGTGGCCATTTCATTTTGTCCTTTCTTAGAGTTCAAGTATGCTCCCTCTCTTTTGTTGGTCAAAAAACCTGTTTCAACCAATACACTAGGCATGTAGGTATATTTCAGTACTACAAAACCCGCTTGCTTTACAGTTCTGTCTTTTCTACCCAGGTTATTAACAAAACTCTTTTGGATAATTGCAGCAGCTTCAATACTTTGGTTTGAATAGGTTTCTTGCATTAGGGTAAGACTGATAACCGACTCGGGGTTGTTGGGATCAAAACCATCATAATTCTTTTCATAATCTTCTTCATAGAAAATTACAGAGTTCTCTCTTTTTGCAATTTCATAATTTCTTTGATTGGCGTGCAGTCCCAAAACAAATGTACCCGCACCAAAAGCTCTGGAAGAAGTAAAAGAATCACAATGAATAGAAATGAATAAATCAGCATCAGCTTTATTAGCAATATTGGCTCGATCTACAAGCTTTACAAATTTGTCAGATTTTCTAGTATAGAGAACTCTGATATCCTGATGTTTTTCGAGAATCTTTCCGATACCTAAAGCAATTTTTAAAGCAATTGTTTTTTCATAATATCCATTACCTCTGTTACCACTGTCATGGCCTCCATGTCCTGCATCCAAGACAACAACAAAAGTTTTCTTTGAAAAATAATGGGCATATAGCGTATTCGAAAAGAATCCAAGGTTTAATAAGGTAACCAAATGGAATATTAAAAAACGCATAAACATTGATTTAATGAGGGTTGAATTAAAAGTTAATTCTGCAATCAACAATAAAAATATCCTTAATTTTGATCATCAAATACTTAACGAATCACAAATTTAGGACTATTCGGTTTGCAATCAAAGTCAACTTATAAAGTAGGTTTGTTAATATTTTTTTGCCTCAACCATTTGCAATCGCAAATATTCACTGATTCTCTTGCGCTTGCCTCTACTGCCAAGATCGTAAAAAATACCCAGACAGATTCCATCCCCCAAAAAGAACCTACATTGCTAGATAAAGTAGAATATAACGCCAAAGAATATGTCAGAATAAACCGAAAAGAGAGTAAGTTATATTTGTACAACCAAGCTGAGCTATATTATCAAGACATGGAACTAAAAGCAGGGATCATTGTTCTGGACTACTCAAAAAATGAGGTGACCGCTGGAAGGATTGTTGATTCATTAGGTGTTTTGTTTCAAAATCCATACTTCAAACAGATTAATAATGAAATTTATCCAGATTCTCTGAGGTTCAATTTTGATACTCAAAAAGCTTTAATTTGGAATTCAAAATCTGCTCAAAACGGAATGAACGTTTATGCTGCATTCACAAAAAAAGAAAATGATTCCGTTTATTATATTAAGGATGCAAAAGTGACCACCGGTGGTGAATTAGAAGATTCAGATTATTATTTTAGGATCCGAAAAGGAAAAATGGTTCCACAGGGAAAAATTGTAACTGGATTTACCAATATGTATATTGCAGACGTACCCACTCCCCTAGCCCTGCCATTTGCTTATTTTCCATCTTCTCAAAAGCAACAATCTGGTTTTTTATTTCCTACAATCGGAGAAAGTAATAACAGAGGTTATTACTTGCAAAATGGTGGCTACTATTTGGGACTTTCACAATTTTTCGATCTTTCAGTAACTGGAGATTATTACAGTAACGGAAGTTATGGTTTCAGGGCTGACTCCCAATACAAGTTAATGTATAATTTTAGCGGTAGATTAAGTATGAGGTTTGAAAATTTAATCAGTGGGGAAAGGGGCATACCTGGTTATTCTAAGTCAACTGTTTTTAATATACGCTGGAACCACTCAAAGGACCCAAAATCTAGTCCCAACTCAAACTTCTCAGCCTCAGTAAACTTTGGAAGTAGCGATTATTTTAGAGAGTCTGTTAATCAACTAAACAGTCCGAACTTTCTCAACAACACTCTTAGTTCATCTGTTGCTTATACAAAAAGGATTCCTGGTAATCCTAGTATTAATATGTCTATTAATGCTAATATGTCTCAAAATTCAAAAACCAAAAGTGTAAACCTTACACTTCCAACTTTTCAAGGGAGTTTGGATAGAATTTTTCCTTTTGAACCAAAGGACAGACCCAAAAAAGGTTTACTTCAAAACATCAACTTACAATACAGCGTAAGAGCCGAAAATAGAATGATCACTACTGAGGAAGAACTATTTACAAGTAAAATGTTTGAAAATGCTAGATCAGGAGTTCAACATTCAGTTCCAATAAGTACAAACTTTAAAATTTTAAAACATTTTAACCTTGCAGCCAGTGCAAATTATAAAGAGGTATGGCAACCTAAAACGGTAAGATATAATAACTATGATCCTCTTATAGATGGAGTAAAAAAAGATACTATAAGTGGATTCAGTGCTTTTAGAACCTATAGTTATGGATTAAATATGGCAACCACCATTTATGGGACTGTAAATTTTGAAAAAGGAAAGATAAGGTCAATTAGACATACCATTCGCCCCTCAGTATCTTATAGCACTGCTCCTAGTTTTGATCAATATTATGATGAATACATTATAGACGCAGATGGAAATACTAGAGAATATACCCCATTTGAAGGTGGTCTTTTTGGAACCCCAACAAGAGGTATATCTAAAAGTATGGGAATCTCTGTTAATAATGTTTTTGAAGCAAAAATTGTAGATCCTGATACAACGAAGACCGAGTTAAAAAAGGTTCAATTATTGAAAAATTTTAACCTTAGTACAAGTTATAATTTAGTAGCTGACCAGTTTAAATGGAGTCCAGTTCGGGTGACTACTGGTATCGATTTATTTGACAAGAAAATGTCCATCAATCTTGGAGCTACAATGGATATGTATGCTCTTAATGATCAAAATCAAAGAATCAATGAGTTTAACATAAATAGAGGTGGAGGACTGTTTAGAATTACAAGTGCAAACTTAAATACTGGTTATAATTTTTCGAATGAAACCTTTTCAAAAGATAAAAAGAAAGAAAAAGAAGAAAATGAGGAAGAGGAAGACCCATTCAGTTTCTTTGAAAATGCCTCTGGAGGAGGAAGGCAAGATGATCTTTTTGGAGATACTATTGGAATGAATAATGATACAACCAATAGATATGAGGAGGATGATAAGGATGTTACCAAATATCCATCATATAGGACTAAATTACCATGGAACTTAAAATTCACTTACTCATTAACTTACAGTAACTCAAGAAATCAAAATGATTTTGCAAACAATTCACTTATGTTTTCCGGTGATATAGAACTTACCCCTAAGTGGGAAGTTGGAGGTTCTTCCGGTTTTGATTTTAAAAATCATGGATTTACCTACACACAGCTTAGGTTCAACAGAGATTTGGATAGTTGGCGTTTGGATTTTAGCTGGGTACCTTTTAGCAAGCGTGCTTCATGGAATTTCTTTATTGGAATTAAATCTGGACTTTTGAGTGATATAAAATATGAGAAAAACAGGGAACCAGACAGACGTTTGAGATAGAATATGAAAAAAATAATCACTACCCTCAAAGCACCTTCTCCTATTGGTCCATATAACCAGGCAATACTGGCAAATGATACACTTTATCTATCTGGCCAAATTGGGCTCGACCCACACACAATGGAGGTTGTAGTTGGGGGCGTCAAAGAAGAGACAAAACAAGTAATGAAAAATTTAAAAGCAGTATTGGAGGCCGCTGAAATGACATTTGATAATGTGGTTAAAAGCTCAATTTTTTTAACAAATATGAGTGATTTTGGTCAGGTGAATGGAATCTACGGAAGTTATTTCAACAATGAAACTGCTCCAGCCAGGGAAACGGTTGCAGTAAAGACATTACCAAAAAATGTTAGAGTAGAAATATCAATGATAGCAATTAGGTAGATTTTTTTGAATTCAAAAGTTTTTGATGGTATTCCACCAAACTATCAATTGGTCTTTTTACAACGTTCCCGATCCGTAAATGATTATTTTTGAGTGCTAAGTTAATTTCATCTTTAAGATAAAATGCTATAGAGCCTATAAAATGGATTGGGATTTCCTTTGCATCATCAAATTGTAAAATCTGATGAGAAATAAACCGTTGAAGTCCATTTTCAATAATAGATTTCATTTCCGAAACCTCTTTGTTCTCAATAATAAATTGAGCAAATTTTGCCAAATAAGTATTTGGGTTTTCTCTCCTATAAACATTCTCTTTAATTGTATCAGGAGATAAGTCAAATTGATTCTCAAACTTTCTGGCCAAAGCATCCGGCATGGTCTTAAAGTAGTATGCTCGAATAAGTTGTTTTCCATAAAAATTCCCACTGGCCTCGTCCATCAAAATATATCCCAAAGAAGCAATTCTTTGTTCAATGGCTTTTCCATCAAAATAAGTACAATTTGAACCTGTTCCCATGATACATACAATAGCAGGTTCATTAGGTTGAGTTGTTGCGTAAACTGCTGCGTAGGTATCCTCTAAAATAGAAAATTTGCTATTGGTGAAAATTTCAGAGAAAACCTTTTCAATTCTCCTGGCAGGAGATTCAACACCACAACCGGCACCATAAAAATAAACATATGAAACGTCTTCCCTGTTTTGATATAAATCGAAGTTGTTGACGATTCGCTCTGCAAGTATGGCACTGGGAAGGACCTGGGGATTGAGCCCCAATGTTTGAGTGGAAAAAAGTACATTACCATTATCGTCTAGGGCAATCCAATCTGTCTTAGTTGAACCACTATCAACAATAAAAATCATTTATGATGAATTATAATTGATGAATGTGCTTTGCTAAGTCGATCAATTTATTGGAGTATCCGCACTCATTGTCATACCATGAAATTATTTTGTAAAAAGTAGGATTGAGTTCCATACCGGCATCGACATCAAAAATAGAAGTTCTGGTATCACCTACAAAATCCTGAGAAACCAAAGGATCTTCACAGTACCCCAAAATTCCTTTCATTTCATTTTCTGAAGCAGCTTTCATTGCAGACTTTATTTCATTGTAGGAGGTTTTTTTTTGGAGTTTAACTGTCAAATCTACAACGGAAACGTTAGCAGTTGGAACCCTAAATGCCATGCCTGTCAATTTTCCAATAAGGGCGGGAATTACTTTAGTAACGGCCTTGGCAGCTCCTGTAGAGGCTGGCATGATATTTAAAAGAGCACTTCTTCCTCCTCTAAAATCTTTTTTTGAGGGTCCATCGACTGTAAATTGAGTGGCTGTAGTGGCGTGAACTGTTGTCATTAAACCTTCTACAATTTCAAAGTTATCGTGAAGTACTTTGGAAATAGGAGCCAAACAGTTGGTTGTACATGAGGCATTTGAAACTATAGTTTGATCTGATGTAGCTTCGAGATGATTTACCCCCATAACAAACATAGGTGCGTCTGCAGAGGGTGCTGATATTACAACTTTTTTAGCACCACCATCAATATGAGCTTGAGCCTTTTCTAAGGTGGTAAAAATACCTGTGCATTCTGCTACAATTTCTACACCCATATCGCCCCAACCAATATCAACTGGGTTGCGTTCGGCTGTAATCTGGACTTCTTTACCATCAACCATAAGTTTATTGCCTATAACAGATACCTCTCCATCATATGATCCATGCACTGAATCATGCTTGAGAAGGTAAGCTAAATGGTTAACATCTAAAAGATCATTGATCGCAACGATTGAAACATCTGACTGCTTCATTGCTGAGCGAAAAACAAGCCTTCCTATTCTACCAAATCCATTAATTCCAATTTTCAAAGCCATTTTATTTGTGTTTTAGTTCAATTTGTTTATTTAAATAGATAATATGTCTGATACTCTGATAAGATTATTTTTTATTTTAGATTTTCCTTTGATAGCGTCTTCCAAAGGTGTCAATGTAATGTTTTCGTCAATTATTCCAACCATTTTGTTGGAATTCCCCTCCAAAAGACTTTCGACCGCAAAGACTCCCATTCGTGAAGCCAAAACCCTATCAAAACAAGAGGGAGTTCCTCCCCTTTGCATATGACCCAATACGGAAACCCTCACCTCATAATAAGGCAGATTGTTTTCAATATATGAAGCTATTTCAAAAACATTTTTTCCAGTTTTGTCTCCCTCTGCTACGACAACAATACTGGAAGTTTTTCCAGATTTTTCACTTCTTTTGAGAGATTCTAATAAACGCTCCAAGCCCATGTCCTCCTCAGGAATAAGTATCTCCTCTGCTCCTGCACCAATACCAGCATTGAGAGCTATATGACCTGCATCTCTTCCCATCACCTCAACGAAGAATAAACGATTATGAGAACTTGCTGTATCTCTTATTTTGTCTATCGCATCTATAACGGTATTCAGAGCAGTGTCATATCCCAAGGTATACCTTGTCCCTTGGATATCATTGTCAATGGTTCCAGGAATTCCTATAACGGGGAAAGAAAATTCTTTTTGAAAGATCATGGCCCCTGTAAAAGAACCATCTCCACCGATTACAACTAATCCATCGATATCGTTCTTTTTTAGGTTATTGTAAGCAATTTTTCGACCATCAGTGGTTCTAAACTCGAGACACCTTGCTGATTTTAATATGGTTCCACCTTTGTTAATGATATCTTTTACACTTCTGGCATTCATCGATTCCATTTTGTTGTCTATCAGCCCTTGATATCCTTGAAATACCCCAAAACAACCAATATTGTGGAAAGCACAGGTTCTAACTACAGCCCTTACGGCGGCGTTCATTCCAGGTGAATCCCCTCCAGATGTCAAAACCGCAATGTTGCTAATTTTAATAGCCATAAAAAATAAATGTCAAATTTAATTATTAATACACACTAACCTCATTACATGGCTTCTTTTTTAGTTAATTTTTTCGACAAAATTTATACCTACATCAGCGGGTTCTGAGACGGGAATTTTGTTTGGTGTGGTTTGACTCAAACGGTCTCCTTTTATAATTTTAGTGATTAAATCTCTAAAAGTTTCAAAATCAACTGCGTATGACAAACCTACACCCTGGGTATATCCCAATTCGTCACCAATGTATCTAAATTCATTCTCTTTATTAAAAACTTTAGCCTTCAAACTTCCCTCTTCATTCAATATAAAATCTATTTGCAGATCCCCAACAATGAGGGTCTCCTCAATTCCTCCTACGGGTACACCTATTTTTCCATTAAGAAGGATTTTATCTGTGATCTGAGTAGAGAGAGTCAACCCCAAACGATCTTCGGAACTATTCTCTAAAACTCTACTTCTATCCCCTTGTAAATAGTTTAGTCCAACTTGTAGTTTTCCATTATCATCGCCCATCAGGTTACTGAAAAGATCAGAGGCTTTTTCATACAAATTATTGGTAATTCCTTGAACACTCAACGACACTTCGTTGATAAATATCCCCTGAGATAAGAGTGATATGGCTTGCAATTGACTGATTTGAGGATCTGCTAGTCGATAATTAATTTCGGAGGTAACTACGGCACTGGTATTAGGAAATTCAATTTCAAAAATTGGATCATCTGGTTTGAGCAAGTTTCCCTGAAGTCTGATTAAAACTTCGGTAGGAATTTCCCTATTAAAATTTGGATTGTCTAATAATATGGCGGGGTTGGCACCTCCGGGTACTTGGTAAACAGCTTCTAAATCCATTTGGGCTCCCAAAGGATCACCCTCCCAAACTATTGTACCACCTTGTTTCAGATTGAATTTTTTATCAATAACAGTCAAATTTTTAAAATTGTAGATTCCATCGTAAGTTATAAAATCTCCCCACATATTGAATTTCCCATTCGTATCGATTTCCATCAATACATTGCCTGCTCCATGGCCACTCAAGAAACTTCCAGATTCTTTGTCAATTACCACTTTAATCTCAGCATTATTGTTGATGTCTAATTCAAAATTCATTTTAACACCTGAGAAATTGTAAGGATCGTCATTTCTTTGTCGTTGAGTTTTATTTAATTTTTTCTTATTCACAAATTTAATAAAAGACGTATCTGCTAATCCGTAGTCCTCAGCCCAGGGAATTTTAATACTTGTTCCCTTTTCTGTCATTCCGACCACATCTATGGTTAAATTCTTTGAAGGACCATATAGGTGAACCTCCCCCCCCAAAAATCCATCACCAAAGAAGACTTTCTCATTGTCCTCTGGTATGTTAAGCATTAGAATCCTATCCGAGTTTATATTAAGGTCAAAACTCCAATCCGAAAAATTTAAATGATTAATCTGTCCCTCCAACTCTCCCTCAGTACCAAAACTAGTATCATTAAATATTGTTTTATTAAAGTTAAAACTTTGGTCTACCAAGGTAACTTTTGTACCATTGGAAATGGTATAATCAGTATGGATGTCTGGTACACCGAGTCCACCCTCGTTTAAGATTAATTGTCCGTTATGTTTGGGAGCATTAATGGGTCCCCATAAATTCACATTCCCAGACACCCTTCCCCTGATATCATCAATATCCCCAGCGCCTATAGGCGTGAGAAATGAAAGGTCAAAATCATTGAAATTAAAATCCAGATCAAGTCTTGGTATTTGATCAAACCCCAATATGTTCCCGCTTACAGAAAGAGAATTGGCGTCTTGATTTTTTATAAATAAATTTAACTCATAGGAGTTTAACTGGGTGTTCCCTGAAGTAAAAAACTGTATTGAACCCATTTCCAAATCGTTAATCAGCAAATCATCTATGGATCCATCAATTTTCAGAGTATTATCGTAGGGTGAGCGTTGAATTTCAAGATTCAGATCCATTGCACCTTCTAAATCAAAATGTTTACTTGACAAGGCTAAATTTTGAAGAGAAACACTATTTGTAATCAATGAAAGAGCAAAATTTTCACTTGACAAATAATTTCCTTTTAATTGAATATGTTCATCTCCCGATAGAGCTTCAAAGAAATTCAGATCAACGCTTTTATTTGAGGGGTCAAAAGATATCAAGTGCTTGTGGTCAAATGAGGGGTTAATGCTCCAAACAAATTGATCAAATCCGACAGTTGAGGGTTTCAAAAAAATTATTGAATTAGAGTTATCTAATTTGAGTCCGTAATTCAATTCATATACATCATTTTGTTCTTTACCTCCAAAAAATTCAGTTCTAAAGTTGAAGGTATCTCCAGTTTTGACACCTAAAGTATTAAATTCACTTATTTCATATGCATCACCCTGAATTTTTCCAATTGATATAAAAGTATTAAATAGAGGATTTTGATTATCCAATTGTAATTCAATATTTTCGGTTTCAACATCATTAAATGAAATTTTGGGAATGTTTAAAATCATTTTGGAGACCTTGTCCTGAGTTGACAAAACTCCTCTGAAGAAGGCTTTTTCATCTATGATCAAGTCAGGGAAAACCGAATTTAGATGTGAAGCTTCAATACTAATATCATAAACTAATTCCTGGTTATTTTCAATTTTTTTCATTGGGACAAATGGAAAGGCTTCCGCAATGGCATTTGAAAAGAGTTTAAATAGCTTGCTAAGTTGAAATTCCCCCTCAATGTCAATATCAAAAATATCGGAATTGATGGTCCTGATGATTCTTTTTTTGTCGGTTAAACTGGTTTCAAGAATGAAGTCATTAAAAGAATTAACTTCATTAAAATTCTCAAACTGGAGGTTTTGAAAAAGCAAATTCCCTTGAATTTCATCAAAGTTATTACCCACTAGGAAGAGATTTAAATCTCCTGAATAGATGGCTTTACCTCCTCCCAATTCCGGTTTGAATAGATTAAGGTTAAATTGTTCCATACTCAAGTCGACTTGATATTTACGTTGTTGCTCACCCCAAGAATAGACTAATGCGGACATACCTCTTATTTGCCGATCATCCACTGACAAGTCGAAAGTAAAGGTTTTATCCTGTAATTCACCATCAAAATTGAGATTGTGAATACCATTTTTTCCAAGGAAAATTTCATCTACTTTGACATCAAAATTAAGTTTAAATTTACCCGTATCCTGCTTCTTTCCAAAAATCGAAAATTTAGATGTTATAGAGCCTAATTTAGGATTTAACGGCGATAAATCTAATTCTCTAACTTCTGTAATTCCTTCAAATTGATTCAGTTCAAATTTTTCTTGTTCAAACCCAATATTAAAAAGACTTTTATTAACAATAGATGCATTTCCATTGATCAATTGCAAGTTAGTTTTCAATTGGTTTTCTTTAAAAGATAAAGTTCCACCACCTTCAATGGGTTCATAAGCAAATATAAGTTTAGGAATTTGCTCTTGATAGCTTAAAGGAATGACGCGATATAATTTTGGGCTTTCAATTTTTATTGATTCTAATTCAACAAAAGACGTGATGGGTTTAGCCGAAAATAAATTTTTAAGGTTGAGTTTAGCCTTAAGTTGGATAGCTTCTTGATTGACTTCAAAATTGAGAAATTCAATATCATTCAAAGATCCTGATACATCAAGTTTGAAAGCCATAGGCTGAAAATCTTTGGGTAAGTCAATAAAATTTTTAAATTCTTGGCCAGAAAAAGCTCCCTCGAGTTCAAGATCAATCGAAGTATCATCCTCAAATCCTTTAAAACTTCCATTTGGAAACTTTATGTTAATTTTTCCTTTTGCATGACTCTCGAGGGATGATATTTGAAAAGAACGAATATCAATCTCGCAGGGATTGTATAAAAAATCTATTTTGTTGAGATTGACTTCACCATGATCCCTAGAAATAAATTTTAAGTTTTTCAATGCCACTTCTACCCCACCGTTGATCACGAAAAAGTCATAAGCATTAAGGTTGATTCTTTCAAAATGTAATGAACTAGTCGAGTCGTTTTCATCAACCATCAAAAAGCTCCCATTGGAAATATTCAGATCATCTATCCTAACAAAATTAGGACTGTCTATTTTCGGTTCTGCATGATCCAAAAGCTTATCAGTAAATTGAAAAAAGGAATTATTTTCCTCCCCTTCATAATGGGTAATTTTAATAAAAATGTCTTCAAATTCAGTCGTGGAAAAAAATAAATTTCCATTAACCCATTGACCTAAACTGTATAGGTCAGTTTTAAAGTTTTTGGCATAAAATAGGGTATCAGAATGATGATCTGATATGAAAAAGGAGGCCATGTTTACTCCACCATCAAACCCAATTGCTATACCCTCAACCTTGATATCGGTCTGAAAATTTTTGTTGATTTTTTTAGTCAATCGATCGACCAGATGGTTCTGAACAACGGGAAAACTTACCATCAAAAAACCGACCAATGATAAAACAAAGATCATTAGTGCTATAAGTCCAAATTTGTGTAACTTTTTGATGGTAATCCTTTATTTTTGTCAAAGTTGAATAAATTTATTTTTAACCCTCATATCGGGTTTAAAAAACCTAGAATAAATTTCTCAACAATAAAAATTATTAAATATCAGCTATCAACATACATTTTAATATTTGAAAAAAACAAGCTATATCCTGGGAATAGAATCCTCTTGTGACGATACTGCAGCCGCAGTCCTTAAGGACAATTTGGTTCTTTCTAATTGTATTGCCAACCAAAAAATACATGAGTCCTATGGCGGTGTGGTTCCAGAATTGGCTTCTAGGGCACACCAGGCCAACATCGTTCCTGTGGTACAACAAGCTCTTTCAATTGCAAATATCGATAAAAAACAGCTTACTGCAATTGCTTACACCAGAGGTCCTGGTTTACTAGGATCACTTCTGGTTGGAAGTTCCTTTGCCAAGTCTCTTGCGCTGAGTTTAGACATCCCTCTTATTGAAGTCAATCACATGCAGGCACACTTACTATGTCATTTTATAAAGACAGAAAATCAAGCCTATCCCGCTTTCCCTTTTCTCGGGGTAACCTTATCCGGTGGTCATACTCAATTGGTTTGGGTAAAAAGTCATTTTGAAATGAAAGAAATTGGAAAAACTCGTGACGATGCAATTGGAGAAGCCTTTGACAAATGTGGTAAGATCATGGGGTTAAATTACCCTGCCGGTCCAGAGATCGATCAATTGGCTCGTGAAGGTGACCCAGATAAATTTGACTTTCCAATTCCTAAAGTGGAAGGTTTGGACGTTTCATATAGTGGATTGAAAACTGCTTTTATCAATTTAATCCATAAAAACCAATCTAAAAATCCAAATTTTATTGATGAAAACCTCAATGACCTATGTGCATCTATACAGAAATCCTTGGTGACTGTAATTATGAACAAAATCAGTCTCGCCAAAGAAAAATACAATCTCAAACGCGTTGTAATTGGTGGTGGGGTTGCAGCCAATTCTGAAGTCAGAAGGATTTTAGATGAAAAAGCCAAACAGGAACAATGGGAAGTTTTTCTGCCTCCATTTCAATATACCACAGACAATGCTGCAATGATTGGGATCGTAGGGTATCTAAAACTGATGCTAAAAAAATGGGGGACAATAAACCAATCTGTAAATGCTAGATTATCTATTTCTTAAAGAAAACTTAGAGTTTTTAAAAGCTATTTTGTTTAAAAATTAAATTAATTTGAAATTAATAATTCATTTAGCAAAGGTTTACAAAAGTGATAATCACCATCAAGTTTAATCATGGAAATATTCTACAATGAAAATCTGATTACCAAAGACGATTTGCTTAGTTTTGGTCCTGAGGAGAGTCGTCACATTAACAAGGTGTTGCGTAAAAAAGTAGGCGAAATAATAAATGTCACTAACGGCCGGGGATTGGAATGGAAAGGTGAACTCATAAGCACTGATAATCATAGAGCAACCGCAAAAAAAACAGAAGTCAATTTGCACCATAACAAAATAGCCCCCCTACACATCGCCATCGCTCCTACCAAAAATAATGATCGTTTGGAATGGTTTCTCGAAAAAGCTACAGAAATAGGGATAAGTGAAATTACTCCATTGATTTGCGACCACTCAGAGAGAAAAACCATCAAATCAGAGAGAATGAAAAAAATTTTGGTAAGTGCACTTAAACAATCCATTCAATATTTCCTGCCACAGCTTAATCCCATAATTTCGTTTGAGGCATTTATGAAATTAGATCACCCAAGAAAAAAGTTGATTGCTCATTGTAAAAAAGGAAACAAGACCACCATCCACCAAATCCGGGATTTAAAGAATAAAATATTGATTTTGATTGGTCCAGAAGGTGATTTTTCAGATCGTGAGATTCAAACTGCTCTAAATCATTCTTTTGAAGCAATCAAATTAAGTTCACATAGATTAAGGACCGAAACAGCAGCCATCGTGGCCTGTAGCAAAATCGCCACGCTTAATGAAATTCTAAACATAAAATGAAGCTTAAATTTTGCATATATTTAGCTTATGGAAGCTAAAAATATTTCCCAAGGTATTATTGATGCAATTCTTAAGTTAGGATTGATTTCGTTAGGAATTTTCTTACTATTAGAATTAAAGGTTTTATTGGTCTATATTATTGTTGCTGCCATAATTTCTTTAATCGGTCGACCCATCGTATTGTTTCTCAAAAACAAACTCAAGTTTAATAATTTATTGGCAGCGAGTACTTCGCTTTTGGTATTGATAGGAGTCCTTTTCGGTTTTATCTCACTATTTATTCCGCTGGTAATTCAACAAAGCGAAAACTTGTCACTTCTAAATCAAGATGAATTGGGATACAAACTGGATAAATTGACAAATGAAATTAGTTTATTTTTCAATTTGGATCGCACAAACATAGAACAATATTCTTCTTTGAAAAATATCATCAACATAGAAAATTTAGGAGTTATTCCTGAATTCTTGAATCATCTATTAAGTGTTCTAGGCAGTTTTACCATTGGTTTGTTTTCGGTTACTTTCATCTCATTTTTTTTACTAAAAGATAGCCATATCCTTGAAAATGCAATTTTGATTTTTGTAAGTGACAAAAGTGAGAAGCGCTTGAAAAAATCTTTTGAAAAGATAAAAAATTTACTTTCAAGTTATTTTTTAGGTCTTTTGTTGCAAATCACTATACTGATAGTTATATACAGTTTTGTTTTACTAATCTTCGGGATCAAAAATGCCATTGTAATTGCATTTTTATGTGCCTTGCTTAATCTTATCCCTTATATAGGTCCACTTATTGGAGCGGTTTTGATGATGTTTCTTAGCATGACCAGCAATGTAGAAGCAGATTTTAGTAGTGTGATTCTCCCCAAGGCCATTTATGTGATGATCGGTTTCTTTATCGGACAATTGATTGATAATTTTTTTAGTCAACCTTTTATATTTTCCAATCGAGTCAAATCGCATCCACTGGAGATATTTATCATAATTCTCACTGGAGGGAGCCTGATGGGAACAACAGGAATGATCGTCGCTATTCCATTATATACTGCTTTAAAGGTCATATTGAAAACCTTTATGTCAGAAAATAAAATTGTAAAATCACTTACAAAAGATCTCTAAATTGGATTCATTGATAGCGATTCAAAAATTCATTTTGACGCTGAATAGCGTCAAGAAATTCAGCTTTTAATTTACTAACCAAAGTTGAAATACTAAGGGTTTCTTTGATTGTGGTCACGCCCTGTCCTGCAGACCAAATAGTTTTCCAAGCTTTTACTTCTTCACTTAAGGCATCGGATTCATTTCCAAAATCAATTTTTTTGGTTTCTTTCCAGAGATCTTCGGTAATACCCATGGCCTCCAAACTAGGACGTAAAAAACTTGCGTTAACTCCTGAGACAGCAGCTGTGTATATAATGTCCTCAGCTTCGCTGTCTATGATCATTTTTTTATACGCTTCATCGGCCATACTTTCATCGACATTTATAAATCGGGTACCCATGTAAGCCATATCGGCTCCCATCTGGAGGGCACTGGCAATATCATTACCAGTTGTGAGGCAACCGGATAAGACAATTTTTTTATCAAAAATCTTTTTTATTTCGTTGATTAGAGGTATCGGATGTAGGGTTCCAGCATGACCTCCAGCCCCAGCTGCAACAACAATCAGGCCATCAACTCCTGCTTGGGATGCCTTTTCAGCATGTCTTTTTTTAATGATATCGTGATAAACCAAGCCTCCGTATCCATGTACCACATTGACCAAGTCGGCTATTGCTCCCAATGAAGTGATTACCAAAGGAACTTTATGTTTTACACAGATATCCAAGTCTGCCTTTACCCTAATATTAGTTGGGTGTACAATCAAATTTACCCCAAAAGGAGCGGCTTTTTTACCGGTTTCATTTTCAAAAGCATAAAGGGCTTTTTTGATTTGGATAACCCATTTTTCAAAACCTTCAGAGGTTCTTTGGTTTAAGGCAGGGAAAGTCCCTACAATTCCGTTTTTACAACATTCGATTACCAGTTTAGGTCCCGAAATGAGAAACATAGGTGCGGCTATAAGGGGTAAATTAAGGGACTTATAAAAATCTTGATTCATTAGGATTTCTTTTTTAATGACCATTTAAATTCAAATTCGGAAACGATGTCACCCGATGAGTCAGTGCCCACAGATTTTAATTTTAGTGTAACTGCCTGACCTGTTTCGATAGCTTTGTTTACTGCATCAACTGCTTCAGCTCCCTGGTTACACTGAAACTTCACTAATCCTTTGGCCTTCTTTTTGAAAACCGCTTGATTATTTAGTACCAACATAGAGACAGCCTGTTTAGATTTCTTGATTGAAAACATCAAGAAAACAGCAGTCGATAGTTCTGCCGCCATACCTTGAACGGCCCAAAATATTGACCCAAAAGGGTTTTGATTAACCCACCTATGCTTTAGAGAAACCTCTGTCATCAAGTTATCTAAATGGGTAACTCTTACACCGGTCCACCAAGCAGCGGGAAGTTTGAAAAAGGTGTAAATATTTAAAGCAAAAAGATCAGACTTAGGCAAGCTTATTTGGTTTAATATTTATCATTTGGAAGTTATGATTTATTCCATTATGCTACAAGCCTAACCTTTGAAAAAAAATCATAAAATTAAAAAGCAAGCTTTATGATTTTGCTTGCTTTTTATTTATTTGTGAACGCGACAGGATTCGAACCTGTGACCGTCTGCTTAGAAGGCAGATGCTCTATCCAGCTGAGCTACGCGTCCTTTTAACTTTATTGGAGAGCTTTACAAGATTTCATAGGTTTGTAAAATTCTATATAAACTTATTTGTTTACAAATCTGTATGATTTCAAAATCCATGAAACATCAAAAATCTTAAAATTGAAAAGCAAATATAATATTTAAGTGTCAAATTATTATAAAGTCTAATAGGTATATGTTTTGTACTCTTTACATTTTTGATTAGTTTGAAGTTTAAAATTTAAACTCCTAGAGGTTAAATTTATTTGTTATGTAATAGGGTTAACTGTTTTTGAACAGTATAAACTATTAAACTATATAATAATTGATTATTTTAATTCTTTAAAGTTATTGATTAAACACAGAGTTCAAGATGCGAGATCAAAAACAATAGGATTGGGAAGGCAATTTTCAGATGCTAAAGAGTGGTTCGTGCCAAAGGAAATACACTCAAAATAAAATCAAATTTTAATATATAAACAATAAATTGACATTTAAAAATAATTTAATTATCATCCTTGTGCTTTCAATAGTCAGTCTAAAAGCACAACAAAAAAAGGTTCTACCTAATATTGTTTTGATTGTAGCAGACGATTTGGGGTATGAATGTATTAACTCCTATGGAGGCACTTCATATAATACACCTTTTTTAACTAAATTATCTGAAACTGGAATTCAATTTGAAAATTGTCATTCTCAACCTATATGCACTCCATCAAGGGTAAAACTAATGACAGGAAGATCTAATAAAAAAAATCATATAAAGTTTGGCTACCTGAATCCAAAAGAGATAACCTTTAGCCAAGTCCTGAGAGAAAAAGGATACGCAACAATGATTGGTGGTAAATGGCAGTTAGGCCGTGATAATTCTTTACCAAATCATTTTGGATTTGACGAACATATTCTTTGGCAGTTGACTACCTCTGGACGCGATTCAACGGGATTAGACAAAAGATATGTCAATCCTGTTCTTGAAGTTAATGGAGAAATATATGAAAAAAATGAAGGTAAATACTCTACTGACATAGTAGTAAATTATATCAATGATTTTATAAAAAGAAAAAAAAATCAGCCTTTTTTAGTTTACTATCCAATGATTCTAACTCACTGTCCTTTTGACCCTACACCTCATTCGAAAGATTGGAATCCTAAAGATCTTGGATCAAAAACATACAAAGGAAACGCTAAGTATTTTGGTGATATGGTCTCCTATATGGACTTTTCAATCGGTCGGATTGTAAAACAGCTTGATAAATTAGGATTAAGAGAAAATACTATTATAATTTTTACTGGAGATAATGGCACTGATTCTCCCATGGTATCCATGATGGACAACCTGGCTATAGAGGGTGGAAAAGGAAAGACTACTGACAATGGCACACACGTTCCTCTTATTGTCAATTGGAAAGGTGTAATCAAGCCGAACAGAATTTCAAAAGCTTTGGTTGATTTTAGTGATTTTTTTCCAACATTATGTGAGGCTGCAGGAATACCTTTAAATTCTAATTGGGATTTGGATGGAATCAGTTTTTATAAACTATTACTTGGTAAAGAGAGTTCAAAAAGGAAATGGATACATACGTGGTATAATAGAGACGGAGGATCAAATCCTATGAGTGCTACTAATGAATGGGTAAGAAATGAAACCTATAAACTCTATGTTGGAAATAAATTTTACAACATAAAAAATGATCCTAATGAAAAAAATAGAATCTCAACTAATGAAATGACAGATCAAGAGAAAATGATTAGAAAAGAATTTATTGAGGTTTTAAATTCATACAATTATTTAAGAAATTGAAAACTTGATTAATATTGACTATACACAAAGTAGGTATATTTTGATTTTATCTGCTAGTTTTCAAAAAATCTATAACTATCTAACATAATTTTATCTAAGAATTAGCTAAAATTCAATTGATTCAAAAACTCTCTTTTAGACTAAAGAATCCATTCATTTTTAAGTTAGGCATTATCGTTTTTAAATCTTATTTTTAATATATTATTTAATTCAGAAAAGATTTCATTATACTCATTTTAAATCAACAGAAAATGAATAGAAAATCATTTATAAAAAATACTGCCATCCTTGGAACAGGTGCCTTATTCTTCCCTAGTCTGAAAAGCTATGCACTTTCAAAATCTACCCAAAATATTTCAGCTAATAATCAGATAAATATTGGAAGTATTGGTATTAATGGTATGGGCTGGGCCAATACATTGAAAGCAATTGAAGTTCCTGGTGTGAATCTAGTTGCAGTTTGTGATGTTGATCAAAATGTAATCCAAAAAAAGTTAAACCACAAAGACGTGGCACACATAAAAGAAAAAATAAAAATCTATACTGATTACAGAAAGATGCTGGATCAAAAAGATATTGATGTTGTTTACATTGGAACACCAGACCATTGGCATGCCCTTATGATGATAGATGCAGCTGATGCAGGCAAGCACATTTATGTTGAAAAACCTATCGGCAATTCAATCGAAGAATGTAAAACGATGGTTGCTGCGCAAAAAAAATATGGAAGTATAATTCAAGTTGGTCAATGGCAAAGAAGTACTAAACATTTTCAAGATGCCATGGCATTTGTTCATAGTGGTAGGCTTGGGTCAATAAGAACTGTTAAAGTTTGTTGCTATCAAGGATGGATGAGGCCTAAACCAAAAGTAGCCAATAGCGAACCACCAAATGGTGTGGACTATGATGCATGGTTAGGGCCAGCTCCCAAAAAACCTTTTAATTCAAGTAGATTTCATTTTCATTTTAGATGGTTTTGGGATTATGCTGGTGGATTAATGACTGACTGGGGTGTTCATCTACTTGATTACGCATTAATAGGAATGAAAGCATCAGTTCCTAAGACTATTGTTGGTTTAGGTGGTCAATTTGCCTATCCTGACTTGAGTCAAGAGACCCCTGACACCCTAACAACACTATACGAATTCAACCGTTTTAACCTGGTTTGGGACTCTGCTATGGGTATTGATAATGGATCCTATGGAAGAGATCATTGTATTGCTTTTATTGGGAACAATGCTACGCTAGTTTTAGATAGAGAAGGTTGGGAAGTAATTGAAGAAAAAAGAAGTAAAAATAAAGTTTTGATTCCTTTACAAAAGAGGTCGAATAATGGTCACAAAGATCACCAATTTAATTTTATTCATGCAATTAGAGAAAATAAACCGGAAATATTAAATTGTAATGTAGAAGATGCTGCTAATGTGGCAAAAATTGCACAAATGGGTAACATTTCATTTAAAGCCAATCAAAAATTAAATTGGTTGGCTGAGAAAGATAAATTTGCTGATCCGAAAATAAATGATGTCTACTTGGCTAAAAAATATTTCAACGGCTATCAACTACCAAAATTTGACTGACCTTGTCAATGACAAAAATATTATCCACTGCACCCGGTAGGGTATGTTTATTTGGAGACCACCAGGACTATCTTCAACTTCCAGTAATCGCATGTGCCATCGATCTAATGATGGAAATCTATGCTGAAGAAAACGGAAAAGGTCACTTTGAGATTAATATGCCTGATATGAATCAAAAAAGGATCATTCATCTCCAACAAGATTTTAATAAAATCGAAAGAGGTGATTTCCTAAAAATTGCACTTAAGGTTTTACAAAAAAGAAATATCGTTCCAAACAAAGGATATCGTTTGACCATAAACAGTAAAATTCCTATCAATGCAGGCTTATCAAGCTCGTCTGCATTGACTATTTCATGGATTCAGTTTCTTATTGCTGCTTTTTCAGAAAAATCATTTTCCCAAAAAGAATTGGCCCTACTTGCATATGAAACTGAGGTTATCGAACCAGGCTCCTCAGGAGGAAAAATGGATCAATTCACCATTGCAATTGGTGACACTATTTTTTTGGATACCCATTCCGATCGAGTTCAAAAATTTAATGATGTAAAACTTGATTTGGTGGTGGGTGTCTCGGGATTATCTAAAGATACTTTTGGAACGCTATCACACTTGAAAAGCAATGCTTGGAAAGCCATCTATCAAATCAAAGCCAAAATCCCTAACTTCGATATCTCCATGTGTAGTGTAAAAGATATTAATAAATATTTGAAATGTGTCGAAACTTCATTAAAGGCATATTTCTTCGCTGCTGTTTCTAACCATCATATAACTAAAAATGCATTAAAAACCTTTGAAAAGGAACCATTAAACCCACAAGTTTTGGGTGTATTAATGAATGAACATCATCACATCCTAAAATCCTACCTCAAAATCACACCCCCCTTAATGGATAAAATGATTGATGCAGCGAACGAAAGTGGGGCATTGGGTAGCAAAATTGTAGGTTCTGGAGGGGGCGGTTGTATCGTAGCCATTGTCAGAGATCAAGATCGGGAACAAATAATTGAAGCTATTAAAGCAACAGGAGCAAAAGATGCTTTTGGCGTTAACATTACCAAAGGAGCTTTGCTAAAAACCATATAACATGACTGAAAACATAATCATTCTGGCAGGTGGAGCATCCTCACGAATGAAAAATTCTACAGACCAAAATCTACCTCCCCAAAAAATTGATCAAGCCAACCAATTGAGCAAGGGCTTGATCGAATTGGGAGGAAAACCGTTTTTAAGTTATTTACTTGAGAATATTTTAAAAGCAGAGTTCAAAAATGTTTACATCGTTACTGGAGAAAATTCTCAAATGTTTCGAAAGGCATTTGAAAATAATCTCAATTTTAAGTCTCTTAAAATCCAATTTGCAACTCAATACATCACTGATAATCGAGAAAAACCCTATGGCACTGCAGATGCCTTGTATCAGTGCCTTAATCAATACCCTGATTTAAAAGATGACACATTTTGTGTCTGCAACAGTGATAATCTTTACTCGTTAAACGCCTTAAAAATTCTTAAAAATGCCAATTCACACCAAGCAATTTTGGCCTATGATATCGACCACCTAAAATATCCTAAAGAGAGAATCGCACGTTTTGCGGTGATGAAGTTTGATGATTATTTCAATCTGACAACCATAGTAGAAAAGCCAGAACCCGATAAAATAGTTAATTACGCAGATACACATCAGAAAATCAGGGTGAGCATGAATATCTTTTTGTTCGATGGAAAATCATTTTTCAAATACCTAGAGAATTGCCCTGCTCATCCAGTTAGAGACGAAAAAGAACTACCCACCGCTTTGATGAATATGATTGAAGACAAAATCAAGGTTATAGGAATTCCCATTGCAGAACATGTTCCGGATTTAACTTCCAAAAATGACATTGCAATATTGGAAAAATATTTAAGTGGTAGCTAAATTACTTTCTTAAGATTCGTTAGAAATTATAATGATTGTGCTCCTGCAAAAGGTGTTTTTAAGGGAAATGAAACCCAATTAATGTATATAAAAGTTTACTTGGATACCAAAAGAAAAACTAAGAATTTGGAAGTGCTAACCTACGATCCAGTGGCCTAAAAACACTTCAAAGTATTACCCAAAATAGCTACAGAAGGAACTTGGAAATTATACAATAACAACAACAGTAACTTCTCCATTACTATAGTTGTACTTTATCAATTTATAATTTTAAAGTCAAATCATTTCAAACTATATTTGTTGAAAAATTCTGTTTAATGCATTAATAATATAAAAATGGCAAACCACTTATCCTTAAGATCGGGAAATCCTGTGCTAAGTAAAACTACTTTCTCAAATACAACAGTTGTCTCAGAAACTATGACAATCAATGGAACCGTTAACAAAACTGCCATTAGTTTGTTGTTATTGATAGGAACTGGCTATATGACATTCAGCAGCATAAATCCTGGAATATTATTTGCCTGTGGCATTGGGGGTTTTATTTTAGCAATAGTTACTGTTTTTAAAAAGGAATGGGCCCCAATTACAGTACCAATCTATGCCATTTTGGAGGGAGGCTTACTTGGAGGGATTTCGTTCATGTACAACAGTCTTTATAACGGTATTGTAACTGATGCGATTTTTCTTACCGTAGGTATTTTATTATCACTACTGGTTGCTTATCGATCTGGATATATCAAGCCTACCGAAAATTTTAAATTAGGAATTTTTGCAGCAACTGGAGGGATCGCCATTGTCTATTTAGTGAATTTTGTGATGGGATTTTTTGGCTCTAGTATGGGAATCATGCAAATTGATAATGCTTCCCCTATGAGTATTGGATTTAGTGTGGTGGTGGTTATCATTGCTGCACTCAACTTGGTTTTGGACTTTGACTTTATCGAAGAGGGTGCTGAAAAAGGGGCTCCAAAATACATGGAATGGTATGGTGCTTTTGGTCTTTTGGTTACCTTGATATGGCTATATCTTGAGATTTTAAGACTTTTAGCAAAGCTTAATTCTAGAAGATAATTCACATTTCTTATTAATCCTTACTATTTTGATTTAATACTTAGTATTAGACTTAAAAAGTGTACGCACACGAAGTTTACCTAATTTTAAACCACTATGAATTACTCATGCATTTTATTAATAATTTTCATGAAATTCTTAAAAATTAATTTTATAGCCCTGATGTTCCTTGGTTTTTTTCAAAACATTGAGGGACAGGAAGTATTTCCAGAGATGAATGTCAAATTTATATCGTCTACTATTTCAATTGACGGATATGATTCAGAAAAAGTATGGAAATTTGCAGACTCTACATACATTAATTGGAGGTATTTTCCCGACAACGAAAATAATTTCGAAAATAAAACACAGCTTAAAATTTTGTACGACGATAAAAATATTTATCTGATGTGCAAGGCATATTCAACGTCAAACAAGTATGTTATTCCATCGCTTAAATGGGATTTTAGTGGAAAGGCAGCTGATAAAATTAATTTTGTTTTCGATACTTTTTCAGATGGAAACATAGCCTATATGTTTGGCTCTAATATGGCTGGAGTAAAAAGTGATATTCTGGTCTCAAATGGAGGTGTCGGAACTCCAAGAAGTGACCTAAATAGAACCTGGGATTCAAAATTTGAAGTCGAAGGACAAGTTTTTGATGGTTTTTATACAATTGAAATGAAAATACCCCTCTCAACTATGAATTTTCCGAAAGGTGTTGATTCATGGAGATTTAATTTCTTCAGAATTGACCCGTCAATAAATCAAAAAACAAGTTGGTCTAAAATTCCTCAACAATTCACTGACTACAACTTAGCTTTCATGGGTAAAATAAATTTTGAAAAACCTTTGGGGGAATCTAACGCAAAAATTTCCATAATCCCATTTGTAAACTCTGTATCAATCTCAAATTTTGAGGATAATTATAAAAATGATCAAATTTCAATAGGTAGTGATATTAAAGTTCCTATTGGAAACGGTTTAATGCTTGACTTAACATATAATCCTGATTTTTCTCAAGCAGAGGTAGATGATGAAATTGTTAACTTAAGGAGATTTGAAATTCAACTCCCAGAAAAAAGACAATTTTTTCTTCAAAATAGTGACCTTTTTTCAAACTATGGTGCCATAAGAACTATAACACCTTTCTTTACAAGAAGAATTGGTCTAGCTAGAGATCCAGAAGGTAATTTAATTGAAAATGATATTATTGGTGGAGTGCGATTAAGTGGAAAAATTTCAACTGGATTAAAAATAGGATTTCTTAGTATGCTCACTAATGAGGATAAACCTAATGAAATTCCCTCAAACTTAAACACTGTTCTATCACTGAATCAGAAATTATTCAATCGATCTGCACTAAAGTTTCTATTTATCAACAGAGAAACAACAAAGGATTATGACTTTGTTGATCGTAATGACAAATTCAATCGTCTGATAGGATTTGAATATGATCTAAACTCCATCGATAATGTTTGGAATGGAAGATTTTTCACTTATAACTCATTCAGTCCTCTCAAGAAAGAAAATGGTTTCAGTGGTGGCGTAAGGGTAAAAAAAGAAACGAGAGAGCAAGAAATTAGTTTTGAGTACTCATATTTAGGAGATGATTTTAGATCAGATCTTGGCATACTTAGAAGGATTGGGGTATCAAAATTTTGCCCCTATTATGCCTACAAAATTTATCCTAAAAAAGGAAAAGTAAATTATCACAGGTTAGCTTATTATCATTGGCTTTGGTTCAAATTAAATTCCTCCACAGAAAATATTCTAGAAAACAATTTTCTTACAAGTTTCAGAACTTTTTACAAAAACCAAAGCCAACTAGAATTAAGGTTATATAATGCCAACGAATACCTTCCTAAAAATTTTGATCCAACAGGAATAAACAAAGATTCTCCACTTCAAGGAGGAAAGACATATCAAAGTAGAATATTTGAAATTAATTTTTCATCAAATCCTGCAAAGGATTTTTACTTTGAAGTAGCTCAGAATTATGGTAAATTCTACGATGGAATAAAATACTCTTTTGAAAACAGCTTTTTCTTAAGATTTCAACCTAAATTATTAACCAGTATCAAATTAAATTATGATCAAATCAATTTGAATCACCTGGATAAAACGGCTAAACTATGGTTAATCGGTCCAAAATTTGATTTTACTTTCTCCAAAAAACTTTTTTGGGCAACCTTAGTGCAGTTCAATTCACAATCTGAAAATTTAGGTGTTAATTCACGTATACAATGGAGATTTAATGGCTTATCGAACCTATTCTTGGTATACAATGACAACTATTTAGTAAGAGAAACAGGACCTATTTCGTCGAGAATAAGAAGTTTGAACTTAAAAATCAGCTATTGGTTTTAGTAAACCGACGTTTATTTGCTATTCAAAACCAACTTATCCTAGGGCTTAAAAAAATCTTCTTCACTGATGACAGAGAAATTACCTTCCATAGAGGCGTCATAGAAAAAAGTAAAAACATGTCTTTCACCAAAATTTATGACCGTTTTTTGTAAATCTTCGAAATAAAACTCTTTCGATTTATATTGCAAATAAATTCTAGAAATTGGTAAACCTGTAAATAAATATTCATCATTATTACGAATATAAATATGATTAAGGTAATTTCTATATTGGTCACGCACACAAACGATTATATCGTGGTCCACAGTATTTTTGACCAATAAATAAGTGTTTGAAATGTTTGATGTTACATCTGTAGGAAAACGATCTGCAAAAGTCTTGTCACCAGTGTTCCCCCTTTGTGAATAAATAGTTAGAGGAATAATAAAGATTAATAAAAATAAACGACTAATGAAACGTTTCATTAAGAAATTCTTTTAATAAAAATAACGATATATTAATAAATAAGCTTCTACCTATGTTTAATTATAATTTAAAAAATCAATAATTTCGTTAATCACCCTATCATCCCTCAAAATTCTTCGGTGACCAAGTCCTTTTGTTATCATAAGACTTGAGTTTTTAATATTTTTATCAATGTTTATAGCGTTTAAAACCTCTACTTCTTTATCATCTTCATCATGGATTACAAGAGTCTTAGCATTAATCTTTTTAGCTAATGATGAACCAGAAAACTCGATAATATTTCGTTGAGTTTTCCTAAAAAAATAGGAAATCATAAGTTTCTTTGCTTTTTCTCCTAAATCAATTAAGTCAAAATATTTTTCGAAAATATCTTTCATTTTATCGAAAGGGCTTATTAATATAAGTTTTTTAATTTTTGGGATTCTGACACAAACTTCACAACTAGTAATCCCACCTCCTGAGTGGCCAAGAATAGCATCAAATGGACCAAGCTTTTTTATCAATTCTTCCTGTGAAATGATAAACTCTGGAAGGTTTGTGATCAGTCCATCAGATTCACCATGTGCAGGAGCATCGAAGGCATAAACGTTATAGTTTGATAGCATCAACCTTTCAATTATTTTATAAAAATTTGTTGATCGACCACTCCAACCATGCATGAGTAAGATTTTTGGTCCTTTTCCTTGCCAATTATAGCAAACAACTCTTTTTTGTATATCATTTATTAAAATAATATTTTTTATAGCCTTAGTTAATATTGGAGCCTCTCTTGAAGGCATTTTATATCTAAAGGGTTTAGAAAAGAAAAAAGCTGCAAACCTCATACCAAGATAGGGATGAAAAAACTCTAAAGTTTTTAATATGAAAATAAATCCTTTGGGAAGAACAACTCCTTGGTTGTCGTTTCTAAGCTTATCCATCAATTTAAATTATAGGGAAGATATAATACGGCTATAAATTTAACAATACTTAGTTACTAATATAAATTCTGAATATTTTTTTCTAAATCAGTAATACATAATCAGAAATTAAATGAGCTCCTTAGAGATATCAAGAAAAAAAATCTTAAATTGAATAAATTTAAATCTTGATTTATGAGAATTTTAAAAAATTTATTAACCGTTTTTTTAGCTGTAATAATATTTTCTTGTCAACCGCCTGTTGAGTCAGCACCAGAAATTGATCTTACAACTTATAAACTCAATTTAGAAACTGCCCAAAAACTTTTTGCTACTTTTTCAAGTGAAGATATAGATAGTCAAAAGCCGCTTTTGTGTCCAGGGTTAACACACTATTCACCTTTTTATGGAAGTGAACCCTCCAATGTTGATGGGTTTTTGGCAGCTAGTAAAGCATGGATGGATAATTTTGATGAAATTACCTACACCGACTCAAAATGGTTCCCTGGTACTGATCAGTCCGGCATACCTGATGGTTCTGTGATGACTATGGGAAAATGGACCGCAAAAAATACTATGACAGGAAATGTAATTAACATAGGTGCATTTCACACATTTATTTTTAACAAAAAAAATCAAATCCACGAGACTAGAGATTTTTTTGATGCATCTGGTGTAATGGCAGCTGCAATGAAAACTGAGTAATCAATTAGTAATTTGGAAAACAAAACCCTTCTTCATGGAGGGTTTTTTAGTTACTATAATAGATTTGAAATATGTATATGGTTTAATTCATTTTTATCATAAATAAAAGTTAAGTGCGATTAGTCAGTTTAATTGTTTTGACCAGTCTAATTTTGCTGAATTAGCTAAAAATTCGATTAAAGTGACTGCGATTGTTAGGTTTTAAAACCCAAATTGAATCTAACACTAATGATAAGACTTGTAAAGACGGAACATAATTTTTAATTTTATTTAAATAATTGGTATTAACCTTATTTAAACCAATAATTTAAGCACATCATGAAACGCAGTTTAGTAATCGCATTTGCTTTCACTGTATTATTGTTTTTACTTCTTCTTATTCCGCTGGACGGCAGAGTGGACAATACTTTTGTGTTTTTTGTTGGTAGGTTTCACCCGATACTTCTGCATCTTCCAATTGGCGCTTTGATAGTTCTTTTCCTTATGGAAATCATTAATAGTGTTCGGTCAGAACTCAATTTGAATGCTGCTTGTAATATTTTACTTTGGTTTTCAGTATTGAGTATTATTCCTACCATTACTTTGGGTTTTCTTTTGGCTTCAAGCGGAAACTATGAGGATGAATTATTAAATTTTCACAAATGGTTGGGTTGGTTTACAGCATTAATTTGTGTTTGGCTAGTGGTATTTCGTCAACAAAAATCGACAAAAAATCCAAATGGCGTATCTCGCTTTTACCAAGTTTTTTTAACCATAAATGTTGTGTTAATATCATTAGCAGGGCATTATGGAGGTCATTTGACACATGGGGAAGATTATCTCACAAAATACATGCCCACAGCAATGAAAACCCTGCTAAATATTGACGATAATGTCGATGAGTATTTGGTAATCAATGCCGTAACTGATTCTACTTCGAAAGAGGCAATTTATTTTAAAAATAACATTAGACCAATTGTAAAAACCTACTGCTTTGAATGCCATGGGGAAGACAAACAAAAGGGAGACATGCGATTGGACACTTTGCACTGGAACATGATGAGTGGACGTGATGCTGAGAGATGGCACTCCGCATTGAATGTTATTAACTTAGGTGAGATGCCCCCGAAAAAAAAGCCACAATTAAAGAATGAGGAACGTCGTGAGCTCGTAAACTGGTTGTCGAGCAATCTAAAAAAAGCAACTTTAGCGAAGCAAAAAGATAATAAAAGGGTTATGCGAAGGTTGACCAAAGTTCAATATACCAAAAGTTTGAATGAATTGCTTGGCGTATCTGTAAACTTTGGTGACGTTTTGCCTGATGACGGTAAATCTAAAATGGGATTCAGTAACAATGGAAACATCCTTCAGACCTCAGCACTTCATATTGATTACTATCAAAAAATAGCCCGAGAGGCCTTGGACAAGGCTATTGTTTTTGGACAAAAGCCAAAGTCAAAACGTTATAAAGTCACTATTGGAAAAAATATAGGAGATGGTTATTCAGGTGCCGAATTTGGAGGGTATCAAACAGCACCTGTAAATAACGAGGACTTATTAGTGGAAATCTTAAATGGTGAAGGTAATCCCATTCAAAATATACTAGAACAAAAAAGGGATTCTTTGACCCAGATAAAGAATAAAATTGGAATTGGTATGAGGGGATCTGCCAGCAATCGCTATACTGTTGTCAAAGAAGGAATGATTTTGAATTCGGCTTTACCAGCCAAGGAAGTCACACCAAAGTCATGGCAAGGACCTTCTCCTAATTTAAAATTATTGATCAAAGAAGATTTCCCAAGGGTTGGTGATTTTGCTTTTAGGATAGCAGCCTCAAAAGGCTACCATTCTATGTCTATTGAGCGACTCATTGACTTAAGAAATAATCAACCAGCAATCTCATCATCAAAATCTATAAATATAGTTTCCAAGGATCTCCAATATAATAAGGATTTAATATTAAAGCAGAAGCGATGGTTAATGCCTAAAGATGTTGCCAAACATGTAGAAGTAAAGTTTACATACCGAATACCCAAGTCAGGTATATATCAAATAGATTTAATTCACCCCTATGTATCAGATGATGCATCACCTTCATATCGAATGAGTCTTTTGGACGGGAACAAAGAAGGTATAGTAGGAAAGCGCATCAATATGAAAGAAACCCTTAAAGAAAGTGAGAAAATCACAACTCCCGTTACATTAGTTTACCTATCTGAGGGAGAGCACAAAGGAACTATAGGTGGAAAGTTTTTTGTTGGGTTCAGCCATATTGTAATCACCCCTCTGCAAGAGGATGACCCTTTGCCCAAAATACTGGAGGAAGAGGCTATGAAGGATAATTCAAAATACGATGGTGTCAATCCGTCTATTCTGGTATTTGCAGGGTCAAGGACAGATGACGGAATGGATTACAAAACCTTTGCAAAATCAGTAGAGGTAACTGCACCTATGGGAGAAATTCAAAATTTTGAGTTTACCGGAAGATTGGAAAACCTACCCATTCCATTGGGAAGTGATGATGTAAGTGGAGAATTGGCGAATATATTCACGATTGGTCTTTGGAACAACCACCTAGTAAAAGAAAGCGGTCAAAAGGGTCCTCCCTTGCTTGTAAGTTCAGTAGAATTTGAAGCACCTTATTATCCCGTTTGGCCTCCAGAAAGTCACAAATCCATTTTTTTTGAATCTCCTTACAAAAACGATCATGAAACCTATGCCGAGGAGGTTATCAGTCTCTTTATGCAACGGGCCTTCAGAAGACCGATTGATAAGGAAGAGATCAATCGCTATATTAGTTTTTGGAAGCATATTAAAGATGATTTTGATCGTTTTGAAGATGGGGTCAAGGAAGTTTTAATTGCCATTTTGTGCTCTCCCAATTTCATCTACCTTTTTGAACCTGAAATTCCCGAATCGGGAGCATCTGAAGATCAATTTTATTTAGCCTCACAATTATCATATTTCCTTTGGAACTCTCCTCCAGATGAAACATTAAACACATTGGCTGCAGAAGGAGATTTATACGATGAGTTGTCTGAGCAAATTGATCGTATGATTGAAAGTCCAAAAATCTCTCAAATGATTAATTCCTTTAGTTATGAGTGGTTGCGATTGGATCGCCATAAAAGTATGGATGTAGATGTGGAAAAATATGAAGATTTTACTCGGTTTGTAAAAGAGGATATGTTTGAGGAAACCTATCATTTTGTTCACCATGTCTTAAAAAACAATTTGAGTATTTTGAATTTTATAGATTCTGACTTTGCCTTGCTCAATCAGAACTTGGCTGAATTTTATGGTATTGACGGCGTAGTAGGTAATGAATTCCGCCCTGTGACACTTAAAAAAAATCAAGAAAGAGGAGGCTTACTTTCACAAGGATCATTTTTAAGTGGACATTCAGATGGAGTTCAAGCACATGCGATCAAAAGAGCAGTTTGGTTAAAAGAAAAAATATTGGGTGATCACCCCCCTCCTCCCCCGCCAAACGTCCCTGAATTAGATCCGGATACTCCAGGTTTTGAAAATCTTACACTTAAAGAACAGTTATTCTTACACAGAAATAAAGTTTCTTGTATGGATTGCCATCAAAAAATTGATCCTTTTGGTGTGGTATTTGAAAATTACGATGCTGTTGGGCGTTTTCAATTAACCTCAAAAGACAAACTTATTGATTCCAAATCAAAACTTCCTGATGGTACCGAGATAGAGGGAATAGAAGGCATTAAAGATTATATTTTAAAATTAAAAAAAGACGATTTCACAAAATCTTTAGTGGAAAATCTTTTTGCTTATGCAATCGGTCGCGATATAGGTTTTGCTGATACAGAGGAAATTAATAATATTGTAGAAGAAGTTATTGATGACGATTATCGATTCAGAACAGTAATTGAACAAATCGTTTTAAGCCCTTCTTTTTATAAAAAAGAAAAAAGTTGGTTCAATAAAATCGTTGGAAGATGAAAAAAAAATCTTGGCATATAGACCGTCGGACCTTCATTAAAGGTATGGGAGTTACTTGTATGTTACCATTTTTTGAGGGAATGGCAATGACCAGTTTATCAAAGTTTGCAAAACCTGTCTCTCCCAAACGATTGTGTATTTTGTACTTTCCCAATGGAGTGGGATTGCCACCAAAGAAAAGTATTTATCACAAAAACTGGAGTTGGTTTCCCATCGGTGAAGGAAGTGACTATAAGCTGACAAAGTCTTTATCACCCTTATCCCCTTACAGGAGTGATATGTCAATAATGGGGGGCTTAAGTCATCCATTCAGTCGTAATGTTCTAGGTCATATGGCAGGGGATTCTTTTTTAACTGGAGGTGACCTACGTGGTGAATACAAGAATAGTATTTCATTAGATCAAGTAGCTGCTGAGAAACTTAGCCATTACACCCGTTTTCCATCACTTACATTGTCTACTGATGGGGGTGTAGGCTACAAATCAAGAACATCAACCCTTTCATTCAATTCGTCAGGAAAACCTATCCCATCGGAACACCGCCAACGAGAAATTTTTGAACGCTATTTTTCACCCAATGGTGGTGCTCCAACCCATCAAAGAAGGAAAAGTATCCAACAGGGTATGAAAATAGTCGACCTTGTTTTGGAGGACAGTAAAACCCTAAAAAATCGATTGGGATCAAACGACAAAGCCAAATTAGATGAATATTTAACATCCCTGGATCAAGTAGAGAAGCAACTTACAAGAAACGAGAAATGGTTGGATGTGCCAATGAAAGAATTTGATGCCAGTCTAATCAATCTTGATGTCGACCCCACTGCGGCTCCAGAAGATTATGTCCGATCCATGATGGATCTTATGATCCTTGGCTTTCAAACTGATGCAACTAGAGTAATCAGTTATTTGATGGCGCGAGAAGATGGTATGGGATTTGGTGATAATTTTCCAAAAATAGCATTAGGTCTTCAAGGGCATCATACAATTTCACATGATAAAGCAACTGGACATTGGGAGGATTGGGGACGTTTAGATCGTTGGTATGCGAAACAATTTGCTTATTTCATTAATAAAATGAAAAATACCAAAGATATACACGGATCATTGCTTGATAATACACTCATACTCTACGGAAGTGCATGCAGTACAACCCACAATGCAAGGAATTATCCTTTGATTTTAGCAGGTGGATCAAAAATGGGGGTAAACCACGGAGAATACACAGTATTTGACGAAAAGCAGGAGAGATTGTCAAACCTATACCTAAACATGCTCAATAGATTGGACGTTGATACTGAAAGTTTTTCAGATAGCACTGGAAAGTTATCTACTTCTATTTTATAAAAGCATAGGAATCTTCTTAGAAGATTATTTCTCCAACTTTAAAACGGCATACTTTCCTTTGTTCCATCCGTGGACTAAAATATACAATTGTTTTGAACCGTTTTCAGTATTAATTATATGGGGCCAAACCTGATGAATATTTGTTAAATTTGGAATTTCCAAATCACCGGGTACTATGGTCGATTTAAGCTGACTCCCAGTGTGAACATAGATAGGAGCTGATTTTTGGTTTCCAATAGCCTGTAAGGCATTCAAAAAATAATATTCCGATTTATAAGAAAGATTACAAACTAGACTTCCCTCAGGAATTTCATCAAAAATATCAATATACTCACCCTTACTGGTGAATTTTACCACTTGTCCTGCTGCACGATTTGCAACATAAATGTGATTCTTATGAGCATAGACTCCATGTGCTGTTTTGAACTGACCTGGGTTATCTCCTTTTCCACCCCAAGCAAGATTACCCCAACTCCAAATACCATTATTTTCCACAATTGTAAGAATAAAATCACCCTTGGAATATCCATGAGCGACATAGATTGTTCCCATTAAATAGGTAACATCGGTTACACCAAAATTACTATCCTCTGAGGTAAAAAATTGGTTGGCCTGATCAAATTTGAATTCATTTCCGCTAGGTTTTAATACTTCGCTAACAATTTCTCCGTTTATGGTCAATATAAGCACTCTTTTTCCTTCCTGGGCTAAAGCAAGGAATTTTTCTCCTTTGTGAACAAAGAAAACGATACCATGAATGTTATCCTTCAACCTTTTATCTGTTCCAATGATTGTCCATTGGGTTAGGTCAGGACTAATAGAGCAAAGCCCATAGCCAGGGATTCCTGTGTAAACAATTCCTGTTTCTGGATCTTCATTAAAACCACCATGCATTTTAGGCTCGAACATAATAGCGTCTTTGGGAAATGCAGCGGTAAGTTTTTGATCCCATGAAAATATAAAGTCACCTTTTCCCGTTACCAATTTCACTTTATCAGCATTTGAAACCTCTTCTGATAAATGATGGTGGTAGTGACCGTCTTCAGAGTTTTTTTCATTTTCGTATAATTGTGAAAACATGGGTGTTGAAAGACATAATGCAATCCAAGTTAAAATAATTAAAAATGCTTTTCTTTTCATAATGATTTGTTTATGTATGTAATTTATGTCTTTTAGTGGAGTTTCTATTTGTCTAATGGTTTTAAAAATAATTTAGAATTTTATAATCATTAATTGTGTGCAAGTCAGGCAAATTGAACTTACGGCCAATATTTAAAAAATTTGTGCTAAAATATTTCAAAAACCTGAGTTTTTTTAAGTAGTAAAATCGCTTTAAAGCAAGTGATTTGTCAAAAGCAAAAAAGACAACTCGAAAGTCAACTAAAAAAGAGTCCCAGAAACACTTAGCTTCCAGGACTATAGAGCGGAGAGACAGGGATTCGAACCCTGGCAACGGTTACCCGTTGACAGATTAGCAATCTGCTCCATTACCACTCTGGCACCTCTCCTTTAGTGGTAACAAATGTAATTCTTAAGAACCAACAAACCAATTGTTTTTTTTAATTTAAAATCATTTACTCGGGGTATTCTACCCTTAGGTGGTATATGTTAATTAATTTTTTCGATAAAACTTTTTTTACAGTTTGAATCTCCGATAGGGTAATATTACAGTCATGAAATTGTTTTTCGTCAATTTGCTTGTTGACAACTGAATCTACAAACTGCTGTATTTTGTCTACAGTTGGTTCTCTAAGGCTCTTCGAGGCAGCTTCTACCGAATCAGCCATCATCAAGATAGCGGTTTCCTTGGAAAAAGGTCTTGGACCTGGATAACGAAAATCCTTTTCATCAACATCATCACCCATTTCTTGTGCTTTTTTATAGAAAAAATAAACCCAAGAATTACCATGGTGTGTTCGAATAAAATCAATAATACGATCAGGAAGTTTAGACTTTTTAGCCATATCAATGCCTTCTGCGACATGATTGATTATGATTTTGGCACTTTGATCGGGGGGCATCTCCTCATGAGGAGAAACACTACCAGGTTGATTTTCTGAAAAATAGGTGGGAGCATTCATTTTTCCTATGTCGTGATACAATGCGCCTACCCTAACCAATAAAGTATTCGCACCAATTTCATTGGCAGCAGTTTCTGCTAAATTTGCTACCTGAAGCGAATGATGAAAAGTTCCAGGAGCACGGTCAGAGAGTTCCTTCAACAATTTGGAGTTAGTATCCGAAAGTTCAAGAAGTGAAACATCAGAAACTAATTTAAACAATCGTTCATAGAGATAAATCAAAGGTTGAGCAAACAATGTCAATAGACCGTTTAACAAGAAAAATCCAATTACCAAAAAATCGATTTTGGCAATTCCCCCTTCACGGGTAATCATGAAGGCAAGGTAGCCCACCAAATAAACCAAAACGATTCTACCAACGGTGATGAAAAGGTTAGCTCGATTTTGTAATTGCGTTGTGGATAAAATCGTAACAATACCAGCCATCATCTGTAAAAAAACAAACTCAAAACTATTTGGCACAACAAAACCCAAGTTCAATACTGTAATCACATGCGTAAATAGCCCCAATCTGGGATCAAAAAATGTTTTTAGTATTAAGGGGAGGATACAAATTGGAACTGCATACAATAACCTTACATCAAAGTTTACCACTATGGTTGTTAAGGCAATGATGCCAACCATGTTGAGAAAAATAAAAGAAATTTCCCGGTTGTCATCAAAAATGGAAGGCCTGTAGTTGTTGATGAATAAGATCAATGACATAAAAGTCAAAATAACCAAAATGGTATACCCAAAAATAATCCAATAATAGCTCAACTCATTCCACACTTGTGAAGAATATTCGTCCCTAAGGGAGATCAAAATCTGAAGTTTTTCACCCTCTACCACTTCACCTTGTTTTATAATAATCGAATTTTCCTGAATCAATCCGCGATATGGAGAGATACCACCCAAAGATTCATTTAAAACATTGGTGGTAAACTTTTCATCAAAGTCAATATTTGGCTGTACGATTTCAAAAAAAAGATTATAGAATTGAGTAGTATAGTCAGAATATGGTGTATCCTGAACAAGATTATCTATTTTTTGTTTAAGGTTTTCTATGGTAACAAATTCAACTAAACCAATCGTAGATTCAAAATTGCCCTTGATTAATAAAACACTTTCCCCATCTTTTTGATCAAAACCGGGAGGTAATACCCCATTGAGATATATCTCATCCAACAGCAAAAGACCAAAATCATACAAATCTTTGTATCGTTTGTTGGAGGCAGGCAGGGTAAAATAATTGGTAAACTGAGAGTCAAAAGACTTTTTTACCGATTCGTAAACCGATAATTCTGCACGATAATAAGGAAGCTGAGCCTGTAAAATAGCCTGTTTTTCAGATTCCAACTCCGCAGTTGATTTCAATATCGAAAAATCAAAAGGGGAATACAACGTAGCGTACTGCCATGGCTTGCCCTTTTGAAATTCATATTTGAATTTGGCTCCTTTAGGAAATAAATAAACTATCAAGATACTGCAAGCCAACATCAAAATAACCTTATAAATAAGGTGTTGATTAGTCAATATTATGCGCCAAAAGTTTTTCAATATTCAGAAAATCAAATCTTCAAATTTAAGGAAATATGGGGCTTAGAATGTATATTTAAAAATGTATTTCGAAACTTATGCCAGCATTTTGATTATTTTTGTTAATATAAACTAACGTTTTTTAGCAACTAAACACCTTTTTTTAAACTAACCGATTTGGAATACGGTATCTGCCATTTGGGAATTATTCCCATGAGAAAAGAAAACAGCCACCGAAGTGAAATGGTTTCTCAACTCCTTTACGGTGAATGTTATAAGATTATTGAAAAGAGAAAAAAATGGTCCAAAATACGAGGCGAATGGGATGGATATGAGGGCTGGATTGATCATAACCAAGTGAATGAGATTTCTCAAAAAGATTATGATAAAATCACCCAATCTAAACTCAAAATCTCTACTGATCTGGTCAATTATATATCTACCAAAAACGATCTTTTATTTCCGATATTAATAGGTGGTGATCTCAGAGGTTTGGAAATTCTTGAGCATGTGTTTGAAGGAGAATTCCAACATCCTAAAAAATCAAAAAAAGCACTTACAGATACTGCCTATCTTTTTCTCAACGCTCCCTACCTGTGGGGTGGAAAAACATTACTGGGAATTGATTGTTCGGGTTTTACTCAGATTGTTTACAAGATCAACGGCATTAGATTGAGCCGCGATGCACATCAGCAGGCCCTACAAGGTCAAACATTGAGTTTTATTGAAGAAAGTGAAGCTGGAGATTTAGCTTTTTTTGACAACTCTGAAGGCAATATAACCCATGTGGGACTGTTACTAGAGAATCACCACATTATCCACTCCTCCAGTAATGTGAGAATCGATAGGATTGATCAAACTGGTATTTTTAACATGGAGACACAAAATCATACCCATAAATTGCGTTACATCAAAAAAATGATTTAATACGAGGGATTCTTTGGTTAAAAAGGTTGATAAATAGCCGAAAACTGCATATTAGCTTCAAGAAATCATTGGATCATGAACGTTATTAGAAAAAAATGATAGCTGAATGAACTAATATGTAACAAATCCTGTCAGAACTAAATCCTAGTTTTGCAGTAGGCTTTTCATTTCCTTATAACCCTCGTTATCTCCAAGAGTACCATAAATATTCATTAATGTTTTAACAGCATCCTGATTAGCTCCAATTTCGATCAAAGATTTGAGAATTGGAACACATTCTTTGTAAAGTTCCTCTCGGTCTGTCTTCAATGCGTCATATTTAGCATTGTCAGCTGCAGAGGTTCCCAAACTGTTCATTTGCTCAACGATTTCTTGCTCCTGCTCCAGTATCAAAGCAACTAAATTCATGTATGCATTTTCATAGGCTGGATCAAGTTCTATAGCCTTTTCATAATAACCTCTTGCAGCCTCTTTTTCTCCCAGATCAGAGGTAACAACTGCAAGGTTGAAGTATAGGTTTGCATTATTGGGATCTTGAGCAATCGCTTCGTTCATTAAATCTTGGAATTTTGACTTTTCACCCAATTCAATATATATATTTGCCTCGGTTAAAATCAAATTGAGATCGTTTGGGTCAGCTAATCTCGCCTCTTGTACAGCTGCCATAGCTTTATCCTTGTCACCCAATTGGGCATGAATCAGCGCAATATTTTTTACAATCTCAGGGAATCTTGAAGGTGTATTCTCCTCCCGGTGATTTTCATATGACTTGGATTTTTTGTAAAGGTTATATTCTGATTCTGACACCTCTGATTCTTCACCCGATTCAACTTCCGTCACGAAATACTTTGTTACTACTCCAGTATAATTTTTATTTTTAAGCTCAATATAATAATCTAGTGCAACATCAAACATTTCAGCATTTACAGCACTTGAAGCTGCATAATAAAGGTAGTCTAAATTTAATTCAGGGTCGATCTTGTAGGCCAAATACAATTTCTCGGTAGAAGATTTGAAATCACCATTACCATTATCATCAATGGCACTATTGACAATATCACCAGACAAAAGGTTCAATTGCTGAGCAACCTCTTCTTTGATCGCTGCCACCTCCTTTACAGAATTATAAAGGTCAAATGCGTTTTGAAAATCCTTGTTGTTCTGAGCAATTTTTCCGCTTAAAAAGTCGTACTTAGGTTTTACTTTTTCATCTGCATTTTCAAAAATGGATTGATTTTCTTCTAAGACCTGTGATGCTCCCGAAATATCTCCTTGATCATAAAGCTTTTGAGCTTTTCTAAGTTCCTTTTTTTGAGAGAAAGAAAAATTAAAAATGAGAAAAAAGGTTAGTAAGGCAATACGTTTCATTATTTTAATTCAATTTAGATTATTTAATATGATGGTTTACAAAAACAAAAATAAGATTTGTTATTAATTAATCAACAATGGTGTCGCCCTCTACATCAATTTCAGATATATCTTCCACCTCATCATCATCTTTCATTACTTTCGCTACGGCAGCGATGGAGTCGTCCTCTCTAAGGTTGATCAATTTAACCCCTTGTGTGGCGCGTCCCATTACCCTCAAATCAGATACGGCCATTCTTATGGCAATCCCCGATTTATTAATGATCATCAAGTCATCTTGATCGGTAACATTCTTTATAGTAACAAGAGTACCGGTTTTATCAGTTATTGAAATGGTTTTTACTCCTTTCCCTCCTCTGTTGGTGATCCTGTAGTCATCCAAGTTAGAACGTTTACCAAAACCATTTTCGGAAACAACTAAAATATTGGTATCCATATCGTTTACAGAAACCATTCCTACTACTTCATCGTTGGCATCTGCCAAAGTTATCCCTCTAACTCCGGAAGCTCCTCTGCCCATCGGACGAGTTTTGCTTTCTTGGAATCGAATGGCTTTCCCCGATTTAACTGCCAATAAGATTTGACTATTGCCATTGGTCAGCTTGGCTTCTAGTAATTCATCCTCTTCTTTGATTGTAATAGCATTAATTCCATTTGTACGAGGGCGCGAATATTGTTCTAAGCTGGTTTTTTTAACCTGACCTTTTTTGGTGGCCATAATTACATAGTGATTGTTGATGTAATCCTCATCCTTCAAGTCTTGAGTGCAAATAAAAGCTTTTACACGGTCATCTTGTTCAATGTTTATCAAATTTTGAATTGCACGACCCTTGGAAGTTCTTGAACCCTCAGGAATTTCATAGACTCGCATCCAAAAACACTTTCCTTTTTGAGTAAAAAACAACATATATTGGTGATTGGTTCCCACAAAAAGGTTTTCCAGAAAATCTTCATTTCTGGTTGTAGAAGCCTTTTGTCCTACCCCTCCCCTGTTTTGGGTCTTGTAATCCGATAAGGGTGTCCGTTTTATGTATCCTGCGTGAGAAATAGTAATTACCATTTTATCGTCAGGGATCATATCCTCGACACTAAAGTTTCCGCCTGAGTATTCTATTTTAGACCTTCTCTCATCACCGTATTTATCCTTTATCTCAAGCAACTCGGTTTTGATAATTTCCATCCTACGGTCTTTTTTATCGAGTATGTCTTTAAGATCAGTAATTGTTTTCAATAATTCGTCGAACTCGCTTCGAAGTTTGTCTTGCTCCAATCCAGTCAACTGTCTCAGTCTCATTTCAACAATAGCTTTGGACTGAATCTCTGAAAGTTCAAATTTGCCCATCAAATTCTCTCTGGCTTCATCGGCATTAGCAGAAGCACGAATGATTGCTATCACTTCATCTATATTGTCTGAAGCAACAATTAGACCCTCTAAAATATGGGCCCTTTCCTGGGCTTTTTTGAGTTCATATTTTGTTCTACGAACCACTACATCATGTCGGTGGTCAACAAAATAATGGATCAATTGTTTTAGATTCAGAAGTTGGGGTCTGCCTTTAACCAATGCAATGTTATTTACACTAAACGAGGATTGAAGGGCAGTATATTTGTACAATTTATTTAGTACAATATTAGGAATTACATCACGCTTCAATACATAAACGATACGCATGCCATTTCTGTCAGACTCGTCTCTGATGTTACTGATTCCCTCAATTTTTTTATCATTAACCAACTCAGCAGTTTTTCTAATCATCTCTGCTTTATTGACTTGATAAGGTATTTCTGTAACTATAATACACTCTCTCTCCTTGACCATTTCGATATTTGCATTACCTCTTATCAAAACACGACCCCGTCCGGTCATAAAAGCTTCCTTGACTCCGTCGTAGCCATAAATGGTACCTCCTGTAGGGAAGTCGGGGGCTTTAATGGTATGGATCAATTCGTCTATTGTGATATCTTGATTGTCAATATATTTTATAGTTCCATCTATCACCTCTGATAAATTGTGTGGAGGCATATTGGTTGCCATACCTACAGCAATACCTGAGGCTCCGTTAATTAATAAGTTGGGCACACGAGTCGGCAAAACTGTAGGTTCTTTGAGGGTGTCATCAAAATTGAGTTGGTGATTTACAGTATCTTTATCAATATCAGCCAACAAGTCCTCTGACATTTTCTTCATCCTAGCCTCGGTATACCGCATTGCAGCTGGGCTATCACCATCTATAGAGCCAAAATTACCTTGACCATCTACCAAAAGGTAACGCAAACTCCATTCCTGAGCCATACGAACCATAGTGTCATAGACAGAGCTATCTCCATGGGGATGATATTTTCCCAAAACCTCACCTACAATACGTGCTGATTTTTTGTATGCACTAGTAGCTCGGATACCTAGTTCATGCATTCCGAAAAGCACTCTTCGGTGCACTGGTTTAAGACCATCACGTACGTCGGGAAGGGCACGTGACACAATGACAGACATTGAATAATCAATGTAAGCCGATTTCATTTCATCTTCAATGTTGATGGGAATTAATTTTTCACCGTCGACCATTTGATATATTTTTAAGTATTAGCTAAAATACTTTATCATGAAGGTTTTAATAAGATTTTCACAATATTTTTTAATGAATTTATCAACATGATAATATTATTTTTAGCTATTAAAATTTTACAAATGCCGCTTTGCTAAATGATATTTTTTTTGTCTATTAGCCATTGAATGTTAATTGGAATGCTTTTTGATTACTAAAAATTATTAATTTTAAAATATGGATGATAATTTTTCACCAAGAGTTAAAGATGTGATTTCCTACAGCAAAGAAGAAGCTCTAAGATTGGGGCACGGCTCAATAGGAACAGAACATCTAATGTTAGGGATACTGAGGGACGGTGAAGGAAAAGCGATATCAATCCTAAAATCTATTGAAGTAGATCTTGATGAATTGAGGCGTAAGGTTGAAATTCTTAATCCTGCTGTAATAGAAAATTCGGGGTTAATCAGTAACAAAAAAAACTTACACCTTACACGTCAGGCGGAGCGAGCACTAAAAACCACCTTTCTTGAAGCAAAGCTCTTTCAGAGTGATATGATTAATACGGTTCACCTATTGCTCTGTATCTTAAGGAATGAAAATGACCCAACCACCAAGTTATTGCTCAAACTCAATATAGATTATGATATTGTCAAAGAACAATTTAAATTGATGTTGGCTAGTGATGATCAAAGTTTTATGGAACTTCCTTCCGCCTCTTCTTTTCCCGAAGAAAAAGATGAAGATAATGAGTCCAGCAAAGAGAATCCTTTTGTGCCTACTACAGAATCTCGGGTGAATGTCAAATCCAAAACACCCGTATTGGATAACTTTGGTCGTGATGTAACGGCTTTGGCAGAAAAAAACAAGCTTGATCCTGTTGTTGGAAGAGAAAAAGAAATTCAACGAGTTTCTCAAATTCTCAGCAGGAGAAAAAAAAACAATCCCTTATTGATTGGGGAGCCTGGAGTGGGAAAATCAGCAATTGCAGAGGGACTTGCCCTAAGAATAATTGAAAAAAAGGTTTCTAGAGTTTTATATGGAAAACGAGTTGTTTCCTTAGATTTGGCTAGTCTAGTAGCTGGAACCAAATACAGAGGTCAATTTGAAGAGCGAATGAAAGCGTTGATGAATGAGTTAGAAAAAAATGACAATATAATCCTCTTCATTGATGAAATCCATACCATTGTGGGTGCTGGCGGAGCTACTGGAAGCTTGGATGCTTCTAACATGTTTAAGCCTGCTTTAGCTCGCGGTGAAATTCAATGTATAGGGGCAACAACCCTTGACGAGTATCGACAAAATATTGAAAAAGACGGAGCACTTGAAAGACGTTTCCAAAAGGTCTTGATTGAAGAAACCTCCGAGGAGGAAACACTCGAAATTCTAAGAAACATAAAAGACAGGTATGAGAATCATCACAACGTCATATATACAGACGAGGCACTGAAAGCCTGTGCTGAACTCACCTCGCGTTACATGACTGATCGTTACCTGCCTGACAAAGCTATAGACGCAATGGACGAAGCAGGTTCAAAAGTACATATCAACAATATGAATGTGCCAGACGAGATTATCAAACTTGAAGAAGAACTTGAGAAAGTTAAAGAGTTAAAAAATTCCGTTGTTAAAAAACAAAAATACGAGGAAGCTGCTAAGCTAAGGGATGACGAGAAAAGAGTGGAGAGAAAACTTCTTGAAGCCCAAGAAAGATGGCAAGAAGAATCCAAACTCAACAGGGAGACCGTAAACGATATCCATATCGCTGATGTGGTCTCAACAATGACCAATATTCCCGTCAATAAAATAGTCAAGAGTGAAAAAACCAAATTGGCTAATTTATCCGAAAGTATAAGTAAAAAAATTATTGGACAACAAGAAGCTGTTGAGAAAGTTGTAAAATCCATCCAAAGAAACAGAGCGGGTCTAAAGGATCCAGATAGACCCATTGGCTCCTTTATATTTTTAGGACAAACTGGAGTCGGAAAAACACAATTGGCAAAAATTCTTGCCAAGGAAATTTTTGATTCGGAGGAAAATCTTATTCGCATTGACATGAGTGAGTATATGGAAAAGTTTGCTATATCAAGACTCATTGGTGCTCCACCGGGCTATGTTGGTTATGAGGAAGGAGGTCAACTGAGTGAAAAAGTTAGACGTCGTCCCTACTCCGTCATTCTGCTAGATGAAGTAGAAAAAGCCCATCCCGATGTCTTTAATATGTTACTTCAGGTCTTAGATGATGGTTTTCTTACAGACAGTTTGGGGAGAAAAATCAATTTTCAGAATACCATCATCATCATGACGTCTAATATAGGAGCCAAACAGGTAAAAGACTTTGGAACAGGAGTTGGTTTTGAAACTTCCAGTATTAAATCCCAGGCTAGTGATATTGAAAAAAGTGTTATTCAAAATGCTTTGAAGAATACTTTCGCACCAGAATTTTTGAATCGTATTGACGATTTAGTCATTTTCAATACCCTAGAGAAAAAAGACATTGAAAAAATTGTAGAAATAGAGCTTGAAAAACTCTCAAAAAGGGTTATCAAACTTGGATACAGTATCTCTTTGACGAAAACTGCTAAAAGCTTTATATGTGAAAAAGGTTTCGATAAAAAATACGGCGCTAGACCTCTCAATCGAGCCATTCAGAAATATATAGAGGATCTACTGGCAGAAAATGTTGTTAAAAACGAGATTGAAGAAGGTGCAAGAATTATAATTGATCACAAAAAAGATGCTGAGGAATTACATATTAAAGATACATCATCAGCAAAAGAGTAATTAAATTAGTTTAGTCTAAGATTAAAAAACCATCCAATAGGATGGTTTTTTAGTTAATGACCATAAGCTTTAAAATTGTCAAAAAAAAATTTTAAAGCTGAGGGTTTTGTGATATTTTTGCAAACATGTTGTACAATAGTTCAAATATTAAAGTTATTACTCCCTGCTTAAGGTTTAATTTTAGGAATATTTCTCCTATTACCTCTTCTATGACACCCCACAAGGGGTTAGATCATTATATATAACTTTATGACAACTTGTAATCAAATCTTTGATTTAATATCAAATTATTATTTTAAACAAAAGTCAATTAACCCTATCATATAAATGTATAGGGCTAAAAAGAAATATAAATAAAATGAAAGTCCTAAAATTTGGTGGAACATCTGTAGCAAACTCAGAAAGTCTTACCAATGTTATCAAAATTGTAAAAAATCAGAGAAATACCATAGCAGTTGTAGTGTCAGCGTTGGGAGGGGTTACTGATTTACTAATGGAAATGCTTTCCATAGCCCAATCCGGTCAGGAAAAATACAAAGACATTTCTTCAAAAATCGAAAAACAGCATTTGGAAATCATCAAAAAATTCATTCCGATTGAGAACCAAAGCGCCATAATAAGTTTCTTAAAAAAACACCTTAATGAATTAGAATCTCGTTTAGATGCCATTAATATTTTGGAGGAGGCAACCCCAAAAAATAATGCCATCATAGTTTCATACGGTGAAATACTTTCTAGCAAAATCATTCATGAGATATTTCATTTTAATGGGATTGAATCTGAATTAAAAGATAGTAGGGATATAATAAAAACTTCACTTCATAATGGAATCGAAATCGTCAATCATCAAATTACTGAAGAAAAAATTAAAAAGTTTTTTAAAGGAAAACACTCTAATGTGGTCCTTTTACCTGGTTTTATTTCCAGTAATATCTCGGGAGAAACCACTAATCTAGGTAGAGGAGGGTCTGACTACTCTGCTGCGCTCATAGCCAACGCAACAAAATCAGAAGTGCTGGAGATATGGACTGATGTCAGTGGAATTTTTACCGCTCATCCAAAAATCGTTTCCCAAGCGAAGCCAATAGAAAAATTAAGTTATTATGAGGCCATGGAGCTTTCTCATTTTGGAGCTAAAGTCATTTACCCCCCTACACTACAACCCATTATTGAGAAAAATATCCCTATTCTTATCAAAAACACCTTTGCTCCTAATGACCAAGGTACGCTAATTGATAATACCCTTGACATAGAAAATGGCGAGATAGTAAAAGGAATCAGTCATATTGACAAGGTAGCATTGATCAATTTGGAGGGAAGTGGAATGATCGGAATCACCGGTTTTTCAAGAAGGTTTTTCGAAGCTTTGTCCGACAGTAATATAAATGTAATCATGATCACGCAGGCATCATCGGAACACTCAATATGTATCGCGGTGAAAGAAGAGGAGGTGTTGGAAGCAAAGAAAGCAATAGATGAAAAATTTGCTTTTGAAATTTCAAACAATAAAGTTGCTCCAGCTAAAATCGAAAAGGATATGGTCAATATCGCCGTAGTAGGTGAAAAAATGAAAGATCATCAAGGCATCAGTGGAAAATTGTTCAGCACTCTTGGAGCCAATAATATCAATATTAGGGCGATCGCCCAAGGTGCTTCAGAAAGAAATATTTCCATAATCATCAATAAGAATAATGTTTCCAAAGCCATTAACACCCTTCATGAAAGTTTCTTTGAGGCACAAATTAAGGAATTAAATCTTTTTGTTACAGGAGTAGGGAATGTAGGCAGTAAGCTATTGGAGCAAATTGAAAAGCAAAAAGAATATCTGATTGAAAATCTAAGGTTAAAAATTCGCGTTATCGCCTTATCCAATTCCAAAAAAATGGTCTTAGGGGAGGACGCCCTTGAACTAAAAGACTGGAAATCAAAACTAAAAGAAAGTCAAACCAATGCCAACAGGAATTTATTTTTTGAACATGTCAAAAGACTTAATCTGCGTAACAGTATTTTTGTAGACAATACTGCAAGTGATGTCATTGCAAGTGAATATGCGCTTTACCTTAACAATAACGTTGGGGTGGTTACTTGTAACAAAATAGCTGCAGCCGATGAATTGAACAATTACCTCAATCTCAAAAAAATTTCTAGAAAATTTGGAAGTCCCTATTTGTTCGAAACTAATGTGGGAGCAGGTCTACCCATCATTGATACACTCAACAATCTTATTGCCTCTGGAGACCAAATCATCAAAATTCAAGCGGTTTTGTCGGGTAGTCTCAATTTTGTTTTCAATAATTTCAAAAAAGGAGTCTCTTTTCACGATGTGGTCTTTGAAGCACAACAAAAGGGTTTTACCGAACCCGATCCCAAAATTGATCTCAGTGGCATCGATGTAGCTCGAAAAATATTGATTTTAGCTAGAGAAAGCGGAATGAGGATCGAATTGAAAGAAATTGAAAACCAATCATTTTTACCTAAAGAATGCTTGAAAACTAGAGATAATAAATCATTTTTTGAATCCTTGACAAAGCAAAGTGAACATTTTGAAAAAATGCTTGAAAATGCTGAAAAGCAGAATGCCAAAATGAAATATGTTGCAGAACTTAAAAATGGTAAAGCCAAAGTTGGAATTCAACTAATAAAGGAAGGGCACGATTTTTATAACTTAGAGGGAAGTGACAATATTATCCTTTTTTATACGAACCGTTACAAAAAACAACCATTGATAGTGAAGGGAGCTGGAGCTGGAGCCGACGTTACTGCTTCAGGTATTTTTGCAGACATTATCAGAATTGGAAAGCAATAAAATGGACGAAATCAAGATTTTTGCTCCTGCAAGCGTAGCAAATGTATCCTGTGGTTTTGATGTACTTGGCTTTTGTCTAGAACCAGTTGGAGACGAAATGATCATCCGTAAAACCGATTCGCCAGGCATTAGGATCACCAAAATCCAAGGGCAAGACCTTCCACTTGATGTAAGAAAGAATGTGGCAGGAGTAGCTGCCGAGGCATTGCTTAAAGAACACCCTGTTAAGTGCGGCTTTGAAATTGAAATCTATAAAAAAATCAAAGCTGGAAGTGGTATTGGAAGCAGCGCCGCTAGTTCTGCGGGAGCCGTTTTTGGTATTAATCAACTTCTTGACAAGCCATTTACCTCGGATGAATTGATAACTTTTGCAATGCAGGGGGAGGGATTGGCAAGTGGATCTACTCATGCCGATAATGTGGCTCCTCTTCTTTTAGGTGGTATCACTTTGGTAAGATCCACTGATCCAATCGATGTAGTTCAACTCCCAATTCCCAAAGAATTATCAGCGGTCATTTTACATCCCAAAATTGAATTGAAAACCATACATGCACGTGAAATAATTAAAAAAAATGTGACCATGGAAAAAGCAATTCAACAATGGGGAAATCTTGGTGCTTTTGTATCTGCCTTATTTAACGAAGATTACGATTTGATGACAAGAAGTCTCAAAGACGTTATTGTTGAACCTATGCGATCGCTTTTGATACCTGAGTTTGAATCGCTCAAACAAGCTTCCATAGATGCAGGAGCATTGGGTTTTGGAATTTCCGGTTCTGGTCCGTCAGTCTTTGCTTTGACCAAAGGAATTGACAGTGCAGAAAAAGTTTCAAAGGCTTTGGTCCAAATAATTTCCTCTATTGGTATAGATTATGATTTTCACTTATCAAAAATAAATGAACAAGGAATAAAAATCCTGCCCAATTAATGAAGTACTTCAGTCTTAACTATAACTCAAAAAAGACACATTTTCAAGATGCTGTAAAAAGAGGATTGGCTCCAGACAGGGGGTTATATTTTCCTGAAAAGATTCCGCAGCTTCCACAAAGTTTTTTTGATCGTATTGATAAAATGAGTATACCCGAAATGGCCTACCGTGTTATTAAGCCATATGTTGGAAATCAAATATTGAAAGAAAAACTGATGGAAATCGTTTCAGAGACACTGGATTTTGACTTTCCAATCATAAAAATCACTGATAATATTTCGGCCCTAGAGCTATTCCAAGGCCCAACCCTGGCTTTCAAAGACGTTGGGGCAAGGTTTATGGCTCGTTCATTGGGACACCTTATTCAATCTGACAAAGAAAGAACAATTGTGCTAGTAGCCACTTCAGGGGATACCGGAGGAGCTGTAGCCAATGGTTTTTTGGGTGTGCAGGGTATCAATGTAGTAATATTGTATCCCAAAGGTAAAGTCAGCGAAATTCAAGAAAAGCAATTGACCACCTTAGGACAAAATATCACTGCTTTGGAAGTAGACGGTGTATTCGACGATTGTCAAGAAATGGTAAAAACCGCTTTTCTCGACTCAACTCTGTCTGAACTTAATCTCACTTCTGCCAACTCGATAAATATTGCCAGATGGTTACCCCAAATGTTTTATTATTTTATAGCCTATAGAAGCCTCAAAAGCAAAAATAAAAAATTAGTTTTCTCGGTTCCAAGTGGGAATTTCGGTAACATCTGTGCTGGAATTATGGGAAAGCAGATGGGATTACCAATTGACCATTTTATAGCAAGTACGAATGTAAACGACGCTGTTCCTCGTTATTTAGAAACAGGGACTTATGATCCTCAACCTACCATACAAACCATATCAAATGCTATGGATGTAGGAAATCCCAGCAACTTCGCTAGAATTCAAAAAATATTCAACAATGATCTTGTCAAGATGAAAAAAAATCTCTCAGGTTTTAGTTTCACAGATAAAGATACCCAAAAAGCAATGAAAGAAATTTATCAAATTAGTGGCTATATCGCGGACCCACATGGTGCTGTAGGATACTTAGGTCTCAAAGAGTATTTGACAAATAAAAAAAATAATCTCTATGGAGTATTCTTAGAAACTGCACACCCCGTAAAATTTTCAGACTCGGTAAATCTAACCCTCAACTCCGATGTTCGAATACCAAAAAGACTCAAAGAAACCCTATCGAGAGACAAAGTCAGTATTCCGATTAAAGATTACAATGAACTCAAAAACTTTTTACTGAATTAAGTTTTCTATATCGGGCAAAATAAATTCTTTTAAAATACTTTCCTCACCCATCAAGGTCTCTATATCCCTCAAACTTCTTGGCGCCCCAGCAGATAGATTGACCGGACCATCCGGTGTGATCAAAACATCGTCTTCGATGCGAATACCGATATTCCACCATTTGGGATCACAGTGACTGTTCTCAGGTATATAAATACCTGGTTCCACAGTAATAATCATGTTGGAGTATAACTCCCCATAATTTCCTGGGTCATGCACATCCAGTCCAATATGGTGCGAAAGACCGTGAGGATAGTATTTTTTTGCCTCAGACTGCTGACTAATAATCCCCAATCTTATTAATCCTTCAGCTACAATATCATATGAAAGTTGATATATTGATCTAAAACTATTTCCAACCTGAGCGGCATTTATAGCTGCTTCTTGTGAGTCATAAACAATTTGATACAAAGCTTTTTGTTCCGGACTGAAAACACCATTGGCAGGAATCGTTCGGGTGACATCTGCCGTGTAACCATAAAATTCTGCACCCAAGTCCATCAAAACCAATTGATTGTTTAACTCTTCTTTGTCATTTTCTATGTAATGCAAAACACAACCGTTCTCTCCTGCACCAACTATAGAAGGGTAGCCCTCGTCAGCGGCGCCGTATTTACGATAGACAAACTCATGAATACCTTGAATCTCTCTTTCACTCATTTTGGGATTCATGGCCTTCATCACTTCGATTTGTCCTACTACAGAAATGGTAACAGCTTTTTTAAGTAGCTCAACTTCTTCATCTGTTTTTATTTCTCGCATATCAGCCATTATATTGGGTAAAATTTCGATATCAAAATTATAATTTTGTAATTCGAAAAAAGCTTTCCTTTGGATCTCATCGTAATGTTTTTGTAGCGGATTTTTTACAAACTCTTTAATTATTTGATTTTCTATTAAGCTACTGTCCAATTCTATAATTTTATGCAATTGATCAATAATTTGGGGTAGATTATTTTCATTAGCAGTCAATATTTTTTGATATGCTGAGTGAAGCACGGGACTATAATCAACAGGGAAATTGATAGCCCTCCTAAATGCTGCTTTAAGATCAAACAGATCATAAGGATCATCTACTTTATATCTTTTGCCATTTCTAAAAATATACTTTTGTTGATTTCGAATATCATTTTTAAATTCAAACATCAAAATACGAACAAATGAAGCTACGGTTTTTATATCTTCCATAAATACTTTACGCTCCTCTACCCTATCAAACCCCAATTGTTTAACCTGTTCCAGACTATAACGTTTACCATTCCACATTTCCATATAATTATCTCGCTCTGGTATATATATCTTTTCATAATAACTTCCCTTTTTATCTGTTTGGGGATTTTTATAAATTATCAAAACTGAATGGGGTTGGTGCCAACCCGTCAAATAAAAAAAATTAGGGTCTTGATGGTAAACATAATCAACATCATTAGCTCGGTTTCGGATTGGTGAACTAAACAGAACAGCAACAGTATTGTCTGGCATCTTTTCTCGGAATGCCTTCCGAATATTTTGGTAGTGTTCTGGGGATAACTTTGATTTTTGAGCATATCCAAAAGAGAAAGAGATTAAAACAATAAATACTATCAGATTTTTCATACTAAGGATAATAAAGGATTTTTAGGCTTTACAATAAACACACTTATAATCTAAAAGTAATATTTTTGTTAAAAATACTCCATGAAGAAAACCCCATTTTTTGAGATTCACAATCAATTGGGTGCCAAAATGTCCCTTTTCGGGGGGTATCAAATGCCCATTCACTATAGTGGAGTCCAACAAGAACATTTGGCAGTCAGAAATAACTTAGGTGTTTTTGATATTTCACATATGGGAGAATTTTTGGTGGAGGGACCCAACGCATTTGATCTCTTACAGTTCATTTGCAGCAATGATATTTCGAAACTCATGCCTGGAAAAGCCCAATACAATTACCTTCCCAATGAAAAGGACGGAGTGGTTGATGACCTGATCGTCTACCAACTCCATGCAGAAAAATACCTTCTTGTGGTCAATGCCAACAACATAAAAAAAGACTGGGATCACATTGTAAAGTATAATAAAAAATTCAATGCACGGCTTGATGATGTGTCAGAAAAAACTGCCTTATTGGCCATACAAGGTCCAAAAGCTAAAATGGCGATGCAGTCCATATGCGATGTTCGAATTGATCTTTTGTCCAACTATAGCCATATCACTAATACATTTGCTGGAGTCAAAAATGTTACAATTGCAACGACTGGCTATACTGGTGCAGGTGGGATCGAAATCTACTTTGATGTAGGCGAGGCCAAAAAGGTATGGATTAGTGTGATGGAGGCTGGTGCCGATTATGGAATCTTACCTGCTGGACTTGCCGCACGAGACACCTTACGTTTGGAAATGGGTTATTGTCTCTATGGGAATGAGATTGACGATTATACCTCCCCCATAAGCGCTGGACTTAAATGGGTTACCAAACCACTTACCGGTTTTTTAAATGCCTCAATATTCCAAAAATCAATTCAAGAGGGTACCACAGAAAAACTCATTGGTTTTCAAATTGATGAACGAGGTATTCCTCGTTCAGGTTATATTCTTTTTGACAGTTACCAAAACCCTATTGGGAGGGTTACTTCAGGAACTCAGTCTCCCACACTCAATAAGGGCATCGGTATGGGCTATGTCAAAACGGATTTTTCAAAACCTGGAAGTAAATTATTCATTCAGATCAGAAAAAAACTTATTCCCGTCACAGTTGTAAAACTTCCCTTTGTAAAATCCTCATAAAAGCGATTTAAAAGGATGAAAAGAATTTTGATTCTTGGCGCCAGTGGTTTTTTAGGAAATGCCCTCTACAAGGAATTAAATTCCTACTATGATACATTTGGGACTTATTTCACCAAAAAGGGGTTTGGCCAAAACCGTCACTTTTTTCATTTCGATATGGATGAGGGCGGCCTGGAAAGCATCATCAAAGAAGTCAAACCAAAACTCATCATATCCGCCCTCAGAGGACCTTTTAATTCTCTAATCGAAATCCACCTGTTTTTGATAGAATTGATTCATCGCTCAAATTGTAGGTTGATCTTTCTCTCCTCAGCCAATGTGTTTGATACTTTCGAACACTTCCCCTCCTACGAGTACGATAAGACCCTATCAGAAAGCATCTATGGTAGGTTCAAAATCAAAATTGAAAATGAACTCTTACGCTTACCTCCCACAAAGTATGTTTTGGCACGTTTACCAATGATCTTTGGAAATCACTCCCCTAGAATTCAGGAACTTGACGAGGCAATGAAAATTAATAAACCCATAGAGGTATTTCCCAATACCATCATCAATGTAAACAACGATATAAAACTCAGTCAGCAAATACACTTTATAATCAATCAACAACTAACCGGGATTTTTCATTTGGGAAGTACAGATTTGATTCATCATTTTGATTTCATCAAGCTAATAGTTCAAAAAAGGTACCAAAGAAAAGCTGTGTACAAACAAGTATTTACAACCAATCAAATGCGTTATTTAGCTGTTTTGGCCAAAGAAAATAAATTGCCTTTCAATCTTCTTTTTTCATATACCGAGGTAATAGACGACCTGACCTTCTCAAAAAAGGATTTTTAATTGTTTTCTATATTTGTGATGATTAACTAATAAATTTATGGGAAGAGCCTTTGAATTTCGGAAAGCCAGAAAGATGAAAAGATGGTCGGCTATGGCCAAAATCTTTACCCGAATTGGAAAGGACATTGTAATGGCTGTTAAAGAAGGTGGCCCCGATCCAAATAATAATTCTAGATTGCGAGCAGTGATACAAAATGCGAAAGCAGCTAATATGCCCAAGGAGAACGTCGAGCGCGCAATTAAAAAAGCGTCTGATAAGAGTGCAGAAAATTACAAGGAGGTTTTGTTTGAGGGCTATGCTCCCCACGGAATCGCCATATTGGTGGAAACTGCAACAGACAATAACAACCGCACTGTAGCCAATTTGAGGAGCTACTTCAATAAATGCAATGGAAACTTCAGTACATCCGGTTCTGTAGAGTTTATGTTCGACCGAAGTTGTAATTTCAGAATCCCCGCAGAGGTTGTTGATCTTGAAGAGTTGGAATTGGAATTCATAGACTTTGGAGTAGAGGAGGTATTTGAGGATGAAGATGGAATATTAATCTATGCCCCTTTCGAAAATTTTGGAGCTATTCAAAAAGAGTTAGAAAAGCGTTCCATTGAGATCCTTTCTTCAGGGTTTGAACGTATACCACATATCACCAAACAACTCTCTAAAGAACACCAAGAGGACGTTCTTAAACTGATTGAAAAGATCGAAGAAGACGATGATGTTCAAAACGTTTATCACGCTATGGAAATTCAGGAATAGTTTTTTTCTAAAATCTAAATCAACAAAATTTAGTCCTTCAACCAACAAACTCAATAAAATTAGTACTATATAATAAATTTATAATTTCCTCATATTTTGCTCTTATTTATTTGCAACTCTGTTTTTCAGCACCAAAAAATAAAAACCCTGAACCTTGAAAGTCTTGTATAAATTAAAATTGCTCAAAGAAAATTTGAAAAAGAAAATATAGTTGTCTTTAACATCCAATCCAATTTAACAGATAATGTCCTATTATCGGTAAACTTATTTTTAGACTAAAAGATAAGGCCAACAAAAATGAATGATTAAAATTGTGCTTGATCACTCATGCTCTGCCAGATTGTAATAGCCTTTAATCTTTTTTAGATCCATTTCAATATCACCAGTTGGATAGAATAATTTTAAAAAAGATACTTTTTTTGAAGGATAATTAAAATGGACTAGTAATATGGGTACCTTGGCTTCCATCGCAATGAAATAAAATCCAGTTTTCCAACGATCAACTTTTTTTCTGGTACCTTCTGGAGCGATCGCCATCCTGAAAGTCTTTTTTTCATTAAAAATTTTCGCTATTGCGGATACCTTATTTTCATTAGAACCTCGATTGATTGGAGCTCCTCCCAAAGCACGAAAAAACCAGCTCGTAATGGGATTAAACAATTCTTTTTTTCCTACATAATTGATCTTTTCCTTAAGTACAGCACGAGTTAAGATTCCAACGATAAAGTCCATACTTCGGGTATGAGGAAATACCGACAAGATAAATTTTTTCAATGGGGGGAAATCACCTTCAATTCTCCAGCCCATCAAACGAAGAAATATAAACTTGGCCAAAATTGAGATCACTGTGACTCTAATTGACTTAAATAAGCTTCTGCTCGCTCTAGATCTCTTGGGGTGTCAATTTCAAAATTTAAATTATGTGTCACCACCATTTTGATTTTTTTTCCGTGTTCGAGATAGCGGATACACTCTATTTTTTCGACCGACTCCAATGGGGTAATATCCTGTTTACTAAATTCGATAAGCGCTTGCTTTCTAAAAGCATAAACCCCAATGTGTTTGTAATGAGTTGAAGTTTTTAGGTTTTCTCGATCAAACGGTATGGGAGAACGGGAAAAATAAAGTGCAAAGTCATTCAAATCGACAACTACTTTAACCACGTTCGGATTTTCTACATCTTCTTTCTCGTTAAGCGGAGTCATTAAAGAAGCCAAAGCAATTTCCTTACGAAGATCATATTTAAAAACTTCAATTAGCTTTTTTAGACTGTTACTGTCAATAAAAGGCTCGTCTCCCTGAACATTGACTACCACGTCTGCATCCATTCTAGAGGCGGCTTCTGCAATTCGATCACTACCGCATTGATGATCTTTTTTAGTCATTAAGACATGGCCTCCGTTGTTAGAAATTTCATTAAAAATTACATTACTGTCCGTAGCAACTACCACCTCGTCAAAAAGACCTGTAGACAACACATTTTGATAGGTTCTCAAAATAACTGTTTTGTCACCCAACTGGTGCATCAGCTTACCGGGAAAGCGCAAGGAATCATAACGCGCAGGAATAATCGAAACTATTTTCATTAATACAAAGATGATAAATATTGAATTAATAACATGATATAAAATAAAATGCTCAAAATGAAATAAAAAAAATTGGATGATTAATAATCGAAAACAGGATAAGTATTTGTCACAAATTAGATTTTCTTATAATGGGCTGGCTATAGAATTGACTAGAAGCAATTTAAGGTTCCTCACTAAAATAATTAAAAATACTCCTTTCCAAATCCAATCAAAAACAAGCGTTCTTTGGTTCGTGTTATTGCGGTATAAAGCCATCTTAAATTGTCTTTATTGAGTCCTTCTGGGAGGAAAGGTTGTTCTACAAAAACATTTTTCCATTGACCTCCTTGTGACTTATGACAGGTAATGGCATAAGAATATTTAACCTGTAAAGCGTTAAAAAAGGGATCGGTTTTGACCTTGAGAAAGCGTTTGTATTTGGATTTTTCTCGGAGGTGATCCATGGACACTTTTTGGTACAGCAATTGAGACTTTTCATAGCCAAGGTTGGCGGTTTCACTGTCCAGTGTTTCGAGCAAAAGTACAGTATCGAATGAGGGCTCTTCGGGATAATCTACCATCTGGATGTTTACCTCGGCAAATTTCATATCATAACGATCTAAGTATTTATTGATACGATTGATTCGGATTACATCTCCATTTGCAATAAAACCAGGTTGGGAATCAGGACCTAACCAAAAATAATTGTTTTTAACCACCATCAATTGGTCACCTACAGCCAAATCAGATTCCAAAAAAAGGATGCTTTCGCGTATACTTTTATTGTATAAATTGGCCCTTTTGTTGGAACGAACAATCAACACGGTTTGATCGATACCATCTTCGCTCATGGCATTGTTTAGCGATTCCAAAAACTCGTTGCCTTCAATGATACGTATTACGTCTTTAAAGCCAGCAAGCTGAAATTTAAATCCTTTGAACTGATCCTCAACCAGTAACTCCCTCAGTTTTGTTGCGTTGAACAAAATTCCAGATTCGGCTTTTTGTCGAACCACATCTTCGAGCGTAATGCTATTAACATTGGTATTGAACTGAGTGGTCAATTCATCTTCATCAAGCGCAGGACTTAATCCCAAATTAACTGGAGGCAATTGGGCGGTATCACCCACAAAAATCAACTGACAATTTTCACCGTTGGTAACATAGTTAACCAGGTCATGAAGTAAAGAACCATTTTCAAAAAGTTTACTTTGTTGTCGATCATCCCCTATCATGGAAGATTCATCAACTATAAAGACAGTATGGGTATGTTTGTTTTCTTTTAAAGTAAACTGAATCCCGCCTCCCCCAATGTCGGCTTTGGGAAAATAAATTTTCTTGTGGATGGTCAGCGCCTTCATACCTGCATAGGCCGACAGTACTTTGGCAGCCCGACCCGTTGGAGCCAAAAGCACAGATTTTTTTTTGATGCTACCCAATTGCTGAACCAAATGACCAATCAGAGTAGTTTTTCCAGTTCCGGCATATCCCTTAATCAACAAAAGAGAATCCTCAGATTCATTGGATAAAAAATTAGCGATTTTTTTAATACACTTCGCCTGAGAAGCCGTTAATTCAAACCTAAGCTTTTCTAATAGAATGGTATGGAAAGATGGGTTTGACATATGGGTTATTTTCCCACAAGATAAATCATTTGTAAAACTTTTACGATTCAAAAAAAATTGTAGATTTGTTGGTATTAAAATAAATAAGCCATGAAATTAGGGATTCAAGCTGTACTTTGGATGCTTGCCATTTTTTTCAGTTACAAGATCTATGACTCAATCAATGGACCGATCAGCTTTAACAAGACCAAGAACGAACGATATGCCCTGGTGATCAATAAATTGAAATTGATTCGTAAAGCGCAAATCGCCCATAAAGATGTTAAGGGTATCTACAGTAATAACTTTGACAGCTTGGTGAATTTTATTGATAATGGTATTTTTACCTTGATCGAAAAGAGAGATTCCTCCTACATGGAATATGACCGTACCTACAGGATTGATATGCTCCGAGAAGTGGTGGTCATCGATACCTTGGGGTTTGTTTCCGTCAAAGACTCCTTATTTAAAGATTCTAACGCCTACAAAAAATTTGCCAATGTTCCCATAGAAGGAGTCGAAGCAAAATTCGATATCAATTCTGACATTATAGACAAGAATGGCTACAGAGTCCCTGTTTTTGAAGTAAAAGTAGCCAAAGAAGTCATTCTCCACGATCAAGACAAAGATTTGATAAAAATTGAAAACGAGACCGTTTCCGTGGATGGAGTCAATGGTCCCTCGATAATACTGGGCTCCCTCACCGAAGTAAGCACCAACGGAAACTGGCCCACTATTTTCGATGCCGTTCAATAAAACCATCATAAAAGATAAAGAACTATCCATCCAAATTTTTAAGGATGGATTTTCTTTTTGTACCCCAAATGCCCGCCCTTTTTTTAAGTTTGAAAACCACAGTATCGAACAAGGAGATGCCTTTCAAGAATTACTGAAATCGTATTCTTTTCTTGAGAGTGAAAAAATCAAAGCGATTCACTTTGATCATCGGGCCACTTTTGTACCGAAATCACTCTACAATCCAGCACAAAAGAAAAATTACCTTAATTACAATGTCTCTCTTGAGGAGGGTTGGAGTATTGCTGAAATACAAACTCGAGACGATCAGGTCCAAATCCTCTATCCCTTTGAGGAACAAATTGAAACCACCTTACAACATTATTTTAAAGACATCAGCTTTACCCACTACTCCCAAATACTTTACGACCTCAGTACCACTGTAGGTAATGAGAATGGTACAATGGTAATGAAACTTCACATGCAGGACGACGAATTTGATCTTTTGGTCTTTAAGGGCAAGGAACTCTTACTATTCAACACCTACCCCTATAAAAATGAGGATAGTTTTCTTTATTTTGTTCTGGCTGTTGCAGAGGAATTATCATTATCACCCGAAGCCTTTAGTGTTGTATTTTTCGGTAAATATGCCCGTTATAAAAAGTGTTATGAAGCTTTGGAGTATTATCATCAAAAAATAATTTTTGCCGATCAATCTGGTTTTGTGATGTTTGACGAAAAGGAACACCCTGCTCCCTACTTCCTCAATCTTTTTGACTGATGAGGATCATTTCAGGAGCCCATAAAGGCAGAAGACTCATTGCTCCCAAAAAACTTCCCGTTCGCCCCACTACTGATCGGTCAAAAGAAGCCTTATTCAACATCCTTCAACACCAATACGATTGGGACAAAACTTCTGTTTTGGATCTTTTTTCTGGTACCGGAAGTATCAGTTATGAGTTTGGATCTCGTGGTGTGAAAAATATTATCGCTGTGGATCAAAACAAAATGTGTGTTGATTTTATCCGTAAAACTTCCGAATCCCTAAAACTTCAAATTAAGGTCACTCAGATGGATACCCTAAAGTATTTGTCTGCCGTAAAAACACGATTCGATTTGATTTTTGCCGATCCTCCCTATCATTTAGAGATCCAAAAATATATGCTAATTATTGAAACAGTTTTTACCAACCAGCTCCTAAAGAAGGACGGAGTGTTGATTATAGAACACAACAAAAGTAAAGACTTAAAACAAAATCCCAAGTTTACTCGATCTAGAAAATACGGGAGCAATTTATTCAGTTTTTTTGAAGTATAAAAGGCAGGCCTGTAAGCCGGATTCTGTCGAGTCTTATTATTTATCTGGATGTTGCATTACTACAACATTCTAGCCGCCTACCCAATTGCATCAGATGAGCCGTCCTCAATCGCAATTATACTTGGCGTTGCACCGTATAGAGTTTACCTGATTTCACTACAGCCTAACTGTACATTCTTTCTGTTGCACTGGTCCTGTTCGACGATGCGAACGACGGGCGTTACCCGCTATACTGCTCTATGGTGTCCGGACTTTCCTCTCTTGTCAAAAGAGCAATAAGACAGCCTGCCGTTACAAAGTTAGTCTTTTGTTGATAATTTAGGATGAAATTGTTTATTGACCTCTACATTGACATTATTCAATTTTTATCTTTGTTTAGAAGCCGCATACATGGAAACTTACATTGTTTCAGCATTAAAATATCGTCCTCAAACCTTTGGTGAGGTCGTGGGTCAAAAGACCATAACAAAGACTTTGGAAAATGCCATAGAAAAAGATGTATTGGCACAAGCACTTCTTTTTTGTGGTCCTCGGGGTGTAGGAAAAACGTCCTGTGCACGTATTCTGGCTAAAAGGATCAACAGTCAAGGGAAAAATGACTCCAATGAAGATTTTGCTTTTAACATTTTTGAGTTAGATGCGGCTTCAAACAATTCTGTAGATGATATACGGAGCTTAAATGAGCAAGTTAGAATACCACCCCAGGTAGGTACGCACAAGATTTATATTATTGATGAAGTACACATGCTGTCCATAGGAGCTTTTAATGCTTTTCTTAAAACCCTTGAAGAACCTCCAAAACACGTAATTTTTATATTGGCCACCACAGAAAAACAAAAGATAATTCCTACAATACTTTCTCGATGTCAAATCTATGATTTTAAACGGATCAGTGTAAAAGATTGTAAAGAACATTTGCAAAAAATAGCTACGGATCAAAAAATAAAATTCGATGAGCAAGCCCTTGATCTGATTGCGCAAAAGGCAGACGGTGCAATGAGAGATGCCTTGTCCATTTATGATCGTATGGTTAGTTTTACTGATCGTAAACTAAGCGTAAAGTCTGTATGTGAAAATCTAAATATACTGGATTATGACACCTTTTTTTCCTTTACCGAACTGATCTTGAAACATGATATTCCAGCCATTTTAGTTGCTTTTGACGAATTACTTCAAAAAGGATTTGATGAATTAGCTTTAATAACAGGTTTGGGCTCTCATTTAAGAAATTTGATGGTAAGCAAAGAGAATAAAACCCTTCATTTACTTGAGGTTGGTGAAGCCACCCAAGAAAAATTTAAAGAACAAACTGCAAAAGCACCTCTTCCATTGCTATTGGATGCCATAGATTTGGTAAGTAGATGTGAACTGGATTATAGAAATACTAAAAACAAACGACTTTTGATTGAATTATGTCTTATGCAAATGGCCTCTCTCCATTTTGGGGAAAAATAAATCAATTTATCATTCCAGTAAATCATTTCAAAGGATCTGCCCCAAAGGTTACAACCCAAAAGGAAGTATCAGCGGATGAAACCTACGCTAAATATATTCCCCGAGAAAAGAATATTCACAAAAAATCAAAACCTTCAATTGAAAAAACACAAACTTTTAATCCTCCCCAAATCAAAATCAAAAAACCCAATCTGGTAAGTGGTGTATCTAGTTTGTCACTTTCTAGCATTGCACTAAGAAAAGAATCTGAAAGAAAGTCATCCTCAAAAAAAATTGAGGTTAATGAATCTCAAGATAAATTCAGTCAGGAAAGGCTATCCAAACTTTGGAAAACTTACACCCAGGAGAAAAACAATCAGGGAGAAAACAACATCGCTGCCCTACTGGAAATGAGTCAACCCGAACTGCTAGCAGATCATAAAATATTACTAAAAACCTCCACTTCCCTGAGTAAATCTGAATTGACAAAGGAACTGCCTCCCCTTCTCTCTCACCTCAGTAGGGCTTTGAACAACTATAAAATCACTTTTGAAATCAAGGTAGAAACTCATAAAAGTGAAGAGTTTGTTTATAGCATTAAGGAAAAATACGATTATCTAAAGAAAATAAATCCCGAAATCGAAGTGCTAAAAAATGAATTTGATTTAGATATATAAAAAACACTGCCATGCTTGGACTAAAACTTCCTACCGATCCCCGTTGGGTAAACATCGTTGAAAAGAACATACACGAAATATTGACCGATCACGCTTTTTGCGAACAAAAAGCAGCCAGTACTGCCATCTCCCTGATGGTGAGATATCCTGAAGAAAGTGAACTGGTTGAGGCCATGATTGCTCTGGCACAAGAAGAATTGAGTCATTTCGAAATGGTTTACCAACTCATACGCGAAAGAGGTTGGTTGTTGGGAAGAGAACGCAAAGATGAATACGTAAGAGATTTACAGCGGTTTTTCCCCAAAGGAGGAAGCAGAACGGATCAATTGGTTGACCAATTGCTCTGCGCTGCGTTGATTGAGGCCCGAAGCTGTGAACGATTTAGATTATTGTCGGACTCAATTGCCGATAAGGCGCTTCAAAAATTTTACAAAAAACTTATGATCAGCGAAGCACACCACTATACCCTATTCTTGAAATTGGCGCGTAAATATGGTAAAGATGAAAAAGCAGTCAATGAAAAATGGGACGCTTTATTGGAATTTGAGGCAAAATTGATGGTTCAATTGGGTAAAAAGGAAACCATGCACGGTTAGCTTTTTTTGGGTTTGTTTTTGTGCATGTATTTTATCATACCATCCGAAAGTCCAAACTTGGGCACATAGATTTTTTGACCCCCACTCCACTCTAAAGCTTTGAGGTAGATTCTTGCCGCAGGAATGATTACATCAGCACGATCAGGGTTGAGCTCAAACTTTACAATTCGCTCTTCATAACTGAGTGGCTCCAACTCCAAAAATATCTGATTGAGTTTAATCATCGATAAAGGTTTTCCCTCCTTAATGTTAGATAATTTAAAAAGCTTATTGATGTTTCCCCCGGATCCCATTAAGGTAATTTTGCTGTAGGGTTTTGAATTTTTGATGATCCAATTTCTTATGGCCTCCCAGACCCTGTCATCCACCAAATTATTGATCAGTCTTACAGTACCAATTTTGAAAGACTTGGAACAAACTCTTCTACCTTCATTGATAAAAGTGAATTCGGTACTACCACCACCAACGTCCAAAAAAAGAAAAGTTTTTTGGGAATTTAAAAAGTCAGATATTTTACTGTTAGAAATAATTTCAGCCTCTTTCCTTCCATCAATGATCTCAATTTTGATTCCTGTCTTTTTTTTTACCTGTTCGACGACATCCCCGCTGTTGTTCGCCTCTCTTAATGCAGAGGTGGCATAGGCTTGATAATGAGAAACATGATGAACTTTCATAAGGAGTTTGAACGCTTTCATGGCATTGACCATTCGCTTGATACTTTTTTTTGAAATTTCACCCAAAGTAAAAGAATCCTCCCCCAAACGTATGGGAGCCCTGACCAAAGCATTTTTCTGAAAGTGAACCCCTTCTTTGGTTTCGATAACATTTGAAATCAATACCCGTATGGCGTTGGATCCAATATCAATGGCAGCATATTTTTTAATCTTCAATCCTATCAGTTCAATTTATTTTTAAAATAAGCGTAAGTAGTCCATTGGGAACGTTGTGTGGCTTCACCCAATTGAGGGATTACCATTTTGTTTTGTGGATTTTGATTGACAATTCTGGCCTTGATATTATCCTTCCAGGAAAGATCGAAAGTATCTAAGATTTGTTGTTGTAATTCTCTATCATAAACGGGACAGGCCACTTCGATCCTATTTTCGATATTTCGTGTCATAAAATCAGCAGAGGACAAGTATATTTTTTTGTCTCCTGCATTCTCAAAAATGAGTACACGAGGATGCTCCAAAAACTTATCTACCACACTTAACACAGTGATGTTTTCACTCAAGCCTTTTACTCCCGGAACTAAACAACAAATACCCCTGACAATCATTTTAATTTTGACCCCGGCTTGACTGGCCTGATATAGTTTGTCAACTAGAGGGTAATTTGTAATATTATTCAGTTTGAGCGAAATACCCGAAGGAAGTCCGTTTTTGTGATTTTGAATTTCATTGTCGATCAGTTTTGATATGATCGAGGCAGTGTAGTGAGGGGATACGATCAGGTGTTTGTATTTTTTGATTTTATAACTCACCTCAAGGAAGTTAAATACTTTATTGACCTCTTTGAGTATTTTTTGGTTACTGGTAAACAGGGTGTAATCGGTGTAAATCTTAGCAGTGGATTCATTGAAATTTCCAGTGCTGACAAAACCATATCGTCGATTTTTCTTATCGTATTCCCTCTCAATGACACATATTTTGGAGTGAACTTTCAGTCCGGGAATCCCAAAAATCAATTGTACACCTGCTGCCTCAAGTTGTTCTGCGAAATTGATGTTATTTTCTTCATCGAAGCGCGCCTGAAGTTCAATTTGAACCAGTACTTTTTTTCCGTTTTTTGCGGCATTGATCAAAGCACTGGCAATATGAGAAGCCTTTGACAAGCGGTATATGGTAATTTTAATAGATTTGACCTTGGGGTCTAATGCCGCTTCCCTCAAAAACTTGATGACATATGAAAAATCTTGATAAGGTGCATAAAGCAAATAATCCTTTTGATCGACCGCATCCAATATATTTTCCTCCAAACTAAGTCCCGGTATGGGGAGTGGAGGAAAAGAAGAATACAACAAATCCGGACGATCCAGGCTGGGAAAGCCCATATAATCTCTTCGCTGGTGATACTTTCCGCCGGGAATCAGACTGTCTGTAGAGGCAATATTGAGTTTTTCCATCACAAAGCGAAGGGTTGGCTCCGGAATTTCTTTGTCATAAACTAATCTGACAGGATCACTAATCATTCGATCTTTTACACTGAGGGTTATTTTTTCAACATAGCTAATGGACACATCTTCCTCCAAATCCAGTTCGGCATCACGGGTGATTTTTACCATGTGTGCATGAATGCTTTTGTAGTTGAAAAAGCTAAAGATCATATGAAAATGATAGCGAATCAAATCATCTAGCATCATAATGTATTGCTTTCCATCACTGTTCTTAGGCAATACCACGAATCTTTTGGCATCTTTGGGCATCTCGATCAGCGCATAAATATTTTGATCTGATGTTTCATTCAAGGTCATGGTTACTATCAAAAAGGCCTTGTTAGTAGACAAATCCTGATCCCTGTTTTGGGACAAAATGATGGTTACCAAAGCAGGGTTTATATTTTGTATAAAATAATTCTTTAGGAAAGCTTCCTGCTCGGGCTTAACCTCATTTTGATCGATAAAAAAGATGTTTTCTCTTTCCATCTCTTTGTAAATTCCATTGAGGATTTTTAGGCTTTCGTCCTGAAGATCAATTACTTTATTGGTGATTTCCTTAAGCAATGCCTCTGCACTTCTGCCTGCAAAAACCCTTTTACCTGTTTTACTAGATTGTGCAATTCGTTTTACGGTGGCATATCGAACTTGGAAAAACTCGTCCAAATTATTAGAGAAAATTCCCAAAAAACGCAGGCGTTCCAATAGCGGTACATTTTTGTCATTAGACTCTTGTAAAACACGAGCATTGAAATCGAGCCAACTGATCTCTCTATTGATATATTTGGGAGTTGCACTCATATCCTTTAAAAATTATTTTTTTTCTGACCCAATATTACTTCTCCCTTAAATAAATTACTCCATTGATCTCCGTCAAAAGACACCTTTGCAAATCCGGCAGTCCTAAGTTGATTAATACCTGCATCCGAAAAGTGATTGATCACCTCAGTAAAAGCAGGATTGTGACCAACCAAAACTACTTTGCTCCACCTATCATCTAGGGCATAAACATAGTCTATTACACTAAAACTCGAAAAAGTATAAAGTTGATTATCGATCATCAACTTTTCCATTGGAATACCCAATTCACGGACCACAATCATGGCAGTGTGCAGGGCCCTGATCGCTGGACTGGAAATGATGATTTCTGCTTTTGTAAAAAAATCACTCTTTTGATGAGATTTCTTTTGGATTCTCTCAATCCCCTCCTGAGAAAGTGGTCTGTTGATATCATCAACCCTGTAAGCTCTATTGGATTTAGCGTGCCTTAAAATGACAAGTTCTTTCATCAGTTAAGGAGCTAAACGTTTTGTTTTCCAATCTATACCGTCCAAATAACAACAAATTCTGTCATGCAGGCGGTTGGGACGACCTTGCCAAAACTCAATTTCTTGAGGTCGTACCAGTATCCCTCCCCAATGATCCGGACGGGGGATTTCTGTATTTTCAAACTTTTCCTCTAAAGAAGCTTGCAGGTCTTCCAAAAATTTTCGGTTGGAAATAACTTCACTTTGTGGGGAGACATGGGCTCCTAATTGACTTCCCCTTGGACGCGAATCAAAATATTGATCCGATTTTTCGGCAGACAATTTTTCAGCTTCTCCTTTGATGATGATTTGCCGCTCCAAACTCGGCCAATAGAATGATAATCCAACTTTGGGATGATTCATTAGAGATTTGCCTTTTTCACTGTTGTAGTTGGTAAAAAACACAAAACCTTCATCCGAAAAATCCTTGAGCAACACAACCCTAGCACGGGGAAAACCGTCATCACCAAGTGTAGTGAGACTCATTGCATTGGCTTCATCTATGGCATCTGCCTCTTTGGCCTCATAAAACCAGGTTTGGAAAAGCTGTAAGGGGTTCTCTTTGACATGATGAAAGTCTAGGGTTCCCTTTTCGTATGATTTACGTAAATCAGCCAACTTAGGTTTCATCTCTTTACTACTCATACAGCAAATTTACGATTAATCCCTTAGACTAAATATCAAATATTTTACCATCTGCAGCCAATTCAACCGCATCAAAAAAGGGAGCAGCCTCCTTTAAAAATCTATTTTTGTCCCGATAACGTGATGAAAAATGTCCCAAAACCAGACGTTTAACTTTTGCCAGTTGGGCAATTTTTGCTGCTTGTGCTGCTGTACTGTGTTTGGTCTTTTTGGCCAAATTTTCGTGGACATCCAGGAAAGTGGCTTCGTGATAAAGTAAATCAACACCCTTAATCAAAGGCACTAAAGATTCATTATAAGCAGTATCACTACAAAATGCATAACGTTTGATAGGGTTGGGATCCAATGAAACCATATCGTTTTTGAGTTCGGTTCCGTCCTCCAAAACTAAATCCTTTCCATGTTTAAGGTTCTGAAAATCGAAATGAGGGATGTTGTAGTTTTTTATTTTTTCTTTGTTCAACCTCCTCAGACCAGGCTTTTCCTGAAACAAAAATCCATTAGTATAAACACGATGATCGAGTGGGATGGTATGAACCGTAAGTGAATCATCTTCAAAAATCAGTACCGATTCTTTCTTTTTCAATTCGTGAAAGAATAAATTGTAATTGGTCCAAGAGTTGGCCAGTTTAAGCTGGAGTGTAAGTACCTCCTTGATTCCTTTGGGTCCGTAAATATGAAGATCGGCTGTCCTACCTTGGAGTCTGAACGTACTAATCAAACCCACCAAACCGTAAAAGTGATCTCCATGCAGGTGGGAGATGAATATATGTTTGATTCTTGAAAACTTGATTTTCTGCTGCCGCAATTGAATCTGAGTCCCTTCACCACAGTCAATTAAAAAAAGATGGTCTTTGACCTCCAAAACATGCGAGGTGGTGTGGGCGTTTTCTATGGGTGTTGCAGAATGACAACCTAAAATATTAAGTTTCATAAGGACGTCCCTAGATCTCTTTGAATTTGCTCCATCTGTAAGTAATCCTCAGCTTCGATCATTGTGGGAACTATGTTGAGTGACTCAATATTGGTGATGGATGGGGACTCTTTTAGTACGACAACCAAACAAAATCCCACAGAAACAATATTGTGATTGATTTGGTTGAGGGATGAGACAAGAGTTTTGTCTATTGTTTCCAAAGATGACAAATCGAGGATCACATCTGAGGTAAAGTTAAAGGACAAAAGATCAGAGTCGAGTGCGTCTTTTTCATTATTGTCAAATTTAAGGTATAAATGTGTCTCTTTATTTTTTGAGATCATCTAGTGGGAATATTGAATTTGGCAACCAGTAGATATATAATGGCCATTCTGATGGCTACTCCATTCTCAACTTGATCTAATATAATAGCATTTTTTGAGTCGGCAACGTCAGAAGTTATTTCAACTCCTCTGTTGATAGGACCTGGGTGTAATAAGATAATTTCTTTTTTGAGACTGGCCAGTTTTTCAGCATTGAGACCATAGAGTTTGACATACTCTCGGGTGGATGGAAAGTAATTCAAATCCATTCTTTCGTTTTGAACCCTTAGCATGTTTACTGCATCACACCATTTAAGAGTTTGCATTAGATCGTTACTAATTGTTACCTCAAGGGCACCAATATGTTTGGGAATCAATGACATTGGGCCACAAAGCTGTATTTGAGCTCCTAACAATTTTAGGGCATAGATATTTGATAAAGCTACTCTAGAATGAAGTATATCTCCTACAATAGCAATCTTTTTCCCCTTTAAGGAACCCAATTTCTCTCTGATTGAATAGGCATCTAGCAGGGCCTGAGAAGGGTGCTCATGAGTGCCATCTCCAGCATTGATAATACAAGCATCAACATTTTTGGAGAGAAAAAGTGGAGCTCCCGGATTGGGATGTCGTATGACCACTACATCTACTTTCATGGCCAAAATATTATTGACCGTATCAATTAAAGTCTCTCCTTTCTTTAAAGAAGATTGGGAAGCAGAAAAGTTGATCACATCAGCACTCAATCTTTTTTCAGCTAACTCAAAAGAAAGTTTGGTTCGGGTACTGTTTTCAAAAAAAAGATTAGCAATGGTAATATCTCTCAAACTCGGAACTTTCTTTATGGGGCGGTTAATGATTTCTTTGAAATGATCTGCAGTCTTAAAAATCAAGTGAATATCTTCTTCTTTTAGGTATTTAATTCCGAGCAGATGATTGACATTTAGTTGTTCCATAGTCTATCTTTTTTCAATGAAAACAGTATCATGCATTGCTTGTTCCTTCCATTCTACCCGAACCTTGTCTCCTTCCAAGGCATCGACTTGAACCCCAGTATAATCTGGTTGAATGGGAAGGTCTCGACTAAATCTTCGGTCGATCAATACCAGGAGTTGGATATCGTTGGGGCGACCATAATGATCTAATGCAGTCAAGGCAGCCCTAATACTTCTTCCTGTGTAAAGAACATCATCAATAATAACTACAGATTTTCCCTCTATGGTCAACTCCATTTCAGAAGATGAGGGTGAAAGGGTTTTGTCGAATCTTCTAAAATCATCTCTAAAAAAAGTAATGTCTAATTTACCAAAGATAACCTTGTCGAGTCCATAATCATTTTCTAAAAGTTCAACCAATCGTTTAAGCAAAAAGATACCCCTAGGTTGTAAACCCACCAATACCACTTTATTAAAGTCATTGAATTTTTCTATCAACTGGCTAGCCAATCGCTTGAGAATGATCTCTATTTTTTTATGGGACAGAAGTACTTTATGAGACATTAGAAACCTTTGATAGCACAAAAATATCATTTTTTAACGAATCCATTGAACAAAAAAACCCTTCCAATAAGAAGGGTTTTGAGTTTAATCCAAACATTAAAGTTAGCTCTTGTCATTCATTTTTTTCTTTAAACCAGCCAAAGCATCCAAATCTCCTAAGGTGGTTTTTTCAGAATTACTTTCTTTGACTTTCTTTGAAGCTTTTTTGTAATTTATCTTTTCTTGCTCCTTAAAAAGGTTGGTGTGTGAAGCGACAACCCTTTTAAACTCTTTGTTGAATTCAATTATCTTAAACTCAGCTTCTTCCCCTTTAGTAAGTTTTGAACCATCTTCTTTTTCCAAGTGTCTTTGAGGTACAAATGCAGTTACATCTTCGTTAAATTTAATAGTTGCTCCTTTGTCAACGATTTCTGTTATAGCTGTTTTGTGAATAGAATCTAAAGCAAACTCGTCAGCATACTTGTCCCAGGGATTATCTTGGGTTTGTTTATGACCCAAGCTGAGTTTTCTACCCTCTACATCAAGTTCCAATACCAATACATCGATCTCTTCGGCCAATGTCAATAGTTCTGATGGATGCTTCACTTTCTTGGTCCAAGACAGATCAGATATATAAACCAATCCGTCAACTCCCTCTTCCAATTCAATAAACACACCAAAGTTGGTAAAGTTTCGCACAACTCCTTTGTGTTTTGACCCTACAGGATATTTAGTAGTTATATCAGTCCAAGGGTCGGGAGTAATCTGTTTGATACCCAAAGACATTTTTCGGGTTTCACGATCTAAGCTAAGCAATACAGCTTCTACCTCATCCCCAACTTTTACAAAATCTTGGGCAGACCTCAAATGGGTTGACCATGACATTTCGGAAACGTGAACCAATCCTTCAACTCCATCTTCAATTTCAATAAAAGCACCATAATCGGCAATAACTACAACTTTTCCTTTAACCTTATCTCCTTCTTTTAGTTCTTCACTCAATCGATCCCATGGATGAGCACTCAACTGTTTCAAGCCCAATTGAATTCTGGACTTGTCATCGTCAAAATCAAGGATCACTACATTGAGCTTTTGGTCCAATTCCAATATTTCATTTGGGTGATTGATACGACTCCAAGAAAGATCAGTAATATGAATAAGTCCATCTACTCCTCCAAGGTCAACAAATACTCCATAAGAGGTAATGTTTTTTACGGTACCCTCTAATACTTGTCCCTTTTCTAGTTGACCGATAATCTCTTTCTTTTGTTCTTCAAGGTCGGCCTCAATCAGCGCTTTATGAGACACAACTACATTTTTAAATTCGTGATTGATCTTAACCACTTTAAATTCCATAGTTTTGTCTACATACTGATCGTAATCCCTAATGGGTTTGACATCAATCTGAGAACCGGGCAAGAATGCTTCAATTCCAAAAACATCTACAATCATACCCCCTTTAGTACGACATTTAACAAAACCGTTTACGATTTCGCCATTGTCATGGGCGTTGTTAACACGATCCCATGCCTTGATGACCCGAGCTTTTCTGTGTGATAAGATTAACTGTCCAGTTTTATCTTCACGAGTGTCAACTATCACTTCAACCTTGTCTCCAACTTTAAGATTGGGATTGTATCTAAACTCATTAAGGGAAATTACACCCTCTGATTTGGCATTGATGTCGATAATGGCCTCTCGGTCTGTCAGATGAACAATGGTACCATTTAAAATATCTTCATCAGCAGTGTCAACAAAATTTTCGGCGACAAGTTCTTCAAATTCCTTCAATTGTTCATCTTCGATTACATCAATACCCTCTTGATAATTATGCCAATTAAAGTTATTTAAAAATTCATCTACTTCCTCAGTTACTTTTAATTTGGATTTAGATTTTGTAGTAGTTAGATTTTCTTTTGGAGTAACAACTGATCCTAGAGAAATGGGCTCTTTAAGAATTTCAACCTTTTTTTCTGTGATTTTTTTGGTAACTGCAGTTTTATTGGCAGCAGTGGTTTTCTTAGCAGCAGTGGTTTTCTTAGCAGCAGTGGTTTTCTTAGCAGCAGTGGTTTTCTTAG